>JAFUWV010000009.1 GCA_017477325.1 Paludibacteraceae bacterium
GGGGTTCAAGTCCCCCCAGTGGCTCACAGGAGTACAAATATCGCCGGTTCGAGTCCGGCCAGTGGCTCAACACGACAAAAGTCGGCGGTTCGAGTCCGCCCAGTGGCTCCATAGTGAGACTATCCCCGGTTCGAGTCCGGGTAGTGGCTCAACAAATAAGCACCTTATTTTGAGGTGCTTATTTGTTTTTAATACCTTATAGTATGTGGCCTACGCATTGACACTACTTGGCATATGGACAACGAACACTTAGACTAATTCAGTCTCACCATGACGGAGATGACTTGTCCGGCGGTGGTATCTCCGGCTTTGTAGACACGGGCT
The DNA here is from genome assembly GCA_017477325.1 of Paludibacteraceae bacterium. Taxonomy (GTDB): domain Bacteria; phylum Bacteroidota; class Bacteroidia; order Bacteroidales; family Paludibacteraceae; genus Colicola. The sequence goes on from JAFUWV010000009.1 coordinate 325, forward strand.
TTGCCTTTGTCTTCTCCGGAAACAGGCAAGATGATAGTGGTCTCATAGCCATCTATAGTGAGTGCCGATTTGCGGAAGGCTTGTGCGCGTGGCACGTATTGCCAGTTTGCGGAAATAGTGCTCTTGACGATAGAAGCATCCGAGTTCAGTTCGGTGTAGTCGATCACTACTTGTTCCGCTTCGCTCTTGCTCAGGTCGCAGATATAGAAAGACTGCTGGTCGCCGCTCATCACATACGCGATACCCTGGTAATAGCCTTCGTCCGGATAGTAAGTCGGTAGCGGACTACTCGACAAACTCCAGTTGTTGAAATCAAAGACAAATTTCTGTCCGCCAAGCATCCATGTAGCTTTGCTATTACGGCTGACGCCCGGCAGGTTCTCCAAATCATACATCGAAGCCCCGCTTATTTCTGCGATTTTCTCTCCCAAAACGGCTTTGCTTTCCGCCTCAGAGAGCGCGACGGAATAGACCACAGGCTTTCCTTCTATTTGTCCAAGGGCATAGAGTGTCTCATCCACGGAGATAAGACGGTAGTTCTCGTCAAAGCCTATAATCTTGCCGGAGGGGACAAACATTACGCCCGGTATGCCGTTTCCTGTATAATCGCCATATTCATCTTGATAGAACAGATTCAGACCGAATGCGCCGCGTTTGTCCGGCATGATCACATCTGTTGTGAGTTTGTCGCTGTGCATGGTCGTTACCGCTAACTGGTCGCCTTCATCTTTTAAGCGGTATAAGGTGTTGTGAATAGGCATCGAATGGTAGTCGCTGTTGGCATAAATCTCGCCATTTATTGCCTCTACGATACCATATATATCCGTTTGGTCAGCATCCCACTTGACATTGCCGTAGAAGGGGCGTCCTTGTGATCCGTCCCACTCGAAGAGTGCGCCGTCTTTGCGGCGTACCAAGAAGTTGTTGTGGTAGTCCGAATGCTCAGCGATTACCTCTTTGATTTTGCTGTACGCCGGTTCTGGTAGTTCGTCTAAGTCAGGATACACATAGTTGCAACCATACAGCCATAGCCACTCATCGCCTATGGAATAGACATACTGCATGCTCAGGCGCAAGTTCGCTTTGATAAGGTTTTTGGCATCACCGCTTCCGCCGACATCTATCGCGTAGGTGATTTCCACGAGTGTGCCGTCTCCGGAAACGGAATAAGCCATGCCGTCTTCCACTAATTCATCTTCTCCTGCTGCACGCATGCGAGCTGGAGCATTTTTGCCTGCTTTCTGTCCACGCGAAGCGAGGGCTAAGGTGTTGACACCGTTCAAGTTCATTTTCCGAAACTTGACGCCATTCACGTTTCCTCCGCCTTCGCAGGAGGACATGCCTATTGCAACGACTATCGCTGCCAAGGCGAATAATAAATTACGTTTCATAATATTTAATCTTTTCTCCCTTCCTTTTAGGGAAGGGTTGGGGTTAGGCTTATATTTAGTTCAATCTTACCATGACGGAGATGACTTGTCCGGCGGTGGATTCGCCTGGTTTGAAGACGCGTGCTTTGCCTTTGTTCTCACCGGCTACATCTACCATGATAGTTAATTGTTTACCATTCATAGTGATAGCCGTCTTTTGGAAGGATTGGGTGCTTGGATCATACTTGCCAAACGGTTTCTCCGTCACTATCTGTGCCTGGTAAGCATCGTATTCGCTCCAATCGACAACAACCTGTTCAGCTGCATCTTTTGATAAATCACAGATATAGAACGAGTGTTCATCGTTATTCATGATATAAGCGATATTATCGTAATAATCTCTTTCGTTATCCGGGTAGTAGTCCGGCAGATCCATGTGCGTGACTTTTTTGCCTTTAGGGTCAAAGGTAAACTTCTTATTGTGGTCAAGCCATGATAGCGTTTCGGTTTTGCTAATAGGGCCGGCTACGGTCTCGATGTCCGGCAATTCTGCGAGCAATTCACCTACTTTGGCCTGAACAACAGGCGATTCTTGCAAGTCCAAGGCATAGAAAGCAGTACCGTATCCGCGAATAACGGCAATGGCATATAGCGTACCATTGATGGAAGATACATACCAATTAGCCTCTTTATGCTCATCGCTTGTAATAGCAACAATGTTCAGCGTATTCGGGAAGAGCACTCCGGTCTTATACGTCCATCCCCATTCGCCTCCTCGATAGCCGATATCACCGCCTATGGCACCTCGGTTGTCCGGAAGAATAGATTCGAAATAGAGCGTGTTCTCATGCATCATACGTACGTTCAGGTAATCGCCTTCGTCTTTGAGTTGGTACACCATTTTGGCATCGCTATATTCGCTTAAACAATACACCTCACCCTTCATACTCTCCACAATGGTATAGATATCCGAAGGACGACGGTTTCCCGCCAGCGGATGTCCCTCAATATCGTATTCCAGATAAGGCAGAATATTGTAGTCCCATTCAAACAGCGCACCGTCTTTGAGCCGGACAAGGAAATGTTTACTCATGAGCGGGTTGCATTTCTCTGCTAACATGCTTCGATAAGGTTCTTCTACTTGATCGAGTTCCGGGTAATCATATCGGCAGTTATAGAGCCACAACCAATCATCTCCAATCGGATAGATATACTCCATCGCCAAGCGCATGTGAGCCTGAACCATATCAATAATCTCGCCATTGCCACGACAATTGATGGTGTATGAGACTTCGACTAAAGTACCATCTTCCGAAACGGAATAGATGGGGTCTCTCATATCATAAACGGTGTCGCCTTCAGCAGCAGGAGCACGCCGTGGCGCATTTTGTGCATCAGAACTGATAGAAGCTAAGGCAAGCGCGTTAACTCCGTCCAAGTGCATACGTTTGAACTCCAGTTCTTTGAGTTTTCCGCTCCCACCACCGCCCTGGCAGGAGGTCATGCCTATTGCAGCCACTATGACCGCAAGGGCGTATAAGAAACTGCGTTTCATATTTGTAATTGGTTATTGGTGATTTAGTTGAGGCGTACCATGACGGAGATAACTTGTCCGGCGGTGTTTTCGCCCTCACGGAAAACGAGCGCCTTGCCTTTATATTCGCCAGATACATAGATATAGATGTTCAGCATAGTGCCATCCGTCAACATGAGAGACGATCTGAACGATTGCGTATTGGGATCGTAGCTGATAGAACCGCTCTTGCCGGGAACAATCTTCATCAGATATTCAGCCAAAGCGCTGTAATCAATGGTCACTTCCTCGGCGGCATCTTTCGATAGGTCGCAGATATAGAACGAACTCGGCAGCGGGTTTTGCGGGTCGTCTACGGAATAGGCTATGCCGTCATAATAACTATTCTCATCGCCGGGATAGTGTGCAGGCAGCACACGTTTGGCAACGGTCTTGGCTATCGGGTCAACAGAATAGATGGCATTGCCTTGCCACCACGTCATGACAGAGGTTTTATACGGTCTCTTGAACGGCCACATATCAGTGGGAGTCCATAATATCTGTTGGAGTGATTCGGCCGTTGTTTTACCCAAATTAACAAGTACATCTGTTGCAATCCACATATCCTGTGGATCTGTGATATGCTCAATGGCTAATAACGCAGCATCTGTAACATACATATCTTCGGTATATTTGAAACCGATAGCATATAATGTATTGTTTATGCTGACCAAATGGATATTGCCATAGGGCTCTTTCCCTTCTTCTGTTTTGGACCAAACCAATTGGGTTTCACCCGGCTTGTCAGGAAAAATGAATGCGCCCTGTTCATAGATAATAGAGCCGAATATGCCACGGCTGTCGGGGAGCAGACATTCAGCTTGCTGCGTACTGTTAAGCATATTCACTACATTCAGGTAGTCGCCTTTGTCCTCCAATTTATAGACTCTTCCGTAATAATCATCCAAGCCACCCATAGAAGGGCATGTGAACAAGTCTTTGCCCATTATTTCCACTTCGCCATATACATCGCTCGGCTTCCAGTAGCCACGACCACGTTGCGGGCGACCTTGTTCGCGTGACCACTCAAAGAGTGCACCATCAGACCTGCGGACGAGGAAATTAGATTCAAACGCTGCGTGCATCAACTCGCGAATCTTACCGCGCAGAGGCTCCTGCACATCCTCAATACCCGGGTAGTCGTACTCGCAGTTGACGAGCCAGAGCCATTCGTCACCGATCGCGTAGATATACTGCGCTTTGAGGCGCATGTTCGCCTTGATCATATCCACGATTTCGCCGTTACCAATCACCTCGATGGTATAGTGTACTTCTACCAACGTGCCATCCTCGGAAACCGTAAAAATGGGATTGGAGATATTATACTCCGGATCTCCCTCATCCATCAATGCCGCAGGCAAGCGCGCAGGCATTTTCTGGGGATTACCCGCGTCTGACGCCAACGCCAGCGCTTTCGCTCCTGCGATGTTCATGCGTTTGAATTGCATGGAACTTACTTTGCCTCCAGGTTCGTCTTGACAGGAGACGAGAAATAGCATGGCAATCATTCCGATGCCAAGTGCTACAGAAATTTTCTTTACCATAATAAATGAGTATTTGTTCCGGCTCTTACACCTTCGCCGGGCTTGGGGTTGCTGAGTTGTTTTCGCTCGTTAGCCCTTTTGTCCTCTCTTGGATAGCTATACAAAAAAGCATGGGCTTTCGCGCTTGTTTATATTGGGTCTTTCGGGTCTCGACTCCCATTACCTCCAATACATGCAGAAAGTCCACACTTTAGTGTGAACATTCGCTATATTAACGAAGGTAATTTTCAAGTTGTCGAGAAATGAAAGACTCCTTAATAAAGCAAATGTGCTTATTTATGTATGTCGTTTGTCGCTGTTCTTATACCATAGGCGATAATTAGTGATCTTACAATTATTTTGTACTTAACTCTTGTTTAAGTATATCGTATCCTTAGTACTCGTACGAAGCACCATTGAGCAGACCGAACCGTTGTGCGAATGCACCTATGCAACACACAAGCCAAGAGATGGTATTTTGTGTAGTTCGAGACATACTTATCCAAATATCGCTGCAAAATTACGAAAAATTTTAGCACAAAACAAATAAATCAACCAGAAAATGACTAATGAGAGTGTTTTGTTTGCAAATGCCATGAGAATGTGCTGCTTATAAAGCAGCTTAGGCATTTGGGTTCACGTTACAATTACTTATGCCGCCACATGGGACAATCCCTTACTATAGCACGGTTAGTGCTGGTCGGGGGTTCGAGTCCGGGTAGTGACTCAACACGATAAAAGTGGAAGCCCTTCTCCTGCGATAGCCTGTATCCTCTTTGCAAGGACTTGAAGCCCGCTGAAACGAATGAGGCAAAAGGTCTTCACCTCGTCTGCGGAATAGTTCTGCGTAAGCAGGAAAAACACATACCGCATCTGTGATGCGGTCATTTCCTGCCAACAGGTCGGGAGTGTCAGATTAAGCGTAATCATAAAAAAGCAGCACTTTTGTTTTTGATGCAAAAGTACTGCTTAACAAGCGTGTCAGAAAAGACAAACTCCAATACAATCTATACCGCTATCGTCTCAAGGTCGTCGGGAACAATCACTTGTCCGCTGTACACAGATTTTGCTTCGGCTGTATACTTATTGCGGCGTGTGGCAAGTGCATTACCGGTCCCGAGGATAGTGATTTGATTATCTGTGTGCATACCGCAAATTTTCTGCAAAGGTACTCTTTGGGGGACACTTATGCAAATAAAACTGCTTTTTACCACCAATATCTACCGGAATTTTGTTGATCTTGGTAAGATTTCTGCGCAAACAGCTCTGCGGCTTGCGAAGTATGCCACTTCGGGAAGAGTGCTTTCTGACTTTTTTAGTGTGTCTATGTAAGTGCTCTACAATTTCACTTTACTTGCATGCCAATTGCGGAATAAACTTTGTTGTCACGAATAATGAGAAGTCGCCCATCATTAATGACTTTTGTGTATTTTACTTCTGTACTTTTAATGTCGTCAATATCTAAAGTCAGGTCTTCGGTTACCAACCTAACGCCCACTCCGTCTTGAATAGCATGACAATAGGTAACAATAGAATATCCATCCGTTATGGACACACTCCATGCTGAATTCTCATTATCCTTCGTATTTGACCAATAGCTGCTCGATCCGTCAGCTGCGACCGGTCTGAACTTAGTACCCAAACGCGAACCCATTGCCGGCAGGAACACAGCGCCTGCCTGCTCCATTTGCTGCCATTGGGCTTCTGTATAGACATTGCCCGCCCATGTAGTCGCATCGGCTGCAAAACTCAGTCCTTGCGGCAGTTTCCATGCATCGGGCAGAAGAATACAGCCATGCACACCGTTCACTGTTGCCAAGGCACGGAGTTTGTCCGCATTGGCACGGTCATAAATCAGATATTCCCATTCCAGCTTGGATAGCGTGCGCCATTTATTGGCGGTGTTGGTGCCGTTGGAGATGGGATGAATGCCCCAGTCGGTGAAAGTGGCATAATCGCCTTCATTTTCGGATGCCAAAGTGGGATTGTTGCCCGTGCCCCAGCCGAACAAATCAATGTAACCATTATAGGTCGGAGAGATGTTGGCATTGTCGGCGCCAATCATGTCGTACTGTTTCTGAGCAAAGCGCCAGACGTCCTCTGCAGGGTTGTACTGCAGGTTGCCTTGAGAGAAAATCACTTTTTTCCCGTTTTCATTGATGGAAAACTGTCCGGGAATACCGCCTTCGGCGAACATAGCCATGCTCGCTGCAAGCATAACCGTTAGTGAGAAGATTTTTGTTTTCATAATGATGATTGTTTGGTATGAATGTGAGTTTACTGTTTATTCTGCATTCAGGGTGTCGCAGGCATCGGGGTCTGCGGCAGCGGATTTCTCATAGGAAGCCGTTCCGACACCCGTGCCGTTTATCGCGTTCACTTGCGCTTTGGCTTCTGACTCGGTGCCCCAGTAATACGCAACAGAGGTCTGCCCCATGACGGTGGATGTGATTTTCCAGCAGGCTTCCTCACCTTCCGTCGGATTGCTATTTTCTTTCAGCTCGTTGCAGGCGTCTTCGTCTTTGGCGTCTGCCTCAGAGTAAGTATATTGGAGACCCATCTTGTCAAACTCTTCATTCAGTTGCCGCTCTGTCATCCAAACATAATTGGTAATATTCATGCCATAGGCGCTTTGGATAACTTGCCAGCATTTGTACGTAGTGTTGTCAAACTTGCTATAGTCTTTAGGCTGATCGGGATTGCCGCCCGGATTGTCTTCTCCGTTCAACGCATCACATGCCTCTTCATCAGCGGCAGCTGCACGTTTGTAGCTGTGCGTCACACCTTTGGACTGATAGTAATCATGACGCTCTTTCATGTTTTGCTCCGGCATCCAGCCATAAGTTGTTTCCGATTGTCCGCCTGCGCTCATGGTCTCTTCCCAGCATTCAGCGCCTTCCCATACCTTTTTATGGCATGCGTCTGCGTCGTTGGCTTCAGCCTCCGTGTACATCACTTTCTTGGTTTGTTCGCCCGCAAACTGTTCGTCCATGGCGAGAAGCATCTTGGCGATGGCGCCCACTTGGGCTTCAGTGCCCCATTCGTACTGACGGCTGATGGTTGTGCCGTCGCACCATAGATCAATGGCCCAGCATTTGTAATCCTTGTCGTCCATAATGGACAAATCAATCTGGTCGGCAGATGTAATCCACTCGCCCGGCTCGGCGGGTTGGTCTGCCGGTTTGTTCTGATTGCAAGCATTGAAGAATACCACGCTTGCCATGCACAGAAGTGCTACATAAAATCTTTTCATACTTTTCATATATTTAAATTAGTAAGTTGCGTGTTGTATTTACACGAAACAGTGAGAAATGATGCTAATATGATACTAATATATTTGAATCAGGAAGTATAATCAATACCTGAAATTCTGTACAAAGTTACTGCTTCTTAGTTACTCATACAATACTTTATATCAAAAACCCCCATTTGGGGGAGTCGGAAAATATTAGAAATTTTGTTCAATTTTCTTATATACTATGAGGGAAATTAAAGGGAGATATGTGATATTGATTAAAGATGGATGATTGTGTTGCAGAAGATGGATGATTGTGTTGCAGATGAGGATAAAAACAGCGATGAAAAGGTGTTTTTGAGTGAAAAGTGCGTATTTTTAATAAAATAGTTACAAAATAGTTGCAGGAATGGAAAATTTGTTGTACTTTTGCAGCATGAATTGAAAAGGGGGCCAGTTGGTTCCCTTCTTTGTTGCGAAAGAGCCGTGTTGAAGGATTGACGGAGAGAGGTGGGGGAACATGGCACGACAAAGGCGAGTGATAGTATATATAAAGGAGATTGACAATAAATATAAGGTTAAATATATGATACAAAAGGAAATAGTGAGAGAGATAGTAGAGAAGTATCTCGAAGGCAAAAAGTATGAGTTGGTTGATGTGCATGTATCCAATCAGAATGAGATTCAGGTGGAGATTGATGCATTTGAAGGAGTGGATGTTGACTTTTGTGCAGAACTGAACCAGTATATACAGTCGCAACTTGACAGAGACGTGGAAGACTATGAGTTGGAAGTAGGTTCGGTGAGCCTGACTGCTCCATTCAAAACGCTGATGCAATACCAGAAGAATGTAGGTCATGACGTAGAAGTATTGGGTAAGGACGGCAAGAAATACAGAGGAGTGCTGGTGGAGGTGAATGACGATGACTTCTCGATTGACGCAGAGGTATTGGAGGCTGTGGAAGGCAAGAAGAGGAAGCAAAAGGTGGTTAAGACACTAAATTTCAAATACTCAGATGTGAAATATACAGTGTATGACCTGAAGATATAGCGGCGGAACGGGTGAGTGTTAAAAAATGTTAACAGGAGTGAGGAAATGTAAACGGAGGAGTATGCTTACCGCTTCGTAACACTTTGCTTAGAGATTGCTTGACGAGAGCGGGGCGTGATGTTAGGATTTGCGAGGGGATTTATTAAGGAATATTAAAACATAAGAATGTGAGTTATCACGACAATTACACTGAAATTATACTGATACAGAATATGAATTGATATTCATACAAAAAGAACAAATAATCATAATTAAAATAAATAGCAATGGCAACAAAGAAACAATCAACAAATTTGATTGACACATTCAGCGAGTTTAAGGAACTCAAGAACATTGACCGTCAGACATTGATTAACGTTATGACCGATTCGTTCCGTAACGTTATAGCAAAGATGTACGGTTCGGATGCGAACTACGACGTGATTATCAACCCCGACAAGGGCGACTTGGAAATCTATCGCAACCGCGTGGTGGTGGCAGATGGCGAGTTGAAGAATGAGAACACTGAGATTGAACTGAAGGACGCGCTACTGATAGACGACGAGTCAGAAGTAGGCGAGGAAGTGACCGACAAGGTTGATTTCACCCAGTTCGGCAGGCGTATGATACTGAATCTGCGCCAGACGCTGGCAAGCCGAATACTTGACCTGCAAAAAGAGAACCTGTATCTGAGATACAAGGATATGCTGGGTCAGGTGGTAACAGGCGAACTGTATCAGGTATGGAAAAAGGAAATGCTGCTATTGGACGAGGACGGCAACGAGCTGTATCTGCCGAAGCAAAACCAGATTCCGACGGATTTCTACAGAAAAGGTGACGTGGTGAGAGCGGTTGTCGTATCTGTTGAGAACAAAAACCAGAACCCGAAGATCATCCTGTCGCGCACATCGCCTCTGTTCCTGCAGAGACTGTTCGAGCAAGAAGTGCCGGAAGTACACGACGGACTGATAGCAATCAAGAATATCGCCCGTGTTCCTGGTGAGCGTGCGAAAGTTGCAGTGGAGAGTTTTGACGAGCGTATCGACCCCGTGGGTGCGTGCGTAGGTATAAAAGGAGCCCGTATTCACGGTATAGTCCGTGAGCTGAGGAACGAGAATATAGACGTTATCAACTACACGAGCAACATCAATCTGTACATACAGCGTGCACTTGCTCCGGCGAAGATTTCATCGATGGAAATCAATGAGGAGGAGAAGCAGGCCAATGTATATCTGAAGCCCGACGAGGTAAGTCTGGCAATCGGCAAGGGCGGCTTCAACATCCGTCTGGCATCGATGCTGACCGGCTATCAGATAGACGTGTTCCGCGAAATGGACGAAGAAGACACAGAAGATATCTACCTGGACGAGTTCAACGACGAAATCGACCAGTGGGTACTTGACCAGTTCAAGGCAATAGGACTGGATACCGCCAAGTCGGTGCTCGGCGAGAAGAAAGAAGAACTGCTTCGCCGCACGGATCTGGAAGAAGAGACCATAGACGAAGTACTGAAAGTGCTTGCTGCGGAGTTCGCGGAGTAATGGTTACGGGTGACTGGTTACTGGTTACTGGTTACCGGTTACAGGGGAAAATAAGAAGTCAAATAACAAAAGTAGAACACAACACAACCAATCACAGAATATGGCAATAAAACTGATCAAAGCATGTAAGGAACTGAACATCGGAATGTCCACAGCTGTTGAGTTTGCAGCAAAACACGGCAAGGAAGTCGCAACCGATCCTAACACAAGGATAGACGACGACCTGTACCTGTTGTTAGCCAAAGAATTCAACAAGGATATGGCATTGAAGATGGAGGCTGAGCGCATGCAGCAGGAGCGTCAGGAGAGAGAGATACCTCAGACCCTGACCGTAGAGCCTGAGCAGCCGAAAGAGCCTGAGAAGAAGACCGTACCTCAACCGAAGGTGGTGGGCAAGATAGACCTCAATCCGAAGAAGAAAAAAGCGAAAGAGGAGACCGAGCCCCAGCCGGTGGCAGAAGAGCCCAAGCCTAAGAAGACTGAGCCAAAAGCAGAGAAGGTTGAGCCTCAACCGGAAGTGAAGGCCGAGCAGGAGCCTGAAGTCAAACCAGAGCCCAAGCCGGAAGTGAAGGAAGAGCCCAAGCAGCCTGTTGAGCCAGAGACCAAGCCAGAAGAAGTGATTGCAGAGGAACCAAAGAAGGCTCCCGAGGTGTTCACATTAGGCAAGCCTGTACTGAAGAAGGCTCCGAAGGTGGTAGGAAGAATAGACCTCGACACCCTGAACCAGCAGACTCATCCTACAAAGAAGACGAAGGAGGAGAAAAAGCAACTGCGCGAGCAACGGAAACAGCAGATGGGCGGCGGAGCTCCGAAGCCGGAAGATGCAGCAGGAGGCGGAAAGCGCAAACGCGAACGCATCAGAAAGGACAAGGTAGACGTAAACAATCCGGACTTCAAGAAAGGCGGAAAGGCGGGCAAATCGAAGAAGCCAATACGCGTGGAAGTGGACGACGAGGAGGTACAACGCCAGATAAAAGAGACGCTGAACCGCATGCAAGCCGGCAAGGGCAAGAGCTCGGGTGCGAAGTACAGAAAGGAGAAGAGGGAGAACATACGCCACCATCAAGAAGAACTGCTCGAGCAAGAGGCAGCACAATCGAAGGTATTGAAACTGACAGAGTTTGTTACGGCAAACGAGTTGGCGACAATGATGAATATCTCTGTAAACCAAGTCATTGCTACATGTATGTCGCTCGGACTGATGGTAAGCATCAACCAGCGACTGGACGCAGAGACAATCAACATTGTGGCCGAAGAATTCGGTTACACGACAGAATACGTGAGTGCCAAGGTTGTGGAAGACATAGGTGACGATGATGACAACAATCCTGAGGATCTGGTGCCGAGATGTCCGATTGTGACAGTGATGGGCCACGTGGATCACGGTAAGACTTCACTGCTTGACCACATCAGAAACACGAACGTGATAGCCGGTGAGGCAGGCGGTATAACCCAGCATATAGGTGCGTACAACGTGCGCCTGAAGAACGGTCAGCACATCACCTTCCTTGATACTCCCGGTCACGAAGCATTTACGGCGATGCGTGCCCGCGGTGCCAAAGTGACAGATATAGCGATTATTATCGTAGCAGCGGACGATGCCGTGATGCCTCAGACTGTAGAGGCGATAAATCACGCCCAGGCAGCAGGTGTGCCCATGATATTTGCGATAAACAAATGTGACAAGCCCGGTGCCAATCCGGACAAGATAAAGGAGCAGCTGAGCAACATGAACATCCTTGTAGAGGACTGGGGCGGCAAGTATCAGAGTCAGGACATAAGCGCCAAGAAAGGCGACGGCGTGTTCGAACTGCTGGAAAAGGTACTGCTTGAAGCAGAACTGCTTGAACTGAAAGCCAACCCGAAACGCAAGGCAAAAGGCTCTATAATAGAGTCATCGCTTGACAAGGGCAGGGGCTATGTGGCTACCGTGCTGGTCAGCGACGGCACACTGCACATGGGTGACATAGTTCTTGCAGGAACAGCACACGGCAAGATAAAGGCTATGTTCAACGAGCGCGGCCAGAGAATAAAAGAGGCCAAGCCGGGCGAGCCTGCACTGATACTTGGTCTGAACGGTGCTCCCCAAGCAGGTGACGAGTTCAATGTGATGGACACCGAACAGAAAGCCAGAGAGATTGCGAACCGACGCGAGCAACTGCAGCGCGAGCAATCAATCAGAACAAAGAAACACGTAGGTCTGGAAGAGATAGGCCGCAGACTGGCAATAGGTGACTTCAAGGAGCTGAACATCATCGTCAAAGGTGATGTGGACGGCTCGGTAGAAGCATTGTCGGACTCGCTGATAAAACTCTCCACAGAAAACATACAGGTGAACGTGATTCACAAGGCAGTGGGTGCAATATCGGATTCAGATATATTGCTTGCCGAGGCCTCGGACGCTATCATCGTAGGTTTCCAAGTGCGCCCGACGGCTACAGCCAGAAAGATGGCAGAGAAAGAGGAGATAGACATACGTCTGTACTCGATTATCTACGACGCAATAGAGGAAATCAAAGCCGCTATGGCAGGTATGCTTGCTCCGGAGCTAAAGGAGGAAGTGACAGCAACATTGGAAGTTCTTCAGACCTTCAGAATCACGAAGGTGGGTACCGTAGCCGGTTGCATAGTGCGTGAAGGCAAGATCAAACGTACGAACAAGGTTCGCGTAATCCGCGATGGAATCGTGATACACACCGGTGACCTGGCATCGCTCAAGCGTGAGAAGGACGACGTGAAGGAAGTAGGTGTGAACACGGAATGCGGTTTGAACCTGAAGTCATATAATGATGTGGTGGAAGGCGATATAATAGAAGCATTCGAGGAAGTTGAAGTTAAGAAAGAGCTTTGAACGGGCGAACCGGTTAACCGATGAACCTGTGAACAGCAGAAGATATCAATGGGAATATTAAGAAATAAGAAAGGGCTGATATTCGGAGCATTGGACGAGCGATCGCTTGCCTGGCATGTAGCCAAGCGGTGTCAGGAGGAAGGTGCGCAGCTGGTGTTAAGCAACGTGGAGTCAGCCATAAAACTGGGTGATATACGCAGGTTGGCAGAGGAAAACGATATGCCTCTGCTGGCTTGCGATGTTACCAACACGACAGACATAAGCCAACTGTTGGCAAAGGCTCAGGAGCTGCTTGGCGGCAAGATAGATTTCGTGCTTCATGCAGTCGCCCAGAGTGTGAACCTGAGAAGGCACCTGAGTTATGAGAACTTGAACTATGAGTACTTCAAGCGTACAATAGATATATCTGCAATAAGTCTGCATAAGATACTGAAAACCGCGATGGAAACAGATGCCATAGCCGAAGGCGGAAGCGTGGTGACACTATCGTTTATAGCCTCGGAGAGATATATGCACGGCTACAACGACATGGCAGACGCCAAGGCACTGCTTGAGTCGATAGTGCGCCAGATGGGTGCAGTGTATGGAGAAAAGCGCGGCGTAAGAATAAACGCTGTCAGTCAGTCTCCGACGCAGACAAAGGCAGGAGGTGTGTGGAAAGAGATGGACCATTTCTACGAGTACACAGAAGACCTTTCGCCTCTTGGCAACGCCAGTGCAGATGATTGTGCAGACGTGTGCGTGGCATTGTTCTCAGACCTTATGAAGAAGGTTACGATGCAGACGATATACAATGACGGCGGCTATGGTCGAACAATGCTCACAGAGAGCGTAATAGAACGTTTTAGAGAGAGTACAGGAAAGAAATGATAGACATACAACTAATACACGACATAATATACGGCTCCGCACGGCTGGAGTGGGATAAGCAGACACTTGAGGAAGTCGGCAGAAGCTATGATTTTCTTGAAAAATTCTCGCATGAGAAGGTTATCTACGGAATAAACACGGGTTTTGGTCCGATGGCACAATGGAGAGTGGATGACCAATACCTGAAGGATCTGCAATACAACATAATCAGAAGTCACTCCACTGGTGCCGGCAATGCATTGCCTGACGAGTATGTGAGAGCGGCCATGATAGCCCGTTTAGGCAGTTTTGTACAGGGCAAGAGCGGTATTCACCCTGAGGCAGTGACATTGCTGACAGAGTTTGTGAACAGAAATATCATTCCGTTTGTGCCCGAGCACGGGAGTGTAGGAGCAAGCGGCGACCTTGTACAATTGGCTCACATAGCACTCTGCCTGATAGGCGAGGGCAGGGTTCATTACCAAGGCGAGTGGCGAGATACGGCCGAAGTAATGGCAGAATGCGGCCTGAAGCCGATGCAGATTCATATTCGCGAGGGGCTGAGCACCACGAACGGAACAAGCGTGATGACGGGAATAAGCGCCATCAACCAGCTGAATGCCGAGAATCTGCTCAGATGGGCGATACTTACATCGGTGTGGATAAATGAGATAGCAGAGTCGTATGACGACTGTATGTCGGAGCCGCTGAATGAATACAGGAGACATGCCGGCCAGCAATATATAGCTGCAGAGATGCGTAAGATAGCTGACAGTTCTGCCTGCCTGAAGAAGAGAGAACACTGGCTATACGCCCACGGACACAAAGACGTGAAAGTGTTCCGTGACAAGGTGCAGGCATACTACTCCCTGCGCTGCACACCGCAGATACTGGGTCCAATATATGAGACACTGCAGCATGCAAGACAAGTGATAGAAGAAGAACTGAACTCGGCATCGGACAATCCGATAGTTGACCCTGTAACGGAGAATGTATATCACGGAGGCAATTTCCACGGAGACTACATCTCGCTTGAGGAAGACAAGGTGAAGATAGCTTTGGTAAGGCTGACAATGACAGCGGAGAGGCAACTGAACTATTTGTTCCACGACAGGATAAACGGCATATTGCCTCCTTTCCTGAATAAAGGAGTGCTCGGGTTGAACTACGGAATGCAAGCGTGCCAGTTTACTGCCACTTCAACCACAGCCGAGAGCCAGACTCTTGCCATGCCTAACTACGTACACTCGATACCTAACAACAATGACAATCAGGACATTGTGTCGATGGGAACGAATACGGCACTGCTGACGAGGCATGTGATAGAGAATGCTTATCAGGTGATGAGCATACTTGTGATGGCACTGGCTCAGGCAACGGACTGTCTTGATATGAGAAACAGACTAAGCCGGCAGACGGGCAAAGTGTATGACGAAGTGCGTCGCCTGACTCCTACGATAGAAGAAGACACACCATTTTATGAGGACATAGAGCGCGTGACGGAATATCTGAAGAAGCTATGACACTGACAGAACAACTGAGGAAACAATATACGAAAGAGCAATATTCAGCTGCAGAAGCACAAGAGTTGGCTCATCTGATATCGTGGGGACCTGTAGTGTTTCAAGTGGCGAGACTGCTGAACAAGTACGGCATACTTGAACTGCTGGACAAGCATACGGAAGGACAGACGGCGGAGGAGATAGAGCAGGCAACAGGCTTGACAAGTTATGCTGTGAAATGTCTGATGGAAGCGGCGCTTACGATGCATGCAGTAATGATTGATGCAGAGACCGATGTATATAGTCTTGCCAAGACGGGATGGTTCTTGCTGAATGACCCGCTGATAAGAGTAGATATAGACTTCAATCATGATGTGAATTACGAGGGTTGGTTTCTGCTGGATGAGGCGCTTGAGACAGGAAAACCTGCAGGACTCAGACACTTCGGAAACTGGAAGACAATATATGAAGGCTTGTCATCGCTACCGGAGCAGGTGCAGAAATCATGGTTCGGATTCGACCATTACTACTCTGACCACTCGTTTGAAGAGGCACTGAAGATAATATTCACAGGTGATGTGAAGAGTTTGCTTGACGTAGGCGGCAATACAGGCAAGTTTGCGCGAAGGGTGGTGGAATACGACAATAATGTCGAGGTGACGATATGCGACCTGAAGCAGCAGCTTGAGATGATGCGGAAGCAGACAGAAGGTCATCCTGCTGCAGACAGGATACATGCATACGCAATGAACCTGCTTGATGACAGCACGTCATTCCCAAGTGACACGCATTACGATGTGATATGGATGTCGCAGTTCCTGGACTGCTTTTCGGAAGCGGAGATAACATCAATACTGAGGCGTGCAGGCGAGATATTGGATGAGAACAACAGAATATACATAATGGAGACATTGTGGGACAGACAGAAATATCAGCCGGCAGCAATGTCGCTGACCATGACGAGTCTGTATTTCACGGCCCTTGCCAATGGCAACAGCAAGATGTACAACACCGACGATATGAGCAGGCTGATATCTCAGTCCGGCCTGGAGATAGAGAAGATACACGACAATATAGGTATGGGAAGTCATTCTATACTGATTTGCAAGAAGAAATAACAACAAACGCCATGACAACCAAAGAAGATATAGTTCGGATAGTCAATGGTTTTCTTGTAGAAGACTTTGAGATTCCGGTAGAGAAACTTATTCCTACCGCAAGGCTGCGTGAAGATGTTGGAATAGACAGTTTGGACGTAGTAGATGTGATAATCTCTGTAGATGAGAAGTTCGGTGTCAGACTGACGAACCAGGAGATGGCCAGTCTGCGTACGTTAGATGACTTCTATAACCTGATAGTAACAAAGATGCCGTAAGGCAGAAATTTGCATAAAGTATCACGCAGCCAACAAGCAAGATAAGCATGGACAAAGCATGGACAGGCAGGACAGGAGGAACAGAGCGTATGCAGCAAAGCCTGATACGCATATTCTCACATGTTTCTCCCCGTTGGCTTTATCCGCTGGTTGCAGTCTGGGTGCTGGGCTACATAATATTCGCACCAAGCGGTACGAAAGGAATATACTACTACTGGAGACATTGTCAGAAGAAAGGAAGACTGGAATCGTGCATATTGCTGTACAGGAACTACTTCGAGTTCGGCAAGGTTATACTGGACAGATTCGCGGCATATAGCGGAAGAAGCTTCAACGTCAGAATAGAAGGTGGAGATTTGATAGACAGGTTGCAGAAGCAAAGCGGTGGATTCATAGTGATATCTTCACACATAGGGAATCAGGAGCTGGCAGGTTATGTGACCCAAACGAAGAAGCCAATGTGTGTACTCCTGTGGACAGGTGATACAGATACCGTAAACAGCAACCGGGAAAGAATGTTCAACAGAATGGGGCTGTATTTCCTTCCTATGCAGAAGGACGGAAGTCACATATTTGAAATGCACAATGCGCTCAGCAGAGGGGAGATACTGTCGATCCACGGAGACAGGATGTTTTACGGCGGAAGGACTATGACTGCACCGTTGCTGGGCAACGAAGCAGCATTTCCGGAAGGACCGTACCGCGTGGCAGCAATAGAGGGCGTGCCGGTGATAACGATGTTCATGATGAGAGAAAAAGCTGATACTTACACACTATATATCCGCGAATTAGCGACAGGCAGGGAAGAAGGAGATGCGAAAAGCAAGGCGAGCATGATATTAAACCGATTCGCCGATGAAATGGAGACTATACTTGAGAAGTATCCGCTTCAATGGTTTCACTTCTATCAGTTCTGGAATCAAGGAAAACAATGAGATGATTAGTGCTATTTCAGACAACATAATGTCTCCATTGGGATTGACAACGGAGGAGAACCTAAGAGCTGTAAGGGCAGGCAGGACAGCTCTTATGAAGCATGAGGATGTGCATGGAGCAAGGCTGCAGGAGTCTGTAGTAGGTTCGTTCTTTGAAGAATTGCCTGCGATAGAGGGATATACGGCATTTGAGGCATTGTGTATAAGGTCAGTGGAATGCGCTCTGCAAGGAAAAGATATCGACGTAAGCAGCAAGTCGTGCGTATTCATAGTGAGTACGACGAAAGGAAACATCTGGTCGTCGCCTGCTGATTCAGCCAAGAAAGTGGCAATGTATTTTGGCAATGAGGTGCAGCCTATAGTTGTTTCAACAGCCTGTACGTCAGGCGTGTCGGCACAACTGACTGCATGGAGACTGCTGATAGCAAAGAAATTCGATACAGCTGTTATAGTGGGATGCGATGTGCAGTCGGAGTTTATAGTATCCGGCTTCCAGTCGTTCAAGGCATTATCGGACGAGCAGTGCAGACCTTTTGACAAGGAGAGGAAAGGACTGAATGCGGGCGAGGCAGCGGCAACACTTGTGCTGTCGAGCAAAGTGAAAGGAGAATGGCAGCTGTTGGGAGGTTCCATTCACAACGATGCCAATCACATAAGCGGCCCATCGAGAACAGCAGAAGGCAGCTGGCGTTGTCTTGAGGACATGAAGAGGCTGACGGATGCAGAGGATTTGGCGATGGTCAGTGTGCATGGCACAGGAACACTATATAACGACGAGATGGAGTCGTTGGCACTGCACAGGGCAGGGTTGGACCGGTTGCCAGTGAGTGCGCTGAAAGGATATTACGGCCATACCATGGGTGCGGCAGGACTGCTGGAGACGATATTGTCGATGCATGCGCTGGACGAGGACATAATATTGCCAAGCAAGGGATATACAGAACAGGGGACAACATACGGAGTGAATCTGTCACAGACAGAGAGACAATCGTGCGGAAAATCGTTTATCAAGCTGCTCTCAGGCTTTGGAGGCGTGAATGCAGCAGTGGCATGGACAAAGGCGGAAGCAGGCAACTGCGGGGAACTGCAGGCTGACAGAAGCAAGTGGGAAGAAGTTGCAGAGGTAAGGCTCAGCAGCAGTGACAATCTGAAGGAGATATACAAAACCGCAATAGGCAACTACCCTAAATTCTACAAGATGGACACACTCGCCCAATTGGGATTTGTGGGGACGGAACTGTTGTTGCAGAAGGCCGGAGCAGAGGCGGAAAGCGAGACGACGGCAATAGTGATGGCCAACCATTCGGCCTCACTTAAGAACGATACGGACTACGAAGCAACCATATCGGACAAAGAGAACTATTTTCCATCACCGGCATTGTTTGTATATACACTGCCCAATATTGTGACGGGTGAGATAGCAATAAGGCAGCATATCTACGGTGAAACGGCATTCTACGTGCTGCCAAGTGAGGATAAGCTGGATGTGTTAATAGAGGCAACAGGTATGAATCCATCGGTGAAAACGATGATAACAGGATGGGTGGAATGCGTGGCAGCAGATAATTACACTGCCCATTTGCGATTGTTAAAGAGGGAATAATAATATTTTATACTATATAACAGAAATGGAAATCAACGAATTGAAAGAGCAACTGAAACAGCAGATTATAAATGCACTGAATCTGGAGGACCTTACTCCTGCCGACATAGACGATGCTGCGCCATTGTTCGGCGAAGGTCTGGGACTGGATTCGATTGATGCGCTTGAACTGCTGATGGTGCTTGACAAGAACTACGGAATCAAATTTCATGACCGCAGTCAGTCGAAGGCTGTGTTTGCCAGCATAAATGCAATGGCTGAGTATATAGAGGCCAACCGCACCAAATGAAAATTGCTATCACAGGCATAGGAATAATCTCTGCATTAGGAGTGGGAGCAGAGCAGAACCGCGAAAATTTGCTTGCGGGCAAGTCGCGTGTGGCTCCTGCCGAGATACTGCGGACAGAGCACACAGAGTGGCCTGTCGGCGAAGTAGGACTCAGTAATGCACAACTTGCAAGGCTTGCCGGGCAGGACGAGAATGCTCTGATAAGCAGAAATGCGCTGCTTGGTATGATAGCCCTGAAAGAGGCAATAGCGGACTCGCGTCTATCGAAAGAAATGCTTTCCCGGATGCAACTGCTGAATGGCACCACGGTAGGTGGCATGGACCTGACTGAGCAGTACTACAAAGAGTGGCAACAAGGCGACTATACTCATCTGGATACTATCTTGCAGCATGAGGCTGGCATGACTGCCACGATGCTTCAGCAGTGCTTCGGACTGGCTGATTCAACGACAATATCCACAGCCTGTTCGTCTGCTCTGAATGCGATAGTGACGGGTGTGATGCTTATCAGAGCAGGAATAGCAAAGCGTGTCATTGCCGGCGGAACAGAAGCCCTGACCCGTTTCCATTTGAATGGTTTCGGTGCTTTAGGTATTCTTTCAAAGAGTGTCTGCAGACCGTTTGACGCTGAGCGCGACGGAATAAACCTCGGCGAAGGTGCAGCGTATGTTGTGCTGGAAGATGCAGAAGAGGCCAAGAAGCGCGGAGCAAAGATATATGCATACGTGGCAGGATATGGTAACCGCTGCGATGCGTATCATGCCACTGCCTCATCACCTGAAGGCGATGGTGCATACGAGGCAATGGCTCAGGCTATAAGAATGAGCGGTCTGGATTATTCTCTGATAAAATATCTTAATGCACACGGCACAGCAACACCAAACAACGATGCAAGCGAGATGCGTGCCATAGAGCGTTTGTACGGTGAAAACATGCCTCTGACCGAGTCCACCAAACCTTTGACAGGCCATACTACCTCTGCCAGCGGAAGCATAGAATTATGCTTTACTATGTGGCGAATGGCGGCGAACGGCTATAGTTACGCCATGAGCAATGCGTTCGGCTTCGGAGGTAACGACACAAGCATCATTCTCAGTGCTGACGAGCACGATTTGCCACCGCTTGACAAGATACAGCAAATAGGTATGACAGAGTCAGTCGCAGCTGAAGAGCAGGATGACTACAAGACCTATATTCCTGCAATGCAGGCACGCAGAATGACACCTATGCTAAGGCAACTGGTTGTTGCAGCCAAGAAGGCATTGCAGAAGGCAGGTATAGAAATGCCTGATGCAATAGTAGTCGGCACAGAGTGGGGTGGCATGATTCCCACAATAGAACTATTGAAGCAGCTGACTGATGCCGGAGAAGAAGGATTGAGTCCGATGCAGTTCATGTCGTCCACCCATAACAATGCAGCAGGCACTTTGGCAAGGTTGTTGTCGTGCAAGGGTTACAACACCACTTTCTCGCACGGCAAGGGCAGTATGGCCGAAGCAGAAGCACATGCAGCATTGCTGCTGATGTCGGGAGAAGCAAAGTCGGTGTTGGTATGCGGATTCGACGAGGTGGCAGAGGGCTGGCAAGAGTATCTGGAGAAAGCCGGAATGGCTGCTGAGAATATTGCAATAGCAAAAGTGATGGCATGCTGAAACTTGTATTGTTGTCGATATTACAGAGTGCACTGTTGTGCGGAGGTCAGGTTATGCTCAAGCTGGCAGTGCTGAGTATGGACAAGACACAGAGCAAATGGGATTTCTTTGTCCACTCTCTGCTTCTGAATTGGCAGCTGGCGTGCTGCGGAGTGCTTTTTACCGGTGCAGGTCTGCTGTGGATGTATATCTTGCGGCATTTCCCGCTCTCCAATGCTTATCCGCTGACAGCGTTGAGTTTCGTGTTCGGTATGCTGGCGGCAATGTGGGTGTTTCATGAGAGTATCAACTATTGGCAGTGGGCAGGGATAGCACTGATTCTTGCCGGTTGCTATTTCCTTACGAAATGAAGACTTTGATAATCATATTGTTTGTGAGTCTTTTTGACGCTGATTTTGTACAGACACGTACATCGGACTTGCTTGTGGAGCCGCAAGTGATGACAGGCCATATGAGGTTTGAGGCGCCGCAGAATATACAGTGGCAGTACGAAGGAAAGACAGAAGCGAGACTGCCGGCACAGATGCTTAACTACATACGCGACCTGATTGTGTCGGAGCAAGTTGCAGAAGACGGATGGCAGACAGTCAGTCCGCTACCCAAGCAACTGAGGAAGATGTTCAGCGAGATACGGATTCTGTTCGAGAACAAGGTGGCGAAACAGGTAGTACTGACCGAGCCTACAGGAGACAAAACAGAGATAGTGTTCAGAAATGCGAAAGTGGAACACGGCTGCTTATGACCATAATGAAGTATTGTGCCCTCATACCGACCTACAACAATGTGGCAACTGCTGCAGATGTTGTCAGGAAAACACTGGAATATCTACCGGTGATAGTGGTGGTTGACGGTGCTACAGACGGAACTCTTGAGAGCCTTGAGCTGATAAAGGATGAGCGACTAACGATAGTACACTACGAGAAAAACAGAGGCAAGGGCTATGCTCTGAAGACCGGTTTCAGGAAAGCGAGAGAGATGGGTTATACTCACGTGGTGACGCTTGATTCCGATGGTCAGCATTACACTGAAGATCTTCCGAAGATGATAAGAGCCTCAAAGATCCGCCCTGAGGCATTGATAGTGGGCAGTCGTGAACTGAGGCAGGAGAATATGCCGGGCAAGAACACGTTTGCCAACAAGTTCTCCAACTTCTGGTATTGCATACAGACAGGAACATACCTGCCCGACACGCAGACCGGTTTCCGCGTGTATCCTCTTGACAGACTACATGGCGAATGGTTGATGACCAACCGGTATGAAGCTGAGTTGCTGTTGCTTGTTTTCACTACTTGGGCCAATGTGTCATTGGTTTCAGTGCCGATACGCGTGTATTATCCTCCCAAGGAAGAGCGTGTCAGCTATTTCCGCCCTGCCCGCGACTTTGGCAGGATATCCGTTTTGAATACTATTCTCTGCGTGCTGGCTGTTATATATGGCTTGCCTCGCCGCTGGTTCAATACCGTATTCTTCTCTATCTTGTTTGCTTTTCTGTGCCTGTATCTGAATCTGGCCCTGTTAGTACTTACATTGTTTGAAGGCAGAAAACCCAGTTTCCCGAAGAAGCTGAGGCGCGTGTTGGGTAGTGCCACAGGTTGGTTCATGAGAGTGTTTGCATTCTCCGACTACAAGGTGAAACTGGCAAAAGGTGCAACACCTATAGATTTCAGTAAGCCTGCCATTTATATCGCCAATCACTCATCTGTGCTTGACGTGCTGAGTCTGCTGTCGATGCATGAGAATCTGGTGCTGGTGGGCAAACGCTGGGTGGCAAACAACATTCTGTTCGGTACTCTGGCACGGGCTATGGGAATAATACGTATGGAGGAAGGAATGGACAACTTCGTTCCTGATGTGCGCCGCAGAGTGGAAGAGGGCTATTCGGTGGCTATCTTTCCGGAAGGAACAAGAAGCCTGACAGGTGAGTTGGGGAGATTCCATAAAGGAGCATTCTTCCTTGCAGAAGAACTCAATCTCCCGATAAGGCCTCTGCTTATGCGGGGACATATAGATGCTCTGCAGAAGAGTCCGTATATAATAGGTTCGCCAAGTGAAATCACTGTGACGATACTTCCGGAGATACTGCCTGACGATACAACGTACGGTGTCGGATACAGAGAACGGACCAAGAATATACGCAAGTACTATTACAACCTGATTGAAACCGATGATCTGGCTGAATGAGAAAACTATCGCTCATAGTGTTTTTACTGCTGATGGCGCTTGTTCCGCTGAATGCAAAGAGAGAGTATGCTCTGCGTGACGGTGCAAGAGGTGCAAAGGGTAGGGTGACACTGCAACCATATCTTGCCGATTCGGCTAAGAACACGGGTATTGCCATTATTGTCTGCCCGGGGGGAAGTTACTCGTGGCACGATATGAAAACCGAGGGAACAGGTGTATGCGAGTGGCTGAACGGCATGGGGATAAATGCGTATCTGCTGAAGTACAGGGTGGCTACGGTGGCTGCATATATTACAGGTTTCCGTGTGCTCGGTTTGGGAAACAAGTATCCTGACATGCTTGAAGATGTGGAAGACGCACTGCAATTTGTATATTCCCGCTCAGCAGCCGACCGGCTGGATACAGCGATGATAGGAGTGATGGGATTCTCTGCCGGAGGGCATCTTGCAATGTCATCGTACGTATATAACAGAACCTGCCATAAACCTAAGTTCGTATGCAGCATCTATCCTGTGGTGAGCATGAGCAGCAAGCAATATACACACACGCGCAGCCGGCGTGGGGCATTGGGAGTGTGGGGGCAGTGGAACAAACAGATGCGCGACTCGCTGTCGCTTGAGAAACATATAACCAAGGATTGCCCGCCGGTACTACTCGTCAATTGCAAGGACGACCCTATAGTGAAATATCAGAACAGTGAACTGCTTGACTCGGCCTTGACAGCACAAGGTGTGGAACACAGATATATACAGTATAACACAGGCGGACATGGCTTCGGAGCCTCTGAAGAGAAAGGCACAGAGGAGAGCCGCCAATGGAAAAAAGAATTTGAGACATGGATATCGAATTTGCTTCAAGAGAAGAAATAGTAAGACTGCAAGAAGACTTGTTGCAGAAGCAGATGCATTATCTTGCTACTCATTCGCCCTACTATCAGCGAATGTTCAAGGAGAAGAATATCAATCTTGATTCAATCAGGTGTATTGCAGACTTGCAACAACTGCCTTTCACCGAGAAAGAGCAGCTGCATAAGTACAATCGTGATTTTCTTTGCTGCCCTGAGAGCAAGGTGATTGACTATGTGACCACATCGGGAACAATGGGTGACCCGGTCACATTCGCATGCACCGAGAAGGACTTGCAGAGACTTGCCTACAATGAGCACAAGTCGTTTGCATGTGCAGGCATAACGGAAGAGTCGGTAGTACAACTGATGACTACTCTCGACAAGCGCTTCATGGCAGGCATGGCTTATTTCCTCGGGTTGAGAAAACTTGGTGCAGGAGTGATTCGTGTGGGCAACGGAATACCAGAACTGCAATGGGATACTATCCAGCGGCTTCATCCTACGGCCATTATGTGCGTGCCGAGTTTTATATTGAGACTGGTGGAATATGCCAAACAGCATGGCATAGACTACAGAAACTGCTCTGTGAAGAAAATAATAGGCATAGGCGAAGGATTGCGCGACCAGCAGTTCAATCTCAACCTGCTTGGCAAGCGTATACACGAACAATGGCCCGAAGTGGAACTGTATGCAACATATTCCTCAACGGAGATGAGTGCAACATTCTCAGAGTGCGAGTATGGCTGTGGCGGACATGTCCATCCTGAATTGATCATTGTAGAGATAGTTGATGAGAAGGGCAATGTGGTGCCCGACGGAGAGCAGGGTGAAGTGGTGGTGACAACTCTGGGCGTGGAAGGAATGCCGCTACTCCGATTTAAGACAGGTGATATAGCAGCAAAGATTGTACAGCCATGCCTATGCGGCAGAAACTCATATCGTCTGACACCTCTGGTAGGCAGAAAGAACAACATGATAAAACTGAAAGGCACCACACTGTATCCCCCTGCTATCAACGATGTGCTTGACAACACCGACTACGTGCAAAACTATGTGGTAGTAGTACGCACTTCTGCTGCAGGCACTGACGAGGTGCTGGTGCGTATCGGATTGAGAGACAACAGCCTGCAGCATGATGAAGTGATAAAGAATCTGAAAGACCGTTTCCGTGCACGACTGCGTGTCGCTCCCGATATTGAGATTCTTCCCGCAGACGTCATACAGGCAATTAACTTCCCTGCCAAGAGCCGCAAGCCTGTGAAGTTCATAGACGAGAGATAGATATATCTGCCCTTAGTTCATCCAAACCTCACCCTAAGCTCAAGCAAACTCTTTAAAACAGAAGTCCCGTGTCGTTTCTGCTAAGAACATACGATTGGCTGACCACCCACAAAGCTGTTTTGTGGTCAGTGCTGGCAGTGGTTGTCATACTGCTCTCAGTCCTGGCGTCTCGCCTTCGTTTCAATGAGGACATAATGGACTTTCTGCCCGTGACAGACGAGTACAAGGAGTCGGCAGAGGTGTATTCACTGATGAGTGATGCGGACAAGATTGTGGTGATATTCCAGGGGCAGGACATTGACAGCATCTGCAGTGCGATTGACATGTTCTCAGAGCAGGTGCCTCAAGCAGTATCGGAGGTTGACCTGACAGCATATCTCGACCGACTTGACTTTGTCTATTCCCATTTGCCTTATTTTCTTCAAGATGCGGACTATCAGCGTCTTGACAGTATAATCGGCAGCAATGGCGTTCATGACCGGCTGCTGCTTGACAAACAGATGCTCTCAATGCCCGGCATGAGTATTATGCGCAGGTCGGTGATGTGTGACCCCTTGCGTCTTGTTCCGCTTTCCAAAGGTGCGAGCGGACAGTATGCTGGAGCACAGACTGCCTTTATGTCGCACGACGGATATATGATGACACGTGATGGAAACATGGGCTTTGCTTTTGTCACTTCCCCATACGGCAGCACCGAGTCGAATAGGAATGCCGGTCTTGTAGATTCGCTTCAGACTCAGTGCGGGAGTGTGATGCAGAACTTCTCCACGGTCGATGTGCGTCTGTTGGGTGCGCCTGTTGTGGCTGCAGGCAATGCACAGCGTATAAAGAAAGACACCTTCATGGTGCTGTCCCTTACATTCCTGCTTCTTGTCCTTCTGCTTCTGTATTCCTTCCCCAGAAAGACAGACATACTGCTTATTCTTCTGTCAGTAGGTTTCGGCTGGTTGATGGGAATGGCGGCTCTTGCACTGATGAGCAAGAGTGTTAGCGCGATAGTGTTTGGTATAGGAGGAATACTGATAGGAATAGCAGTCAATTATCCGTTGCACCTGCTTGTCCACCGTCGCTATACCGGCTCTGTGCGCCGGACACTGGAGGAGGTGCTTTCACCACTCATCGTGGGAAACATCACCACTGTCGGTGCATTCCTTACTTTGCTTCCGCTTGACGCTGTTGCTCTGCGTCAGTTAGGTCTGTTCGCATCGGTAATGCTGGTAGGCACCATTCTGTTCTGTGTGCTGGTATTGCCGCATCTGATGAGTAAAACAAATACAAGAGTCAGAGAGTTGCCTCTGCCACGGATAAAGACTGATGCAGTCAGCCGGTATGCTATATGGATAGTGTTACCGGTTCTCGCGCTTGCACTTGTCGTGCCATTCATAAAACAGCAGCCGTTGTTCGACAGTAACCTCTCGCATATCAACTATATGACAGAGCAGCAGCGTGCAGACTTCAGCATGTTTGAGTCGATGGCACAGGACGATGACGAGCCTGCATACCTGGTAAGCAGTGCAAGGGAAGAACTCCGCAGAAGGGTAGAGCTGTGGAACATGTTCTGGAATGAGCACGATGCAGATGCTCTTGCCAGGACTATCAGCCGGGAGGCAGAACTTGCCGGATTCCGTGATGATGCTTTTCAGCCTTTCTGCACAATCATTACCGAGCCTTTCCGTGTTGCCGATCTTGAGGACCCTGCCACTCTCGCGGCACTATGGCCGGGGCGTTTCGACTCGCCTGCACTCAACTCTATGATTGCTTCGTCACTCAACGACAACTTCGACTATATCGGACTTGTCTGCTCGCTGATAGTGCTGCTGTTCCTATGCTTCAGTTTCAAGAGCGTGAAGACAGGCTTGGTGGCATTCTTGCCAATGCTGGTCAGTTGGATATTGATAGTGGCAGTGATGCAACTGACGGGCATTCAGTTCAACATAGTGAACGTGATTCTTGCCACCTTTATCTTTGGTCAAGGCGATGATTACACAATATTTATTGTAGAAGGTCTGCAGTATGAACACCGGACAGGCAAACCAATATTGCCTCAGTACAAGCAGTCTATCATACTCTCCGCTCTGCTGATGCTGATTGCTATGGGAGTGCTCGTGTTTGCCAAGCACCCTGCAATGCATTCGCTTGGCACGGTGACCTTCATCGGCATGTTTTCAGTTGTGCTGATGGCGTTTGTCTTGCCTCCGCTACTGATGCGGTTAGTGTGGAAAACAGATAGCCGGAGAGGAAAAGAGTAGGGACTGTCAAGCGGTCAGGCAGAGTATAATCTAAAGTCTCTTCACACCTATAAGACGGTCGGCACGCGAGCCGAAAGGATGATAGTACACATATACGGTGTACTCGTTTTGTGTCTGCCAGTAGCTGCCTTCAACGGTGAAGGTGGTGGCATGAGTCTTGCCTTTCTCCAGCAGCAGATACTGATAGTCGTAGGCTCCTTGCTTGAGATAGAGCGAGAGCACGTAGGCCTTGTGCTCGTTGTCATACTGCATGCGGTTGTCGGACATGAAGCAGTTGTAGGTAAGGTCGCCCGAAACAAACACACCGCCCGTAAACCACGGATTCTGAACCGGCAGGAAGAAATGCACCCACATGTAGTCCGCCTCGGTGTCGTCGTCTTCCACCTTCTCGGCATGCACTACGTATTGTCCGTTGGCATCGTATTCCGTGAGATAAGGCGACTCGGCACGCACTTCGTCAGGGAAAAGGAAGGCGTGGTAGTAGTTGCGGTCGAAGTGTATCTTGTCCACATTATAGCCTTTGAAATACTGTGAGGCAATGTCAAAGTGACGGAACTCATTGCCTGCCTCGAAGATCAGCTGCTTCTGGTTGATGTAGCGCAAGCGGTGATTCTCCACATAGGTAGGCTTGGGGTTGAACACTTCGTTGTCCGTTCTGCCGTTTTGCCGGACGAGCAGGGTGATGTCGCCTGCAGGATTGACGATATTCACGTCCTTGAAGCTGACATCGATGTCGAGTTGCTGGTAACGGCCGGAGAGCTCGATGTCGGTGTTGCCACGCACATTGATGTCGATATTCACCATTGGTTCTACCACGGAGAAACACACGTATGCAACTACATTGTCCCGGTCGCCATCCTCATATATCTTCAGAGCATAGTTGCCGCTTACGGTGGGCTGCATGTCATCGTTGGGGAAGAGAAAAGAGTAGTGCGTGTAGAGTTGCTGAGTGTTGAGCGAGGTCATGTAGTCAGTGATGTCCTGCGTAGTGAATCCGCGGAGAAATTCACCGGAAGAGAGGCTGCTCTCAGTGCCGTCGGCATTGAGGTGCAGCACTGTGTAGGTGTAGTTACGCGTGTCGTGACTCAGTTCGTCGAACGATATCTCCAACTGTTCGTCGCTGCCGAGAGTGAGAACAGGCCGCTCGGGTTGAGTGGTGCCGGCATAGCGTATGCGCAGCGTTTTGACCTCGTCTTTCATCACACAGGTCTCATATCGCAGTTTCTGCTCGGCGAAAGAACGAACTGCAAATGCAGAACAAATAAACAGCAGTATAAGTCTCAGCGTATTTCTCATATTCTGTTGCAAGTGTATTTCATTTGCAAAATTACAAAAAAAATGCCAAATGCAAACTATTCTGTGTATATGTCGAAATATTTTCGTATCTTTGCGCGAAAAATATGCAGATAGATACGCAACAGTGTGCAAGGAGTGGGCAGAATGGTATTACACCGTGAGCTTACCGATAGCATGAAGGCAGCATGGGGCTTGCTTGCGAATATCTGCAAAACAGTACATATTTTAATAGTAAATTGCCGATAGCATAATCGTCAATTATTAAATAGCAAACAGTTTTGTCCGATTATCCATCTATATTACTTGAGAATGCTGTCAATCAGTTCTCAACTCTTCCGGGTCTTGGCAGAAAAACAGCCTTGAGGCTTGTGCTTCATCTGCTTCGTCAGCCGGAGAGGGAGGTGGAAGCGTTTTCCGATTCGCTGACCCGCCTGAAGAAAGAAGTGCATTATTGCAGAATATGTCACAACATATCTGACACGGAGGTATGTCCTATATGTCAGTCCACCCGCCGGGACCGTCAGACGGTGTGTGTGGTGGAGAATATTCAGGACGTGATGTCGGTAGAGAAAACCGGTCAGTACAACGGACTGTATCACGTACTTGGCGGAATCATCTCGCCGATGGATGGCATCGGACCGAAAGATATAGAGATAGACTCGCTTGTCGCCCGCATAGAGCCGGAGCAAATACGTGAGGTGATACTGGCTTTGCCGACCACCATGGAGGGTGACACCACCAATTTCTACATCTATCGCCGCCTGGCGCAGACGGGAGTGCGTGTGTCGCAGATAGCACGCGGTATGGCTATCGGCAACGAACTGGAATATACCGATGAGATAACGCTCGGTCGCTCAATACTGAACCGGACGGAGTTTAGAGGTTAATATAATGCATAATTCATAATTGATATCATGGAAAAGAAAATCAATCTTACGATCAATTGCGTGTATTACGGGTTTTATGTGCTTGTTGCAGCAGCGGCAGGACTGATGTGGTATATGGTGAAAAACCAATTGATAGATGTCGTTCTGCCTCAGACAACGGCAGGTCAAGCAATTCAGTACGTAGTAATCTGCTATGTGATAGCCTCAGTTGCAGGCGGATTGTATGGTTTCAAGAAGATAATAGACAAGGCCAAGACAACGCTAACCGACAAAGATATGCTTCTGCAGAAGTATCGGAACTGGGGCATTGCGCGAATAAGCGTGATAGGAGTAGGGGCAGTGATAGGTATAATTGCCTTCTACCTGATGGGAGGCTACACCTCAATGCTCTGGTGCGCAGGCATTTCGCTGATAGGTCTATACTTCTGCAAACCCACCATGAGAAAGATGGAGATAGAACTATCCACTGAAGGCGAGCAACCAATGATATAAACTAAAATGCGTAAGCTCTTAACTTATAACTCTTAACTTATAACTTCTCTCCACGGCTATGCCGATCGTTCCGAGCATAGCGAGGATAAGAACTCTCAACTCTCAACTAAATAATGATTATCGCAGTAGATTTCGACGGAACAATAGTAACTCACGAGTATCCCCGCATTGGCAAACCGATACCTTTTGCCATAGAGACCCTCAGGAAACTTCAGCAGGAAGACCATCATCAGATTATCCTCTGGTCGGTGCGTGAAGGAGAACTGCTGCAAGAGGCAGTGGAGTATTGCAAGTCGCGCGGACTGGAGTTTTATGCAGTAAACAGCAACTATCCGGAGGAAACAGACGAGCACAATGCTCCCCGCAAGATAAATGCAGACTTGTGGATTGACGACAAGAACCTGGGCGGTCTGCCCGACTGGGGAGTCATCTATCAGATGGTACACTCCGGCAATCCACACAGACCATTCTCCGCAGAGAGTGTTGCTGCAGGTCAGAAAAAAGGGTTCTTCTCAATATTCAGAAAATAAGGTGCTTCAGACTGACGACATATCACTACGTAAGGTAGAGCCGCAGGACTTGCCGTATCTTTATCAATGGGAGAACGACTCATTGTCGTGGGCAGACTCTGACACGCATAATCCGCTCTCGCAGAAAGACTTGCGCGACTACATAGAGTCCTCTACCGGCGATATATACAAAGACGGGCAACTGAGGCTGATAATTGAAGCAAAGCAGGGCTTAACGCTGGGTTGTATAGATTTGTTCGACCTTGATATTCATAACCGCAAGGCAGCAGTAGGCATGTATCTTGCCAAGGATGCACGCGGCAAAGGAGTAGGGAAGACAGCGGTAAGACTGCTGGAGGAATATGCATTCCGGTTTCTCAATCTGAGAATGTTGTATATCTTTGTCGCGGAAAACAACATTGCCTGCATACGCTTGTTCAGCAGTCTTGGTTGGAAACAGACAGCCCATCTGCGGGAATGGCTCAATACGGGCGACGTGATAGTGCTGCAACGTATGAGACCATAAAATTCCGAGTGAATGTATCTGTATTCCGGCAGAACAAATGCAGCCGGTCTTCGCGGTCTGGCTACAGTGAATAATGTTCATGGATGCATATTCTTGCCGGATGACTGGTCACTTCCTGCCGGCCTCAGTTTTACAGCAGATGCAAAAAATTGGGCTAATACGTACTCAACTTCAGATTGGGCTAAGATGGAGCAGAATGGTGCGGTATTCTTGCCTGCTGCAGGCATGCGTACGGATAAGACTGTGAATAATGTGGATGCATTCGGCCACTATTGGAGCTCTACGCTGAAATCCTCTACGGATGTACCTTACATCTTGAATTTCAATACGAGTGGCATCTATCCTGATGACACCAGTTTTCAATACAATGGTAATAGTGTGCGTGTCGTGAAAGATTTATAGTGCTTTGTAGCATCATAAACACAGGGTGGCAGTCCGATGAGACTGCCACCCTGTTTGTTTGGGTTGCGATACCTGCAAGTTGTTTTGTCAGACAATCTTTGCCGGTATCAGTTTCTCGCGTATCTTTATGTAGATGACGGTCTCTTTCTTTGAATACTCGGTCTTTACGTATCCCATACCGATACCTGTGCGGGTGCCCGGGAGCATGATGCCCGAGGTGACATTGCCGATCATCACGCCTTCTGCATCGCAAATCTCATAGCCATGACGGGGAATACCGCGCTCTGTCAGGCAGAAATGCACTAATTTGCGCTTTACGCCTTCCTGCTTCTGCTTCATGAGATACTCTTTGTCGATGAAGTCTTTGCCATCCACAAACTTGGTTATCCAGCCGAGTCCTGCCTCCAGAGGCGAGGTGGTGTCGTCGATGTCGTTGCCATAGAGGCAATACCACTTCTCCAAGCGCAGAGAGTCGCGTGCTCCGAGACCTATAGGCTGCAGTCCGTAGTCTTTTCCTACTTCGAACAGTGCGTCCCAGATCTGCTTTGCATGCTCGGGGTAGAAATACAACTCGAACCCGCCTGCACCCGTGTAACCTGTGTTGCTGATGATGACCGGTTGCACTCCTGCAAAACTCCACTCCCTGAACGAGTAGTAAGGGATGGAACTCAGGTCGAGGTCAGTCAGTTTCTGCAGCATCTCTGTCGCCTTTGGTCCTTGCACGGCAAGTTGTGCCATGCGGTCGGAGGCATTCTCGAGTTTGCAGCCGAACTGTTCGTTCTGAAGGTTGACCCATGCCCAGTCCTTGTCGATATTCGATGCGTTGACTACAAGCAGATATTTGGTAGTGCTGTATTTGTACACTATCAGGTCGTCCACAATACCGCCTTTGCCGTTTGGGAAACAGTTGTATTGTGCCTTGCCTGCTTCCAGTTTTGAGATGTCGTTGGAGCAGATGTACTGCAGCAGGTCGAGAGCACGCTCGCCCTTCACCCAGAACTCGCCCATGTGGCTGACGTCGAACACTCCCACGCCCTGGCGCACGCAGAGGTGCTCCTGAGTGATTCCTGTGGGGTACTCGATAGGCATGTTATAGCCTGCAAACTCGTGCATCTTTGCACCGAGTGCTATATGTGTCGCTGTAAACGGAGTCTCTTTCATGATGTTTAACGTTTAAACAAGAGTAATTATTTTGAGAATTACATTCATTGCAGCCTCCATAGACTGAATTGGTACATACTCAAATCTGCTATGGAAATTCTCGCCACCGGCGAAGATGTTGGGGCAGGGCAGTCCTTCGAAACTCAGCCGTGCGCCGTCGGTGCCACCGCGTATAGGCTGCACCTTGGGTTTCACACCTGCTTCTGTCATTGCTTTCTTTGCCAGTTCCACCACGTGCATCACGGGCTGAATCTTCTCAAGCATGTTGTAGTATTGGTCGCGAAGCTGTACCTCTACCGTACCCTCGCCGTATTCGCGGTTCATTTTCTCGGCAAGACACTCAATCTCACGCTTGCGGCTCTCGAAGCGGGTGCGGTCGTGGTCACGGATGATATAGCTCAGAGTGGCCTCCTCCACGGTGCCTTGCATGCCTACCAGATGATAGAATCCCTCATAGCCCTGAGTGTGCGCAGGCGTCTCCCACAGGGGCAGAGTCTGGGCAAACTCGGTAGCCATAAGCATGGCATTCTTCATCTTCCGGTATGCTGAGCCGGGATGGACATTCACGCCTTTGAAGATCAGTTTGCATCCGGCAGCATTGAAGTTTTCGTACTCCAGTTCGCCAATGGTGCCTCCGTCCATGGTGTAAGCCCAGTCGGCACCGAACTTCTTGACATCGAAGTGGTCGGCACCACACCCTATCTCTTCGTCAGGAGTGAAGCCGATGCGAATCTTGCCGTGCTTTATCTCCGGGTGCTCTAGCAGATACTCCATGGCGGTGATAATCTCTGCCACACCTGCTTTGTCGTCAGCACCAAGCAAGGTGGTGCCGTCGGTGAAGATGATGTCGTTGCCGATATATCGCTTTATCTCAGGATATTTCTCCACCTCAAGCACGATGTTCTTCTCGGCATTGAGCATCACGTCGCCCCCCTGGTAGTTGCTCACGATGAACGGACGTATGTCTTTGCCGGAAGCATCGGGCGATGTGTCCATGTGCGCAATGAAGCCGATGACAGGTTTCTGCTCCGTAGTGTTGGCGGGCAGAGTAGCCATCAGGTAGCCGTTCTCGTCGAGCGACACATCCTCCATACCCATCGCAGCCAACTCGTCACGCAGAGCACGCGCCAGCACCATCTGCCCGGGGGTGGATGGTGTGGTGCCTGTGTTCTCGTCGGATGTTGTGTGGAACGACACGTATCTGAGAAATCGTTCTGTAATGTTCATAGCGGTTGACTCGGCTTACTTCTTGAACATGCTGATGATGTTGGTAACGCTGTTTGCAACGTTCTGTACTTCGGTTGCAGTAGCCTGGCCTTTCTGCATAGCGCTCTGCAGTTCGTTAACCTTGGTCTCTTCCATCATGTCTGACAGACTGTCGGTGATGGTGCCGGCATTCACTTCATCGATATTGATAGAGTTGGCAATCATACCTTTGATGAAGCTCTGACGATACTCTTTGTTCGACTTGTTGTTGTAAACCTGCTGTGCTGCACCTACGAGGTTGAGCATCTGGGCAATGTTCATGATGTTGGTCATGTCCAGTTTGCCGTCTGCCTTGTACTGGGCAGCGAGGTTCTCAAGTGCCATACCTGCGTTTTTACCCATCTGTACGCCGTCAGCCGTAGTTGCTGTGGCGGTTGTGGTGGTAGCGGTTGTTGACGTTGTGTTGTTAGTTGTTGCGCTCTTGCCGAATCCGCAAGATGTGAGCACCAGAGCTGCTACAGCCGATGCCAGGATGATAGTTTTTTTCATAAAACTGAATTTAATAAGTGAATATTGTTGTTTATAAAGTTCTGTATGTTTTCGCTGACACACCTGCACATGCTTATTCTGCCTTCCCATGTGCCGGTGCCGATATGCGGCGAGAGTACTACATTGTCCATTTCCAGCAGTCCATGCGATATATGCGGTTCGTTTTCGTATACATCGAGCGCTGCTCCGGCTATCTGCTTTGTCCGCAGTGCCTCAATCAATGCCGTTTCGTCAACATGCGCACCGCGGGCAGTGTTCAGCAGAAGTGCCGATGGGCGCATCATTGCCAGTGTCTCTTTATTAATAAGGTGATGTACTTGAGGAGTGTAGGGCAGGTTGAGCGACACCACGTCGGCAGTACTGAGCAGTTCTTCAAGACTGACATATCTGGCGTTGTACAGATGCTCTGTCTCGTCAGGCAGGCGGTGGCGGTTGTGATAGATTATCTTCATTCCTCCTGCCACGGCACGCCGGGCCAGTGCCTGACCGATGTTTCCCATGCCTACTATTCCCAGAGTCTTGCCGTAGAGCTGTGTTCCGAGGTTCTGCATCACTCCGAATCGTATCCCGTCATACTCAGGCATACGCAGGCGCCGGTCAAGTTCGGCAGTGCGGTGGGCAAGCGCATTGAGCAGTGCCCATGCGTGCTCCGCCGTAGGCTCTATCACGGGTTCGGGCGTATTGGTCACCATGATGCCGTGCTCGCGGCAGTAGTCTGTCGGCAGGTTGTTGTACCCGCTGCCGAAATTGGCAATCAGCCTGAGCCGCTGAGCCTTCAGAAGCAGGTCTTGGGGCACAGCATAGTCGAAAGTGGATACTAAGATATCCGCTTCCGGAAGCAACCGCGCCAGTTCCTCATGCGTGAAATATGACTGACTTGCTTTAGGAATCACCAGCCGGTGAGCCTGCAAATCATCAAAGCCCTTTTCGGGAAGATATGTAGTAAACAGAATATTCATAAAAATCCATGCAAAGTTACAACTTTTTTCGCATATTCAAAATAAAAACCGTATCTTTGCACAGATTTTCAGAAAACGTATATTTATGCAAATCTCGGAAGCGGAAATACAGAAGCGCGTAGAACGGGCAGCACTGCTGCGTGAGCAGGGGTTCAACTGCTCTCAGGCGGTGTTTGCCTCGTGTGCCGACCTGTACGGAATCGACGAGCGGACAGCACTCAGAGTGTCGGCCTCGTTTGGCGGCGGCATAGGTCAGATGCGCCAGACATGCGGAGCCGCATGCGGCATGTTCATGTTGGCAGGAATGGAGAACGGCAATGCGGAGCCTGGCCAACCTCAGGCCAAACAAGCCAACTACCGCCTTGTGCAGCGTCTGGCGGCAGACTTCTCAGAGCACAACGGAGGCATAATCTGTGCCGACCTGCTCGGGCTCAATACTGCAGATGGCCCTCGTCAGAAACGTCCCTGCAAGGAGATGATAAAAGACGCTGTCCGTCAGTATCTGACGAAAGTGAACGGCGAATAGTTAACAGTTGAATCATTTTAATCATTATATATCATGTACAATCTCGCGATAATAGGCGGAGGACCTGCCGGCTATACTGCTGCAGCGGAAGCCTCGGAGGCAGGCATGCAGGTGGTTCTGTTTGAGAAAGACACGCTCGGTGGCACGTGCCTCAACATAGGCTGTATCCCGACCAAGACACTCCTGTATAGTGCCAAACAATACTACAATGCAAAGAACTCCTTGAAGTATGGTGTTGCCGCGGAAAATGTCAGTTTCGACTATCAGAAGATGCAGCAGCGCAAGCAGAAGGTGGTGCGCAAACTGGTGGCAGGAGTCCGGCAGAAGTTGCAGAACGGCAACTGCACCGTTGTCAGCGGTAGTGCCGAGATTGTTTCCCGCACCGACCTGAAGGTGGTTGTTGCCTGCAATGGCGGGCAATATGAGGCGGAGAACCTGCTGATATGCACAGGTTCGCAGAATTTCACTCCTCCCATTCCCGGATTGAAAGACAATCCTGATGTGTGGGATTCTACCGATGCTCTCAATGCCAAAGAACTGCCCGGTAGCATACTGATTGTTGGCGGCGGAGTCATCGGAATGGAGTTTGCAACACTCTATCATGAGCTGGGAGTCAGTGTCACCGTGGTTGAGGCTATGCCCCGCATTCTGCCTCTGCTCGACGGGGATTGCGTCAATATTCTGCTTGAGAAATACCGCAAACAAGGCATCAGCATATTAACTTCTACCAAGGTCAAGTCCGTTGAAGGCAATATTGTTACCATTGAGCCGCTTCAAACTGAGCAGACCTCTCAAACTTGTCAGACTGTGCAAGCTGATAAAATCCTTGTCTGTGTGGGGCGACGTGCCAACTTGCAAGGCCTTGAGGCACTGGCTGATTTGGAGTTGGAGCGCGGTGCGGTGAAGGTGAATGATTTCATGCAGACCAACCTCAGGAACGTCTATGCAGCCGGCGATGTCACAGGTAAGATTATGCTTGCCCATGTGGCTTCCCGTCAGGCGGAAGTGGCAGTAGGCAGAATGCTCAAGCGCATACCGCTCCAGCGCATTGCATATAACGCTGTTCCCTCGGTTGTTTACACCAACCCTGAGATTGCTTCCGTAGGTCTTACCGAGGCCGACCTGACCGGCAAAGATTGTGTTCTGCCTATAGAATATGTGGCGAAGACTCTGCCAATGGCGTTCTCCGGCAGATTCGTAGCGGAAAACGAGGGCGAGAACGGACTTTGCAAAGTGATAATCGACAAGAAGAACCGCACTCTGCTTGGTGTCCACATGATAGGCAATCCGTGTTCCGAATTCGTAGCTGCAGCCTCGTTTGCAGTGCGTATGGGCTACACTGTTGATGAGTTCAAGCAGGTCGTCTTCCCTCATCCGACAGTGAGCGAGATACTCCGCGAAACAGTCACCAGTCACCCGTAACCCATTTATCGTCCGGTGGACAAATCGCGGTGGAGTTACTCCACATCAAAGAGCGATTTAAGTGATGGTTGCGGCACAATTGCGAGGCTCCCGTAACCAGTAACCACTCACCAGTAACCAGTAACCAGTAACCATTCACCAGTAACCACTCACCCATAACCCATGCAAATGCGCGTCCTGATGGCCATGTCCGGCGGTATCGACTCCTCCGTCGCAGCTCTGCTTCTCCTGGAGCAGGGCTACGAACTTGTCGGAGTCACTTTCCGTACGTTCGACTCCATAAAAGAGTCGTGCCTGGCGCGTGAGAAAGGCTGTTGCTCGGTGGAGAGCATCATGGAGGCAAAGCACCTGGCAGAGCAACTGGGCTTTGAGCATCATATACTCGACTACCGCCGGATATTCCGGGACACGGTAATCCGGAATTTTGTCGATGAGTATATGCACGGCCGCACTCCCAATCCCTGCGTGCTCTGCAATTCACATATCAAGTGGGGCGAACTGGTCCGTGCTGCCGATGAGTACGGGTGTGACTATATAGCCACCGGCCACTATGCGCGGATAGCGGAGCACCGCGGGCATCTGTACCTGAAGAATGCTGTTGACAACAGAAAAGACCAGACCTACTTCCTCTGGATGCTGACCGAGCAGAACCTCAGGCGGACTCTATTTCCCTTGGGCTCGCTCACCAAGCCTGAGGTAAGAGAGATAGCTGCCCGGCATGGGTATGAGAAACTGTCAAAGAAGACTGAGTCGCAGGAGATATGCTTCGTTCCCAATAACGACTATCGCTCTTTCCTCATGGAGCAAGGCTGCAAAGTTGAGGCGGGCAATTATATAAATAAGGTGGGGGAGGTTCTCGGTACCCACGAGGGTTTTTGCAACTATACCATAGGCCAGCGCAAAGGTCTGGGTATAGCACTCGGCGAACCGCGGTTCGTCACTCGTATCAATGTCCTGACTAACGAGGTTACGCTCGGCGGCCACGATGACCTGCTGACAACCGCTATCTCAGCCTCAAGTGTGCGCATACGCGATATAGACTGGCTCAGGGACGATCCTGCTGTGGAAGTCCGTATCCGCTATCGTTCGCAACCTGTGAGTGCCAGGCTGACCGAGATCACCCCTGACACCCTGACACTGGTCACCGATACCCCCGTTTGGGGGGTGACACCGGGGCAGTCGCTTGTGCTGTATAAAGACGGCCTGCTTGTAGGCGGAGGAATCATAAATGTTTAATGTTTAATGTTTAAAGTTTAAAGACGTAATATTGTATTATTAAAGATATGCGTAAGTTTCTGACTATGATAATGCTGTGTGGCGTGGCTGTGCTGTCTGCGGCACAGAATCCCTTGCAGCAGCAACTCTCTGCGCTCCCGGGTGTGGAATCGGTGGAGCAGATAGCGGGTGGCAAGTTCCTTGAGAAATATGTTCTTCAGTTCCGCCAACTCAGAAATCCCATAGGCGCCCCCGGCGATACTGCCACTTTCCTTCAGCGGGTCATAGTCGGACATATCAGTCAGGACAGCATGGTGGTGCTTCATACGCACGGCTACAATGCCGCCAATCATCGTGAGCGCATTCAGGTGCGCGACGAGTTGTCCGAAATATTCAACTCGAACAATATCTTTGTAGAGCACCGCTATTTCGGCACATCCTGTCCGCAGGACACCAACTGGAACGAAGTCACTACGGCCAATGCGGCATACGACATGCATCAGATAGTCAGTGCGCTCAAGCAGGTCTATCCCGGCAAATGGATTTCTACCGGCGGAAGCAAAGACGGCATCACCTCTGCTCTCTATAGCATGTATTACCCTCACGATGTGGATGTTGCAGTGCCATACGTGGCACCTTTCTGCCTCACTCCTGCCGACCCTCGGGGCTACCGGTTCCTGCGTCAGGTGGGCAAGGCCGACAAGCGTGCCCGCATACTCAACTGGCAACGTGAGGCTTTCCGTCGCAGAGCTGTGCTGCAGCCCATGGTGGAGCACTATGCCGACTCCATGAAGATGCGCTTCTCTGTGCCGTTCGAGATGATTTACGACTATTGCATTCTCGACTACGACTTCGGCATCTGGATGCGCGGCATCAGTGAGGACGAGATTCCTCTGCCTTATGCTTCCGACAAACAGATGTATGAGCATTTTCTCAAGTATGCCAATCCTGACATGTTCGACCGCAATAACATGCCTCATCAGACCTACTATGTGCAGTCGCAGAAAGAACTGGGCAACTATGCATACGATCTGTCGCTTTTCGACGAGTATCTTTCCGAGACCACCAAGTCTCACGACGGCTATCTGACGGACTTGTATCTGCCGGAGGGCGATTGGGACTTCACGTACTCCGACGAGGCATACCGCCGTCTGTTCCGCTTCCTTGACGAGACCGACTGCCACCTGCTTTTCATCTATGGTGAGACCGATGCATGGACGGCCTTCCCGTATCCTGACACCAATAATCCTAATGTGAAGAAATATATCCTCCCCGGAGGCTGTCACTATAGTAAGATTCGTGAATTTGACGAGTCCACTCAGAACCGTATTCTCGATATTCTCCGCTCCTGGCTCACTAACCCGTAACCAGTAACCCGTAACCCATTTATCGTCCGGTGGACGATGATGGTTGCGGCACAATTGCGAGGCTCCCGTAACCAGTAACCATTAACCAGTAACCCGTAACCACTCACCCGTAACCAGTCACCATTAACCCGTAACCAATAAAATTATTCTTGCTTATTCGGAAAATTCTTTGTAACTTTGCAAGCGGAATAGAATGCGGTACTCTGCGCACTGTTCCGCTTGCAAATATTAATGCTTTATGTTGAAATAATAAACACATTAACAATATGAATACACTTCAAGAACTAACCGACAAGATCTATGCTGAGGGCGTAGAAAAGGGTAAAGAACAAGCTGCCGCTATCATTGCCGAAGCTGAGCAGAAAGCGGCTGCCATAGTGGCTGAGGCCGAGAAGAAAGCTGCCGACATTACCGCTGCAGCCGAGAAGAAGGCGCAGGAACTCGACAAAAACACACGCTCTGAACTCCGTTTGTTTGCCGACCAGTCTGTCAACGCTATCAAGACAGAGGTCACCAATCTGATTTCCGACAAGATCACATCCGACTCCGTCAAGGCTGCCACTGCCGATCCCAAGTTCATGCAGAAGCTGATTACCGATCTCGCAGGCCAGCTTGCCAAGGGTGGGGAAGTGCAGATCGAGGCAAAAGATGCCGAGGCACTGAAGAAATATTTCGCACAGAATGCCAAAGACCTTCTCGACAAAGGTGTGGAGATAACAGAAGTGAAGGGCATCAAGACGCAGTTTACCATTGCCCCCAAGGCCGGCGGATACAAACTGGCATTCGGTGACGACGAGTTCATCGCATATTTCAAGGAGTTCCTCCGTCCCCAACTCATAGAACTTTTGTTTTAAGTGAATTAATCACTTAAGTCACTTAAGTCACTTAAGTAACTTGTCAAACTTATCGAACTTATCAAACTTATCGAACTTATCAAACTTGTCAAACCCGATAAAAGATCATGACATACGAATGTTTAATAGCCGGTCTTGACGATTTGCAGGTTGGGCAGAAGTCCAAGTTGCCTTTCGACGAACTCCTTCTCTTGCTTGAGGAGCAGATGACGCCTCACGACTTCGACCTGATTCGCCAGCTTCAGAAGCGCAACGATGCCCCTGACATCCTTGCCCTTATGGAGGACGATGCCGTGCTCGACCGCTTCCATGAGACTTCACTCACTGAAGACGACTTCCGTACCCAGCAGCTCTATGAGCAGGGCATGCACAGCCGGAGCAGATTCCTCAGAGCATGGTATGAGTTCAATCTCAACCTCAACAACGTGATGGCAGCCGCTGTGTGCCAGAAGCACGGCTACGACCCTGAGCGTGTGATAGTCGGCGACAACGAGGTGGCTCAAATCCTGCGCAAAGGCAACTTGACCAAGAATGCTAATCTTGCTGCGGCATTGCCCGAACTCAAAGAGATAATCGCTATTTCCGAGATTCAGAATCTGCTTGAGCGCGAGCGTCATATAGATGCTCTGCGGTGGCAGTGGCTTGACGACTACACCCTGTTCAAGTATTTTGCTGTGGACAACGTGCTGGCATACTATCTGCAGTCCGAGATCCTGCATCGTTGGGACGACCTGACCCGCGAACAGGGCGAGCGTATCTTCCGCGAACTGCTGCAGGACATGAAGAAAAATATCAACTTTGATAATCAAACAACAACAATATAATCATGACTAATGGAAAAGTAAAAGGTATCATCGCTAACCTCGTGACTGTAGGTGTCGATGGACCTGTATCACAAAACGAAATCTGCTACATTAACCTCGGGGGTACCCGGCTGATGGCAGAGGTAATCAAGGTAACCGGCGACAACGTGTTCGTGCAGGTGTTCGAGTCCACCCGCGGTCTGCGTGTGGGCGATACTGTCGAGTTCACCGGTCACATGCTCGAGGTAACACTCGGTCCCGGACTGCTCTCGCGCAACTACGACGGTCTGCAGAACGACCTCGACCGCCTCACGGGCGTCTTCCTCAAACGCGGTGAATACAATTTCCCTCTCGACGAGGATAAACTCTGGCACTTCAAACCTCTGGCTCAGGTGGGCGACAAGGTGGAGGCCGCATCGTGGCTCGGCGAGGTGGACGAGAACCATCAGCCGCACAAAATCATGGTCCCCTTTGTCTTCAAAGGCGAATATACCGTCAAGTCGGTCGCTCCTGAAGGCGACTACAAGATCAACGACACCATGGCTGTGCTCACCGATGCTGAGGGCAACGACCACAATGTCACCATGGTGCAGCGCTGGCCCGTGAAGAAAGCTATCACCGCCTACCGTTCCAAACCGCGTCCGTTCAAACTGCTTGAGACCGGTGTCCGCACTATCGATACCGCCAACCCCATCGTCGAAGGTGGCACAGGCTTTATCCCCGGACCTTTCGGTACAGGCAAGACTGTCCTCCAGCACGCTATCTCCAAGCAGGCTGAGGCTGACATCGTCATCATCGCTGCCTGCGGCGAGCGTGCCAACGAGGTCGTTGAGACCTTCACCGAGTTCCCCGAACTGGACGACCCGCACACCGGACGCAAGCTGATGGAGCGTACCATCATCATCGCCAACACCAGTAATATGCCTGTGGCAAGCCGTGAGGCTTCGGTTTATACGTCGATGACTATCGCCGAATACTATCGTTCTATGGGACTGCGTGTCCTTCTCATGGCAGACTCCACCTCACGTTGGGCACAGGCTCTGCGTGAGATGTCCAACCGTATGGAGGAACTTCCCGGTCAGGACGCTTTCCCGATGGACCTCTCGGCTATCATCGGTGCTTTCTATGCACGTGCAGGATATGTCTATCTCAACAATGGTCAGACCGGTTCTGTCACTTTCCTCGGAACAGTGTCGCCTGCCG
The DNA here is from genome assembly GCA_017477325.1 of Paludibacteraceae bacterium. Classification (GTDB taxonomy): domain Bacteria; phylum Bacteroidota; class Bacteroidia; order Bacteroidales; family Paludibacteraceae; genus Colicola. The sequence continues at coordinate 43,588 of JAFUWV010000009.1, forward strand.
GTGGTAACCTCAAGGAACCCGTTACTGAGGGCACGAAGAAGGCTGCCCGCTGCTTCTATGCACTGGAGCAGGCTCGTGCCGACCGCAAGCGCTATCCCGCTGTCAATCCTATAGACTCCTATTCGAAGTATATCGAGTATCCTGAGTTTGAAGAGTATATCACCAAGCGTATCAATGCCGAGTGGATACCTAAGGTCAACGAGATGAAGACCTTGTTGCAGCGCGGAAAGGAGATTCAGGAGCAAATCAATATTCTTGGTGACGACGGTGTGCCTGTTGACTATCACGAGCAGTTCTGGAAGTCGGAAGTCATCGACTTCGTTATTCTGCAGCAGGATGCTTTCGACAAGATCGATGCTGTTTGTCCGCTTGAGCGTCAGGAGTATATGCTTGACCTCGTGATGGATATCTGCCGTCACGACTATAGCTTCGACACTTTTGTCACTGTCAGCGACTATTTCAAGCGTGTCATCAACCTCTGCAAGCAGATGAACTACTCTGAGTTCCGGTCCGAGCAGTTCCGTGACTACGAGCAGAAACTCCATGCCCTCCTCGCCGAGAAACAGATAGCATAAATATCAACTTATCGAACTTATCGAACTTATCAAACTTTACAAACTTTACGAACTTTACAAACTTTACGAACTTCTCGAACTTTCCAAACTCCCCCTTTATGACTCAGGCAGAACGAAATAGTTTGATGGCGGACATGAAGTCGTATGACGAGCCAATGCCATCTATCGGTATCTTCTGGTACGACCCGGAAGAGCAGCGGTTCTTTGGTGTGTATAAGAAAGAACTGACGCCCAAGATGGTGGAAGAGGCTGCAGAGAAAGGCTTGCCGTTTATCAACTATCCCAAGTTGCATCGTCAGATATGGAAAGAGCAATATTTCCGTGCGATGGCAAAGCATGAGCCGACAAAGTTTGTAGGTGATTACACACAGATTCCTCGCGGTCGTGTGTCGTGGAATATTGATAAGTTTATTGTTTTGGTGGGTTCGTGGGCGCACGATATAGAGGAACATCTCACAGAACTTGTTGAAGAAGAGTTCGCTCTTCCGTATTTTGAATTCGTCTATGATTCGCATTGGGATTTGGGTCACGGTTGGTCCGGAGACTTGTAGATTGTGGCAAATAAATTTTCCGGCTAAATAATTTAAGCAACTTCTCGAACTTAACAAACTTTACAAACTTTACGAACTTTACAAACTTTCCGAACTTTACGAACTTTACCACGGCTCTGCCGATCGTGAGAGCGTAGCGAACAAAGAAACTTATCGAACTTTACCACGGCTCCGCCGATCGTGAGAGCGTAGCGAACAAAGAAACTTTACAAACTTAACAAACTTCTCGAACTTTACGAACTTTAATGAAACCCTTTCTTTCCAATCGTGTTCAGTCTCTGTCGGAGTCGCAGAGCCTCAAGATGTCTCAGTTGTGCGCACAGTTGCGTGCTGAGGGACATGATGTCATAGGTCTTACTCTTGGCGAACCCGATGCCACACCTCCTCCTGTGGTGAGTGAGGCTGTTGCTAAGGCTCTGTCTGACTACGCTTCGTCTCACTATGGTCCGGTGGCAGGCATGCTGTCGCTCCGTAAGGCTGTCTGCCGTAAGTTGCAAAACGAGAACTCTCTGACTTATGCTCCTGAGGAGATAGTGGTCACCGTTGGTGCCAAGCAGGCTATCTTCAATGCTATACTCGCCCTCATCAATCCCGGCGACGAGGTCATTCTGCCCACGCCCTGTTGGGTCAGCTACAGCGAGATGGTGAAGCTGGCGGAAGGCAAGTGCGTCTTCGTGAAGACCACTCCCGAGAGCCGTTATAAGATGTCCGCAGAGCAACTCCGTCAGGCCGTCACCGGCAAGACCAAGCTGTTGCTGCTCTGCTCGCCCAACAATCCCACCGGTAGCGTCTATAGCAAGGACGAGTTCAGGGCTATTGCCGAGGTGCTGCGCGACTATCCCGATGTTTTCGTCATCGCTGACGAGATCTACGAGCATATCAACTATGTGGGCGAGCATTGCTCTCTGGCATCTTTCCCTGAGATTGCTGACCGTGTTGTGATTATCAATGGCGTCAGCAAGGCTTATGCTATGACCGGCTATCGTCTCGGTTGGATGGCATGCCACTCTCTGCCTCTTGTGAAGGCTTGCCTTAAGTTGCAGGGGCAGTCGGTCACTCATGCCACCATGCTGGCGCAGTGTGCTGCCGAGGCTGCCTATCTCGATACGCCCGACTATGTGGCTCAGCTCCGTCAGGGTTTTGCCGAGCGTAAGGCAGTGGTGATGCAGATGCTGAGCGAGATACCGGGTGTCAAGTGCGTGGAGCCCGATGGCGCTTTCTATGCCTTCCCCGACGTGTCATCTTATTATGGAAAGAAATACCGATCTGCCTCCTCAGACTCTACCAACTCTACAGACTTAACAAACTTTACAAACTTTACAAACTTATCGAACTTAACAAACTTATCAAACCTTACCACTATCTCTTCCTCGTCCGACATGGTCAACTATCTGCTTACGGAGGCTCATGTGGCGTGTGTGGCAGGTTCGGCGTTTGGTGAGGACAAGTGTATCCGTCTGTCTTTTGCCACCGATATCCCGTCCATCCGCGAAGGCATCCGCCGCATTGCTGCAGCTCTTTCTAAACTTGTGTAAAATGAACCAAGAATAATTAATTATGCATTATGCATTATGCATTATGAATTATCTTACCTCTTTCAGCGCAGCGGTCAAAAAATCAAGAATTAATTGTAAAATTCAAAAATATGTAGTATCTTTGTGGCGAGTTTCCTGACGAAACGGAAAGATTTTGTAAATTTTTCTGCTCTTATAGGATAAAACATGATGATTATGGCAAAAAAAGAACTATTCAAATCATTGATTGCTCTCACGCAGGCTGAACTTCCATTCAATCGAATGGAACGTGATATTGTCATTCCCGAGAATCCTGATGCTATAATCACTATTCCTGGAGTGCGTCGCGCCGGAAAATCATCGCTGTTGATGCTGATAGCTAATAAGTTATTGGCTAAAGGAGTAAGGCGCGAGCAGATACTATGGATAAATTTTGATGATGAGCGTTTGACAGGGATGCTAACGGAAGAATTGGATGAAGTTCTAACTGCGTATCGTGAGATGTTTCCCAATTTTGACCTCAAGAATGTTTATATGTTCTTTGATGAAATTCAAAATGTGACGGATTGGGATATGTTTGTGCTTCGTGTTTTTAAGTCCTATTGTCCAAATGTGTTTGTCACAGGAAGTAATGCCAAGATGCTTTCATCTGAGATATCTACTGCTCTCCGTGGGTGGACTTTGGATTATGAGATGTTACCACTCAATTTTTCAGAATATTGTCGATTTACCGGTGTAGATGCATATAGTTATTTGGAGAGTGAACGAGCCAAAAGATATATGGCTATGGAGAGTTACTTGCATGGCGGAGCTTTCCCTCAAGTGGTTCTTTCTCCTGACAAAACCACAAAACTCAAGCGGCTACAAGCATATTTTAATACGATGTTGTTGCGCGACTTGGTGGAACGGCATAAGATAAAGAATATTGAAGGATTGCGCTATTTTTTAAAGCGTATCATGATTAATATAACGAAAACTACATCTATCAATAACATCTATAATGATATGCGTTCCAATGGGTCAAATGTGAATAAGGACGACTTGTATGATTGGGCTGATTGGGCTGTGGAGTCATATATGTTTATTCGTTTCCCTAAGTACTATACATCGTTTGTTAAAGAGAATCAATCGCTCAGAAAGTATTACGTTATAGATACTGGTATGCGTCAAGCGGTGTTGATGCCGCAATCAACTGACTGCGGAAAACTTTTGGAAAACGTGGTGGCGTTGGAGTTGTTTCGTCGTCGGGGTGAGGAACGAAAGATATTTTATTGGCAGGATAAGCACGAATGTGATTTTGTGGTACAACGTGACGAGCAAGTGGAAGAGTTGATACAAGTATGTTGGGAGATGTCGGATGATGAGACGCGTAAGCGGGAGACGGCGGGATTAATAGAAGCTGCAAAGGGCACAAAGTGCGATAAACTGACTATTGTAACGCGCTACCAGAACGAGTCAATAGAGATAAATGGCTACACAATACAGATGGTGGGTATTGAAGATTGGTTACAGAGAAGATAGTTCCTTTGATGTATGAATTATGCATTATGAATTATGAATTATCTTTGCTCTTTCAGCGCAGCGGTCAAATTCTGAATTATGAATTATGCATTATGAATTAACTAAATCTGCGCGAGAATTACACCCAACGCAAGCACAAAGCAAAAGAATAACAAGATAAAAATCTGCGAACATCTGCGCGCCAAAAACACAACTAAGCCGCATAACAAATTATGAATTATGCATTATGCATTATGAATTAACTAAATGACCTCTATAGAATTTGAAAATATCAGCAAGCAGTACCGCCTCGGGCTGGTCTCCACCCGCACCTTGAGTCACGACCTCAACCGTTGGTGGCAGACTGCTGTCTTGCGCCGTGAGGACCCGTACCTGAAGATCGGCGATACCAACGACCGCTCCACGCACGGCACGTCCGACTACGTGTGGGCGCTGCGCGATATCTCTTTCAAGGTGGAGCAAGGCGATGTTGTCGGCATCATCGGCAAGAACGGGGCGGGGAAGTCCACGCTCCTCAAGCTGCTCAGCAAGGTCACCTCTCCCACCACCGGTACTATCCGTGCCCGTGGTCGCATCGCCTCGCTTTTGGAGGTCGGCACGGGTTTCCATGGTGAGATGACGGGCCGCGAGAATATCTATCTCAACGGTGCCATCATGGGCATGACCAAGCAGGAGATCGACCGCAAGCTGGATGAGATTGTTGACTTCTCGGGTTGCGAACGCTATATCGACACGCCTGTCAAGCGCTATTCGAGCGGTATGACGGTGCGTCTTGGTTTTGCCGTGGCAGCGCATCTCGACCCTGAGATTCTTGTCGTTGACGAGGTCCTTGCCGTCGGCGATGCCGAGTTCCAGAAGAAAGCCATCGGCAAGATGCAGGACATCTCCCACGGCGAAGGCCGCACCGTCCTCTTCGTCAGCCATAATATGAATTCTATACAACAATTATGTCGCACTGGAGTTGTTCTTAAAAATGGTCATTTGGACTTTTGGGATACAGCATCAAATGCAGTCGATTATTACATTGGTCGTTACCACCAGAATGATACTGCAATGTATTATGAAGATTTAAACTCTGCTCCAGGCAATGATAAAATCCGCATCCGTTCTATGGAGGTATCCGATTCTAATGGAGGTCATATTACCATAGATAGTGAAATTGATGTTAAATTGCAATTCTATAATTATGTTGCTAATAGTATGATAGATTGCACATTTGAATTGCGTACAGCTGATGATATAGTCGTTTTTCATCGTTGGCTTAATTTTTCACCTAACCATGATTCAATAGTTGGAGAACAACAAATCTCTTTTAGCATTCCTGCTCATCTTCTTAATGCTGGTAAATATTACTTTAAAATTCACTTTGGTGAAAATGAAGCTCATTTGTTATGGGGTGAATTGATATATAATTTTGAAGTAGAATTTACAAAAGAAGTAGTAGGTAATTTAATTTTAGGCCAAAAACCTGGCATTGTACGTCCTGAACTTAAAATGAAACATGAAATGTTATAAGTATAAATTATGAATATACAAGAACCAAAAATTATCGAACTACCAAAAATTCTAGATGAACGAGGCAATTTGTCATTTATTGAACAAAATAACCATGTGCCATTTAAGATAAAGCGTGTTTATTGGATTTACGATGTCCCTGGAGGAGAATCTAGAGGAGCACATGGATATCGCGAAAACGAAGAATTTGTGGTTGCATTGAGTGGTAGTTTTGATGTATTAATAGATAATGGAAAAGAAAAAAAGTCCTTTCATTTGAATCGATCCTATTATGGATTATATGTGCCGAAAAACACTTGGCGCATGATGGATAACTTTTCCACAAATTCGTTGGCATTAGTACTATCTTCCACTGACTATGATATTAATGATTACATATTTGATTATGATAATTTTATAAAAGGAGTAGATAGATGAAGAAACCAACTGTATATGATTGTAGCGTTGTAGAACTACCCAGGTATCATGATCCTGAAGGGAATCTTACTCCAGTTTATTCCAATTTCCATGTGTCATTTGATATTAAACGAGTTTTCTATTTATATGATATTCCTGGAGGAGAATCAAGAGGAGCTCACGCACATAAAATTTGTCATCAGTTCCTTGTCGCTGCTAGTGGCGCATTTGAGGTAGTACTAGACGATGGAGTTAACAAACGTACTATAACGTTAAATCGTCCGTTCTATGGTTTGCATATTCCTCCAGGCATTTGGGCTGCGGAACAAGGTTTCTCCTCAGGTTCTGTATGTTTAGTATTAGCAAGTGAACCATATGAGCCTGATGAATACATTCGTGATTATAATACTTTTATAGAATTTAGGAATTTATAGAAACTATAAAGGATGACATATAAACTGACGATACAAGATGTGAAGCAGATTTATTCTTTATTGAAGCAGAAAGCTCTAGAGTTATATTCTCTAGGACAATATGTTTCAACATGGGATGTCATAGACAAAGCTGTATTTATTATTCAAGAGTTTAACTGGGAATATACTGATGACGACCTTGAGTCCTTATTACAACAACTCGCCTGTCAATGGATTCCCGATATACCTCAGAAGAATAATCCAAATGATAATAGAGTTGTTGTTATAGATGATTGGTGCACTTCTTATGTATTGGTCTTGCAATATATTGAAGCACTTGTTGAAGCAGGGAAGGAGATTTTATACATTACATCGAATGATATTGAAACTAGCAGACATAAGAACATCATATCACGTTTAGAAACATATCCTAGATTGAAGTATTGGGTGATACCCTCAAATAAACAGCCAATAGACGGATGGTGTAAGATTGTGCACACAACTATATATAATTTCAATCCATCAAAGATTATTGCCCACATTTTGCCATGTTCTGCTTTTTTGCCAGTTATTGCGCGTTTACCTGAAGGTGTAAAAATTTATCGTAGTAATTTAGATGATCAGGTATTTTGGTTAGGTCGGACGGTGGTGAATTATGTGATGGAGTTTCGTGCATTTGGTACAGCAGTATCACGTGAGAAACGAAAACTCAGATCAGAACAGCAACTCTATGTGCCATATTATCCGATTAAAGATGGGAATCCATTTGAAGGGTTCCCAGAATTGCCTCAAGATAGTGTAATTATCTTCTCTGGTGGTGACTTCTATAAAACGCTTGATCCCAACTATACGTATTGGAATTTGGTGAAACGCATACTACAAGAGAATTCAAAAGCCATATTGTTGTTTGCTACAAAGAACGGTCTCCGTACACAGCAAGATTTCATGGAGCGGTTTGTGAAAGAGAACCATTTGGAGAAACAATTTTTCTTCATTGGTTTTCGACCGGATATAAATGAGGTGTTTGCCCATGCAGATATCTTTATGGGAACATGTCCAATATGTGGCGCTTTAACAACGCAGTTGGCTGCATTTAACCGTACGCCTATTTTGCAGTATTATCTACCGGGGTCATATGATGATGAGACGGAACAGGCGTTGAACTTCAATAATCGAGATATTCAGATATCATCACAGGATATAGAGTCCTTTATGGCTGAGGCAAAACGTCTCATCAATGATAAGGAATATCGCAAAATGAAGGCCGATTTAGCATATCAATCAACGATTAAGCCTGAGCAGTTTAATGAAGTGTTCATGGAGGCAATCACTACGAATATTGCGCCATGTCCAATGAAATATGTAGATTATGCATCAGTAGCTCATCGTTGGTGGTGGCCCGAGCAGATGGGTTTTGACGATCACATGAGTTATTTGGTGGCATTGATAAAACGTTATGGCTTATTAAATAAAATGCCTGCATTATGGTTTAAATACAACTATCGTCGTTTCTTTATTCAGAAACTATTTAGTTGGAATTGGTATAAAAATAAAATACATATAGGATGAATACGAAACTTGTATATGTCCTTACATGTGCTCCAGAGGCCACTTATATAGAGCAAGCTTTGATGGCGGTGTTCTCAGCTCGTCATTGGAATCCGGCTGCGCATATTGTACTTATAGTTGATGATCTGACTGATACGCTATTTGTCGGGAAACGTGCTGAAATCCTTGATTATATAACTGAAAAAATAGTTATTCCTTTTGATGATGCCACATTGTCTCCTATGTATCGTTCGCGGTGGATAAAAACATCTGTCCGACGACTTATAACAGGTGATTTTTTATTCATTGATTGCGATACAATTTGTTGTGCAGATTTATCAGATGTAGACGATTTTCAGTTCGAGATAGGCGCTGTTGGTGATAATAATACATCTTTCCAGAATGATTTGTTTAAGAATGATACTATTAAACAAGTTTCACCATTGTGTGACATTTCCAATGAAGAATATTATTTTTCTTCAGGAGTAATGTTTTGTAAAGATACATCAAGTGTGTACAAGTTGTATGACCTTTGGCATAAATATTGGGAATTGGGCTTGAAAGAAAATATTAATATAGATCAACCTTCTTTGGCAAAAGCAAATATTGAGTTAGAACACATAATTGATTTAATTGATGATAAATATAATTGTGTATTATATACTCAAACTTCAAAGTTGCCAAACGCTGTTATACTTCATATTTCAAATTTTCCGCAAACGTCGTTTTTGTTTAAATATAATGTATTAAAAATAATTCGTGAAAGCGGCTTAAAACCTTGGGTAAAAGAGCTAATTCTACAAATACATACCACATATCTTCCATTTGATTATCATATAAGGAATTCATCTTTAAAACAAAGATTTCGTTGGATAGAAATGAATTCTTTTTCTGCAAAAATATACCACAATAATGTAAATAATAAATTTAGTGACTGGTGTTTTCGCGTTTCTATAGAACCTATAGTAAAGCTTGCGCTAAATATGAGGTTTTATAAGTTAGGCTTATCATTGTGGATGATTTGGAAACGATTGAGTTTGTTAAAAAAGAACTATCTTCGTTCAAACATTTGCTCATCTAAATAGTATGGACTTTCGACAATTATTTCATAAGATTCGCAATAGAATTACTAAAATACGTTTAGAGCCTATACGCGTCTTTTGTTTCCATCAAGTTAGTGATAAATTTGATGAAAGTACGATGTGGAAATGTGATTGGATGTCTATAGTTGATTTCAAGGAGAAGATAATTGCTTTACAAGAAAAGTATATGTTTATATCGCTCTCCGAAGCAAACCAGAAATTAGAGAATGACACATTTCGAAGTAAAAAATATGCCGTGTTAACGATGGATGATGCAGGAAACTGCATAGTGGATTTGATGCCATGGCTTGCTGAACGGAATATTCCTATTACGTTATTTTTACCTTATTCTTTTATAACGCGAGAAAAAACAGAGCATAAGTGCGGAATCTCATTAACAGAAGTTCAGTTAAATGATTTACTACAAAGATATCCAGAATTGGTAACTATAGCCAATCATGGATTCAATCATAATAGTGCGTATGAGGTATCCATTGAAGAATTAGTATCGGATATAGAAAGGAATGAGAAGGCTTTGAAAAAATACGTTTCAAAGATACCTTTTTATGCTTATCCGGGAGGACATCATACTTCCAAGACTGATGCCGTGGTATATAAGATGGGATTCACTCCGGTTTATTGCGATGGAGGAGTCAATTATAATGATTGTAACTTCATACATCGTGAATTGTTATAGTAGCGCAAATGAAGGGAATGAGTATAATAGTACCTATATATAATGCAGAGAAATATTTAGCAGATACGCTAAATAGTCTGCTATCTCAAACTTATAAAGATTGGGAATGTATTCTTGTTAATGATGGGAGTACGGATGATAGTCTAGCGATATGTGAGCAATATAAGGAAAAAGATAATCGCTTCGTAGTTATGACGAAGCCCAATGAAAAATCGGCTGATTTAGCAAGGTCATATGGTATAGAAAGAGCTCGGACCGCATGGATTATGTATCTTGATGCTGACGATATAATAGAACCCGAATATATAGAAAAGATGGTCGCTCGCCAACAAGAAACAGGAGCGGATATTGTTTCTCCTACGATGGTATATTGTAAGCATCAATTGGAGGGAGAAATATGGAGACTGCCTTGTGAACCGATACAATATGAAGACGTGCTATCCGGTCCGGATGCTTGTGCTTATACTATAGGGGGGTGGCATTTGACCACGAATGGTATGCTATATCGCACAGAATTAAATGTAGGGCTTACTCGTGGTCGCTATATGAACTCTGACGAATTCTCATCTCGCCAAATATTATTCAAAGCAAATAAAGTGGCATTCTCTGACGCACAATATATTTATCGTCAGTATACTAATTCTATTTCTCGTAATTTGTCTACTCGGTTGTGGGAACGCATGTTCGTAGATTTAGAGATAGTGAATTTTGTAATATCACACTACACAGATATGAAGGTAAGGAAAAAAGCAATCACAACGCAATTTTTTAACCTTGTTCATTTAGCAGCCTCTGCATACCTTGATGTGTCGAAAATTAATTACGAAGATAGAAAATTTATTCAGGGGGGGGTATTCGCAGCAATCGAAAAGACAAACAAAGATGCATTGCATAAATATTTACCATCGCATAGAATGATGTATACGTATGGTAAAAGGTGGTTTGTATTCACATCAATTTTATATGTGCTGATTTATAGAATCAAAGGTAGGAAATACGAGTATAAATGAGCATAATACTATTTAATATTATTCCCATCTATAATGGCGAGAATCCTTGTGCCGATGCTTAGATAGTTTATGGCATCAGGGATTGGCATAAGAAGATTTAGTAGTCCTTTACCTAGATTGATTCTCGCCGATGCCTACTGTATCCCATTTATATGGTGTAGATCTAGATATAACTTCTATGATATGTGTGTTAAGTTTATGACTATTTTTTTAATTTGAGAAGAAATGTCGATACGCAATAAGAAATATTAGATTCTTAAAATCCTCGAATAACAAGTAAGATTGTTGTTTTGCCTTTAAGATAGGCATGCCAATTACCAAAAGACTTGAAAGATATGCTGATTTTATAGATGTTAATAGAATAAAGGAGTAATATATAAATGGTAAAGTTGTCTTTTATATTGCCGGTTTATAACGTTGATAGATATCTTAGCGAATGCTTAGATAGCATTTTTATACAAGACTTAGATGAAAAAGAGTATGAAGTAATTTGTGTTGATGATTGTTCGCTGGACCAGAGTGTTGATATAATTATTAAGTATCAACTAAAACATTCTAACTTGCGTCTTATCCGGCATGACAGAAATAAAAAAGCCGGTGGAGCTCGTAATACTGGCATAGAAAATGCAGTAGGACAGTATATATGGTTTGTTGACCCCGATGATTATATAAGTCCTAAAGCTGCCTCGGCAATTATAAAGTATTGTGAAGATTACGATTTAGATGTCTTTTGTTTTAATTTGGTTATCACAGAGCCTGGTAGGGAATATGTTGACAAGGCATTCTATTCTATATCACTCCCCGAAAAAGGCTCTGCATTTTTATTCCATCAATTCAGATCTTGTATCGTACACAACTTAGGTTATCCGTGGCGGGCTGTTTATAAACGCAGTATAATTGAAAGGGATAATATTAAATTCATTGAAGATATATTGTTTGGCGAAGAAACTACTTTTATGGCAGAAGCAATACTTGCATCCGAAAGAGTACTTTGCGTGCCGGATGCTTTATATTATTATCGGCAAAATAGTTCTTCTGCCTCAGCTCAATTATTTGAACAAATGCGAGGTGAATTAATATATCAGTCGATATTTGTTGCAGGAACATTGGTCCTTCGCCTGCAAAAAATGGCGGATAAACAGTCAAGAGAGTTATCTGCCAGTATTATTTCTGGGTTGCCGTGGTTCGTCAACCGATTGTTTATGAGATTAGTCAAGACTTCTTCAAGAGAGAGAAAAACTTTCTATCTGACGCTAAAAAATGCTGATAATGTAATTTATAATGTCAATTCCCCTCAATCGAAAGAGTTATTAAGTTTTATGGACAAAAAAAATAAATTCATAATATTACATCCTTTTCTTGGCAACTTGTTATTATCCACTCTTTCAATTTTATATAGAATTAAACATATATTTATGTTTGGTTGATTTTTGTTATTTTATAAATTTTAGACGATATTTTTTAGCCGATATATATGCGTTTAAATCTGATTAATTGTTATTATAAGTTTTCTTTTGTTCTGAAAGTTTTTTATGCGTAATAGGATATCTGTTTAAAGATTGATAAACAGAAAAATATTTATGATATCAGTAGTAATACCTTTATATAACAAGGAGCAAGCTATCCTAAAAACTATTGAGTCTGTACTCAATCAGACTTATTCTGATTTTGAGATCGTAGTTGTTGATGATGGCTCTAAAGATACTAGTTTGAAAGTTGTGCAGTCGATTGACGACTCTAGACTTCGGGTAATACATAAAGAAAATGGTGGTGTGTCGTCGGCACGAAATAGGGGAATCAGAGAAGCGAAAGGCGACTATATTGCATTACTTGACGGAGATGATATTTGGGAACCAACATTCTTAGAAGAACAAATAAAGCTGATTTGCGATTTTCCACAAGCCGGCATGTGGGGAGTCAATACTGCATTCATTAAGCATGGTAAGCAGCAGAAATGGGAGCAAGGAATGGGTAATGGTTTTCGTGGATATGTGGAAGACTATTTTGGAACTACACATAACGACTTGTATTGCTCTTCATCGGTCATAATAAAGAAAGAAGTGTTCTCCGTATCAGGATACTTCGACGAACGCATCAGTTCATCTGAAGACCTCGATATGTGGTTCCGTATTATTCTGCATTTTCCAGTTGTCTTTTATGACAAAGTGCTCGTTTATTATAACCAGGATGCCGAAAATCGTGTAGCTTACGATACCGACATGCGCTTCCCACTCACAAAAGACATTAAATTCTATTTTGATAAATTCTTACCCTACTGCGAATCTAATCCCATCTTCTCACATTTTATAAATAACTATGTTGCTGCCGGCTTGCTAAAGGATGGCTATTATTTTGGGACCAAACAAGAACAACACGATTCGGATATCGTGGTTAGGAAATTACGTTATAAAGATATTCATCCCAAGTATCGCTGGATTTTCAAGTCTCCACGTTGGTTTGGAAGGTTGGTTTATAAAGTTGTAACATTGAAGAAAAAAATTTTAGTTTAAAGTGGGAGAACTTAAAAGATATGCCAACAAAAACAAAAATATCTGTAGCTGTCATTACTTACAATCAAGAAGATACTATTGCTCAAACACTTGATAGTATCCTCTGTCAGCAAGGTGATTTCGAGCTTGAACTTGTCATAGGGGAGGACTGCTCAACCGACAGAACCCTTACTATCTGTCGACAATTTGCAGATAAATATCCCGGTCAGGTTAAGTTGCTTAGCGGTCCTGTTAATCTCGGTATCACTGCCAACTATTTCCGTACTCTCAAAGCATGCACGGGAGATTTCATTGGAGATATCGCAGGCGATGACTTCTATTGTGATGATAGTGCGCTTAACAAGCAGTTAAATTATATGTTAGAGCATCCGGAGGTTGGAGTGATGGGTTCTAATGGCTATCGTTATTATGTCCGTCAAGACCGCAAAGAACCAGGTCTTAATCCCGCCATAACTATAGAATCTGACAAGGCTCGTGAATTCTATTTTTCGGCAAACTACTCTGGCGGGGTGTATTTCAAACCTGTTGGTATGATGATTCGTCACAATATGCTTGACTTTATCGATTTCGACGAGATTGTGCGTCGCCAACTGCCAGTAGAAGATTATCCTATACAAGCCATCTGGTCGCAGCACACACATTTTGCATGCCTCCCCGACCTGCTCGTCACCTATCGTATATATAAAGAGTCTGCTACTTTCGTGTCTTTCGAGCATCCCAAGTACCTCAGTTATCATCATGGACTTGCCGATACTCGGCGCTATCTGAACGAGCTGTTTCCTGAGGATGCTTGTTTTACCGAGCAGCAGCTTCAAGATTACGAGTTTTATAAAGAGTTTCTGCTATATCTGCATCGGCTGCAATACCGCGAGGCCAAGCAGCTGATGAAACGCTACGAGTACCTTGCTGCCGAACCGCACTATCGACAGGCACGTCGTTTTATGTGCTCATGGCTACATTTCATAGCGTTCCATTTCTACAAAGAACAAGTATATCACAAACATGGGATAGATGAGTTATAGGCATAGAGTTTATGGGAGTGTGCCTGCTATTTAGAATGCAAGTGAGCATGGTTATAAATCAGCATATCCACATGTAGTGTTTGCAAATATTAGAAAAAAGTACTACCTTTGTGCTGTGAAAATAATTGTTATACTATAATTGTGAGATAAGAGAGGTCTTTTCTTCGAAGCATATCTCAACTCTAATAATTCTTGGTAATGAAACGCACCACCATAGACGATTGCCATCTCATTGATCTACGCAAAATCTCCGACCCGCGTGGTAATCTCACCCCAATTGAGGGTGGAAAAGATATTCCCTTCGATATCAAACGTGTATATTATCTTTATGATGTACCGGGAGGAGAAAGTCGTGGAGCACATGCACATAAGCAGTTATATCAACTCATTATTGCTGCGAGTGGTTCTTTCACGGTGACGCTTGATGACGGAACAAATAAGAAATCTTTCAATCTCAATCGTTCCTATTATGGTTTGCTTGTTGTGCCTGGTATATGGCGCGACTTGGACGACTTCTCGTCAGGAGCTGTCCTTTTTTGCCTGGCAAGCGAACATTATGATGCCTCCGACTATATCCGCGATTATGATGAGTTTTTGAAGTATAAAGGAGTGAAGGCTGAGCGAATTATTGAGTGATGAAGGTTTAATAAATGAATTTGCATTATATACTTAAACCGACTCACCACCGACTGTGAAGCGAAATAGCCGCACCGAGAATATCCAGTGGACATTCGAAGGTGAAAGAGTGCCTCGGATGGCACTCCGAGTGTCGGTCCCGACGAGTCCCCATTCGGAGGGTTAGAACGGCACATAGAATTTTGCAGCGCGCGAGTTTCGGAGAAACATAGAAGACCTTATAGCGGGAGATGACCGAGAGACAAATAATTAGAAAATGAAAGAAGAAAACGATTTATCAGAGCAGCCGCGTATAGTGAAATCTCACGACATACGTATTGATACGGACTACGCGGAATGGATAGCCGAGTTAAAGCATCGGTACCGTTCGGCGCAAGTGAAAGCCTCTGTGCGCGTGAATGCGGAGAAGTTGCTCTTCAATTGGGAATTGGGATGTGACTTGGTGCAAAAGAAAGCAGAAGAACGTTGGGGCACAGGAGTAGTGGAGCAAGTCAGCCTTGATCTCCAACGCGAGTTTCCGAATGCGGAAGGATTCTCTGCCAAGAACCTTTGGTTCATGAAGAAATGGTATCTGTTTTATTCATCTCCAGAGGCTCAAGAAAGACTCTACCAACTTGGTGGAGAAATAGAGACGGGAAAACTCTTACAGCCTGTTAGAGAATTACCCAACTCAAAACTCTACCAGCCTGGTAGAGAAATTCCAAATACAAAACTGCACCAGACTGGTGCAGAATTTCCTGCTCCATTTGCATTAGTCCCTTGGAGACATCATGTAGAGATTATCTCCAAATGCAAATCCGTTGATGAAGCGTTGTTCTATATAGGTAAGACGATAGAGCAGGGGATGAGTCGTGCGGCATTGGTAAATTGCATCAAGGTAAACTTGTACGAACATCAAGGAAAGATACTCAATAACTTTGCAGAGCACATGCCTGCTTTGCAGAGTAAGCTGGTGCAAGAGGTGCTCAAGGAGAACTATGACTTCGGCTTCGCAACCGTGAAGCATGAGATTTACGATGAGCAGGAGTTAGAAGAAGCATTGAGCAAAAGTGTAACGGATCTTTTGTTGGAACTCGGAACCGGCTTTGCGTTCATTGGAAGACAGAAGGAACTGATAGCCGGGGATACGACGCGCAAGATTGATTTACTCTTCTATCATATCCGCTTGCGCTGCTATGTGGTGTGCGAACTGAAAGCTAAAGCTTTTGAACCGGAGTTCGCCGGGAAACTGAATTTTTACGTCAATGCAGTGGATGACTTGTTGAAAGCAGAGGAAGACAATCCAACGATAGGCTTGCTTATCTGTTCGGATATGAATAAGGCAGATGTTCAATGGTCATTTCGAGGCATCAGCACACCAATGGGAGTGGCAACATATAATAATGTACGCATCAAGGACATGCTTCCGACGCAAGAGCAACTGAAGGAACGCATGGAACTCCTGCAAAAAGAAATGCGTGAAACTAAACGATTAATGAAAGCAAATAAGTAATCACTGAGCGACGAGCGGGAGATGACCGAGAGAAGACCGAGACAAAAATGCGTAAGAGGATGTGACTAAACCTGAAAAAGGTTAAGAGAGAAAATAGTATAAAACAAAAATAATGTTGATAATACATGATATGAATATCATTTAAAAATTTACAAACTGCTAAAAAAATAATGGATTTATGCAATACTACGAAAAATTTGAAACAGAAACAGGTCTTATAAGCAGATATTCTGCTGACAAGGCTTTTTTGATATGGGCAATGGGGCTTTATCTTGATATACAGGATTTAGAATCAATGGCCGATGATAATCTTACAGACAATGGGGATGACCACGGCATTGATTTTCTTCGATATGATGAGGATGCTGGAGTATTATATTTGGCACAAGGCTACCATACAAACAAGGTTAAGCAGAGTGCACCAGCATCAAAAGCCGCCGACTTAAATGCCGCTTGTGCTTGGCTGATGAATGGAGAAATAGAAAGATTCAACCCTGAAATCCGCGAAAATATTATTGAAGCACGAACCGCAATATTAAATGATGATGTTCAGAAGATTACTCTTGTCTATGCACATAACTGCGGTGAGTCTGTTGAAGTCCATCAAGAACTTGAGATGGCTAAACAAACGCTTATCTCCTTGTTAGGCGAGAGGCAGATAGAAGTGATCTATATTGAGCTGGGTAATGAATCATTAGAAAGGATATTTCAAAATCAAGCAGCGAACATCATTGTGACCGAGGATATTGAGTGCCCATTTCAAGTAAAATACACCGAGGAGGCAGGTATCTGGAAAGCGGCAATACTTTCTATTACAGGGCAATGGTTGCGAGAATTATACAATAGGTATGCAGGTGATCTGTTTTCCGCTAACTATCGCGGTTTTTTAGGTAATTCAAGACAGAGAATCAATAATGGCATCAAGGCAACTGCTGAAAGAGCTCCTAAGAATTTTTGGGCTTTCAACAATGGTATTACAATACTTACTACTCATATACAACAAAAGCCCGAAAAAACTACGCTTTCAGGGATGGCAATCATCAATGGAGCACAAACAACCGGATCTATTGGTGCAATTCCGTTGTCTGTTGATTTGTCCGAGGTTAATATCCTTGCTCGCGTGATTGAATGTTCTGATCCCGAAACTATTAATTCAATTGTAAAGTTTAATAACACTCAGAACAAGATAACTGCATGGGATTCGTTCAGCAATGATCCTATTCAGATTCAACTACAGGATGAGTTTAAACAACTCGGACATGAATATAATATTAAGCGTGGATTTAGCAACCGTGAAAGTATGCTTTCTGTAGAAGCGGCGTTGCAACCGTTATTAGCTATCTCAGGAAAATACAAGGATGCCAATCGAAGTAAAACCTATCTATTTGAGTCAAGGTCTCTTTATACTGAAGCATTCGAACATCGCGGTGCTCGCAATTTGTTATTTGCATGCTGCTTAAACACTTGCTTGCAAGTTATCAAATCAGAAAACAAAGAATTAGTAGAATTAGGTAGTTCTGAGGTTAGTGAAACAGACAAGCAAACACGTAATGTACTTGCAGTTATTAAATTCAAATATTACATTATTAGTATTATTGCAGAGTCACTACATAAATTATTCAGTTCTCTTATCGAGACTAAAAGGATTAGTTTTACGCCAGATTATGCAAAGTCAGTTGCTTATGATTATAACACTCTTGTCAACTTGCTAAAACCGATCGTTAATCTTATGCTCCCTATTGTCGTAAAAGAACTGGGCGATGACTTCTATTCCAAGTATAATGATGCAACAACTGTGGATGCTATAGCGAGTAATGTTGAAACATCACTTAATTCGCTTAAGGCCATTTCTTCCGAAGTCCAGACAAAGTTATTAGAAATGGCCAATATGGTTTGCAATGGTTAATATTACTAAAGGTAGCTATAGCTATTATTGAAATGGATAATAATTATAGTTTATAATCATATTAATATGGCAAGAATTCACTTCCTAAATGTTAAAGAAGGAGATTGTTCAATCATCCAACATGAGAATGGTCCTGTAACTATGATTGATGTAAGTAATGCATTTATACCTCAAGTGGAAGATGCAGAATCTGCTGAAGTTATAGAGAAAGCATTTGCAGTTGAAGCACTAAAGGGTAATTATAATCAAAAAGCTAATCCTACTAATCCGATAGAATATTTAAATACCATTGGCGTAACAGAAATTTTTAGGTATATCCAAACGCATCCGGATATGGATCATATGGATGGTTTAGCTGCTCTCCGGCGAAGTTTCCAAATTTATAATTTCTGGGATACAAAGAATAATAAACAAATTGAATGGCATGCACCATTTGAAGGTGGGTATAAAAAAGAAGATTGGGATTGCTACCAGCAATTAAGAGTAAGCACTGCAAATCCCAAATCCTTATTTTTTGAAGATGGTGCTTGTGAAAAGTACTTTGCTAAAGATGATCATGATAATTTAAAACAAGATGATTATCTTGAAATCTTATCACCAACCTCTCAACTCATAACTTCAGCAAATAATAATGGTGAATGGAATGATAGTTCCTATGTGATTTTATACCATATTCATGGGAGAAAGGTCTTGTTTTGCGGAGATGCAGGAGACCGCACAATTGCACACTTACTGGAATTACACTCTGAAGCGATCAAAAATATAGATGTTTTAATTGCTCCTCACCACGGAAGAGATAGCGATAAAGATTTTGGTTTTTTAGATATAATGAAGCCAAAGATAACCTTGTTTGGAAACGCTGATTCTAAAGATATGGCTTACCAGCCATGGATTGACCGGAATTTGATAAAATTCACGAACAACCAAATTGGTGATGCTGTATTGGAAGTGTCGTTAAATAAATTTGCTATATATGTATCCAATAAATCATTTGTAGATGCATTTAGGTCAAAAAATAAATTTCAAGAAACTCAACCACATGTACTACTAAATGGAATGTGGTTATTATGGAAAATACAATGAAAAATAATTATTATTTATATGCTCGATTATTTCCGACAATATTAACAGCAATCCCAATGATTGTGTTTTATGCGAATGTTATACATCCGATTGTGGAAAAGAATCTATCTGTTGTATGGGAATATCTGCCGATGTTGACTGATATTTCGGTAAATGCTGCATTTATCTTCCTTTTAGTTATGGTAAATCGTTACTTGTCTAAGGTTATTTTTCAAAAATGTTATTTTGAAGACGAATTGAAAATGCCAACAACAGAATGGTTACTTCCAAACTCAACAATATGCGATAAATCTACACGCAATAGGATATATCAATTGATACAAAAGGATTTGAATATAGATTTACGAAAAGACCTCAAATCGTTTCTTAATGAGAATGATAAGCGTAAACATGTTGCGCAAGTTGTAGGAATTATACGAAATGGGTTAAGAGACAATACTATGTTACTGCAGCACAACATAGAGTACGGCTTTTTTAGGAATTTGATAGGAGGCTCAGTATTAGCTGTGTTGTTTTCGATTGGAATTATAGTAGTATCTACCTGTGATAATGATAATGGATTGTTATGGACAGGCATTGTGATGTTAGTCTTTTATATATTACCGATAGTTTTATCTAAACGTATCATTCGGGCTCATGGGGAAAACTATGCAAGTGTGTTTTTTAAAGAATACGAGAGTTCTAAAAAATCACAAACTTTATGATTACAAAATACGAAATAGATTTTTTGAGTGTCAAAGATGCAGATGCTATCTTAATTCATTTCGTTGATGATGTGTATGGAGAGAGGATTATAGCTATTGACGCTGGCAGATATAGTGACGGTGATATCGTGTCTTCTTTTGTTGAGAAGTATTATAAACGCAATTATATTGATATCGCAGTATGTACACACTGCGACGATGATCATTATGGTGGATTTGTAAAAATAATAGAAGAGCAAATTAAATATCCAGTAACAGGATTCAAAATTAACTCTCTATGGGTAAATGATCCAGGTGCATTTGTTGAGGCTTCTGATGTGAAATATTACCGAAGTAACGCAAATGTTAAAATAGAAGCACGTTCCGTATACACTTTGTATGACGGAAAAAATTTGTTGGAGTTGGCTAAACAAGCAAAAGTGCCGATGAGAGATGTGTTCTCTTTTGGTGGCGCACCTTGGAGCGTATACAATGGGGCTGTAGAAATACTAGGTCCGACTCTGTCTTATTATAAAACGTTAGTTCCTAATTTACGTCATGCCTTAGAGCCATATAAATCTGATGAAGATATTTCCGATGACACAAGTATGGAATATGGTAATTGTATAAGTCCCAAATTAGATGCTGTAGGAGACGATACTTCTACGCATAATCAATCAAGTGCGATAATTATGTTCAGTCCTGGAGATGGTAATAAGTTTATCTTTATGGGGGATGCTGGGCGTGATGCATTTAATAATATGTTAGGAAGTGATAGAAATAAAATGCAGAATGCTCTTGTGTTAAAGGTTCCGCATCACGGAAGTAAGTATAATATGGATAGCACAATGATTAACTTTATCAATCCAACAATTGCGGTAGTTTCTGCAGAGAGTACAGAAAAGTACTTTAGCCCACTTGTGAAAAATGCTTTAAAGCGCAAAGGGGTTTTTGTATACTCAACAATGAATAGTGGGCATCTTTGGTATAATCATGGCTTTGAAGAGCGCGTGGGGTATACTTCAGCCGATATTATGTAAGAGCCCATTTGAATAAGTTGATTAAAATGTTAATAATATCAAATAACTTCGTATCTATCCCATATCTCTCTCGTAGATGAGTAGTAAAAAGAAAAATTTTACACTATACACCAGACACCAAAACAATAAAACAAATGAAACTCCCTTCCTATTTTGAATTAGATAGATACGGTCTACACGTGCGATGAGTGTGTAAAGAAGGGGCAAAAACGAAATGGTAAATTGTAAATGATTAAATAGTAAATAGAAACATGATACATCCATTATCCGATTGTCAGGCTCATGTGCCTGAATCAACCAACATATGGCAATTTTGCGTGGTGCTTCCAGAAGCAAAGATTGGTGAGAACTGCAATATCTGTTCTCATTGCTTCATTGAGAATGGTGCTGTCATTGGCAATAACGTTACCATCAAGAATGGCGTGCAGATTTGGGATGGCATCGTCATTGAAGACAACGTACAAGTAGGTGCCAACGTGACATTTACCAACGACCGCTATCCGCGAGCAAAAAATAAAGATTGGATATTAGAAAAGACAATTGTAAAACATGGTGCTAGTATCGGTGCCGGCAGCTCGATAGTTTGTGGCATCACGATAGGCGAGAACGCCATGATAGGCATGGGTAGTGTGGTCACACATGACGTTCCTGCTGGTGAGTTATGGTTGGGTAATCCTGCAAAGTTTATAAAAAAAGTATACTTTTGAGCTTGCTTTTGTGTATAATGTATGTCAATATATTTGAAGAGGATAAAATATTTCTTAATAAGAATCATCTCATGTATTTTTCAAAATATTGAGACTCTTTTAGTATACCTCCATATTTGTAAACCTAAGGTAATAATTTACATGGATGGGGGAATTTGCTCTCAAATGTTAATGTACTTGCAAGGTCAATGGTATGCGGAATATGGGCTAAAAGTATACTACGATACAAGATGGTTCGAAGTATGTGGCCTGGATCAATTTGGACAATTCACTAGAGATCTTGAATTTCATGAAATGTGGCCTACTTTACCATTCCATGTTATTAAAGGTTGGCGCAGGTGGTTCTACAAAGAGTTTTTTAATATCGGGAATTTTATGAACGGAACTTTGCTGGAACCATCAACATTGAGACACTCTGTATATTTGTACGGATATTGGGATTTGCCGAGTGGAGTATATGATAGACTCTTTCGGGAAAAATTTGATATAAGTCGTGCTCAAACTGTTCATAATATTCATCTTAATATTAATAATGAAGACCTAATTGTGGGTGTGCATGTTAGACGTGGTGACTTGGCTAAAGGCAATAACCCAATATATGGTGGAGTAACAGATGGATATTTTTTGCATGCTGTTGATTTCTGTAAGAAAAAATTTATGCCTCAGAAGTTTTATTTCTTTAGTGATGAACCTGATTGGGTGGAAACAAATATTTGTTCTCAAATAGATGTTCCCAATGAGATTGTTCGTGGAAATAAGGCATGGGAAGATTTGCGATTACTCGCATCATGTGATGTAATAGTGGCAAGTCAAGGATCTTTCGGTAGATGTGCAGCCAGATTGAATCCCCAAGCAAAATTAATAATATGTGATAATAAACCTATAAATAAACAGCAACCTAACACATTCTATATTAAATGATACCCTTCCTTTCATTAAAAGATATTACAGCAAAGTATGCTGATGAGATACATGAGGCTGTCCTCCGGGTAGTTGATAGCGGTTGGTATCTGCAGGGCAGAGAAAACGAACAGTTTGAGCAACACTATGCCGACTATATCGGTACGCAATACTGCATAGGTTGCGCTAATGGACTCGATGCCTTGATATGGATATTCCGCGCATACATCGAGTTAGGCATAATGCAACCGGGCGATGAAATTATCGTGCCGGCAAACACCTATATCGCTACTATCCTTGCTATCACAGAGAATGGTCTCAAACCCGTTCTCATCGAACCGAAGCACGAGACGCTGGAGATTGATGATTCCCTCATTGAGGCTGCCATCACTCCACGTACGAAAGCCATTTGCATCGTCCATCTCTATGGACGCTGTGCGATGACGGATAAGATTGCCGACCTTTGCAAGAAATATAACCTCAAACTCATCGAAGATAATGCGCAGGCGCATGGGTGCCGATGGAATGGCAAGCGAACTGGTTCGTTGGGCGATGCTGCAGGTCATAGCTTCTATCCGGGCAAGAACTTGGGAGCACTGGGTGATGGCGGAGCCGTAACGACCAATGATGAGGAACTGGCTGCAGCCATCCGCGCATTGGCTAACTATGGTAGTCAGAAGAAATATGTCTTCAAATACTGCGGCCGTAACAGTCGTCTGGATGAGATACAGGCAGCGATTTTGGATGTCAAACTCAAATATCTCGATGAGGACATCAAGAAACGCCAACAAGTCGCCGCATATTACTACGACCACATCTCTAATCCGTTGGTTGAGCTTCCAACTCGTTTGCCGGATGAGAATAATGTGTATCATTTGTTCCCTATATTATGTGAGCAACGTGATGAGTTGCAGGAATATCTGAAAAATAAAGGAGTACAAACATTGATACATTATCCGATTCCTCCTCATTTGCAAGAATGCTATAAGAGTTACCATTTCTTTGAGGGAGGGGATTTGGTAGATTTGCATATAACTGAATGTCTCGCAAAACAGGAGTTGAGTTTACCTATAAGTCAGGTGATGACAAATGGAGATGTGCAATATGTTGTACGTTGCTTAAATGAGTTTAAGTAGAGTAGTATTCCAAATTATCTTGCTATTACAGAAAACAGCAGTCATCTAAATGCTGTTTTCTGTAATATATGTGTAAAAAGGACCATGATATTATCCAATATTTTGTGATATACTTGGTTCGTTTAACAAACTGTGAGCAATCGCTTCAACAGTTGATACTCGGAGGGGGTGAAGCTGAGCGAGGATGACATCTGTTTCAGTGCTTCGTAGTATTCCGACTTCTCACACTTCAGATCCAGACACGCGTCCATCCAATACTCGTCGGGATGGCTGGCGTGAAAACATGCAATACGGAAAAACTTGTAGTCACGCGCCGACAGTACTCCGCTTTTTGCCAGCAGATTGAGTATGCCTAAACGCTGCAGGGCAAGAAATAAATCCATCTTTTTCATGATACTATGGTATTTTTGCGGTTGGTTTCCGGCTGCGAAGATACATCTGCTTCGCCATACGCTATTCCGCAATTCTACGGAATGAAATATGGCACTTATGCTTTATCTTTGCATCGCGTTCGAATCCGAGATCGCACGGACTGACTTGTCGTCAGTAAAGCGACTCGGTTCTCCGCTCTCCCTCGCAAGGTAACTTGCTCGGGGATTAGAAGGGTGACGGGTTAATGGTTACAGGTGACGGGTTACTGGTTACTGGTTACTGGTGACGGGTGACGGGTTATGGGTTACAGGATAATGGTTACTGGTGACGGAAATCCATTATACCCTCATTATACCATCAGGCCAACCTACGGCAACCCATAACCCATAAACATTAAACATCAAACTTTAAACTTTAAACAGCCTCCTTAGAGGCGTTAAACTTTAAACTTTAAACATCAAACATCGATTTAAGTGATGGTTGCGGCAAATAGCGAGAATCCAGTAACCAGTAACCAGTAACCATTAACCAGTACCCACTATAACAATGGCCGAAATAGAATACGCATGTGAGATTAGGGCGATACATGGAAAACTCAGAAAGGGTGATAACTTCTATTGTCGCACAATGGTGAACGGAAAGAACTACATAGTGGCGCAACGTTCACAGAAAAACCATATACCCACCCGGAAGCAAAGGCAGGCACAACTGAACCTGAAAAGGCTGAGACAGCGTGTGTCGGATGAGCTGCGTGAGAGACGGCAGATGTGGAACGAACGGTGGCAAACCGACCCGGAAGGACTGAGATACAAGCGGCTGTGCGACTATGTGGCACATAGCGTTCGGCATCTTAATGCATAATTAGTTTAATTCATAATTCATAATTATGTTTCTAGTTTCACGCCTCTATGAGGCTGTTTCTGGTTCCCAACAGAAGAGACAGTTAGTCAACTGTCTCTACAAGCGGACAAAACTTTACAAACCATGAGACGTTCCGATGCAACGTCTCTACGAAATTTACAAACATCTACGAACTTATCTGAAGGAATTCATAATGACCGAGGAAAAGCAGCACATATTGCTATTAGGCTGGATGGAGACAGTGTTCCATCTGAGCGGACTGGAAGAGAAACTGTTTGCCGTGATTTATGGTTTCTGCAGGTATGACCAAGGACTGTTCATCGGCACTACAGAAGACCTGGCAGGGTGGTGCAACTGCTCGATACGGCAGATAGTCAGGTGTCTGTCTTATCTGAGAGACAGAGGACTTGTAAGCACTCGGGATGGAGTATATGGCATAGGACAGATAGTGAAAGACTACGAAAATGGACTGAAGAACACAGGACAAAATGTCACTTTAAAAGGACAAAATGTCACTTCAACAGGACAAAATGTCAGTGACAAAATGTCACCACACCTTAATAATATAATAAATAATAATATATATAATAATACTGACGAAAATGGAAACGGAGGAAGTAAAAAGATTGCTGTCGGAACGGACATCCTTGCGGACCTACTATAAGGGCATATCTGTAACAAGCATACAAGAGGCGGTGCGCTCTGAGACGCCCCTTTTGCGCGAGGTGGGTGACCAAGGTGTGAATTTCCTGAAGTGCGCCCTGCAGGACGTAGTCAACAACGTCTCGTTCACAGGCGACATAAACTATCTGACACGCGTCATCATCTCCCGCTACTCGCACCTCAGACTCGCAGAGATAAAATACTGCTTCGAGTGCGGCATTGCCGGCGAATATGACAAGATCTACGGGACAGTGTACACCCACACCGTGCTCTACTGGCTGCAGGAATACAATGCGCTGAGCAGCGAGATACGATACTGGATGATGGTTAAATAATTCATAATGCATAATGCATTAAATAAAAGAATATGGAATATGAGATAACGATACCGGAAGTGGAGAAGCATGTGCTCGGTATCATGCTTACTTTTCCTGACATGGCGGCCGGCATGATGGAGCGCCTGACCGCCGACTGCTTCTACGACAACAAGCACCGACTCATCTTCGAGGCCATGTGCGCACAGGAAGAGCAGTCCGAACCGTGTTCGGTGATAGGCGTGATGATGCGCCTCCGCGAACAGGGAAAACTGGAAGAGGCAGGCAACGTGCTCTATCTGCAGGCGCTGAGCAACGACTGCGCGAGTTCGGCATACACCGACTACTATGTCGCCCTGCTCGTCAACGAGTGTCACCGGCGTCGGCTCTATCAGTTGGGAGTGCAACTCAGCGAAGATGCCAAGAGTCCCTTCAAGCCCAACGACGAGATGATAGCGCAGACCGAAGAGGCGCTGCTCGACATAGGTCTCAGAAACCATGCAACCGACATGGTTCAGGCACGGCAGGTGCTGCAGGAGGTGGCGAGAGAGGTGGAACAGCGCCGCAATGGCGGGCAACAGCTGAGCGGGGTGGCAAGCGGATTCAGGCAACTGGACAGCCTCACGGGTGGTTGGCAACCTTCGGACCTGATAGTGATAGCGGCTCGTCCCGGACAGGGCAAGACGGCTTTCGCTATCTCGATGATGATGCAGACAGAGGTGCCGGTGGGCTTCTTCTCTCTGGAGATGTCACGACAGCAAGTGGGATACCGCATGCTCTCGCAGCTGTCCGGCATCCCCTCCGACAAGTTGCGCCGCGGCAGATGGGTAGAGGACACCCTGTTTGAGAAAGAGATGGCAG
This sequence comes from Paludibacteraceae bacterium, assembly GCA_017477325.1. Lineage (GTDB taxonomy): Bacteria > Bacteroidota > Bacteroidia > Bacteroidales > Paludibacteraceae > Colicola. The sequence goes on from JAFUWV010000009.1 coordinate 70,596, forward strand.
ACTATGCCTCCGACGCAGTGCTCGGCCGCATCTATGTTGACGACACACCCTCGCTCACACTCTCCGCACTCAGGCTGAAAGCACAGACGCTGGTTCGTGAACACAACGTGAAGATGCTCGTGGTGGACTATCTGCAACTGATGCGGGCAACGGGCATGAGCCGCACTGCAACACGCGAACAAGAGGTGAGCAGCATATCCAGAGGGTTGAAAGCACTGGCCAAGCAGCTGCAGATTCCCATAGTGGCATTGGCGCAACTGAACCGTCGCATAGAGCAGCGCTCGGCGGAAAGCAACAGACCGCTGCTGAGCGACCTGCGCGAATCGGGCGCCATAGAACAGGATGCCGACATAGTGTGTTTTCTGCACAGGCCGTCGTTTGCATTGTTTGAGGACTGCAGCCCGGTCACAGTGGACGCTGCAGCTGCTCCTGTCACAAGAGGGCAGGGCATACAGACCTCTCCCGCACAACTGATCATCGCCAAACACAGAAACGGACCCGTAGGCGAGGTCAACCTTGTATGGAATGCATCGCTTGCAAAGTACTGCTAATAATTCATAATTGGGGGTTAAGAGGTTCGACAAGTTATCTTTACAAACCTAACCACGGCTCCGCCGATCGTGAGAGCGCAGCGCTCAATAAATAGATCGTTCGAGCAAAAGCGAGATAAGAACAAAGAAAATCTATAAACTATACAAACTTTACAAATCATGAAAATCTCATTTTTGTATCCTGTCAGAGCTATTAGAGGCTCTGTGTCGAAAGGTAGCGGAGTGTATTTCCGCACAATGCGTGACGGCAGCATAGTGGTGTGCCGCCGGCCGGTAAGAAAGTGCATGGTCAGCGAGCGGCAGCATGTTCAGCAAGACCGGTTCCGCCAGGCAAGCGAGTTCGCAGTGCGCATAATGCGTGACCCGCTGCTCCGTCAGTTTTTTCAAAGCGAGTTCGCGCGCGACAGCGAAGGCTGCCATACCATGCGCGGCTATCTGTTTCGCAGATTCTATAAAAGATAAAAGGTTACCGGTTACTGGAACCTGGAACTTGAAACTTGAAACTTGAAACTCCACTTATGGCTTATAGACGAAACAAAACTCTCAATGCGCGGGATAATTGTATCATGACACTGTTCCTCGATTGTATTGGCAATCGGAAAATGAAAGTGATGGACGCCTACTCCTATTGCGGTGAATACTATGACCTCTCCGAAGAAAGCATAAAAAAGATTGTTCATAGACGTAATAGGTAAACCTTGACCAACAGACAGCTTTCATCTGTTGTAACTTTGCACTGTGATTCAGAACACCGGTAACTGAATTGCAGTGCAAACTTTAAACATTAAACAGCCTCCTAATAGGCTTTAAACATTAAACATTAAACATTAAACTTTAAAAGCCTCCTTAGAGGCGTTAAACATTAATCTATGGCAGTTATTAATCCTTCAACACCGTTCGACAGTCTGAAGCGCAAGTTCTCAAAGTCGGATCAGATCTATTTCAAGAATCGCAGTGCGGACAACGCCACCATAGGCGTACGTATGAAGCATCCGTCAACAAGCAACAGCACTTTGCAACAGGCTTACAGAACGGCTTTCGCAGCGGCTACGGCACAAGTGAGAACCATCATGGCTGATGCCGAACAACGCGCTACCTATGCACAACAGTTCCGTAATCAAAAAAAGTACATGTATCTCCGTAACTACATCTTTGCGCAGGTGTTTGTCAAACCGGAGTAAAGCGTGGGAGTGGTTACTGGATACGGGTTACTGGATACGGGTTACTGGTTACTGGATTCTCGCAATTGTGCCGCCCACGTTAAACTTTAAACTTTAAACAGCCTTCTTATAGGCTTTAAACATTAAACTTTAAACATTAAACAGCCTCTATAGAGGCTTTAAACATTAAACATTAACCAGCCTCTCTAGAGGCGTCAAACCGGAGCATGCGCTCCGACAGACATTATGAAAGTAGTACCTAATGAAATGTTTTCCGAACTTCACGGAAAAATGTGCAAACGCAAAACAAGCCCCATATTGGGCTTCAACTCAAAACTGGATGTGCAATATGGCTATCATATCCACAGAGTAAACCCGCGCAACGCTGACCCGAGCGAGCAGCAAGTGGCACGCAGGCAAAAGTTTGCCGCCACAGTAGCCGCTATCAAGCAGAAGAAAGCGAACCCTACGGAGTGGGAGGCGATAAAAGAGGGCTTCAAGAATCAGAGCAAGTACAAACTGCTTTGGAACTATGCGTTCTCGGTTATCTATCCGACGATAAGTTAACTGCGCGAGTAAAGAGCAAAGACCGTTTCACTGAAAGACTCCTTAGCAAAGCGGTCTTTGTTCCTTGTTCCTTCAGCGTAGCGGTCTTTTTTCAATTTGAAGATTATGAAAAAATTCATCGAGATATGGAGTATAGTGTTCGGGAGTCTGATAGTGATAGCAGGCTTCGTGGTTGACCCGACGGGTGTTGTGCACTCGAGCGTGCTGTATGTGTTTGCGATATGCATAGTCAACGCTGCCGCTTTAGAGGGTATCGACCTGCTTCGGGTGCTGGACTTTTTCAAGTACAGAAAGGTTACGGGAGCCTCGCAATAGTGCCGCAACCATCATCGTCCACCGGACGATAATGGGTTACGGGCTACTGACAACCATGCGGATGAAGATGAAGCGAAACAACCGCAACTGCAACTTTAAACAGCCTCCTTAGAGGCGTTAAACTTTAAACAATACTATTATGTTGCTGAAAGTGATTAGGAATTTAGAGTGTTCAAACGAGCGCGAGACACGCGGCAACCTGTATATTGACGGCCGTCTCTTTTGCAACACCATCGAGCCGCCTTACGGCTATGCCTCAGGTCCTGTAACCTGTAACCAGTCACCTGTAACCGGCAACAAAGGTCACATACCTTGCGGCTGGTACAGGGTGCGTGTGACGTACTCACCACGTTTCAAGCGTCAGATGCCGCTGCTGTACATGGTGCCGGGCTTTGAGGGCATCAGGATACACGCAGGGTTGAGCGTGAAGAACACGCAAGGCTGTATCTGTGTGGGAGAAAGGTGGAAGGAAGAGCATCTGACGAAATTATTAACTGAAGCCCAAAACAGACGAGAGGAGATATACATATGCGTAACAGACAAAGATCATGTGGATTCGGAACTCCCCAATCGCCCGGATCCTTATAAGAATTGTATTGGATATTAACCATGACGCTGCATAGTGTTTTTTATGTTTTTGGATCTATGATGATAACTATCGGAGTGTAGTGTTTGTATTTAATAGGGCAATGGGGAGTTTACTCACAAATTGACAGATAAAAGACAAACGTCAAGTGTGAAACGCAAAATCATCATAGATCTATTTTCTTTGTTTTTGTTATGAAAAAAATATTAATAATAGCATTGGTGCTGGCGATGGCTGGTTGCAAAACCTACCAAGCAAGTTCAGAAAGCAATAAAACAGACATAGAAAGGAGCAGAGACTATGAAAGAGACAGCATTATTGTGCGTGATAGCGTTATTGTGTTTGCTCGCGCTGACACTGTATATAAAGAGCGTTGGCGGACGGAGTACAAAGACCGAGTGGTCACAAAGACTGACACGTTGGTTAGGGAAGTTGAGCGATTGGTGGAGAAAGTGGTGACAGATGACGGGTTACGGGTTACCGGCCGGAAGCGGGGAATAGGCTATTGGATACGGGTGACCGGTTACGGGATACTGGTAATACTGATACTTGCCGCCATAGCGGCAACCATAATAAGAGTGAGGCGGCTGTTTTAAGCCGCTTCACTTTCTTGCATTTCTGCATTCTTGCACATCAGAGAATACTGATACACTCTTCATTCTTCATTCTTCATTAGCTGCTGGTGTCACACTGATAATCCGGGAAATATATCAGAATAGCGGATTAAACAAAAATAATATTTGCACAAATGGGCAAAAAGCAGTACTTTTGCAGCGAAATTTGGAATAGCAATACGACATTTTATCGTTTTACTATGGAAAATTCAGCTAAAATAAGCGAAAATGAAAACGCCATTAGACATATTAGGCTGTGCACCATTTACACTTTCGGAATTATCAACCGTTTACCCGCATCTGTCTGCACTTACCGATAAGGCGCGTATGTTGATGGAGCAGGGACGCATTATACGTCTCAAGCAGGGGTTATATATTTGTTCAGAAGAAGAGACAGGTCAATCCGTTCCGACATATTTGGTTGCCAATCATTTATGCGGACCATCCTATGTGTCCTTTCATTCTGCTCTCCGCTACTACGGATTGACTCCGGAAGGAGTGTATGTAGTACAATCTATGACCACTCGTCCGAATAATTCTTTTACGACTCCGATAGGCACATATACTTATCGCCATTGCAAACCCGCTTATTTCTCACTTGGTGTGTCTATTATCCGTCACAATGAACTCTCATTTATGATGGCCACGCCCGAAAAGGCACTCTGTGATCTGATGGCAGCAACCCCACGACTGTCTCTGCGTTATAGAAAAGATATGATGCACTATTTGGAGGAAGACATCCGATTTGAGATTGATGAATTATCCAGTTTCAATATTTCATTATTAAAAGATATTGCTGCCGTCTCTCCCAAGCCGGTCACGGTACGAACACTTATCAATTTTCTGACTCATGAATAACGATATTTTTTCACTAATGTTGTCGCAGCATGCCATTCACGATGAATTAGGCAAGCGCAATGCTCTATATGAGACTATGCAGCAAGTTGCACTGGCAGGACTATATAGAGGTGGATTTTTTAAGCAAGCAGCTTTCTATGGGGGTACTTGTTTGAGATTGTTCCATAATTTAGGCCGATATTCCGAAGATATGGATTTCACCATGATACGCAAAACTCAGGATTTCCACTTTGAAGATTATTTCCCTTATATAGTTGCGGAAGCTGAAGCTTTGGGGCGTATGGTGGAGATCAAAAAGAAGGATAAGGTTAATTTCGGGCGTGTAGAGTCCGCGTTTCTAAAGGATACAACTGATGTCTATAATCTGAAGTTCACAACGGAAAAGACGCTGAAGATAAAAATAGAAATTGATACTAATCCACCGCTTGGTTTTGATACGGAGGAACTGTTGGTAACACTGCCGTTTTCATTCCGGGTTCGCTGTCTGACTCTTCCAAATCTCTTTGCCGGGAAAATGCATGCATTGGTTTTCCGTCAATGGAAGACACGGGTTAAGGGTAGGGATTGGTATGACTTTGAGTGGTATGTGCGCCGAAATGTTCCTCTCAATTGGAATCATCTGCATCAGCGCATTTATGAGTTCACAGGGCAAGACATATCACGTGATGAGTTTCAAGAAGCATTAAGGCAACGACTTGCTACCACTAATATCGATGATGTCAAGCGTGATGTATTACCATTCATAGCCAATCCTCGTGAACTGGACTTCTGGTCCAACGAGTATTTTCTGGAACTGGCGTCAAGAATTCAGTGGAAAGATTAATTTTATGCATAATTCATAATGCATAATTCATAATTCATAATTGTTGGTGAACTGGTGAATCGAAATCCCGATAACTTGAAACCTGCACAGCGCAGCAGATCGTTCCGAAGGATAAGTACAGCTCAGCAGATCGTTCCGTAAGGATAAGTACAGCGCAGCAGATCGTTCCGTAAGGATAAGACACTTGAAACTTTTGTAAATCCGTTTATTTGTTGTAACTTTGTCGGCGGAAATGTGACTTCTGCTTTCTTGCTAAATAAGCCTGATATGCATAGCCTGCATATATGTTGATAGACGGGCGGAATACGACAAATAAAACAATTTTCACCAGTCTATTCACTTTATATTGTTAAAATGTTTTTTTTTGTTGACGATGTCAGAGTCAAGTAAAATACAACTGAGTATAATCGTTCCGGTTTACAATGTGGAAAAGTATCTGCGCAAGTGCGTGGATAGCCTGCTCTGTCAGGATATAAAACCGGAAGATTATGAGATTATACTTGTGGATGACGGCAGTACTGATGCATGTCCGAAAATATGTGATGAATATGCAGCGACTAATGAGAATATCCGAGTCATACATCAAGAGAATAGAGGCTTGAGCGAAGCACGTAATACCGGAATAAAGTTGGCCCAAGGCAAATACATACAATTTGTAGATTCGGATGACTGGCTGCAACCTAATGTGCTTGGTTCTCTTGTTTGTAAGATGGAGCAGGACAATCTGGATGTTCTTCGATTCAACTATCAGAATGTAAGCGAGCAAGGCGAAGTTTTTGAGCCGAACAAGTCAGGAAAGCTTTTCATGGACTACCGCGATACGGTATGTACTGGCGAGACGTTCTTAAGAGAACGTCTAGGCAGTGCATGTTATGCCTGTCAGTTCCTGCTAAAGCATGAACTGACAGGCACATTTACGCCTGGCATCTACTTCGAAGATACCGATTGGGCGCCGGGAATGCTGCTAAAAGCATCAAGAGTAACTTCTGTTGATACCATAGTTTATAACTATTTGTTGCGCTCAGGGAGCATCACACAAAGTGTAAGTGAAGAAAAACGTAAGAAAATATTGAACGACAAACTGCAACTAATAACATCGCTGCAAAAACAGGCATCTTTAGTTGAGCGTGACGACTGGTTTAGAGGTATGATTGCATCGACAGTTTTGAGTATCCTGACTACGGTAGCGATTGAACATTATGGAGAAACCAGACATTATATACATCTTTTAAAGCAACTCGGGGTTTTCCCACTTTCAAAGTATCATCTTACTCCGGCAGCCCAACGAAAACGGTTGCTTGCCAATCTCTCACCACGTCTGCTGTGCCTTCTCGTGCATCTGAAGAATGGGTGACCGGTTACGGGTGACAGGATTGCCAGTATGAATATTTGAAGTGAAAATGACGTGATTTTATATAAGTGCTTGCGCATGTGAATATAAATCAGTACCTTTGCAACGACAAATGTAAATGTACATTTATATAAATACACATTAACATATGAAATTCTACGATAGGGACGCTGAACTCAATATACTGCGTCAGACATATCAACAATCCTTTACCAGTGCAACTTTCACTGTGTTAATGGGACGTCGCCGAGTAGGTAAAACATCGTTAGTTACACGTTGTTTTCAGGGAACGGAATATGCGTATCTCTTTGTCTCAAATGATAGTGAACCTATTTTATGCCGCAAACTGCAAGAGGCAATCGAGCAACAACTCAATATATCTATATACGGGTCAATACGTACATTCCGCGATTTGTTTGAGATTATAATGAAGGAATCGCTGAAGCGACAGTTTACGGTAGTGTTTGATGAATTTCAGAATTTATATAAAATCAATTCGTCCATTTTCAGCGAGATACAAGATTTGTGGGACAGATATCACACTCAATCTCATATAAATTTAATAGTGTCCGGTAGCATTGTTTCTCTTATGAAAAGAATTTTTGAAGACAAAAACGAACCGCTATATGGTCGTCCAACTTCAAAATTCATGTTACGCCAGTTCACAATATCAGTTTTAAAGCAGATTTTTGCTGATCATAATAGTAACTATACAAACGAAGATTTGCTGTGTCTGTATATGATAACCGGCGGAGTGGCAAAATATGTTGAACTGCTGATGGATGCAGATTGTTTTACTAAAGAGAAAATGCTAAATTATGTATGTCGTCCGGATTCATATTTCCTTACCGAAGGACGTGATCTCATAAATAACGAATTTGGCTCTGATTATAACACATATTATTCAGTTCTTCAACTGATAGCAGCAGGAGCAAACCGTCGTGGTGATGTTGATGGCGCAATGCAGAAAGATATGGGAGTATATTTATCCAATCTGGAGCAGAACTTCGGTATGATTGCACGGATAAAGCCTATTCTCTCGTCTGTCAATTCGAAGACTTCATCATATGAAATCGTTGACCCTTTTCTCAGGTTTTGGTTCAGATTTATTTGTCCATATCAGTCCTTAATAGAAAGTGGCCAACTGAAACTATTGCGAACAAATATCGCTATGCACTATGAACAATTTTCAGGCAGGACGCTGGAGAGATATTTTCAGACAAAACTGATGGAAAGCGGCAGATATACTCAAGTCGGTAATTGGTGGAATAGAAAGGGTGGAAACGAGATAGATTTGATAGCGATAAATGAGTTTGACAATACGGCAGTTGCAGCAGAAATAAAGCGTAATGAGCGAAAAATAAGTCTTCAGGAACTTGAAAAAAAAGTAATCGAGTTGCCTCGCTCTCAATTTGGCAAATATGATTTCTCTTTGACAAAATTGTCAATCAGTGATATGTGATTCTTGATTCATCTTTTGTATGACTATTGCTTACATGCTCGGAGGTCTGAACCGCGGTGAAAAGGGAATGTATAATTTTAAGATGAAATGAAAACAATATTATTGGTATTTGGTACTCGTCCGGAGGCAATAAAGATGTCACCGTTGGTAATAGAGCTCAAAAGGCATCCTGATTGTTTCCGCACCCTTGTCTGTGTTACCGGTCAACATCGCGAGATGCTCGACCAGGTGCTGGACGTGTTCGGCATCAAACCCGACTACGACCTTAACATTATGAAACCTAATCAGGACCTGTATGATATATCAAGTCGCATCTTGCTCGGTATGCGCGATGTGTTGCTGCAGTCAAAGCCTGACATGGTGCTTGTGCATGGCGATACCACCACATCCACTGCGGCAGCTCTGGCTGCGTTCTATCAGCAGATACCGGTGGGACACGTGGAAGCAGGTTTGCGCACGGGAAACATATACAGTCCGTGGCCGGAGGAGATGAACCGCCGACTGACAGGACGCATAGCTACCTATCATTTTGCTCCCACACCGCTTGCAAAACAGAATCTGCTGGCTGAATCGGTGCCGGAAAACAACATAACAGTAACCGGCAACACCGTGATAGACGCGTTGCTGATGGTAACCGAACGGATGGCATCCGATGAAGAGCTGCGCATCAGAGTGGAGCAGACTCTGCTCGATTCAGGATATGATGTACAGAGACTGGCAAACGAGAAACGCCTGGTGCTTATCACCGGGCATCGGCGCGAGAACTTCGGTGAGGGATTCCTGCATATATGCAATGCTATACGCCGATTGGCAGAGCGTTATCCAAACGTGGATTTCGTGTATCCGGTGCATCTGAACCCCAATGTGCGCAAGCCGGTGGGTGAGATACTGGGCAAGGGAAGCGAGAATATCTTCCTCATAGAGCCGCTTCAATATACGGAGTTTGTGCGCATGATGGAACTCAGCACGTTGCTGCTGACCGACTCGGGTGGGGTGCAGGAAGAGGCACCGGGGTTAGGCAAACCGGTACTGGTGATGCGTGATACCACCGAGCGCCCGGAGGCAGTCAGTGCCGGAACGGTGCTGCTGGTCGGCACTGATGAGGAGAAGATTGTCACTACTGTCGGTCAACTGATGGAAGACACCGTATTATATGAGAAAATGTCTAAAGCGGTCAATCCTTACGGCGATGGACATGCATGCGGAAGAATCGTGGAATATCTCACTGTATAGTTGATAAACTATGATACCTAAGATTATACATTATTGTTGGTTCGGAAGAGGGCAGATGCCTGAGTTGGCGCTGCGTTGCATAGAGAGTTGGAAGCACTATTTGCCTGACTACGAACTGCGCCTTTGGAACGAGGATACTTTCGACCTTGATATGTATCAATACGCACGCGAGGCATACGACAACCGCAAGTTCGCTTTTGTAACCGATGTGGTGCGTTTGTGGGCACTCAACGAGTATGGAGGCATCTATATGGACACCGATGTGGAGGTGCTGCGCTCGTTGGACGACTTACTTGAACTGCCGGCATTTACAGGATATGAGGCGAGCATGTCCAATGCTCCTGTCACGGGAATCATGGCAAGCGAGGCACACGGCATCTGGGTGAGAGAACAGTTGGCTTATTATGAAGGCAGACACTTCCTGAAGCCGGACGGAACACTTGATATGACAACCAACACACAGACTATCTCGCGCATAATGCAGGAAAACGGATTCATAATCGATGGTAAGTATGGCATCTATAAGGACAATATGCATATCTTCCCTGTTGATTGGTTCTGTCCGCTTACAAGTACCCGTGTGTTGAAACTGACAAAAAACACGCGTTGCATACATCATTTTGCTGGTTCATGGCGTGAACGCACACGAAAAGACATTCTGAAAGATTTTGTTGCCGACGAAGTGTTGGGACGAAAACTGACGAACCTGTTAGTCTCGCTGAAAAGGAAGTTGGTTGGATTATTCCGGCATCCCTGACTCATATCGCCCTAATGCACGCACTGCACGGACAAGTAACACTATAACTGACAAAACATGGATAGTTATTGGCGAAAAATCGGATGACTGATAATCTTTTGTTAGTCAGAGTTGCGTAGTATAAAGAAGACATCTGCGTAATCTGCGCGAGGATAATAAGATCCGAAAAGAATCCCAGTAACATCTGCGTCATCTGCGCGAGGATAAAAGAACTATGCATTATGAATTAATTTAACTGCGCGAGGAAGAAGGAAGTTTGCTTGTTTCGACAATTTATTGTAACTTTGCAGCGAAAAGTCGCCCGAAAAAGTGTATACTTATGCTAAAAGTCGCCCGAAAAAGTGTATACTTATGCTAAAAAGTCGCCCGAAAAAGTGTGTGCTTACGCTAAAAAGTCGCCCGAAAAAGTGTTAATAAGCTTTGAATCAGTTTATACCTAAATATATCACGCAGAACGCACTGGTGCTCTATCTGTTTATACTCGCTCTGGTGAGTCTGGTGTTTATGAACTATGCCCTGCGCTGGTATTTCATGCTGTTCGGCATAGTGGAGGTGGTCAGTTTCTTCTATTTCAGCAACTATCTGACCAAAGCCTGGGGCAACTACTCCCCGCGCCGTTTCGCTCGCGACCTTTTCGGTTGGGCACTCGCTCTGCGCGTAGCTTTCGTCATCTTCAGCTATTTCTTCTATGAGGCAGAGACCGGCATCCCGTTCGACTACGGAGCAGCCGATGCCCTCTTCTACGACGACATGGGCAAGTACGGGGCGTCGCTGCTTAGCAATGGCGAACTGGACCTCTATCCCAAGATGCAGAAATACTCGGGCGGTGCAGGTTTCTCAGATATGGGTTACCCTATATATCTCTCTGTCATATATTATCTTACTGGCGACAGCATCATCCTGACTCGTATCATCAAGGCTGTCTGGGGCGCTTGGACTGTGCTGCTGGTCTATCGCCTGGCGCAGCGCAACTTCGGGGAGCATACGGCGCGTATGGCTGCCATCTTGTGCATGCTCATGCCTAACCTCATATACTACTGCGGCTCCCACCTGAAAGAGACGGAGATGGTGTTCATGGAGATACTCTTCATCGAGCGTGCCGACCACGTGATGCGGCAGGGTAAGTTCATCTTTAGCGAAGTGCTGACAGTGGTGCTGGTGGGTATGTACCTGTTCATGTTCCGCACAGTGCTTGCCGCAGTGCTCTTCATCGCCTTCTTCATGGCGCTCACCATGAGCAGCACGCGCATCGTGAACTGGGGTAGGAGGCTGCTGGTCATCCTGCTCGGGCTAACGCTCATAGGAGTGGTGTTCGGCAACCGTATCGACGAAGAAGTCCGGCAAGTGACAGATGTTAACGTAATCGAGCAGCAGCAGCGCAACATGCAATGGCGCTCCACGCGTGGAGAGAAAGAAGGCACCAACAACCGTTTTATCCGATATGCCAGTGCCTCCGTCTTTGCTCCTATGATATTCACGCTGCCTTTCCCCACTATGGTGGAGACTCCCGGCCAGGAGAACCAGAAGATGATTCACGGAGGCAACTATTGCAAGAACATAACCTCGTTTTTCACCATTATTGCCGTTGTTATGCTCATCTGGCCGTACAACTGGCGCAAGCGGCTTCTGGACGGAGAGTGGCGCAAGCACTTGCTGCCGTTGGCGGTGCTCGGGGGCTATCTGGTGGTGCTGGTTTTCAGCAGCTTCGCTCATTCCGAGCGTTTTCACCTGCCTTCCGTACCACTGGCAATGATGTTTGCTGCATACGGTATCAGTCGCTTCAACCCCAAGTGGAAACGTTGGTACTGGCTCTGGCTGGCAGTCATCTTCGTTGCCTGTGTAGGCTGGGCATGGTTAAAACTCGCCGGACGCGGTATGGTGTGATGGGGGGAGTGGTTACTGGTGCCTCGCAATTGTGCCGCAACCATCATCGTCCACCGGACGATAAATGGGTGACGGGTTACTGGTTACTGGACTGATAATCCTTTGGATTATCCTAAAAATAAAGCGTATTATTTAATCGCATTATCCCCCATCAAGCACAGCAAAGCAGATCGTTCGAGGCAATGCCGAGATAAGAACTATGCTCGAAGATGGAGAGCGGAAGCCCTAGTCACTTTAATGAGCGCGGAGCGTTCAGTCCGTGTGACCTTGGTGCTGTACAGTTTACAGATCGTACCCCTTGCGGGTAAAGCACATTTATGATCGTACCCCCTAGTGGGGGTTAAGAACGCGAGGGCGTGGTGGGTGTGTTTCTTAAGATAAAGCGAGTGGTTTGAGCCGCTCGCTTATTCAATTATATTATTTGCATTTTTTTAAAAAAAACTGTGGCAAATACTTGCATGTGAATATAATTATTTGTAACTTTGCACCCGATTTGGTGGTAAGCATACCACTAAATATGGTGGTAAGTATGGAAAATAAGAAACTAGAAACAGCATTTGAGAGGTGGCAAAGTATCCAGCCCCTGTCAGAGAACGACCGCGAACGATTGAGTCGGCGGTTTACCGTTGATTTTAACTATAATAGCAACCATATTGAGGGCAACACGCTTACGTATGGTCAGACGGAATTATTGTTGCTATTTGGCAAAGTTGCCGGCGAAGCCGATTTTCGGGACTACGAGGAGATGAAAGCGAGCAACGTGGGCTTAAAAATGATGTTACAGGAAGCGACAGAAAGTAAGTTGCCGCTTACACAAAACTTCATCCGTACGCTCCATCGCACGCTCTTGCGCGAAGATTTTACGGTATACCGTACGCTGCCGGGAGGAGTGCAAACTTCTTACACGATACATGCGGGACAATATAAGACGCGTCCTAATTCTGTCATCACGCGCTACGGGAATCGCTTTGAATACGCATCACCGGAAGAAACTCCGGCATTGATGACCGACCTGGTGGACTGGTATAATAAGGCAGAGGAAGAAGGCAAACTTACACCGATAGAATTAGCCATCCTTTTCCACTATCGGTATATCCGTATTCACCCATTTGAAGATGGTAATGGACGTATAGCTCGACTGATGTTAAACTACATCCTATCTCGGCATAATTTGCCCATGATAGTAGTTCGCAGCCGCCTTAAACAAGCGTATCTTGAAGCTTTGCACCAAGCAGACCTAATAGTAGGTGCCACGCCGGCTGATGGAGCACACGCATCGTTAAAACAAATACGTCCGTTCCACAAGCACATGGTAAATCTTATTACAAAGGAAGTGGAGAATGACGTGCTGTTTGTGACAGAGAAAGATGAGAACGTGTGGTGGTATGACGGAGAACGAATCGCCTTCCGAACTCCCACGTACGCTAAGATCCTTCGTGAATTGCAAATAGAGTCCAATGCTACTCTGGCGTACTTGCAACAAGAAATAGGTATCAATCGTTCTGCGCTGCAAAAAATGCTGCAATTCTTGCAAGAGAAAGGCTACGTGCAGAAAGATGATAATGGTGCATGGAGAGTGTTTATTACTCCTTCTAATTAATCTCACTCCCTAATTCCCTCATTCACTCACTCACTCATTCA
>JAFUWV010000010.1 GCA_017477325.1 Paludibacteraceae bacterium
AGGACGTTGAGCGATTGCTTCTTGACATACATTTCCCCTTTGTAGTGGGTTATGGTATGACGGAGTGCGGACCACTCATTGGAGGATGCTATGTTAAAGACTTTGTTGCCCGTAGTGCAGGACACATCTTACCGTACAATGAAATCAAGATTGACTCCGAAGATCCTTATACTCAAGTCGGTGAAATTCTTGTCAAAGGTGACCATGTCATGACCGGATACTATAAGAATCCGGAAGCTACTGCTGCTGCATTCACTGAGGACGGTTGGCTGCGCACCGGCGACTTGGGACTTATTGACAAAAATCAGAATATCTTCATCAAGGGCAGAAACAAGAATATGATTCTCGGAGCCACAGGGCAAAACATCTATCCTGAAGAGATTGAGGACAAACTCAACAACATGGAGGGTGTCGTGGAATCTGTAGTTGTGGAGCGTGAAGGCAAACTCATAGCTCTTGTATTCCCTGATTTGCAGGGCGAACTGGAGTTCACTCCCTCGCTTAAAGAGATGATGGAGGAAAACCTAAAGAAACTGAACGAGTTGCTGCCCAAGTATAGCCAGATATTCAAGATTGAACTTCGCGATAAAGAATTCGAGAAAACCCCCAAGAAGAGCATCAAACGCTTCCTATATAAGTAATGGGAAAGTAATAGAAATTTACACTATAAGTAATATTCTTTGGTAAGAAGCGAATAAGCTTCAGTCCTGCTGTTCACTCCTTCTTCAAGCACAAGACTCTCTTCTGCGACAATCTGCTTCTCAGTTGACTTCTGAAAACTGAGAAGCAGTCTTTTTACAGGCTTGTTCGCCCTGCCTTGCACTCGCATCACTCTTCTTAGGCTCAATCCTCGCTTTTCTGTTTCTGCCATTATGCTTTCTTCCTCCCATGCCGGCAGTATCAAGCACAACTCACCGCCGTCTTGCAGCATAATCGAACTGCATTCCATCAGTTCTGACATCGACAACGTATCCGTATGCCGTGCCATACTCTTTTTTAGGTCAGGATTCTTCAGACTGTTATTGAAAAACGGAGGATTGCTCACTATGAGCTTAAAATTGCCTGCGTTATTAGTAGCGAATTGCTGCACAGGGCAACACTCTGCCCTTAGCCTGCTGCTCCATGGTGAACCCTGAAAGTTCTCTCTTGCCTGCTCAGTTGCATCATTGTCTATGTCTATACCGACTATCTCTGCCTGCTGATATCTCTGTGCAAGCATCAGTGCCACTACCCCGCTACCTGTACCTATATCTAATATCCTTCTCTCCTCTGAATTATCCACCGTACTCACTCCACCTTCTCCGCTACCCTTTCCACAAATTCTTGCCCACGCCCCAAGCAACACTCCGTCTGTCCCCACTTTCATTGAGCAGCAACTGTCATCTACAGTAAATTGTTTGAAGCGAAACATTCTTTTATGTTAACATAGGCGGCTACAAGCCTTCTGCACTCTGTCTTATCTCTGTTGCCTCATGACCATGATGGTGGTCATGACCCGCAAACACACTTATGGTTAACCAAAGACCCATGCCTATGAATATAATAGCGCATATTCTGCGAAGCCATATTTCAAAATGACGAATACGCAGGTTTATCTTGCCTATTCCCACTATTGAGTATGACAATAGCCATGCTATAACTATCACCGGCAGGCCTGTACCCAGACCGAACATGACAGGCATCAGCCAGCTCCACGATAGAGGTTGTGCCATTGTCAGTGGTATCAGCATACCGAAATACATCACTCCGGAATACGGACAAAATGCCAAAGAGAACAATATGCCCAGCACAAACGACCACAACCACGAAGGAACATTGCCTCCGCGTTCTCCCAAACGTGCCACTTTCTTCTGCAAACCGTGATTATGCTCCGACTCATGATGTGCCTCATGTGCTCCGCCAATCAGCATAAACAACCCGCATGCTATCAGAAATGGTCCCAATACCGGTTCTCCCCAGCGTTCGAAGAACTGCTGTACCCCCTCCACTTGGGCTCCGAAAATGAAAACAAGTGCCAAAACAACATATGTCACCACCTTTCCTATCGCATACATAACTCCATTCAGCACTACACGTCTCGGTGACGACATATCTTTGCTGATGAAGCCAATAGCTGTCAAGTTAGAGCAAAACGGGCAAGGGCTGATGATTGTCATCAGGCCAAGCAGGAATGCCGACAATATCGGCATACTTGTGTTATTTATTATGTTTTCCAACATATATCTTCGAAAAAGTTTGCAAAGGTACGAAATTTGACGTAACTTTGCAAACAGAAATGAAGAAACACTTGCTATACATATTTCTTCTATGCAGTCTTATGCTCTCTTGTTCATCTGAGCAGCAAGACGCAAAGCGCATCTCCAAGACTCTGCATTCTGAAGAGAAAAAGGCTATTGCCCTTACTTCTGAACTTGTAGAGAAACTACAAGGGCAGTCCTTTGACTCGATATGGAATCTTACACAAAACTCCGGTTCCTCATGCCTTTTCTATATTTTTGACCACAGACGTCTGGTATATTGGTCAGACAATTGGCTTGCAGGTGACGAAGTGAGACTCCGCACTTATGACAGATGGTATTACCAGCGGTTCACCAATGCCCATTGTATATGCCGTTGGACCAATGCCGGCGACTACAATGTGCTCACAGTCATTCCTATAAAATATGCATATCCCTTTGTCAATCGCCAGCTGTCAAACGACTTCATACCACCATTCCGTGCACACAAAGACATAGATATCACTATTGTAAGGTCTGACCCCAAGTTGGCAGTTTACTCTTCAGAGGACACTTACTTGTTCTCCATCACTACCGATACAGGTACAGAAGAGGTACAACGCGAACAGACCGGTCTTGCCGAAAGTTTTTCATATCGTGCACTTCTGTCTTCCGATAGCAACAACAACACAGGTGCACGCAACATGTCACAAGTCAGAGTCTATTTCATTCTTGAAATAACACTCTATGCTATCATCATTCTTCTGGGTATTATAGGCCTTATTCGTGCAAGAGGATTCCGCAGAATGAAGATACGCACCAAGGTTTACTATGTCATCAATGCTCTTGTTCTGTTTGCTTCTGTATATGTGTTTGCCGTCTCCACCCTTCACATGCGCAGCCGCTATCAGACTCAGCAAAGGCAAATCCTGGTAAACAAAACAAAATATATACAAAAGTCACTTCAGGAGTCATATTTCTGGAACATAAGTCTCTCAGAGAAAAATGAGCCTGGAATGAACATCGACCTTCGTGATCTAAGTTTCACATACGAGACTGACATCCTGGTATATGACCTTAGCGGCAACCTTGTAGGTAGTTCAACACCTGCCTTGTTTGACAAAGGTATAGTGTCACGCCATATTGCACCGGAACCTATATTCTCAAAGAGTTCCACCATGTCACAATACGAACAGATTGGCGACATGCACTATCTTGCTGCATATACAGAGTTCTATAACGGTAACTACGTGCAGATAGGATACATAGCAGTGCCTATGTTCATTTATGACGAAGAAGTCAACGAAGAAGTCGATCGCTTTCTTGCCAAACTGCTTCCTCCAAATCTAATCGTTCTGCTGCTTTCTTTCTTCATCTCATTCTTTATCGTAAGAAGCATCACACAACCCCTTTCTGCACTCAAAGATAGCATGCAGCACCTGCGTCTTGGACAGACCGGCAAACTGCT
Organism: Paludibacteraceae bacterium; assembly: GCA_017477325.1. Classification (GTDB taxonomy): domain Bacteria; phylum Bacteroidota; class Bacteroidia; order Bacteroidales; family Paludibacteraceae; genus Colicola. The sequence goes on from JAFUWV010000010.1 coordinate 3,685, forward strand.
TCAATATACAGGCGATGACGAAGTCGGCGAGTTGGTAGCCCGATACAATGAAATGGTCAAAGAGTTAGAGCGCTCATCAAAGCTGCTTGCCAAGTCAGAGCGTGAAAGTGCATGGCGAACTATGGCACGACAGATTGCACACGAAATAAACAACCCCCTCACACCAATGAAACTTACCATTCAACAACTGCAACGTACAAAGAAGTTGAATGATACACGACGTTTCGACGAATATTTTGATAAATCAACTGTACTCCTGATTGAACAGATTGATAACCTGTCGCGAATCGCACAGTCTTTCTCACAGTTTGCTAAAATGCCGGAGGTCAAACCTGCCAAAGTGGATATTGCCTCTAAACTATTCTCCGTCATCACTCTCTTCCGCAACAATGCGGCGAACATCCCAATCAGATACATCGGAGCACAATCAGGTGTTTATGCCATGGCTGACGAGGAGCAGGTTGGTCAAGTATTCAACAATCTGATAAAGAATGCCCTCCAAGCAATTGAGAACAAGACTGACGGTGACATCATTGTTATGCTTCAGCAGAAAAATGAATGTGTCGAAGTGTCTGTTTCTGACAATGGCTGTGGCATACCGGAAGACATACGCGATAAGATTTTCCGACCTAACTTCACCACCAAGTCAACAGGCGCAGGTCTTGGACTTGCCATATCAAAAAACATAGTAGAAGGAGTCGGAGGCAATATCAGTTTCACCACATCTCCATCAGGTACTACATTCTACGTAAGAATGATTAATGCTTAATGGCTAAAGAATTGCCTATTGAAGATTAGAACAAATTCATAACAACTCAACATAACATTAGTACAATGAAAACACAAGTTATCATGCAGCAACTTGCTGCAAAGCATCCTGGCGAGGCAGAGTATCTGCAAGCCGTACAAGAAGTACTTGAGTCCATCGAAGAGGTTTACAACCAGCATCCTGAGTTCGAGCAGGCACGCATCATTGAACGTATGGTGGAACCTGATCGTATCTTCACCTTCCGTGTCACATGGGTTGACGACAAAGGGCAGGTTCAGACCAATCTCGGCTACCGTGTGCAGTTTAATTCTGCCATTGGTCCCTACAAAGGAGGTCTTCGTTTCCACCGTGCCGTGACTCCGTCTATGCTTAAGTTCCTCGGTTTCGAACAGACTTTTAAGAATGCTCTTACCACCTTGCCTATGGGTGGAGCCAAAGGTGGCTCTGACTTTGACCCCGTAGGTAAATCCGATGCAGAGATAATGCGCTTCTGCCAGGCATTCATGCTGGAACTCTGGCGTTGCATTGGTCCTGACCAAGACATTCCTGCCGGCGATGTCGGCGTTGGCGGACGTGAGATTGGTTTTCTTAACGGCATGTATCAGAAACTCGCACGCGAGTATCATACCGGCGTACTTACAGGCAAAGGCATGACATGGGGAGGCAGCATTCTCCGCCCAGAGGCAACTGGTTTCGGTGCTCTCTATTTCACTCAACACCTTCTTGACAAAGCAGGCAAGTCGCTTGCCGGCAAACGTATCGCCATCTCAGGCTTTGGCAATGTAGCATGGGGTGCTGCCACGAAGGCAACTGAGTTGGGAGCCAAGGTTGTAGCAATATCAGGTCCTGACGGTGTATGTGAGATACCTGAAGGTATAACTAAAGAGATGATTGACTACATGCTCATCATGCGTAGTTCAAACCGCAACCGTGTACAAGATATGGCAGACCGTTTCCCCGCTCAGGCTCACTTCACAGCCGACAAGAAAGCGTGGTCTGTTCCATGTGATATAGCCCTGCCTTGTGCTTTCCAGAATGAACTCTCTGAAGAGGATGCAAAAGAGTTGAAGCAAAATGGTTGCTGGTGCTGCTGCGAAGTTAGCAACATGGGTTGCCAACCTGGCGCTATTCATTTCTTCCAGCATAACGGAGTATTGTTCGCTCCCGGCAAGGCTGTCAATGCAGGCGGTGTAGCGACATCCGGCTTAGAGATGACACAGAATGCACAACACCTCAACTGGTCTGCCAAAGAAGTGGACGAGCGCCTGCACCATATTATGTACTCCATACATGAGCAGTGTGTTCAACACGGAACTCAGCCTGACGGTAGCATCGACTACGTCAAAGGAGCTAATATAGCAGGTTTCATGAAAGTAGCGACAGCAATGCTTGAGCAAGGTATTATCTAATATAATAACCTTATACAGATAACAAAGATAGCAGCCAATTGGCTGCTATCTCGTTTTTTATAATATATAAATCTACATTACAAATCAGGTATATAATCCTCCATTTATTGAGATACACTCACCTGTAATGTAAGAAGCCTCCTTAGAAACGAGGAAACCAACCAATGCTGCGACCTCTTCTGCCTCACCGAATCTATGCATAGGTATTTGCTCTTTCAGTGCTGCTTCGTCAAGCCCCTCTACCATATCAGTCTTAACGAAACCAGGTGCAACTGCATTGACGGTAATGTTTTTTCTGCCTATTTCCTGCGCGAGTGCTTTTGTTGCTGCGATAAGGCCTCCCTTCGCGGCCGAATAGTTACATTGCCCGGGTAATCCTTTCAAACCTGACAATGATGCCATATTCACTATTCTACCAAACTTATGGCGCACCATTGGTTGCACAAGAGGACGTGTTACATTATAGAACGAAAAGAGATTAGTGCGGAGTACTTTTTCAAAGTCATCTTCCTCCATAAAAACAAGTAGGTTATCACGACGGATACCTGCATTGTTAACAAGCACTTCTATATATTCGCCTTTATGTGACTCTTGCCAAGCAGTTATTGCCTCGATGCATGCCTCACGATTGCTTACGTCGAAAGGCAGCAGTTCACCATCAGAGCCTGCTTCACGAACCAAGGCTAAAGTTTTCTCTGCCTCCTGCAGGTTGGATTGATAGTTAATTATTACATTATAGCCCATCTGAGCCAGTTTTACGGATATGGCACGTCCTATGCCACGACTTCCGCCTGTTACTAATGCGTACATATTATGATGATTTTTATTTACTTAGTTTATAAAAGCTTCCATGTAGAAGTATTATTTATTCCAATGTTTGACATCAAGTTGTTCTGCCAGTGTTTCCATACCCAGCAGTTCTGCACACGTAAGCACTGCAGTCATTGACACACCAAGCACTCCGTGCAGATTCAGGTTCTGCCCTGTCAAATAAAGGTTCTCAAGAGGTGTGCGCGGCGATAGCACTGTGGTAAGTGGCGAACGATAATCTTTCTTTATTCCGAACGCAGCCCCATGGTGGGTCAAAGTATAGTTCTGATATGACAATGGAGTTGATGTATATACTTTTTCTATCATTCCTCTCAATTGTGGCAGTCTGTTCTCAACTACTCTCAAGCACTCCTCGGTCTTCTGCTCTTTGAATTCAACGTAATCTTGTCCGCGCCTGCCTTGAGGCATCATTGACCACTGTGCCACTGCCTCCCAACGGAGCGGAGTCAGCAGGTCAACAGCATCCTGACCATGATAAAAATTAACAAGCACACTCTCGGCCTCTTGACCATTGACATGCCACATATCAGCATTTTGCCTGTGAACATATATATTCTTGTTTTCATACATGTTCGCGCCGTCTTTAAGTTGTATGTTTGCAGTAAACATACCAAAAGAGTTCTGCAGACTTGCAATTCGTCTTCTATAAACTTTTCTTATTGACGGGCTATCAGTAAGCAATTGCATCACAGCCTGCGGATGTTGTGCTGCTATCACATAATCAGCTTCAATAAACTCATCCTTATTCACTCTCACACCAATTGCCTTGCCCTCACGTTCAATAATGCTGGTCACAGTAGCACTGGTTAACACTTGCCCCCCATTGATGCGTATTTGCTCGGCAAGTCTGTCAACAAGTTGCTGACCTCCACCATCAATGCGCCAAGCACTCTGTATGTACGAGTTGTTGATTTGTGCAAAGACATATAAAGGAAGCGTATCCATGTCAAGCTCCATCTTGAGAGATGTTCCTGACAGCACTTTCCTTAGCAATGGGTCGTGAATGGTGTCACATAGGAATTCGTAAGCTGAACGAGCAAACAACGAATCTGTAAAATAGTTATCCCCTTGCTTGCATACTGTACCTGCAGGCAAAAAAGTATCAGGCAGATGCTCACCTACTCTCTTCAGCACTTCGGTATATCTTCGTAACCCCTCCTTCTCATGAGGGAAAGCCATAGTTAAAGTCTCACGGAAACGCTCATGGCCATTGGCAAAACTGAAAGACCGATTGCCTATAACCACTTCATCAAAACACTGTTCATCAAGTTTTCTCCATGGCAGGTTCAACAGTCCAAAATAGCGAAACAACCCATGCAACGATTGTCCCTCCTCAAGTCCCCCAATATAATGGAATCCTGTATCAAACAGGGTATTACCTCTTCTAAATGATTGCAGGCAACCGCCTACTACGTGATCATGTTCAAGCACCGTCACTCGCATTCCGTTTTTTGACAGAATGTATCCGCACTCCAGTCCCCCAAGTCCGGCACCTATTATGACCACATGTTTAGGTTTCATGCTTCTTTCTTAAGTGTTCCTTTCAGCGAGACGCATATCACTTCGTTGTACATTACCTTAGCTTCTGCATTCAGATTGTCCTCCTCTTGCTTAAGACTGATTTCAATCTTAAGTTCGGGAGTTGTTGCCGGTGAAAGCAATTGCTGAAAACGGCACTGCTTTATCTGCACAAAGCACAAACGAGCACCTGCCACTTTCTCCGCACACTCTTTTACCATCTGAATGCTGCAAACTCCCGGTGAAACAGGCTCACCAGGGAAATGTCCTTTATATACTTTACAATCAGGGTTGAGCAGCACATCAAACTCTGCACAATCCTGCCCTATATGTTCATTCCTAATTATGTAAAAATCACTCAACATCTATCTTTCAATATTTGCCATTAATCTCAAGCGAGGCGAACATTCCAGTGTTCCTTCCATTTCTTATAAAACTCCGGTTCTTCAGGACAAAACTCACCATCTTGTGTCGTAAACAACTGTACACTCTCTGCCGTCAGTATAAGTTCTGCGTCCGACTCACGAGTTACGATATAGTGAAAAACAATCTTTCCCCCTATTGACTTGCAGTAGGTTATCTCTACGTTTAGAATATCATTCACAGTTGCAACATGTCGATAGTGAAGATTCAGTTCATACACAGGTGCAAAGAAACCATTCTCAAATATCGTCATATAACCCAAACCATATTCTCGTCCGAATGCCTCTCTTGCGTCTTCCAGATACTGCACATAATGCCCATGCCACACAGTGCGGACACTATCCACCTCACTGAAGCGCACTATAATGCGCTGCGTATACCTAAGTGTTGTCTCCTCCACCTTCATCCCAACTTACTGCTTAAGAAAAATCTTCATCTGGCACTCAGCAACCTTCTGCTCAGTACCGACAATTTGAGTATTTGCATTCAAAAGTGTTACTCCTGCGGCCTCACCTATTACCTCCAGCTTTGTCTCAAGAGTATCTCCCACTTCAGGCAACTTGAAGAAGCAGCATTTCTTCACCTCTCCGATAAAACCCAGCACCGGTTCCTTCCCGTGAAGAAAGGTGCTATAGCCGGTCATAGCTGCCGCAGACTGAGCAATATGCTCCACTATTCCGTTTTCACGTAATTCTCCGTTATCTACAAAGATATTGTCTTTCTCTATAGTCAGACAAGTGCTGACCACAATCTCAAATTGGGTCAACACCTTGTCTATCATTACCATGGGGGGACGCTGCGGAATAAGTTTAAATATTCCTTCGCCCTCAAAAATTGTTTTTTCCATTATGCAGCCATGTGCTCTTCCAGATAATCATAAAGAGCTTGGAAAGTTTGGATCTTAACAAGTTCGCTACTTGCTATTTTCACCCCAAATTCTTCGTCAATCAAAGCCACCATATCAACCAAACTTAAACTGTCAAGTTCAAGTGTCTGCTTGATGTTTGCATCCGGAGTCAGTTCTTCCACTTCTTTCTCAAATTCCTCTGCTAATACAGAGTTAACTTTTTCAATGAGTTCTTGTTTTGTCATAACTTTTATATTTAGTAGATTAGTTAATTTAAATTGACCAGTTTGAAAAGTTTGTGAATCTGCTTATTACATATTTCTCACTACAAGTGTAGCATTGGTACCACCAAAACCGAACGAGTTGCTGAGGAATGTGTCGAAATGTTTTTCTATACGCTTTGCAGGGATAAGCAGTTTTGCACTATCTTCGTCAGGATTCTCAAAGTTGAGATTAGCAGCAATAAAGTCGTTCTTCATCATAAGCATTGAGTAGATTATCTCACTTGCTCCAGCCATCCACATCTCATGTCCGGTTTGACTCTTGGTAGAAGTTACTTCTGTACGTTGGTCGCCAAACACGTTGAATATGGCTTTTGCTTCATTAGTATCTCCAACGTGAGTTGAAGTAGCATGAGCATTGATATAGCCAATCTCACGGATATCTATTCCTGCACGTTCTATAGCCATACGGAGCGACTTGCTCGGACCTTCCACATTAGGGGAACTGATATGGTCACCATTGGCGGAGAATCCGTAGCCCAGTATTTCCGCCAATATAGGTGCGCCACGACGCACAGCATGCTCGTATTCTTCAATGATTACAGTTGCTGCTCCGCCACCAGGAACAAGTCCGTCTCTGTCACGATCAAAAGGACGCGATGCTTTCTCAGGCGCATCTTCACGAATGGAGAAAGCAGAGATACCATCGAAGGAACCAATAGAGAAGGGATTAACTTCTTGTGCACCACCGCATACTATCATATCTTGCAGACCATTTTGTATAAGAAGTGCTCCAAGACCAATAGCATGAGCGCCACTCGCACACGCACCACTAACCGTCAGATTGATACCGCGAAGATGGAATATTGTACCGAGGTTCATTGTGACAGTTGAGTTCATTGATTGGAATATGGCTCCAGAGCCACAAAGTGTAGTGTCTTTCTTCTCACGAATCTTGTCCACGGCACGAACTGTCGGGTCGGCACTTGAGTCGTTACCATAAAGCAGTCCGACATCATATTTGTCAAGATAATCCTGATCAATCTTTGCATTACGGAGTGCTTCAACTGTAGCGCAATATGCATATTTAGCCTGTTCTGGCATATATGTACGCTGTGCACGGCTAAGTTCTTTTTTCAAATCAGGTATCTCCACCTTGGCAGTCAGACCTGAGCGGAAGCCCATTTCTTTTCTCTCAAGGTCAAGTATAATTCCCGACTTGCCATTATATAATGATTCTTTTACTTCATCAAGCGAGTATCCGAGACACGACCAGATACCCATTCCCGTTATTACTACTCTTTTCATTATTATATATTTTTATTTCTTAATTTCCTCAAACAAATGTTTTCTCATTGCCATCAGTGTCTGCAACTTATTCATGCAAAATAGCATCTTAAGATTTCTGCACGTACTCTGCATCCATTTGCCGACATACCAAGTAAACAAACTCCCGGGATACACAGCAAGCATCATCCACACAACAGACTGCCACCACCAGCCCCATACGAGTCCGCAAACCAAAACTGTAAGCAAGAAGAAGAAAGGAATACCAACCACTACCGGAATTATGAATGTCCAACTATTCTCAAACATGCGGTCGGTCTTGAGAAACAGCTTGGGAACATAGTAGTGAATTGCATTAGGATATAGCGAAACTACCCAAATAGGCAATAACAGCAACTGAGCCAACATAGAAAGCAGTGTCACACACCAGCCCTTTTTCTTCATTATATCTTGTTCTGTCACTCCTAATGCGTCCTCGGCATCAATAGTCTTACTTATCATAGCAAACAGGTCATCCTTGCTTTCAGAATTCTCTATCTGCTCCACCAAGGACTTGTCGCTCTGCAGTTTGTCAGGCAGATAAGCAGGATCGAGACCCATTTCCTTACAATGCTCTACCCCGTATTCACTTTCTCGAAGCCAATCCAACTGATTGTAATGGTCCAAATCTCTAATGTCAAGCATCATGTTCTGTATCTGCTCACGCACCAATTTGTTGACTTCACGCTGCGCAGTACGAGGTTTCTGCTTGTAAAGTTCATAGAACTGCTTGAGTGAAATAGGAGTACCGAAACGAATCATCACATCCGCTTGCAGGCCGAAATAACTGCTATAGTGGTGTGCAGAAGGCAGAATGACAATATCGTGTTCGAAGTTATCACGCTCTGCCGTCTGGAATGCAAGACGAGTATAACCATAGGAGAAATCTCCAAGCCAGTGTTTATCCTGATGAGTTCCTTCCGGGTACATTATCAGTCGGTTGCCTTCAAGCATTTTGCCTCCGGAGATTCTGATGGTCTCCTCATTGTTCTTCAGGTTTTCTTCACCATCATAAGCAAGACGGAAAGCAGGCAGCATGCCGAGCCATAAAAAGAACTTGGTAATAAGAGGATGCCATGAGAACACATTGCCACGTGCTATCACAAACGGGTGGCTCTCATTCTCAAGACCAAGCAAGAGGACTAAGGGGTCATTGGCACAATTCTGATGGCAACTCACAATCATGCACGGCTTACCCAACTCAGGAAGATTCTCACGATTCAGATAATACACTCGACGAAACATGATATGCTCGTTCATGAAACGGACATATCTCTTGTAGGCTCTGTAACCTAATGTTCCTATATATGATTTTCTTTCGCTCATAATCAGACTTAAAGAGTTAACAGCATATTAAATCCTATGCTTTACAAATTTTCTTCATAAGATACTCCATTGATTCCGTGTATCTCAGTCCATATTCATTCTTCACAAACATACTGAGTTCGCTTGCTTCTTTTATACTTGTGAAGATATAAGTCAGTTTACCGGCATCTTCATCAGTATTGATTTCGCCTTTTGCAATGCTGTTTTCAATAGCATGCTTCCACTGCTGAAACTCTGCTTTCTTAAGCAGAGACGTTTCTTCTGCCAAATCAGGAAACCTAACAACAGCATAAAGCACAAGTGACTTAAGATTGTTTATTGTCACTTTTTCACTCAGCGTTATATCTTTTAGCATCTGCGACTGACGAAGTTGCCTTTTATGCCTTTCTTCTATCAACTCGCTTAGCAGTATATCCTTAGGCGTATTAGTGATATAATCACGCATAGGGTGAAGATAGTAGTGGTCTACTACCGCACGGAACAAATCGTCTTTATCCTTGAAGTAGTAATACAAGGTAGCGCGCCCCATCTTCACCTCTTTTTGCAGCACACTGATACTGACACCCGCATAGCCAAGTGTCAGATATAGTTCCAACGCCTTATTTAATATCTGCTCACGTCTGTTGTTCATTCAGGGTGCAAAGATACAACTTTTTTTTCGAACAATCGTTCGAAATTAACAAAAGTATCATTTTTCTTACAAAAAACAACAGTTTTTATGGTCTTATGATAACAATGTGCTATATTTTACTATATTTACGGAGTCGTATCGGATATCAAACAGGCAGCATCAAGTATGCAGAATGGTATTATCTTCTTTGCTTACACTGAGCTTGGAGATTGCATAGAGATGGCTTAGGGATGGCTTCAACTTAGGGTGAGGTTATGGTGAGCTTTTGCTGCTCATTGAGTAGAGATACGGATGATTCTTCTTGCTTGTATTGCTTTACTATATCTTCATACTTGAGGTGTTTCCTGCGAAGGACAAAATCAACGACAAATAATGAAATTAACACAAGAAGTATCGACCAGAACCAGAAACTATAGAATTGTTCATCAGAAAAATCAAAAATAAGTAATACAGCAAAGAGAAGTACCAAGAAAATTACAATAGTCCAGTTTATGATGCGGATGCGTTTATCTATAAGAACATCAGAGAGGAATTCAACGTCTTGCTCTTGCATATCTTTTCTCATTTGAGCATATCTTGAATATGTGAAACCGTATTCTCTATTTACTCTATTACGATTCCATATCCAAATAACAAGCATAAGAGTTATGAGTATAACTAATGCTAAAGATAGCCCATAATTGAGTTCATCAATTAGAACAAAAAGCAAGAAAAACAAATCTAAATATATAAGCAGACAGCACGCAATAATATACCTTAGCCGCAGCTTTTGATATAGCATTTGTTGTTTGAGAGGGAGTTTTCTACGCAAAAGCATTCTGGTTATCAATGCCGCCACTAAAGCCACTCCCATGAAACAATTGACAGCAGAGCGTGAGATTGTCCAAGGATCTTCGGGATGATTAATGCTAAGCAATGCTATATATGTCACCACAATCAAGATGCCCAAATTCATAAATACTTTGACTGTCTGCAATGCCCGATTGATAACTGTTTCTTTCATATTTGGTATGGCAGCCAACCGTGCCAGACACATAGCCGAGATGTATGCAACAGCCACCCAGACATATCTAAGGAACATTTTATTGTACATCATTGGAGCGGAAACTGTCACATAGCCTCCAACCAAAGCGAGAATGAGATAGATGGGAATATAAATCCACATTGAGAGACTACCCCAACCTATCTGCTTCCGCAACATGGGCCAAAGCCCTATCAACAAGCCAAGCAATAATAGCAGAATCGGCAGAACGGGGTATTGTTTGCAACTCAGCAAGAAACGACAGCGGAACAGGTAGTGCATGCTCTGCAACATGTTCATTCTCACCGGGTGAACATTTCTTGGCAAATAATCCAATCCACTTATAAACCGATTTGCACCATAAAGGAACATTACATCAATATCCGATTTTCTCTCTCCGAAATATAATTTTCTTATATCCCACTCGTTAAGCAAGACCACAGATTTTACACTATCTTTCTTACCTAAATAAATAGACCTTTCTTTAAAGAAGTTGTATGGTAGAATCACCCGTTCTGCGTTTTGAGCCACAAGTATAGGGCTGCTGCTGTTCTGCCCCGACCTTCGATACAGAGCATTATTGAGGACAAAATACTTTTTGTTTTTCCGAGAGCAACTTATCTTCTGCAGATAGTTATGTTCGTCAAATATGTAGTCTGCAGTATCATTTTTCTCAATAATCAGATGCCTGATATTCTGGTGGTCAAGATATACCTTATTGTCAGCGGACAGTTGTTCGGACAAAGTGTAGATATTTTTCATACCTACATGTACATAAAGACACAAGGTATCTATTTCGCTAACCTCCTCTTTGAAGTGAGCGAGAAGGAATTTCTCATTACGCTGTTTTGCTTTCGGGTTGATATAGAGGCTATCGATTGCCCAGTTCCAGAAAGCATTAGGCTGAACAGAATCCAATTGCGGAAGAATAAGTGTTGATATGGTATCAAACGCAAGTATTCTTGAAGTCAATATTCTGAGATTGGGCAGTTCTATTCTGTCAAGTCGCTTTTTTACAGGAAGCGACATGTCGTAGGTCTTCTCAAGCGAGGGGAATACTAACGCGTTTATTCGGCTGCAGCCTCTTAAAATATTTTGATATGTATATGTAACATTGGGGAAATCAATCTTTTTCAGGTGCTCGCTATTATAGAATGCCATATGCCCGATAACTTTTGCTTCTGCAGCGCTTATTGTTCTAAGTTCGCTTTCATAGAACATATATGCAGCGATTGAATCGAGGTGTGGCAAATCAGCTACAAGCACATTCTTGCAGAAATCACCAAACTGATAATCAGCATCAGGCAGATGCGCGACTTTATTATCCACAAGATACCAATACTCGTCTTTATTATAGCCCCTTCGAACAAGTTCAGGCAGAGTAATTGTATCACACCAGATATAATTATTATGGTAGTTGTCAACATGTTCTTTCCACGAACGCGGCAGTTTGGCATTATACTCATGGGTTATCAATCCGTCATATCCTTGCTCAAAACATATTCTCAGCACCTCACCTGTCGGATCAGTCATACACTGTGGGTTACCTTCTTCGACCTCTATATTCTCCAGATAATTAAACTCGTACGAACTATTTTCATATGCAATAAGTCTCGAATGTTTCCTAACAATGATATTCTTAACCTTGCTTTGAGAACCAAATGCTCCAGTCTCTATATTAATATTGTCCCCTTCAAAAACAATAGTCTCTAAGTTAGGACAATCGTCAAATGCTCCGTACATAATCTTAACTCTACTTCCGACACGCAACTTTCGTATGTTCCTGTTGCCGCGGAAAGCATTACGCTTAACCAGCACGTCTTGCAAACGGAATACGCCGTCCTTCTCCTCTGCTTCTACAGCATCATATATTGTCGCCCTATATATCTCATTTTGTTCATGTTCAATGCAATCCTCCAAAGTCACAATGCGAGGGACAAAGAGAGCATTCGTTATCAAATATATAAGAATGAGTGTTGCAATCAATATTCCGGCCAATCTCTCCCAATACATTCTCTTCTGCCTTCGCTCCTGCTCCTTCACAAGCAACATCTCACGTTTCATCTGAGCAATCACGCGTGCGAACTGGTCGTGAACTATCTCGACTTGTCCATCTTCATTGCCAGCCTGAATTTTGCTCAACAACTTATATTTCCTGCCCTCTGTCTTGTTTGCTTCAACTCCCCCTATAGGTTTCACTGTTTCTCCAAGCAAATATTCACCATGAGGTACGTTTTCTATAAAGTCTTTATAATCAACTCTGCGTCTGCGCTCATCACGAACCAAAAAATTCTCAATATACTCCCTCTCCTTCTCCGGCAATCCGCTAATTGCTTCTTTATAATAATCTTGAATAGATGTACTCACATCATGAGTCATGTCGGCAGTGATAGTCTCACCCTCCTTCAGTCGTTCGTAAAGCTGATGGCAAATTAGCGAGAGCATCAGCGAGTTGATCTCACCATCTTGTTGCAGGGAGGCATTTATTATGTTCTGTGCAACTTTTTCAGAGTCCGTGGGCTTAATGCACTCGCTGCCAGGCAAAAGCACTACATCCTCAGCCTCTTCTCTGCTCAACGGGCGCAGACGGAAGCGATTGTCCTTCAGCAGCGGCAGATGCAAGCGGTCAACATAGTCCTCCAAGAGAAACAGATAGTCTTCTCTGATTGAAAGCACTATTCTAAAAGTAGCATCTTGCATCCAACCTTCGGCAGAAGGCAGACTAAGGTTGTCTGCTACAAGTTCGTACAACTGCTTGAGGAACAACGATACTGCCTCTTCGCCATAGCCGAATATCTCTTCAAACTGGTCAAGAATTATAACAGGTGACTGAAAATCGGCTTCCGAATCAACCGCCTTGAATCTGTGGGTGTGAAAATAACGCCACAGGTAATCCACAGTCTGTCCCTCTGCCTTATCCTGCCAGTCGCAATCAATCATGCTATACGTGTCCATTCCGCTTGTGAGAGCCTCTACAATAGTTTGCGCAAACGACATTTCGCTGTCTGCACTCTTCAAGCCAAGACGCACATACAGAGGCAGAAATCCCTCGTACTGAAGTTGGGGAAAGATGCCTGCATTAAGAAAAGAGGTCTTTCCTACGCCGGACTTGCCATAGAGAGTGGTAAGTTCGTAACGCTCCACGAGTGGCAGAAACTCGTCTATAGTCTTACTTCGTCCGCAGAATACGTATTCAGGTCCGGTGGTGTCAGGTATCTGATATGACATCACTCCTGGCCATGGATTATTTTTCAGTACCATATCACAATAATGGAGTCCGACTCCGAGTTTAAGGATTCTTAACTAATAACCAATTTCATCACGCTCTCTCCCAACATGTCTATCTTCTTAGTTGACAGGTCAAAGCAGTGAACTGCCTTAATAAAGTCCGGAATCAGAGCATCGGTCTTGTTAATGTTGATTCCGTCTGTTAATACCGGTAACACGCGCATAGTCCGCTTACCAAGATTAGTTTCGGAGTTGATTCTCTTTTCCGCCAACATCCACTCTTCCTTATAGAAATATCTCTCCGACCCTTCAGCAGTTTTCAGTATCTGCTCAGTCTGCTTCGATACAATTGGCACAAACACTTTGCAAGAGTTTATAGCATTCTCTATCCGCTTATTGTACTCATCGCCACTCTCAAGCCGCACGTCCATCCACACATTTAATCCTAAAGCCGTCAGTCTCTCATATATCTTTCTCACTATCAAGAAATCTTCGCTGGCATATGACAGGAATATGCCGTCATCTTCCCATCTGTCACGTCTCAAGGGTTGCAACAAGTGCATATCTCTTTTCATCTCGACATACCGCTCACCGATTTTCTCCGAGAGCGTTTGCATAAAGTCTCTTGCGTTATCGAAAAAAGTGATACGCTCTGTCTTCAGGTAATTCTTCAATTGGGTCTCCTCGGCAGGCGAAGGCTGACTGAAATCCAATATCACCTCTCCCCCACTCAGATTCTTAACACTTCCACGCCATATATACCACAGCATGCGGAACAGCCAGTCGTCGTATTTGCAACCAATTGCCAGTGTGCGCTTTTCACTCAGCAGTTGCTTTATATTCTTCGGTGGGTTCCTGAGCCATTGGTCCACAATCAACAGTTTGTCGTTGTCAGTTATGGTAAATGGTCGGCGTACCACGTTGTTTTCCCTGCGCATGTACTCTGCTTTTCCAAATGCATAGTATAGAGTAGGTTCAAGCGTCTTGTACTCGCTGTTTATCATCGTGATGTCCCGCTCCGTTCCTGTGTCGTATATATTCTTTACTTGGAGACGTTCTCCCCATATCTCACGCATCAAAGTTTCGACATAGGGATCATAGGTAGTGGTTATCACAATAGGGAAACATCTCAGACGAACTTCTATGTTATCATCCACTACAGCACGAATATCCATAATGTTTCGCAACGAAGGTTCTATGTCTGACGAACTGACTGCCTCGCGTATCAGATACAATGTGTCACATATATCTTCATACAGGGTCTGTCCTTGACGATAGAAGCCAAGACTGCGTACGGCCTCTTGCCGTTTATACTCTTGCATAAGACTCTGTATCAAACTCTCGCTGTTTCCATGCGCTTTCTGCAGTTCCTCTTGCTCGGAGGTATAGCTCAGCATTGCTTCAGGACCAAGTATCAATACGTAGTTTCCCAAAATACAATCATCCGCCAACTTGTCCCAGCTCAATGAAGGCTGTTCGTCATGCATATCGGGCGTTACCTTGCTAATCAGCGAATCCAGTACAAACTTCTTTTCAGCCATAATCCAATAATTTGAGAATTAAAAAACGACAACTCAATATCAGTGTATTTCTCATGAGTTGCAAAGATAATATAAAATAATTAAGCATACAACTATCAATCGCGAAATTCACTAAAAAACATATCGAAATGTTCAAATCACAGTAAAGTGAATAGCTAACAATATTATGATACTTTAGCCAAAACAAACAAGGGGAGACACTATGGACTCCCCTTGTACAAATAAAACTCATTAAGGTTACAGTTCTACAATAATATATGAAAAAAGGGAATTAGAATGTATATCTGATACCGAAATTGATTGAGGAGTCGAAAAGATGGACAAGCATAGCCCCTCCACCAACTAGCACAACGTCGTCAATTTCAGGATCGTATTTATAACTACCTCCACCAGGTGTGAATCCCAATGAATAACCCGCACGGAAGTCGGCAGTGATGGCAATAGGCGCATTTATGAAATTGATTTCAATACCGCCTATACCGTTGAAACCCCATTTACCGCCACCAAAATTACCCATTGCACCCAACTGCGTACCTCCACCGGCGAACCAGTCGAGATCAATATTCTGTCCAGAGGCAGCATCGCCCTGATACATAAAATTAGCACGTCCGCCAAAGAAGTCCATAAGGCCTCCGCCACCTTGAGTAGCAGCCATAGAATAGCCATAGTCCACATCCACCATGATGGAGAAATGTTGTGCAACCATAGTTTTATAACTTACTCCATAGGACAAACCTGTACCCAAACCAAGCGAGTGCTTGTACTTCTTTGCGCTCACCGACAGCACCATCAGCGACGCAAGCATGATAGTAAGAAATCGTTTCATAAGAATAGAACTTTTAAATATTAATAAATATGTGTGTATTTCGCCTGCAAAGATAAGCATAAAACGGAATACTCACACATAATATTACCAGAAATCTATTCCTATTTTTACAAAATCTATTCCTATTTTTACAAAAACGGGCTAAATGTTAAGATTTACATGCACTTTTTTAAGGTCTTCGATGATTTGCGCACGCAATTGTGAGAGACTTGTGAAATGCATCTCTTCCCTAAGGTAGTGCTTAAGGTGGAGTGTGAGGTGCTTGCCATACAGGGAGCCGCTGTAGTTGGGTATATGTACTTCGAGAGTTTTCCCTGTACCACCCACAGTAGGGTTGCAGCCTATATTAAGCAGTGCCTGCTGTTCTTTTTCAACATCTTCAATCTGCACACTGACAGCATAGACACCGTCTTGGGGTATAAGTTTCTGCGACTCCACTTGTATGTTAGCAGTCGGGAAACCTATCTGCCTACCTATCTGCCTGCCATGCACTACCACACCTGAAATCTCATACTCATAACCCAACAACTCGTTGGCTTTATCAATATCTCCATCGCGCAGAAGAGTGCGTATGACAGTGGATGACACATGTCCTGCCTCAGCATATTCGCTCAGCCAGACTATGCTCACCCCCTCCTCTTGTGCCATGCGCTCGTAGTCTTCTTTAGACTGTGGCATATCGCTGCCAAAGCGATGGTCATAGCCCATGAGTAGTATACTGACCTGCTCTGTCTGCCTAAGATATCTCAAGAATTGCTGTGCAGTAAGCATACGAATATCAGCGAACTGCAACATCACAACCTCATCCGCATACTTTTGCAAACAATGTTTTCGCTCCAGCTCTGTAGTAAGAAGAAAACCTTCGGTAGCAGTTTCATCGTGCAACACTGAACGTGGATGCTCACGGAAGGTAATCACTTTCCGCCGGATTCGATGCATAGAGGCGATATCAGCAAGGCATCGCAGCACATATTGATGTCCGCGATGCACTCCGTCAAAGAATCCTATGGTGGCAATAAATGACAATTAAATCTTTATATATATTTTTTTCTTGTAGAGCGGGTATGCAATCAGCCACATTAAGCAGACAAGTGAGAGGGCACACATCAGACTTCCGCCATTATCACCGAACAAAGGTTGCATGCACAATTTGTACCATGCGCTCCAAACTGTATATTGCTCTCCAGCCACAGCAAACCGAATGTTACTTATGGTAATCACCAACAAGGTTGAGACCACATAGATAAACAAAGGGTTCATGCCGAAACATACAAAGAAAGTCGCCCATCTATGTTTGTCACGTATGTCAATAATCCAAATTAACAGGGCGAGCAGAAGAGAGGCAAGTCCGCACGTGAGAAGCACGTAACTTGCACTCCACATACTCTTATTAATCGGAAACGCATAGTCAAGCAGAAAACCTGCAAACAGAATTATGCTGCCGAAAATGAACAGATTGTTAACCTTCTTCCATTTATTATCGCCTATACCCATTATCAGTCGTCCGGCAAGACAGCCGAGCAAGCAGTGCGCAATGCAAGGAATAGTGGAGAGGAGTCCTTCCGGGTCAAAAGCAATGCCGCCCTTGTGATACATATGGTCAGCCCCGAGTACTGCCACATCAATACGCGACACAATATTGTCCTCTGTCAGAGTGAAACTATCGGTCACGCCTATAATGATGCAGTAAATCAGGCAGAGCGCTGCCGCCACCCATGCAATATACTTGGGTTTGAATACGAGCAGACACAATCCTGCCAAACAACTGACAATACCAAGTCTCGGGAACACCCCCAGCCATCGGAGTCCATGCACTATCTTATCGCCTACGTCAGCCCATGTGCCACCTGTAGTAAGAGTGCGCAGGCTGATACCATACACACCGACAGCCCACCCTATCAGCACAAGCAGCAGACCACGATAGAACAATTTGCCAACACTACGCCAAGTAAGGCAGAAGTCGGTCTTGCTCCATGAAATATACATCGCCACTCCCATCACGAACACGAAGAAGGGGAAGACGAGATCGGTGGGTGTACAGCCATCCCATGTTGCATGCCTAAGCGGAGCATAGATATGACTCCATGAACCAGGGTTGTTGACGGTAATCATACCGGCAATGGTAATACCGCGCAACACGTCCAATGAGACTAAACGTGACTTCACTTATTTAACAGGGATATCGGTGTTGACATTCTTTGAGCCAAAGAGAGCGTACCAAAGGATGTAGAGCAATGCACAGATAGTTACCACATAACTGCCAAGATACCCGATAGAGTCAGCCACCCATCCTTGCAACAGAGGTATTATACCACCACCGCATACAAGCGTCATGAATATGCCCGAAGCAGCAGGTGTGTATTTGCCAAGTCCTTCAGCAGCAAGGTTGAAGATAGCGCCCCACATGACAGATGTACACAAACCACACAGGAACATAACTATCATACTTACAGGCAGCTGAACGCCTTTGAAAGCGATAACCCACTCTTCAGGGAAGAAGATGACGCAAATGAGCAACACAATATTCATCAGCGAGACACATGCAAGCATGGTCTTGCTTGACACTTTGCCACCGATGGCTCCACCAATGAGACGACCAACCATCATCATCAACCAATAGAAGCCAACGACCGTACCGGCAATAGCTGCGCCAACGGCCGGGTTGTTAGACATATACAGGTTGGCCATATTAGGAATACCCACCTCAACACCTACATAGAAGAAAATAGCCAAAGCACCAAGTACGAAATGGCGGAAAGAGAGAGGAGAGTGTGTGTCTTTTTGTTTGTTTGCACGCTGTTCTGCAGTCTCAAGGTGAGGCTCGGGAATGTTAGTGAAGAAAATGATGAGGAATGCAAGCAGGAAGATGCCCATCGCAATCATCATGGCAGGAGCCGCATCTGTAACTGAAGCTGTCTCGATGTTACCACCGATAAGATATCCCAGAAGTATAGGAGCCAAAGTACCACCGATGGAGTTGCAGGAGCCACCAAACTGTATAAGTTGGTTACCACGATTGCCACCACCACCGAGAGTGTTGAGCATAGGGTTGACAACGATGTTGAGCATACACATACTAAAACCTGCAATGAAGGCACCAAGTACATATACGCCAAACGACTCGACATAGCCGGAGAGCCACTGAACACCCACTCCGATGAAACCTACGGTAACAGCAGCAAGAGAGGTGAACTTGTAGCCTTTGCGTTTGAGAATAATACCCGCAGGGATACCCATACATGCATAAGCAATGAAATTAGCGAACGTGCCTAATTGTGACAAGGCATTACTTGCATTAAACTGATTCTTAACTATGACGCCCATAGAACCTGCGAAGTTGGTTACAAAGGCAATCATGAAGAAAAGAGCAAACATGACTGCTATAGGCAGGATGTTAGATTTTTGTTGGTTACTCATGATTTTAGTGTTTTATTGTTGTTATAAATTAATTGTTTACAGATTATTGTCGAGGAAATCAGTCATACGGTGGTAGAGGTGCATATAGTTACTACGCTGACGCAGGAAATGATTATCGTCAGGATAGATTTGCATATCAAACTGTTTGCCCGCACGAACCAAAGCATCGATGTATGACCACATGTTCTGACAATGTACATTATCATCCGCCACACCATGTACAAGCAGCACACGCCCATTCAGCCGTTCAGCCATCTCAGGCAAAGCTGCAGCCTTGTAACCATTCTCATTGGCCTGCGGACGGCGCATGAAGCGCTCTGTGTAGGCAGAGTCGTAGAAGCGGAAATCTGTGACCGGAGCAACTGCTATTCCACACCGGAACGGTGAGTCCGCCTCAGACATAGTCCGTAGTGTTTGGAAACCACCATAGCTCCAACCCCATATAGCCATACGATGAGAATCGATGAAACCAAGCGATGATAAATATTTCGCGGTAGAAATCTGATCCTCCGCCTCTTTTGCTCCTATATTCATATATGTGAGGTTACGGAACCCGCGTCCGCGAGAGTTGGTACCACGCGGGTCAACGCATGCTACCACATAGCCCTTCTCTAAAACGAGATACTCCTCCCAATCAATCTTAAAGCGGTTAAGTACCTGCTGCGAGGCAGGACCTGAATATTGATACAAGAGCAGAGGACAAGGTTGTGATGCAGAAAAGTGTGAAAGTGTGAAAGTGTGAACAGAGGAATTCTCTGTATTAGCCTTATTCATCTCTGCCTCAAGAGCAGGTGGGAGCAAAATCCAACCGTTGAGTGTATCCCCCCTCTCAGTAGTGAAACTGAACAAATGTTTCTTAGGTAGTTCTGCCTTTTGTACCTTTTCTTTCAGTTCTTGGTTGTCAAGTAATGTGCGTACATGTTTTCCATCGCGACTGAGCAGTTTATATGTAGTTGGTTGTTCAATCGATGTACTACTAAGAAGCATATAACGGTTGTCTGTCGAGAAACGAGCGTTGTTTACTCCACGTTCAGGAGTCAAGCAAGTGTTTTTGTTCTTCTTCACGTTATGTGAAAAGACCTGTCTGTCCATGGGTGTAGGAAGTGCGGCCTGATACAACAAGGTCTGTGTAAGAGGCTCATAGTCATATATTCGTGTCAGATCGAAATTGCCCTTTGTGAGTTGCTTAATCTTCTGCCCATTGGTAGAATAAAGATATGCGTGCCGCCAACCGTCTTGCTCGGACATTACAAGCATAGTATTATCCTCATAGAACTGCCAATAGTCAATGAGTTCATAATCCACAAAGCCGTTCTTGTTCTCCTCCGTATATATGAGTTTAGCGACAGCGGACTTTGCGTTGCACATGTACATCTCCATCTTGTTCTGATTGCGGTTGAGACGGAAGACTGCCAATTGGTCAGCGGAAGTTGTCCACATTATGCGCGGGATATAGCAGTCATCATCTTCAGGCAACTGAATAGTCTTTAGCGACTTGTAATAAGTATCATACACCACAACCGATGGCACTGCATTCTTTGCTCCTGCTCTCGGGTAACGTATCTCATGTGTCTGAGGCATAGCATGAGGCTTACCTTCTTGAAGGAATGTCTGCCATGAGAAAGTCTCCACCTCTGTCTCGTTGAGGCGTACAAAGGCTAATTGCTTGGAGTCGGGTGAGAACTGATATAGACAAGTCGTTGAGAACTCTTCCTCATACAACCAATCGGGAGTACCATTGATTATCTTGCCCTCCTCCCCATCAGTAGTTACAGCCACTTCAGTGGAGAAATCAAGTTTATGGATAAAGATGTTATTGTCTCTTGAGAATGCGATATATTTGCCATTGGGCGAGAACCGGGGTTCAGCCACAGGCAGTTGTTCGCTCAGCGGTTTGAGTTCTTTCTTCTGTCGGTCATAGATGTACCAATCGGCATTAGATGAGCGCCGGAACAGCTGTTGAGTATTGGTTTTTACAAGCATATATCTCTCAGTAGGAGAAAGGATGAAGCCATCAATACTCTTCAGTCTATTGAGTTTGGTCTTGTTTATAGAGAAGAGCGTATCGACCTGTTCACCCGTACGATAGTCAATCATGAGCACATTGTTATCCGACATCACTGCATAGTGTTCTCCGTCACCCATGTCAGTCATATTTTGCAGAGGCTTCTCCTTAAATCTGCCTGATACTATATCTTCCAAAAGTCCTGCCTGAGCAGCGATTGACACAAGCAGACACGCTATAATAAACACATTTTTTTTCATGCTGTTCATCTTTTGCCTGCAAAGTTACAAAAAGTTTGCCATTGGAGCAACAGGTGAAGTATTTTTGTTGCTTACCTGACCAATATCTTTTGCACGTACATGTCGGTTTTGAGCAGATACACGCCACATGGCAATCCTTCAAGAGAAATATCGACATCAGAAGTGAGCAGCAGTGTTCCCTGAAGGGTGTACAAACTCAACATTTGCGCCTCAGGGTTAAGAATTACACCATGCACAATACGTAAAGAATTTCTCTCTATTTGTTCTGCGGCAGTGACAGCCGGCACAGAAGTATATGTGGAGACAACATCTTTAGGTGCATCATCGGTGTTGAACAAGAGATTGGCGTAGCCACTATAGATATAACTCTGCGCTGCGAAAGTCAATATATCCATCGTCGGCAATGTCTCCCCTTCCGTAGCCCACAGATATCGGGTAGATGTGCCATAGTCATGGTAGAAACAAATCTGCCGGTCATCATACACACGATAGTTCCAAGGGTCGGTTTTATGAGTGAGACTGAGCGATGGCGAGGAAGAGAAGCCTATGATCTCGTTGCTTGCCACATTGGTAATTACAGCCAGAGAGTCCGACAGAAAGTCAATATGATAAACGGATTCTTCTGTAAAATCGGCACCTGTGAGATAGCGCAGACTATCTTTTGTAAACTGCCAGGGTGGTAGCAGCAAAGCATCTATCTTTCTGTCATTATTAAGTCCGCCTACAGCAAGACAATGTTTGTATGTGGATGCTACCAGATAGTCGCCAGAAGGGAACTCAGTTGCTTGCAACCACTGTGCATTCTCTGCTTTGCCATCAGTGTACAAAGCATGCAATGTGATGTTATACACAGGGAAGAATCGGCTTCCTGCAGGAATATATTGCGGGCATGAATCCTGTGCAGACACAACGGCATAAGTCCAACCAACGAAACTATATCCTTCAAACTGCGTATCGGGCACTGGCAGTAATACTCCTTCATTGGGAGCAGACTCGGTTAACATCTCCGAATCACCATTACCGGTACTCAGACTGACAGAGAATGGTTCTGTATTAGCAGCATGGCAAGAGATATAATAAGAAACTATATAAAGTGAGTTCTGCGAAGCACAAATATCAATACTTAACGAATCTCCGTTCTTCACAAAGAGTCTCTCTGCAAGAGGCACACGGATCTGGACATTAGATGAAGTATACTCCCCATACCATTGTGAAGAAGCAAAAGAACTATCATCTATCTTGCATACGAGTATTCCATTTTGCTTCACCTTTAGGCTGCCTCCCCCAGCCGAGGCATTGGAATGCATAGTGAGCACAATCTCAGTAATGATGGTGGTCGGCAATTGTGGCAAACTGAAATACGCACAATTGCCCATTGTTATCTGTCCTGCCTGTGCAGAAGTTGATGTCTGAGAATACTGCGGACTGACAGTAGTAAGGGCATTCCCCTCTGTTCTTACGGAGTTCTTACCATTGACATGATAGGTTACTGTCTCAGCATAAGTAAGGAGAGTGGCCAATAGTGCAAGTGGGATGAGAAATCGTTTCATAAGTTTGTGTCAAGGTAAGTACAGATATGATGTAACATTGCAGTTTAGATCTTGAGTCGTAAGAATCCTATTCCAAATCGTCGTGTAGCCTCACGCTCAAGTTGCTCTCTGCATGACGGATCGGCAATAGATATAAGCAGCTTGGCCCGCTCAGCAAGAGGTTTGTTCCTTAGATAAACTATACCATGTTCTGTGACCACATACTGAGTCTGGAAGCGTGTAGTAACCACCCCCGCACCTTCTGCCAGATGAGCAACAATTTTAGACTTGCCTTTGGCAGTAGTGGAAGGCAGTGCGATGAAGCATTTGCCTCCTTCTGAGAGTGAAGCTCCATACATAAAATCGTGCTGTCCGCCCACACCTGAGATCACGGTCTCACCTATTGAGTCGGCGCAAATCTGTCCTGTAAGATCTATCTCAATGGCAGAGTTTATAGCCATAGCCCGAGGGTTCTGACGTATAATCTGCGGGTCGTTGGTCCAGGCAACATCACGTATAACAACATCAGTATTGCCATCGATCCAATCATAGAGTTTCCTACTACCAAGAACGAGAGAGCCAACTGACTTTCCCTGCAACACCTTCTTCTGACTATTATCTATAATACCTTGTTTTATGAGAGGCAAGACACCGTCTGTGATAGCTTCTGTATGTAGTCCGAGGTGCTTATGAGATGAAAGTGCACGCAGCACAGCATTCGGTATGCCGCCTACTCCTATCTGCAATGTAGCACCATCAGGTATCTCGGAGGCGATATAGTTACCTATACGTATATCTTTGTCCGTAGGCACTGACGATGGTACCTCAAATAGCGGTTCATCACCTCGTACCAGTGCAGAGATACGTGAGACATGTATGACAGGGTCACCAAAGGTACGAGGCATATAACGGTTAACCTGGGCAATGATGGTTTTTGAACACTCGGCTGCCGAGAAAGCGATATCAGCAGAAATACCAAAAGAGCAATAGCCTTCTTCGTCAGGTTCGGAAACATTGAGAAAGGTGACATCCACTGGCACTTGTCCACTACGAAAAAGGCTCGGCACTTCTCCGAGGAAACATGGAATAGTATCTGCCACCCCTTCACGAGTGGCATTCCTAAGTATGTTTGGCACGAAGATGGATACTGCATGAAAAGAGTCAAGTAATTCTCGTTTTGCATATGGAGCATCTTCAGCGTCAACACCAAAACCAGAGATGATAGTCACACCACGCAGTTCCGACGCCCTTGATGTCAGTGCACGAATAAGTACATTGGGCAGTGATGTGGAGCCCTGCAAGACAACTGTATCGCCAGACTTGACGAGTTTAACCGCCTCAGCAGCAGTCACATATTTTAGACTGGAATCGTTCATTTGTTGAAATAATCTTTATTAAACAATGCAAGACGATGGTCAAGTTCATCATAATCATTCTCACTTACAGCAGACACGCATCCACGAAGACCTTCTCTCGATGCACCTGTGGAAGCAAGCGAGATGGCAGCAATACCATAGCAGATAAGCTTGTTGAGCATCTTCTCTCCTGTCCAGTCCTTATACCCAAAAGTAAAGAAGAAACCATCTCCGACCGGTTTGGCATCCGCATCTTGGTCGTAAACTATGTAAAAACCGTTGCGCAACATGATTTGTTTTACCTTTTCTGCCCTGCGCGCATACTCACGGGTATTGTGTACGAAGTTAATTTTTCCTTGACAAGCAGCACGAAACATGGCCGCCATGGCAAACTGCACAGAGTGAGTGACACCGGAAGATAGGCAAGCAAGAATTATGTATATGAAGTTCCACAAGAATTCACCTGCATTGCCGTATCTCTCAGCCAATGTCGGATAAATACGATGTGCGAGCACAGGATTCATAGCTACGATAGCTCCACGCTGACCTGCATAGGAGAATATCTTTGAGGAAGAGACAAGATGCACACAATTGTTGGTATATCTGCCTATAGTCGGCTGATATGGAGGTTCATAGGGAACGCCACGTCCTTCATCACGGAAATCCATATCAAGATATGCCATATCTTCGATTGCAATCACATTGTATTTAGTGCATAGTTTGCCAATTGTCTGCAACTCTGCCTCGGTCAGACACATCCAGGTAGGGTTATTGGGGTTAGAGAATATGAGCGAAATGACGTTACCACCACTCAGATATTCTTCGAGTTTCTTTTCCAACCTCTCACCCCTGTATTCAACTATATCAAATGCCTCAACTTGCATACCCATAACCTTGCATTGCAACTTCTGCATGGGAAAACATGGGTCAAGGAAGAGCATCGTATGACGCACAGGGTCAAGTTGACTAATAATACGTATGAGTGCATATACCCCTTGCATAGAGCCAACAGTGGGGACAATGCAATCCTCGGGAATGTCAAGATTGACAAATGCTTTGACGAACTCAGAACCCCAATGCTTAACTTCAGGAATACCATTGATAAGAGGATACTTTGAGCCATAACCTTTAAGCAATGCCTGATGCTCTGCTTCGATTCCAATAAACTCGGATTGCAATCCGGGAGAGCCTAGTTCCATGTGTATGAATCT
The DNA here is from genome assembly GCA_017477325.1 of Paludibacteraceae bacterium. Lineage (GTDB taxonomy): Bacteria > Bacteroidota > Bacteroidia > Bacteroidales > Paludibacteraceae > Colicola. The sequence goes on from JAFUWV010000010.1 coordinate 29,379, forward strand.
TTCACCTGTAGCAGCCTCAATATTGCCAACCACACCAACCAACTGACGGATACTTGCATTCCCAAGTTCTTTAGCATTGCGAAGACCAAAATCCATACATATCTGGTCAACAAGTTGTTTATTTAACGGGAAAGACATGATTACAGAATATTGAATTATTAACTATTACAATTGCTGATTGAAGCATTATAACCGGCTAGAAGTGCAGCAAGATTTTTGCTAACTATATCATCGCCTTTGCGGGAGAAAATAACCCGGACACCATCTTCAATCTTCTGAAGCTTAATACCGAGCATGGGCACAGCGGCCCCAAGAAGTACCATGTTAGAAGCCTGAGCAGGTGCTCCTGCCTGTTTGGCAAGAGCCTCAACATCAAGAAGCACATGGTTGGGGTGCGACTCAATTGTAGCAAGAATTTTCTCTATAGGAGGATAGTCGGGTATGTTGACAAATGGAAGAGATGAAGAAACAATCCATCCATCGGGCTTAAGATAGCCTACATATCGAAGTGCCTCCATAGGTTCAAGAGAAATGATTAGGTCGGCAGAACCATGGGGAATAAGGTCGCTATGAACAGGTTCAGAAGAAATACGCAGATTGCTCTGCACATCGCCTCCACGCTGCGACATGCCGTGTACCTCAGCCTGCTTTAGATACAAGCCCTCATGGAGGACTGCTTCACCAATTACGGTGGCAATAGAAAGAATTCCCTGACCACCGACACCTGCAAGAATAATATCTTTTTTCATGGTTTTAGAGGTTTGTATTGTTTGACAAGTTATTATGTTCGGTATGTTTGACAAGTTAGTGAGATTATTTCTTAGCGGCTTTGAGATGACGCTTGAGAGTCTGAATACATTCGCGGCGGGCAATAACAACACTAACGCCACAATACTCTATTTCCTCACGAAGTACAGATTTTATCTCCTCCATATTTTTAGGTAAGGGTACCACCACCCGTACATGCTCAGGTTCTACACCAACACCGATACAAATCTGCTCAAGACGACCTGTACCCGCAGAATCTTGCCCACCTGTCATACCAGTAGTAAGATTATCAGATATGAGTACAACAATATTGGCTTTAGAGTTTACACAGTCAAGAAGCCCTGTGATACCAGAATGAGTGAAAGTTGAGTCACCAATAACGGCAATTGATGGAAATTGTCCTGCATCGGCTGCACCTTTCGCCATAGTTACAGATGCTCCCATTTCCACGGTAGCATGTAAGGCATGGAATGGCGAGAGTGCACCGAGAGTGTAGCAACCAATATCGCCGAAGATACGCGGAGAAGGATATTCACGTGCCACTTCGTTGAGCGCAGCATACATATCACGATGCCCACATCCCATGCAAAGAGCAGGTGGACGGGGGGCTAGTACTTCTTGAGTATCAAGTGTAAGAGTCTTAGTAGGTTCGAGTCCGAGAGCAAGACGCACTGAGTCAGGAGAGAGTTCTCCCATACGCGGCAACTCACCTGTGAGACGGCCACGAACAGCAATAGATGATGGCACAAGTCCGCGCATCAATTCTTCTACCACAGGCTGCCCTTCCTCCATTACCAAGACTTCTTCGGCTCCATCATTTACCATCTGATGTATCAGTTGCTCGGGCAAAGGGTATTGAGAAACCTTCAAAAGAGAAAAGCCCATATCAGGAGTAAGGTTCTCGTGTAAATAGTTCCATGCTATACCACATGCTACTATAGCTTTCTTCGGATTGGCACCAAGAGTATATGAGTTATATGGTGAACAGTTGGATTCACTAAGAAATACAGGTTGCGCATCAACCAACTCTGCATAGTTGCGTTTAGCATAAGCAGGAAGAAGTATAAAATGCTTCACATTCTCAGGCAGCGACATAGGATTCTGCTGCTGCGGAGTATCGGTAGTCAATACTACAGCGCGAGAATGAGCCATACGCGTTGTTACACGCATGAGAACGGGAGTATGCAATCTTTCAGACATGTTGAAAGCTACTGCCATCATATCGTAGGCCTCTTGCTGTGAAGATGGTTCAAAGATAGGAATCATAGCAAACCGACCGTAGAAACGTGAGTCTTGTTCGTTTTGCGAGGAGTGCATAGAGGGGTCATCGGCAGCGACGACAATGAGTCCGCCATTGACACCTGTAATAGCACTGTTCATAAAAGCATCGGCACAGACATTCATGCCAACATGCTTCATGCATACAAGTGCACGCCGCCCCATATACGACATACCGAGAGCCGCCTCCATAGCCGTCTTCTCATTGGTTGCCCACCGGCAGAATACGACAGGTTCGTCGGGTTGACGGCGTGATTGTTGATGCTGAATATACTCGGTTATCTCGGTGGAAGGTGTGCCTGGATAGGCATAGACACCTGATAGACCAGCATCGAGTGCTCCTTGAGCTATGGCTTCATCGCCTAAGAGTAAGTGTTTCATGGAGATAGATATTAGTTGTAAAAAAAATAGACATTAGAGATGTGATGTTAGTGAGTTCCAAAGGTTATCGTCGGGAGGTGGTGCAGTGATGACGATATTCTGCTTGGAAACAGGGTGAATGAACTCAATCTTACGTGCGTGCAGCGAGATACCCCCATCAGGGTTAGAGCGCTTAGCGCCATACTTGAGGTCTCCACGCACAGGACAACCGAGAGCCGCGAGTTGGCAACGAATCTGATGATGCCTACCTGTAAGCAGATTGATTTCAAGAAGTGTATATCGGTCGCCTGATGCAAGAGTATGATATTCGAGGATTGCGAGACGAGCGTCTTTAGTACCTTGATTAACAACGAAAGTTTTATTTTGTGCTTCTCGCCGAATGAGCCAATTCTCCAGCCTTGCTTCGGGCACAGGCGGTTTGCCTTGAACAATCGCCCAATACGTCTTCTTTATAAGGTCATGCGAGCGGAACATATCATTAAGCCGGGCAAGTGCCTTGCTGGTACGAGCAAAAAGTACAATGCCCGTAGTGGGTCTATCAAGACGATGTGTGACTCCAAGAAAGACGTCGCCAGGCTTCTGGTATTTGTGTTTGATGTAGGCTTTGACCGCATCGGAGAGCGGTGCATCGCCCGTTTTGTCGGCTTGCACTATCTCACCAACAGCCTTGTTGACCGCAATAATATGATTATCTTCGTAAAGGACGTTCATGTAGTAATAATGGTTACTGATCACAGGTTACGGTTATATTTTGATACAAGCGTGACTTTGGAAGCCGTCAATGGTCAATTGTAGAGGTTGAGGAAGGCGGATATGCCGAACAAATTCAGTCTCTTCAATGGCAGGGAAAGCGTTGAGTTGGTCTTCGGCATAGACCTCGGTATCACGTGCGAAAGTATCCACATTGATGTATCCGACATTGAATGAGGTCATGTTTTGGAAGAAGTGCGAGCCCTGACTCGGGTCAATACGGAAATCGGGCAAACTACACTCAACAATAGCCTTTGCTTCGCTGATATCGCTCCATTGTACAGGAACTCCAAGTGACGGAATTTGCGACCCCCAACGACCAAAACCTATAAGCACATAGCCGCGTTGTTCCTTACGCATCTGAGCATTCCACTCACGCAGTGTCTGTGCCATCTGTTGTGTTTTCATAGGGTCGAAAGCGTTTTTCTTAAGATATATAATATCTGTTACACCCGAGACTTTACCAACACCGAGAGCCATATCAGAAAGCAGAACAGGATTGGTCTGGTCAATCTGTGACCAATCGACCTTTGCATAGAGACTATCGGCAGCAATAGGCCTGATTTGAAGAACATTGAATACAGCCTTTGAGCCATCGGCCGGTATGTTAGCCGCAAACTCAATCTCAACGGGACACTTCATCTCCTGCTGCGCAATATCGAGCAATCGGCTGACAATATCAGCAAGCGGGAATGTGTTGAACTTGAGTATTGGCGCAAAAGTGATGAATCGAGGTCCATTCGGATAACAGGAATCGACAATACGTTGATTCTCGAAATCGAAAGTAGAAGCTACTTGACGCAGAGAGTTGAATTGTTCGCAATCAAAGACAGAGAACCGTTTCAGATTAACAGCATCATCGACAGAGGTTTTGAAGAGTTCAGGTCTCATACTGAGTGCAAGCATTGACTGCTGCGTGTCCCGCATGGTGAGCTCCGGTGTGCTTGTCTGCAACACATGCTGAGGATACCGAGGTGAAAAGCGAAGGACCTGCTCACCATCAACAACCACTTTACCAAGTCCGTATGCCACTTTCACTATACCATCTTCAGCCTGCTCATGTCCGACAGGATAGAAATTAATACTACGTGCGACACCTGATATAGTAGGAAAAAATACGCCATTTTGTTCTTCTCCACAAACCTCCTGAATGACGACAGCCATTTTCTCTTCGGAGATAACATTGGCGGTGGAGGTGATGTATCCGCGAGCTGAAGAGAAATAGACAGCTGCATAAACGCTCTTTATCGCCTTGCCTATCATACGGAGTTGCTGGTCCTCGTTCTCAGAAGAGGGAATCATATATGTGGAATAGACACCGGCAAAAGGCTGATAGTAGGAATCTTCGAGCTTACTGGAAGAGCGAACTGCGACAGGTTTTCCTGAGACACGGATGAACTGCCTGATAGCCTCATTGAGGTCGGCAGGAAGAGTAGAGGCAACGAACTCAGAGAGGATTTCTTCGTCAGAAAGTTCAGACTCGATGATATACTGCAAGCCGTTGTCATGGATGAAACGGTCAAAATACTCAGTAGTGACAACCATGGTTCTGGGTACAAGCACACGCACATCTTCCCAAAGGTCGTACAGATTGTATTTATAGAGAATACTATTCAAGAATGCCAGTCCTCTTGCTTTTCCTCCGAGAGAAGAGTTGCCGAGGCGTGAGAACCATATTGTATCGTTGAAAGTATCAGGATTGAATTTCGCCACGACACCTTGTGCCTGATTGATACGATAGTCGTGTATGAGTTGAATGTTCTTTTGTCGAACATTCTCAATGTCTGACTCATCCTGTATCTTCAGTTTTCGCACACCACGAGCAACAGAGAATAGTCCGCGCGCATAGAGCCATTTTGAGAGATAGTTGTTGTCGGACAAACGCCGAAAGGCATTAGCAGGAATGGTGGAGATGATACGTTCAAAGCCTTCAAGATCGTTGGCACGCGCAATCTCACGTTCTGTTTGCGGATCAACGGCGACAAAATCACCAAAGCCAAATTCCCGTCCTATATAGTCACTTAGTTGCCCTGTAAGTGTCTTGCTGGTTTTGACGATGAACCCTACCCCGAGTTGCTTGGCAACTTCACGCATTGACTCTTGCGAAGACTGCATGAGTATAGGCATAGTAGGAATATCGCTTCTGATATATTTGCATAAGTCAACACCGGCATCAAGTTTCTCAGTTTCGGGCAGGTCACCCTTATGCAACACGAAACCTATGTCGGAGATGACTCCAATCATCTTTTTGCGATATCGCCGATAGATAGCAATAGCCTCATCGTAGCAGGTAGCCATGAGAATCTTAGGTCTGGCACGCTTACGGAAGAGTTGTTGCTGCTCGTTGAGGGCATCCCGGATAGCGATGCTGTTCTGCTGAAGCACGAGTTTATAGAGAACAGGCAGATAGGTGGAATAGTAGCGGATGGAGTCTTCTACAAGAAGAATGGCACGCACGTCCTCCTCAAGGATATCATGGTCGGCATTGAGCCGGTCTTCGAGAAGCTTGATGATAGCTATGATGAGGTCGGTGGAGTTGTTCCAACAGAATACGTAGTCAATAGCCGACAGTGACTGTTGAGACTCGTGCATCTCTGTTTCCCCCAACCGGCGAACACGCTCATAGACAGTCTTAGAGAAAGAGGTAAGCAGTACTATGGGAGTGAGGGGCGCGAGTTGTTTCATCTTAGATGCAAAGCTGAAAGTCTGCTCAACAGCGGCATTGTTCATGACCATGACGAGATTGAACTGCTCTCCGGACTGTACAAGTCGGAGTGCATCATCTGTAGTCTCGGTGCGTACTATGGCAGGAGGATTGCTGAGGTTGAGTTCAGCATACTCCTGCGCAATCTGCACTTCTATGCGTCCATCCTCATTGAGCACGAAACTATCATAGTTGTTGCACACGAGCAAGATACGCTTTATTCGTATTGCCATGAGGCTATTGAGGTCTGCTTCCATCTGTATATGCTTTAGTGTATGTCTTTATACCACGCCTTGTTCGACCATAGCATTGGCAACTTTAATGAATCCTGCGATGTTGGCTCCGCGAACATAGTTAACATATCCGTCTTCCTGAGTGCCATAGCGGAGGCATGCTTCGTGAATATCAGCCATAATGCGATGCAAGTGCTCATCGACCTCTTCCGCAGTCCAACGCTGGCGGATGCTGTTCTGTGTCATTTCAAGTCCTGAAGTAGCTACTCCGCCTGCATTGCTTGCCTTGCCAGGACTGTAAAGTATCTTTGCCTGCTGGAAGAGAGCGATAGCTTCGGGGGTTGAAGGCATGTTGGCACCTTCGGCTACACACCAGCAACCATTACCAAGCAGGTGTTCCGCATCGGGCTTCTCTATCTCGTTCTGGGTGGCACAAGGCATGGCTATATCGCAAGGGATACGCCACGGGCGCTCTTTGGGGAAATATTGAGCAGAGGGGTACTGCTTGGCATATTCGGAGATTCGTCCACGCCGTATGTTTTTGAGTTGGAAGACGAAATTGAGTTTTTCCTCAGTGAGTCCTTCCTGGTCATAGACAAAGCCATCGGAGTCAGAAAGAGTTACGACCTTTGCTCCGACTCTCATTGCCTTTTGTGCGGCATACTGTGCCACATTACCTGAACCTGAAATGCAAACTATCTTACCAGAGAAAGACTCGTTCTTGGTTTGCAGCATAGCTTGCGTAAAGTAGCAGAGTCCGTAACCTGTGGCTTCAGGACGGAGCCGAGAACCACCCCAATACTGCCCTTTGCCTGTAAGAGTTCCGGTAAACTCATCTCGGAGACGTTTGTATTGTCCGAAAAGATAGCCTATCTCCCGTCCACCGACACCAATATCACCTGCGGGTACATCTGTATCCTGCCCGATATGGCGATAGAGTTCTGTCATGAAAGACTGGCAGAAGCGCATTACTTCAGCATCGGACTTACCACGTGGTGAGAAGTCTGACCCACCTTTTGCACCGCCCATAGGGAGAGTGGTGAGAGAGTTCTTGAATGTTTGTTCGAAAGCAAGAAACTTCATGATACTGAGATTGACTGACTCATGGAAACGGATACCGCCTTTATAGGGTCCGATGGCAGAGTTCATCTGGACGCGAAAGCCACGATTGATTTGAATGACGCCACGGTCGTCAACCCAAGGTACACGGAACATGATGACGCGTTCAGGCTCTACCATACGTTCGAGCACTTTCTGTTCGCGGAGATAGGGATACTGCATGATGTAGGGAGCAACACTCTCTACCACTTCGCTTACAGCCTGATGAAACTCATGTTCTCCCGGATTCTTTCGGATGAGGTCAGCCATGAAAGAGTCGATGTACTGACGAGTAAGTTTGTCTGTCATAATCTTTTCAGTTAATTAGTTTGACTTAATACCTTATATAGTTTGATTGGTTTGCTCAGTTGCGCTGGCGAACTACTTCGTATATCATGACTCCGGCGGCGACACTTACATTGAGTGATTCGATAGTGCCGGACATAGGAATGGATACTTTTTCGTTGCACAAACGGAGATTCTCCTCGTAAATACCCGTGTCCTCGCTTCCCATGACGATAGCCACAGGGCAAGTGAAGTCGGCTTGTGTGTAGGTTTTGTCGGTATGCTCGGTAGCAGCGACGACAGATAGTCCGCTATCGCGTAGAAAACGTAGTGCAGACTGCATGTTCTCGACCTTGCATACAGGCAGAGAGTGCAATGCTCCGGCACTGGTCTTGACAGCATCGCCATTGATGCTGACACCTCCTCGAGCAGGTATGACGACAGCATCGACACCTGCGCAGGCACAAGTGCGAGCGATAGCACCGAAGTTCCGCATGTCGGTTATACCGTCGAGCACGACGAGCAAAGGAGTCTTGCCTTGTTCGTAGAGAGCGGGAATGATGTCTTCGAGACGGTGAAAGTCGATGGGAGAGAGGAAAGCAATGACACCCTGATGGTTTTTGTCAGTGTATTGCGAGAGCCGCTCAGCGGGGACCCGCTGGACAGGAGTAGGAAGACCCTGGAGTTTTTGCAAGAGTTCTTTTGCAAGAGCAGAGGAGAGATCACGGCGAATGAGAATTTTGTCGATAACTTTGCCTGCCTCTATCGCTTCGATGACAGCGCGGATACCAAAGATCATCTCCGACTGTTTAGGGCGTCGTACTTTGTAATCGCCAGGAGTCTGCTTTGTTGGACGTAGATTCATTATTGTAGCCATTTAAGGAATTTTGATATATCTTCATCATAGGAGTATGCAGAGCCCATCTGCCTACCTTCAGGTGAGAGGCGGACATAGTAGGGCTGAGCATTGGCCGAGAAACGCGAACGCTGAATGTAACTATTGTAGTCGCCAACGGTTTTGAGGCGACGCTGTTTGCCATTTTCTTCGACAGTGACGGGTTCGGGCAGTTTGGTCTTATCGTCAACGATGAGAGTGACAACGAGATAGTTGGCGAGAGCAGCCTGTACGCGTTCATCAGAGAGGACTTTTGCCTCCATCTTGCGGCAATTGACGCAACCGTAGCCTGAGAAGTCAAGAAGGAGTGTCTTGCCCTGACGACCGGCTTCAAGGAGGGCGTCGTCGTAACCTACAGTATGTGAGAAGAGATTATTGTCGGAAGCAGCAGAGAGAGAGTGATTATTACCGATAACCCAATCCTGAGTGGAAAGAGGCGGAGCAAAAGCGGATATTGCCTTTAACGGTGCTCCCCAGAGACCGGGAACCATGTATATCGAGAAGGCGATAGATATGACAGCAAGCATAAAGCGGAAGACCGAGATACCCTGAGGTTGCTCTTCATGACGGAAACGGAAGAAGCCAAGCAGATAGAAGCCCAGCAAGAGGAAGATGACAATCCAGAGCGAGAGAAAGACCTCGCGGTCGAGAAGATGCCATCCGTAAGCAAGGTCGGCAACGGAAAAGAACTTGAGCGAAAGAGCAAGCTCGAGGAAGGCAAGCACGACCTTGAAGGAATCCATCCAGCCACCTGAACGAGGGAGACGACGCATCCACTGCGGAAACATAGCGAACAGGGAGAAAGGCAAGGCGAGAGCAATGGCGAATCCAAGCATTCCGACGGCGGGAGCAAGGAGTGATTTACCCGCAGCCTCGACGAGCAGAGTGCCTATGATAGGTCCTGTGCAAGAGAAAGAGACAATGACAAGAGTGAATGCCATGAGGAGAATGCTGAGCAAGCCTGACGCCGAGCGTGCCTTACTGTCGAGACGTGTACTCCACGAGGATGGAAGAGTGATCTCGAAAGCACCAAAGAAAGAGAGTGCAAAGACCACAAGCAGAGCAAAGAAGAAGATGTTGACAATGGCATTAGTAGAGATATCATTGAGGGCACTTGCCCCAAAGACAAGTGTCACCAAGAGTCCGAGTGCGACATAGATAACGACAATGGAGAGACCATACAGGAGTGCGTCTTTGACCGCCTTACCGTCCTGATTGCGCTTCATAAAGAAGGAGACGGTCATAGGAATGATTGGCCACACACAAGGAGTGAAGACAGCAAGCAGTCCGCCAAGGAGCCCCATGAGGAAAAGCCAGAGGAGCGAGGAAGCAGGCTGAGAAGTATGGAGTGAGGATTGCGGAGTGAGGATTGCAGCAGTGAAGTCCCAGGTAGCGGGCGGAATACAATTAAGGTCGTTGCATGCCATGAATTCGACAGAGCCGCGTACGGTATCGCCTTTAATTTGAGACAGGGGGAGAGAGAGCTGCCAAGACGCCTCGGATGAGAAATAGGAGAGATCCATGAGGAAATTCTCGTCGTAAGCCGTCTGAAGGCTACCTTTGACGAGAGCGACAGTAAGGCTGTCGGCACCTTCTACGGAGAAGGATGTGGAACGAGGTCCGTCTTCGGGCAGGGAGGTAGAATAGAGATGCCAACCCTTGTCGATTCGGGCAGTGAGGGTGACGGTCAGAACAGAGTCGGTCTGCCGAGTATCAGTCAGACTCCAATGCACAGGTTCAAGAATCTGTGCAGAGAGGGAGAGTGAGAGTAGAGAGAGAAGTATGGTAAGAAATTGCTTCATTTTAGTTCATATTATAATAACACGAGACGCGACAAAGTCACGTCTCTACAGAGTTATAGCGGATTAACATCGCTGGGCATACGCAGGTCTCCACGCGGAGACAGTGAGAGGGGCACTACCTTTGGTCCATCGGGCAAGCATGAGCGTTTATACTGCTGGGTGAAGAACCGCCGCATAAAGATATCAAGCCACTTCCGGATTTCTTCTTCCGTATAATCGTCTGCGAAGACGATATTGGTTATGTAGCGAATCTTCTCTTTGGAGAAACCATAGCGGAGAGTATAATACATGAAGAAGTCATGGAGTTCGTATGGTCCGACTTTGTCCTCGGTTTTCTGGGCTATGTTACCCGCCTCGTCGGTAGGCAGGAGCTCCGGCGAAACAGGAGTGCCGACGACATCAAGGAGAATCTGACGGACAGCGTCGGAGAAATAGTTCTGTGCCTCATACTCGACGACGAAGCGAACAACAGTTTTAGGAATGCCCGCATTGATGCCATACATAGACATGTGGTCAGCATTGTAGGTACACCAGCCGAGAGCAAGTTCAGACATGTCGCCCGTACCAACGACCAAGCCGCCATATTTGTTAGCCATGTCCATGAGTATCTGTGTGCGTTCGCGCGCCTGAGCATTCTCGTAGGTTATGTCGTGCAGATTGGGGTCATGGTCAATATCCTGAAAATGCTGAAGGACGGCTTCAGAGATAGGAATCTCGTGCTGTGAAATACCGAGTTGGTCCATGAGTGCGAGCGCATTCTGATAGGTGCGGTCGGAAGTACCGAAGCCAGGCATAGTGACCCCGATGACACGTTTTCGGTCGTAGCCAAGGAGGTCTGCCGTAAGTACACAGATGATGAGAGCAAGGGTCGAGTCGAGTCCGCCAGAGACGCCAAGGATGAGCGTTTTAGCATGTGTGTGCTCCCATCGGCGGGCAAGTGCAGACGTTTGGATACGGATAACATCCTCGCAGAACTCATCGCGCTCAGCGGGAGCAGGTATGAAAGGATTCTTTCGGAAGTGGCGATGTACGGGTACAATCTCCATTTCGCCATCGTTGACAGGAGCTACATAAATCTTGCGGTAAGGCTCAGTCTTGTCTTTGGTGAAGTTGGTATTACGCTGACGGTCGGTACGCAGACGCTCGATGTCCATCTCCTGTATGACCATGGTTGACTCACGCAGGAAGCGCTCTCCCTCGCAAAGGAGTTTGCCGTTCTCGCAAATATAGGTGCTGCCACCGAAGACGACATCGGTAGTACTCTCCCCCACTCCGGATGAGGTATATACATATCCGCAATGTACACGCGATGACTGCTGGGTTATCATCTGACGGCGGAAGGAGTGCTTGCCGGTTACACAGTTGGAGGAAGAGAGGTTGAAGATGAGTTCAGCCCCCTGTATAGCGAGTTGCGTGGACGGAGGAAGCGGCGACCAGAGGTCTTCGCAGAGCTCGACACCAAAAGAGTAATCCCTTGTCAGGAAGAGAAGGTCACCTCCAAAAGGAACCTCGTCGGCCCATAGTTCGATTTTAGGAAGACAGTCGCGACCGGAAGTGAACCAACGCTTCTCGTAGAACTCGGCGGTATTGGGAAGATTGATTTTAGGCACGACACCGACGACATCGCCATCAGTCATGACGATAGCGCAGTTATATAGATTGTTATCACTCTGCAGCGGTGCGCCGACAATGGCTATAATACTTTTTCCGCGTGTGTGATTGCAGATATCCTCAAGTGCATTGAGAGCATCTTCCTGAAGCTGCTGCATGAAGAAGAGGTCGGCACAGGTGTATCCCGTAACGGATAGTTCGGGGAAGCATACGACCTGCACACCTTCGTCGACAGCCTCATCTATCTGGCGTTTTATCTGTTCAGCATTGAATTTGCAGTCAGCCAGACGCATTTCGGGGACAGCTGCTGCCACACGTACAAATCCGTAGTTTCTACTCATATAAGTGGAGTTTGAGGGGTTTGAAAGGTTTATAAAGTTTGAAGAGTTTATATCGTTATTTGTGGCGACAAAGATACAAAAAGTTAGGGAGGTATGCAAGAAAAAACGTCTATGAATGTAAGAAAAAATTCACTACGGTTTATCGGGAGCATTGCGGAGGGAAGCAATGACGAAGTTACGGAGTATGTAATACTGTTTTCCGCCTGCGGACGGATTTTTCTTCTGCTGAAGGAAGAGCGACTGCCACTGTTCGCGGAGCTGAGGGTCTGCGAGTTGACGCGCCGCCTCACGGACAGCATCAGCGAAGGAAGCGAATGTAGAGACCTGAGCCTCGGAGATTTTCTTAGGGTCCTTGTGCCGAGGATAGTGAGAAACGATGGTTTTGCCAAAGCGTTGAGTGAGATAGATATCCTCTCGCTTGCGGTCGATTTTGCCTGATACTTGCTGAATCAGGTCGGAAGGAACAGCTTTTGCCATAATGATGTAGGTTTTAGTGAAGTTATATGATTTTTTTACGTGTCGTTTACGTCTCGTTTACGTGTCGTTTACGTGTCGTTTACGTAATCAGGTGCAAAGGTAATGAAAAGAATCGGGATATGCAAGTGGTTACGGGTTACGGGTTACGGGTTACTGGTTACAGGTTACTGGATCCTTGCTATTGTGCCGCAACCATAGTCGTCCAAGACGATAAACGGGTTAGGGGTGACAGGTGACTGAGGGGTTAACGAGAGGGGGAAAAGAAGGAATAATCAGAAAAAAGTGCGTTTGCTCTTGCACAGTTCAAAAAAAGGTATTACCTTTGCAGCCGCTTTCAGAGATGAGAGGGAAACTAACGGTGCTATCGTCTAGCGGTTAGGACAAAAGATTCTCAATCTTTAAACCGGGGTTCGATTCCCCGTAGCACTACCAGAAGCACTGAGATTCAGTGCTTTTTTTGTTAGTAAGAGAGAGTGGCATGATGTTTGAAGTGGTATAGTAAGAAGGGTGTCAGTATCGCAAAAGGATACGAATACAGCACTCGGGAAGATATAAACTAATAAAAAATAATACGGTTATGAAAAAGACTATTATGTTATTGATGGCGGCAGTGGCACTGCTTGCGTCATGCAGAGGGCCTCAAGGTCCTGCCGGCAGAGACGGCAGAGACGGAGTTGACGGTTTTGTCAACTTCAAGATAGTGGATCTGACAGTGAGCGGCAACCAGTGGCAGTACTCAGGTCTGAACAACAACAACTACTACATGGGTTCGTTTGAGATGCCGGAGATAACGAAAGACATATACGACAACGGTCTGGTGCAAGTGTATAGAGAATATGACACGGGCACAGCCAATGCAGTGCAACTGCTGTTGCCGAACACGAGGCACAAAGAGTTCAGCTACACAGATAACGAGGGTAACACTCAGTGGGCTTTCTACACGGAGACAACCGACTATGAGTACGGTATAGGCAAACTGAATGTATTCTTCACCTCCTCGGACTTCGACTATGAACTCGACAGCGGCTTCGTGCCTGAGGACATTCACTTCAGAGTGGTGATAATGTGGTGAGGAGAATTTTAAAGTTGAGAGTTGAAAGTTGAGAGAAGTTGAGAGTTGAAGAGTTCATAAACGAGCATAGGAGTGAGGACGTGAATCGTCTGGCACTACAGAGGAATCGGTATTCGGAAATGACGGATACCGATTTCAGTTTTGCCCTGAGACAGATAGAAGGGCGACAGCGGACAAAAGAGAAACTGCCGTTTCTGCTGGAGCTGCCGGACTGGCTGTTTCCGAAGAGACTATCGACAGAACAGTGCTCATCGGAGGTGACAGCAAGATACAAGAGGAGGGTGATAGAGGGTTTCAAGTTTCAGGTTTCTTATCCCTTCGGGAACGATCTGCTTCGCTGTGCAGGTTGCAGGTCTCAGGTTTCAGGAGTGATGGTGGATTTGACAGGGGGGATGGGTATAGACACACTGTTTCTGAGCGGGGAATTTGACGAAGTGCATTACGTGGAGAGAGACGAGGAGTTGTGCAGACTGGCAGAGCATAACTTCAGGTTGGGAGGGTTGTCAAGTTTGGGAAGTTTGTCAAGTTTGGGAAGTTTGTCAAGTTTGGGAAGTTGTATTGAGGTGCATTGCGAGGAGGCGGAGGAATACCTGAAGAGAATGGAGAAAGCAGACCTTATATATATAGACCCTGCAAGGAGGTCGGCTTCAGGTAAGAAAGTGTTCAGAACGGAAGACTGCGAGCCTAACGTAGTGGAACTGCTGCCGCTACTGAGAGAGAAATGCTCCACCCTACTGATAAAACTATCACCGATGCTGGACCTGAATGCGGCAATGAACTCTCTGCTAGAGACGAGAGAGGTACACGTGGTGGCAGCAAAGGGAGAAGTGAAAGAAGTGCTGATATACCTCAACTTTGCACAGACCGCACAAGAGACGGGAGTGAAGATACACTGCGTGAACCTTGAGACAGAAGATGAGGAGTTGGTATTCAGCATGGATGAAGAAAGAGAAGCAGAGTGCGAGTATGCGACAGAGACAGAAGAATATGTGTACGAGCCGAATGCGGCAATAATGAAGGCAGGTGCTTTCAAGACCGTGGCAGCAAGATACGGAGTAAAGAAAGCGGGAGTGAACACACATCTATATACCTCGGGAAGAAGAATAGAGAATTGGCCGGGGAGAGTGTGGAGGATAGTGAAAAGCGAAGAGTCAAAAGCGAAGAATGAAGAACTGAAGGGGAGAAAGATGAACATACTGGCGCGCAACTACCCTATGAGTGCAGATGAGATAAAGAAGAAATACAAGATAAGAGACGGCGGAGAAGAGTGGCTGATAGCGACCAGAGTGGCAGACAGAAACATAATGTATATGGCAGAAAGAGTGCAATAAGAGGCACTCTTTTTTTATTATATCTGCCATTTTGGCAGTCGAGATTGGTATTTTTGCGGTTGGCACAAGGTTTGACATTAGAGAGTTGAACGTTGAATGTTGAACGTTTAAAGTTTAATGTTTAATGTTTAAAGTAGAGAGTTGAGGGAAGTTGGGAAGTATAAACTATAAAGTTTACTTACAATTCAAACTTAACGTGACTTAGACTGAAGACTAACAGATAACAAGAATATTAACTTATAAAAACATACAACTATGTCAAAAATTATTGGTATCGACCTTGGCACAACGAACTCGTGTGTGTCAGTAATGGAAGGCAATGAGCCTGTGGTAATTGCCAACTCGGAAGGAAAGCGTACGACTCCTTCGGTAGTAGGATTTGTGGAAGGCGGTGAAAGGAAAGTGGGTGATCCTGCAAAGCGTCAGGCTATCACCAACCCGACCAAGACCGTATATAGCATCAAGCGACTGATGGGTGAGAGTTTTGACCGTCTGCAGTCGGAAATCGCCCGCTTACCATACAAAGTAGTGAAAGGCGACAACAACACTCCGCGTGTAGATATAGACGGCAGGCTGTACACTCCTCAAGAGATCTCAGCGATTATTCTTCAGAAGATGAAGAAGACCGCAGAGGACTATCTGGGTCAGGAAGTTACAGAAGCAGTGATTACCGTGCCTGCATACTTCAACGACTCACAGCGTCAGGCAACAAAAGAGGCCGGCGAGATAGCAGGTCTGCACGTAAGACGTATTGTGAATGAGCCTACAGCAGCAGCATTGGCATACGGACTTGACAAGGCCAACAAAGACATGAAGATAGTAGTGTTCGACTGCGGTGGCGGTACTCATGATGTAAGTGTACTGGAGTTGGGCGACGGTGTGTTTGAAGTGAAGTCAACAGCCGGTGATACTCACCTTGGCGGTGACGACTTCGACCACAGAATCATTGAATGGCTTGTACAGGAGTTCAAGCAAGACAACGGCGGTGCAGACCTGAGCAAAGACCCGATGGCAATGCAGCGCTTGAAAGAGGCAGCCGAGAAGGCCAAGATAGAGTTGAGTAACACGACATCGACAGAGATCAACCTGCCTTACATCATGCCTGTAAACGGAGTGCCCGCACACCTGGTAAAGACACTGACCCGTGCAAAGTTTGAACAGTTGATAGACGACCTGATTCAGAAGACTATAGCTCCCTGCCGTACAGCATTGGAGAGCGCAGGTCTGAAGACAAGCGATATAGATGAGATTATCCTGGTAGGCGGTTCGACACGTATTCCTGCCATACAACAGGCAGTGGAGAAGTTCTTCGGCAAAGTGCCCAGCAAGGGTGTAAATCCTGATGAGGTGGTAGCCGTAGGTGCAGCAATCCAAGGCGGTGTGCTGACAGGTGAAGTGAAAGACGTGCTTCTGCTGGATGTTACTCCACTGAGTCTGGGTATAGAGACCATGGGCGGCGTGATGACCAAGATGATAGAAGCCAACACGACTATTCCTACGAAGAAGACCGAAGTCTTCACCACAGCGGTAGACAATCAGCCTTCAGTAGAGATAAAAGTATTGCAAGGCGAGCGCCCGATGGCAGCTCAGAACAAGCAGATAGGCATCTTCCACCTTGACGGCATAATGCCTGCACGAAGAGGCGAGCCACAGATAGAGGTAACCTTCGATATTGACGCCAACGGTATCTTGAACGTAAGTGCCAAAGACAAGGCTACTGGCAAGGAGCAGAAGATACGTATTGAGGCATCGAGCGGTCTGAGCGACGCAGAGATCAAGCGTATGAAAGCAGAAGCAGAGGCAAATGCCGCAGCAGACGCAAAGGAGAAAGAGCGTGTCGACAAGCTTAACAAGGCAGACTCAATGATCTTCCAGACGGAGAAGCAGCTGCAGGAGATTGGCGACAAGATACCTGCAGACAAGAAGGCTCCTATAGAAGATGCTCTGAAGAAACTGAAAGAAGCATACGAGAAGAAGGATGCTGACGAGTGCGAGCGTTACGTGAACGAACTGAACAGCGCATTCCAAGCCGCTGCCAGCGAGATGTACAATGCAGCACAAGGCAATCCGACTGCGGGCAACCCAGGTAACCCGGGTAATCCCGGCGGCGGTAACCCAGGTGGCGGTAATGCAGGCGGAGACGACGTGACAGACGTGGACTTCGAAGAGGTGAAATAATTCATAATGCATAATAAAAGTAAGGGGCACTCACCGAGTGCCCCTTACTTTGTGGAATATGCGCCTCTCAGGAGGCAGATGCGGAGATTCTTATTTTATCTCACAACCGATGGCATTATAGATTTTGCCATTGGGGAGACAGATATAGAGCTTGCCGTCTTTGAGAATCTTCTGTGCCTGAGATTGACTGTAAACCGGAACAGTCTCAAAAGCAGAGGCCGTTGACTGAATGACAACATTGTCGGCAACAGAGCCTTCGGAATTAACAATGTTGCCTGTTGCTTCATTGATTTTCCCGTTAGTAGGTGCAGTGATGATGCAATCGACGAGTGAGATGCCTCCACGGAAATTATAGATTGCGCCTCTGGAGTCGGCTGCTGTGGCAGTGACAGAAGACGCCTCTATGGATAGACGAGGATTGCCGGTTTTGCTTCCGCTTATTCCTCCATTGGCATTAAGGTTTGCCGAGACGACAGAGAGTTCAGCATTGTTGTTTACAACGATAGCAGAACCGGAGTTGTTGGTAGCAGAGAGTGTGCCCTTGCCTGTGATAGTAGTATTCTTAGTCAAGTTCAAAATAACAGCATTGCCGGTGAGAGCAACGTCTTTCTCTACATTGATGACAAGACCATCGATGTTGGATATGATAAGTTGTGAGGAAGCCGAGTAGTCAGCATTGACGGTAAGGGTGCGAATGCCATCGAAGGAGAATGCTCCATTACCGAGGATATCGGCCATATTCAAGGTTGATATCTGCGTACCATCAACTATGGCATCGAACTCTATCCCATCGACTGTGATGACGCATTGTGCAGACTTGCCTCCTGCCTTGGCTGTGACAATGACAGTTTGAGCAAGCGGAGCATTGGCGTTAATCTTGACATAACCTGTGTTGCTTACAGTGGCAACTCCCGTATTACTTGAGGAGTATGTGATATCATCGCCTGTGTTGGCGGGGAACAGATTGGTGATGAGTTGGAACTCGTCGCCTGGCTCTACTATGATGTTTTCAGGCTCAACCGACACCTGCTCTATGACAGCATTGGTAACCTGTACGGAAAGTCCGTTGCCTACGCTGTTGGTGCCCTGGGTGATGTTGTAATGGTAGGTGCCTTTGGTGGCATTGGTGGCATCAATGGTGATAGTACCGTCGGTCTCTGCCTTTACTGTAGGCGCTGTGCCAGTGCCTGAATTAAGTGTAAAGACGAAGTCGCTGGTGGAAGCCATTGAGGGACGGGTCTGCAGTTTGATGCCAGCCAACCTGTTTCCTTTGACAACGCAGATGGGGTCGGAGTAGACTGTGCTGGCATAGTATTTTCCGCTGGCATCAGCCACGTAGAGATTGATGGCATCGTGAGCAATGTCGTTGTATCCTTTGGTGAACTCTGCTGCTATATCGCAACTGTTGCTCTTCTTGGTCGGTTTGAAATAAACGACCTTGTAGTATGAGCCGTCCTGGAGTGTTTGCGTGCATTTATAGTCCACGTAGTAGGTGCCGCCGTTGCTGTTGTTAATCCAGTGGCTGGAGTGGATACCGTTGTAGTTGGTAGCCCCGTCGGGTATGGCTGTAGCGGTTACCTTGACCACGGAGTTGACTTTGGTGTAGTATGAGCGGTTCTCTGCGGTGAGCGGGCCCACGTTGCCGTAGTTGTCCACCTGCTGTGCCGAGAGAGCAATGCCCTGCAGATAGGTTGGCGTTCCTGTGTAGGCATAGGATACCCGTACGTCTTCGCCTGCCTTGTAGAGTTGGTCTTCGCGCACACGCGTATATAGATATTGTGTGGCATTGGGTTTTGCCTGCGTGAGTTCCATTCGCGTTGTCTGCTCTGGCACGAACCTGTTCTCGGAAGTCCAGTGATAGGAGGTGAGATATTCGATGTTGGTGTAAGAGTTGTAGAGTATATACTCCTGGTTCGGCTTTGGGTTTTCGAGATAGAGTTTGGTTCCTTCCACTTTCAGTACCGCCTGCACCACTGGCTCCGAGCAAGGTGCTTTCGCAATGCGTGCGACATTGGATATGAGCACTCCGTCACAGTCGGGCGATGTGGCTCTTACACGAACTATCTTGCCGAGATATTCGGCGGGGATGAACCAGGAGTCGCTGTTGGTCTGCACGTCTGTCCAGTTGGTTTCTCCGTCGTCGCTTACCTGCCATGTGAAGTTGAATGACACTCCGTATTCCTTCTGCAGCGTGTTTGCTTCGCCAGTAAGCAGACATTGGGCAGTCTGCATCACGGGCAACGTCTGGTTTGCGGTTCCCGAGAAGATTACCCCACCCTGCAGCGGTGTGAAGCCGAAGCGCAGTTCGTGGGCTGGTTGCGAGCCGTACATATAGGTCTTGCTGTTTGATGCAAGAATAGCGGTAGTGGGCGAATGCAGCACGTAGGGGTAGTTGAGTGCAATACCTGCTTCTGCCCAGATTGCCCATCCTGCGCCTTTGCAATAGAGAGGTGCTTGTATCTTGATGTAGGAGGTCTTGCTGAATATGCCGTATTTGGCTCCGTAGGCTTCCACTTTGCCTCCTTCGAGCGCTATAACACCGTTTGCGCCTATCGCTGTACCGTTGTCGGAGCAGTCGGATACCACATATCCGCTTTTTATCATCAGTCCTCCTCCTGCGTATATACCGCTGGCACCGTCGCCCAGTGCTGTGGCGTTCAGGTCGGCCTCGATGACGATATCTTTTGTGGCAGAGACAGGTGTTCCGCTGGAACGTGCTATGATGGAACCTCCTTTGAGTTCGATATCCGTTTCCGCTACGATAGCCCATCCGCCTGCTGTTGCAGTGACGTTGCCAGATAGTTTCACACTTCCTCCCTCGGCATAGATGCCGTATTTGGCACCTCGTGCAACCACATTGCAGTCGCTGATGTTGATGGAGCCGTTCGGTGTATAGATAGCCGACATGTTGGTTCCGCAGGTGCAGTTGACGGTCGCGTTAAACATGTTGATGCCGCTTTTCCGAGAATAGATGGCATCCCCGTTGGCGCTGAGGTTCAACTTGCCGCCATCCACCATGATGGCACGGTCGATATTGAGGGCGTCCTTCTTGCTCGACACTTCCAGCGAGGCAGATAAGACGGTCAGACTGCCTACCGAGATGCCGTGACCGCTGGACTTGATGATGAGGGTGCGGTCGCCCGACACGATTAGGTCGAAGTCGCCTTTGATGGTAGCGAGGGTTCGGTTCACGTCCATGAAGATTTCCGCTGGACCGAGCAGGATGATTTCTGCACCTTCCTCGATGCTGCTGGAATTGACTTTGCCGACTATTTTGGTGGTCGTGACGGCATTGAGTGCCGCCGAGCACATGAGAGCGAAAAGAAACAGTAGAGATTTACGCATAATAACGGGTTTTTATGTTTGCCGGAATCCGGCAATCTTATTTATATAGATTCTTGCTTTGTCAGATGCGACAAAGTATATTACTGCCCTATTCCCTGATAGTTGAAACCTTGAGCAATAAGCTCTTCGCGCTCGTAGATATTACGTCCGTCAAGTATGAGACTGCCTCGCATTGCCTTCTTCACCACCTGCCATGACGGTAGACGGAACTCCTTCCACTCGGTGACAAGCAGAAGGGCATCTGCCGAGAGGACAGCATCGTAGATATCAGTAGCGAAATAGAGGTTAGGCATTTCACCAAGAATACGTTTAGCCTCAGGCATAGCCACAGGGTCGTAAACACGAAGAGAGCATCCTGCATCTGTCAACAGACGTATGAGAACAAGCGAGGTAGCTTCGCGCATGTCGTCAGTGTTGGGTTTGAATGAGAGTCCCCACAAGGCAATAGTCTTATCCTTGAGTTCAGCACCGAAATGCTTAAGGAGTTTGTTGTACAGCACTTCTTTCTGACGATAGTTGACAGACTCGACAGCCTCAAGCACCTGCATACGACAACCGTTCTCACGGGCAGTATGAATAAGCGCCTTTACGTCTTTGGGGAAGCATGAGCCTCCGTAGCCGATACCGGGGTAAAGGAACTTACTACCGATACGGGCATCGGAGCCTATACCTTTGCGAACCATATTGACATCCGCCCCTACCTGCTCACAGAGATTGGCAATATCGTTCATGAAAGAGATGCGAGTAGCGAGCATAGAGTTGGCAGCATACTTAGTCATCTCAGCAGAAGGAATGTCCATAAAGATAACCCGGAAGTTGTTCAAGAGGAAGGGGCGATAGAGGCGGGTCATCAGTTTCTTGGCCTGCTCGCTCTCAACACCAACGACCACACGGTCGGGAGACATAAAGTCCTTGATGGCATCACCTTCCTTAAGGAACTCGGGATTGCTTGCGACATCGAACTCTATATTGAGATTACGCTTGAGAAGCTCTTCCTGAACAGCCTGACGAACGAGGTGTGAGGTACCGACAGGGACAGTGGACTTAGTGACCAACAAGACATAGTTGTTCATCGCCTGCCCCACTTCATGAGCCACATTGAGCACATATCGCAGGTCGGCAGAACCATCCTCATCGGCAGGAGTACCGACAGCTATGAAGACTATCTCAACATGGTCAAGCACAGAAGAAAGACTTGTAGAGAAATGGAGTCTGCCCGCCTTCTGATTACGAAGAACCATATCCTCAAGACCGGGTTCATAGATAGGAATGACACCCTGCTTGAGGGCAGCAATCTTCTGTTCGTTTATATCGATGCAGGTAACGTCAACACCCATCTCAGCAAAGCATGTTCCTGAAACGAGTCCAACATAACCGGTGCCAACTATTGCGATGTTCATTTTTAGTTGAGAGTTGAGAGTTTAGAGTTGAGAGAAGACTATTAGTTTAGAGATGAAAGTTACTCGTCATCGTCAGAGTAGTAGTTGTATGAGTTCTTCTTACGGCGACCATAGCCATAGGAGCCATACCCACCATAGCCATAACTGCCATATCCGTAGCCATAGCCTCCATATCCGTAACCGTAACCATAACCGTAGCCATAGCCCTTACCATAGCGGAGTCCACGACGTTCGGTAGGAATATCGGAAAGGATGAGCTGTATCTTGTCGGAATGGTCAACAGAAAGCTGCTGCAAAGTATTCTTTGCAAAATACTTGTTGGTCTGCATACAACGGATGACAAACAAGGTAATGTCTGTCTGCTCGACAAGAGCATAAGCATCAGGCACTTGTCCGATAGGCGAAGAGTCGATAATGACAAACTCATAACGCTCTTTGAGGATTTGCAGCATCTCTGTCAGTTTCTCACTGCGGATGAGTTCTCCGGGGTTTGGAGGAATAGTACCTGCACGGACAATGTCGAAATCGAATGCATCGTGATGCTCTATAATATCCTCAAGTGAACATTCCCCGATCAGGTAGTTGGTCACACCCTGTGCATTGTCAAGACCAAGTTTCTCGTGTACGTTAGGCTTACGGATATCAAGGTCGATAAGAATAGTAGGTTTGCCTGTCATGGCATAGAGTGCAGCCATGTTGGTACTGAGGAACGTCTTGCCATCGCCTGACTGAGTGGAGGTGATGGTGACAGAGATGCCTGTCTTGCGCTGTACAATAAACTCGATACGTGTACGTATACTGCGCAGCATCTCGGCATAGGACGAGCGGGGATTCTTCTTTACCAAAGTAGGATTCTCGGACTTGGCATGCCGCACAGAACCAATGAGACGGAAGTCGGACAGACGCTCAGCCTCTTTAGGAGTACGGACTTTGTTGTTTAGCAGTTCGGAGAGAATGACAAGCAAGAGAGGAATGATGAGTCCGATGAGCAGATAGCGGGTAGTGGTCTTGCGCTTCTGCGACCCATTGGTGACAGAAGTGGTGCGAGCCTTGTCAAGTATGTCATTGTCAGGCATATTGCTTGCCTTCTGTATCTCAGCCTCGGCACGCTTCTGAAGAAAGAATGTGTAGTAGTTGTCATCGATACGATAATTACGTTCGATAGCCACCATCTGCAGTTCTTTCTCAGGCAGGTTCTTTATGTCTTTTCTCACTTGTGCATAACGGTTCTCGAGGTCTTTCTTTTCAATCTCGAGTGAAGCACGCATGGAGCGTACCACCTCATTGATAGCCTCTTTGACATTCTCAATATCCTTAGTATATTTAGCATAATAGACATTCTTCTCGCTGAGTTCTCCGCGCTGAATACGCAGGTCGTTGAGTTGCTGCACGAGTGTCATGAGCATAGGTTCGTTGAGTCCCAAAGACGAAGGAGCAGCCACACCACCCTCTTCCATGTTGGTCTTGATATAGTTCTCGAGATAGTTGAGATAGGTCTCTTTGAGGTTGAGCGACATCTCCTGCGCATCATAACTCTCCATCTTAGCCATCAGGGTACCTGCATAGGAGCCCACATCGACAAACTTGTTCTCTTGTCGGAAGTCGGTCATTGCTCCCTCAGAGACAACAAGCGACTGCTGCAAGAGTTCAAGTTGCTGATTGATAAAGCGAATGGAGTTGTCCGCCACATCGTTTTTCCTGTTCAGGTTATCCTCAAGGAAACACTTGCAGAGCATATTGATGAAATCGCAGTCACGCTGAGGAGTCTCACTGACGAGAGAGATCTGAAGAACAGAAGAACCATCAGAGACAAAATTGAGTCCCAAGCGCGAGGAGAAGTCGTCCACCAAAGAAGCACTGTCACGGAAGCGGAAATAGAGTTTGCCTGTGCGAACCATATTGTCGGTAGGCATGATGACACAATCAAACCAATCGGTCTTTATTGGTTCTCCATAATGAGTCTCGACTCTGAAATTGAGGTCTTTATCTTTGGTAGTGATGATGAGAGTACCATCTTCCTGAATCTCGACATGGAACATCATCCCATAGGCAAAAGGACTGACTCGGCTCGGCTCCACCAAGATAGGCGTGTTGCGATATATGTTTCTTGTCTTGAATCTGCCTTGCGTAATGTAGTCAACATGCATGAAAGGCAGGGAGTCAACGACACGGCACATAAGGTCGTAGCCCCGAAGCATGATAACCTGATTGTTCACATTCTTGTAACCTGCATCGACACCGAAGCCTTGCATCAATACGGAAGAGCCTCCGTAGGATGGACCATACTCCTTGATAATTATAGTGCCTGACGACAGATACTGCGGAATCCATTTCCTATTCTGCAGCATGGCCACTCCAAAGGCTATCACGGCACCTATAACGAACAAGTACCAATAAGACAGAATCTTTAGCGCCCACTCCATGAGGTCGAAATTGGACTTCTCTTCCTCAAACTGAGCAGTCTGACTCGGTGCAGGTGTAATATTGTTTTCCATGTGAATGGTTGTTTTTTACTGTTAGTTTAGTCTCACCATATAGGTGTGAAGTTAAGTACTGATATCAGCAGAGATATAGAGGATGTGATAAGTGCCAAGAGTCCGCTGTAGGATGCCACTTTGTAGAAACTGCCTTTTGAACGAGCCACATATATCACATCGTTGGGATAGACATAGTAGTATTTGGAGTCAATCACCGTGTTGGTTCTTATATCAAACTCAAGAATCTCAGGGTCACCCTCTCCTTTGGGGCGAATGATACGCACGTGCTTATGGTCGGCTCCGTCCATCAGGTCTCCTGACATGGCAAGAGCCTGATAGATGGTCAGTTTGTCACGATAGACAGGGAATGTGCCTGAATTGATGTCACCAATGACTGTGAAAGTCTTGTTATATATGGAGAGTTTGATCTCCGCATCGGGTATTATCTCCTTGAAGTGCCGCTCCACCTCCTGCCTTGCCTCCTCCATAGTAAGGCCTTCCACTTTTATAGGCTCGAGGAAGGGTATATCAATAGTGCCATCGGAATAGACACGATAGGAGTTCACATCGTTAGTAGAGCCGCCGCTTCTGCCTGCAGCCATCACTTTGGAGATAGTCTCGTCCATGGTTATCAGACGATAGATTATCTCATCATTGACGCGGATTCTGTAAGGCTCATAGTCGGCAGCCTCATACTGCGGAAGTTTCTTGTTCTTGTTGTTGTCCTGCAGAAGACCTACGGCACGATGAGGATAGCAGCCCGAGAGAATGAATGAAAAGGCTGCAAACACCAACAAGGGAATAATATGTCTAAACCTGCTGCTCATTACTAACTTCCACCTGTACCTGAAGTTCCGCCATTATTGTGCGCCTTATCGACTGCTCCCTTGATTCTCATAACAAGCGAGTAGATAAATACTCCGAACGAGATAGTGCCTGCAGTGACCGAGATAGCAGTGGCTGCAGAGTTGATGCCGAAGGAGTAACCGGGCATACGGCGTACGTATATCACATCGTTGGGCTCAACATAGTAGAACTCGGAGTTGATGATATCCTCAGAACGGACATCAAAAGTCTTGATGACTGTAGAGTCTTTCACCTCACGCACTATCTTTATCTCGTGACGATAGCCAAAGTCGGGAATGTCGCCCGCCATGGCAAGTGCCTCAAAGATAGTCACTTTCTCTTTGGGAAGGGTGTATCTGCCCGACTTCATTCCCACCATGGAGAATGTTCTGCCAACCACCTGCACCTCCACGGCAAGATTGGGCATAGAGCCTTGCTGAATAATCATTCCCGCCAATTTCTCCTCCAACAGATGCTTCACCTGACGCGTATTCAACCCTCTGACGTACACATGTCCGAGAGTCGGGAAATTGATATTTCCGTCTCTGTCAACAAGATAAGTATAAAGGTCGGAATTGGAGTTGGCTGCGTTGTTACGTGCCATCTGACGCACATTGGTGAATGTGGCTCCACCGTTGAAGAGCGCGGCAATCTTCTCGTCGATGCTATATACCTGCACAAACAAGCGGTCGTCGGTCTGAAGAATATAGTCGGTGTAAAGCAGTGTGTCGGCGTATGAAGGTATCTGTTTGTCAGGCTTCTGCATGTAGTTCACCTTCTTGGAGGTAACACACGACGCAGTGAGCAATGCCACAAACAATGTTAGTATGAGATATTTAACCTTCATCTATTGAATACTACATATTGGGCTGCAAAGATAATGATTTTTTCAGTAATATGCAAATATCCTTTATCGGTGTCGGAACAAATCAGTCTTCCACGAGCGACACAAGACCGTCACGAAGCACGTATTTCTCGCCTGTGGCAGGGCAGAGAGCGAAGCCTTCCTGATTGAAACACAGTTTCTCTCCGTATCTGCTCACCCACCCTGTTCTCTTGGCGGGATTACCCACCATCAGGGCAAAGTCGGGCACGTCTTTTGTCACCACTGAGCCTGCACCTATGAGGCAATACTGACCGAGAGTGTGACCGCACACAATAGTTGCATTGGCTCCAACAGAAGCGCCTTTCTTTATCAGTGTGGGCTTATACTCCGACTTGCGTGACACATGGCTTCTCGGGTTGATCACGTTTGTGAATACCATGCTCGGACCGAGAAACACATCGTCTTCGCAGGTCACTCCCGTATAGACTGACACATTGTTCTGTATCTTTACGTTTCTGCCAAGCACTACTTGGGGCGAGACGACCACATTCTGACCGATGTTGCAGTCCTCCCCTATCGTGCAGCCCGACATGATATGGGAGAAATGCCAAATCTTGGTACCTTTGCCGATATGGCAGCCTTCGTCAATGTAAGATGACTCGTGTACGAAATAGTTCATAATGGTTACGGGTGACGGGTTACGGGTTACAGGTTACGGTTACATGAACAACTTGAGTATATCATTGAGGTTGGCATAGACAAGCAGTGCCAACAGCAGCCAAAAACCTATATTGTTTGCTATTTCGAGGAAACGATCAGCGGGCTTCTTTCCCGTCAGCATCTCCCACAACAGGAAGAATACGTGTCCGCCGTCAAGTCCGGGTATAGGAATTATATTCATGAAGGCAAGAATGATACTGAGGAAGGCTGTCATAAGCCACCATGAGTGCCAATCCCAAACAGGAGGGAAGAGACTGCCGATAGCACCAAATCCTCCGAGCGACTGAGCGCCTTCTTTGGTGAAGACCAACTTGAACTGCTTTACATAACTTACCAAAGTGTCCCAACCGTACTTCACACCTGCAGGTATTGATTCCCAAAATCCATACTCTACCTTGCGTGTCTTAAGATACTGCAACGGAGCCTTTGGATAGACTCCGAGTTTAGCCTCGTCACCAAGATACATCCGCAAGTCCATGCTGCCTTGGGAGGGACGATAGAGTGATACGGTTATGCTGTCACAAGGGTGCTTCTGAAGTTCGGTCTGCACATCCTGAAAGGCAGGAGTGGGAACACCATTGACAGCTGTCACGCTGTCCCCTGCCATCATGAGTGCCTTGGCTGCAGGAGAGTTTTCCGCCAACTCGCTCACTACAAACGGGAAGCGGTAGTCTATTATTCCTTTGGCACCTGATGCCAACACTTGTTTGCCGAGGTCGTCAGGCATCTGAAGGAGTACGGTATCGGCACCACGGAGCACCGTGACCTCTTTCTCACCGTCCACTATCAGCCACTCTACGATGTCCGCCTTTGTGTCAGGCACACGGTCGCCTATATACAGTATCTTGTCGCCCTGCTCAAATCCCTGCTTAAGAAGCACATCAGCATACTGCAGACCATAAGAGGCATTCTCGACAGGCACATATTCCTCTCCCCAATGAAACAGGATACCGCTGTATATCAGCAATGCCGCAATGAAGTTAACCAACACGCCGCCAAGAATGATAGGCAGACGCTGCCACGTCTTCTTTGAACGATACTCCCAAGGCTGAGGCTCGGAAGGGAGTCCGTCGGCTCCCGTGGTCTCATCCACCATACCCGCTATAGCACAATAGCCTCCTATAGGCAGCCAACCTATACCCCACTCCGTGTTGTCAGGTTCTCGACGCCAATCTCCTTCGGGAAGGGCATTCAGTTCGGCATCGGTCATAGGGCGATACTGAGGATTGCCTTTCTCGTCAAGTACGGGATTGCCCTGTCCGTCGGTCTTCTCCACCATGGTACTCTCCACGTTGGGAGCAAAGAAACGGAAACGCCATTTGCCTCCCAACTTCTTCATACGGAACAATGAGAAACGGGGGTTGAAGAACATATAGAATTTCTCCACGCGCACCTTGAATATACGCGCGAAGGTGAAGTGTCCTAACTCATGTATCACTACCAAGAATGACAGTGCCAATATCAACTGAAGTGCTCTTATCCAAAATGTTGCCATGTGCTGTTGTTTTATAGTTGAGAGTTGAAAGTTGAGAGTTGAGAGAAGTTTATTAGTTGAGAGTTCTTATCCTCGCTATGCTCGGAACGATCGGCATAGCCGTGGAGAGTTTAGAGAAGTTTATTAGTTGAGAGTTGAAAGTTGAGAGTTTAGAGTTTAGAGTTTATGTTTAAGAGTTGGAGTGCCTGTTCACGTGCAGCCTTGTCGGTCTGAACATAGTCTTCGTACGACGGTTTCTGACAGAATGCGGTTCGGCTCATCACCTGTTCTATTATGTCAGACATCTGCAGAAAGCCGCACCTGTTCTCAAGAAAAGCCTTGACCACCACCTCATTGGCTGCATTGAGTATGCAGGGCATATTACCTCCGCGCTCCATTGCCATATATGCCAACCTGAGGTTTCTGAACTTTTCCAAGTCAGGCTTCTCGAACGTCAGTCCGCTCGGCAGATCAAAGAAGTCTATCCTCGGGAAACTGCTTTGTACGCGCTCGGGGAAGGTGAGTGCATACTGTATGGGAAGACGCATGTCGGGCATACCGAGTTGGGCCTTGACAGCACCGTCGGAGAACTGTACTGCGGAATGAACTATGCTCTGCGGATGCACCAACACCTGTATCTTACTGACAGGCACGCCGAACAACCACTTAGCCTCTATCACCTCGAACCCCTTGTTCATCATTGTGGCGGAGTCAATGGTTATCTTTGCACCCATCTGCCAATTGGGGTGACGGAGGGCATCCTGAGCGGTGACACTGCTCAACTTGTCTTTAGGTGTCAGACGGAACGGACCGCCTGAAGCAGTGAGCAGAATCTTCTCTATCTGATTGTTCTCTTCGCCCACGAGCGACTGAAAGATAGCTGAGTGCTCCGAGTCCACAGGCAGAATGGGAGCATGATACTGACGTGCAAGACTGCATATCAACTCGCCTGCCACAACCAATGTTTCCTTGTTGGCAAGGGCGATAGTCTTTCCCGCCTTAATGGCATTGATGGTGGATGGAAGACCTGCATAGCCCACCATTGACGCCACCACTATATCTATCGACGGCATAGTGACCATGTCTGCTATTGCCTCTTTTCCCGCCCACACTTTGCAGTTCAGGTCTGACAAAGCCTCACGCAACTGCCCGTATCTCGTCTCGTCGGCTATGCACACCACCTCGGGATGAAACTCCCTTGCCTGCTCGGCAAGTTTTTCCACACTGCTGTTGGCAGACAGTGCATACACCTGAAAGCGGTCAGGATTGCTCCTAACCACATCCAATGTCTGACAGCCAATGCTGCCCGTGCTGCCTAATATCGCTATCTGTTTTATCAATGTTCCAAGTTTCAGGTTCCAAGTTTCAAGTTGCAGGTTCACACTTTCACAAATTCACAATTATGCATTATGAATTATGCATTATGAATTCTAAAACACTATCACCTCCTCGGGATTGACCGAGTTGCCTTTCTGCCACAGGGCGAACTGCAATGGTATACCGTCTGCAACCACCGCCAAGGGTTCTCCCGCCTGCACACTCTGTCCCACAGTCTTGCGGAGCACCTTCAGATTCCTGTAAACCGACAAGTAGTCCGACTCATGCTGCACCATCATCTCCCACATGTTGTCAAGAGTGCGGTTGGCATAGATCACCGTGCCTGTAAGCACACTCACCACAGTGGCATTCTCAGCCGCATGGATACTGACGTACAGCCTTCCTTCGGCTTGCGAATAATGTTCAATGACAACGCCGTTAACGGGTCTGAACAGGGTATATACGGGAGTGGAGGTCTGCACGTCGAAC
This sequence comes from Paludibacteraceae bacterium, assembly GCA_017477325.1. Taxonomy (GTDB): domain Bacteria; phylum Bacteroidota; class Bacteroidia; order Bacteroidales; family Paludibacteraceae; genus Colicola. The sequence continues at coordinate 59,477 of JAFUWV010000010.1, forward strand.
AGGGTCAGATTGTCCTTCTCCTTCTCTTCATACTGACTGATAAACTCGTCAGTGATGGCAGAACGTGTGGCAAGCAGTTCGTTCTTCCTGATGAGCGTCAGCGAGTCCAAAGGCTTCACGCTGTCGGACTGCACCTCGCCTGCCACCACGTCTCTGATGATGTCCAAATAGTCGGTCTGAAGCGCTATCACGTTCTCTATGCTGTCCATACGCATGGTCTCGCTGACCAACTGCTGACGGATGTTTTCGTTGTAACCGGGCAGATAGTTTTTCAGCGGTGTGAACCATATCAACGCCGCAAAGATAGCAAAGGAGAGTATCGACAGGAAGAACAGCCAAAGGAACATCCCCATCCGTGAAAGACGGAAATGCCACACTTCGCCCAAGGTGTTCTCGTTTACCACCGACACCCTGTACTTGAATCTCAGTCTGTCCCAAAAACTACTGTCTGACATATCTGTTCTCTGTCCTGTTCTGTTTGTTTTAGCGTGACAGCAAATTTCATACCATACCCGCTACTTGCCCAATATCTTTTTTCTCAGCCACTCCACTTTCAGCACCTGACGCAGCAGCCAAGGCTCCAATGTGTAAGTGAGAAGCATGGTTGTTATCATGCCTACAAGTGAAGCAAAACCTATACTACGCATGGCTGTATGCTTGGCGAACAGCAGAGACACCATGCAGATAACCAAAATGGTAGCGCTCAGTGTGATGGCGGTCTTGTGATAGGTTAGCAGGTGCTCCGTCTCACCTTTGGCTTTTCTGAGCAGGCCGTCCATCATGAAGATGCTGTAGTCCACACCGATGCCGAAGATGAAACTTGAGACCACTATATTTATAAGGTTGAACTCGTGTCCTGTCAGGTACATCGCTCCGAGCACCACGTACCAACTGAGCGACATAGGCAGGAAGGCTATCAGAGCCACTGTCAGCCTACGGAAAGAAAGCAGAAGCACTATCAGCACGAAGATGGCAGAGATGCCGAGTATCGTGTTGAAATCCTGCTGCATCATCGCTACAGTGTCTATAGTATAATAAAACGGGTCGAGCACCAAACATCCTGCAGCCTTGGTCAGTATGCCGTTCACCTCGGTCACCCTGTCGGGATGTATTCTGACGGGGATGAACGCCAACACGTACTCACCGTTCCGCTCCACAAGATTACTCATTATCTCATCGGGCAGGAGCCCTGCTTCATACAGCAACTCGGGCTCAAAGTCCGCACTCATCAACTCCTTGAAAGGCAGGAACATATCAGCCTCTACACCCGCACTTGTGCATGCTTTCTCCACATTTGCCCACACCTGCCGCGACTTCTCAGGAGAAAAATACTGTTTCCAATGGTCTATCCTCTGCTGCTGACGCTCGAGAGGCGGCATCAGGGCGGAAGTCTTGCTGTAGCCGTCAATCACACTCTCACGCTGAAGTGAATCACACACCGCTTCTATATGCTCCAACTCCTGCAGAGCCTCATCCGTAGTCTCTGCCACTGCGGCAAAATACTGACGGAAACTGCCGTCATTCTGCTTGTCGGCATAGAGTTGCATCGAGCGTGCAACCAATGGGTCTATGTAGTTTATGTTCTTCAGGTTGGAGTCGAAATGCACCTTGCCCGAGAAGGCGATGCACACGCCGACGAACAGCACCATGAGTATTAGCGCCACCTTGCTCTTGCTCATGTCGTAGCTGTTCACCTTCTCCATCAGAGCAAAGGCACGTTTGTTCACCTTGTTGTTTTTCGGGAAGAACTGAGGCATGAACCACAGACTTGCCACAGTGGTGCCCACCATGGCGAAGACTGCAAACAGACCGAAATCACGCAGCAGAGACGACTGCGTGAAAAGCAGACCCGCAAACGCGCCTATCGTGGTCAGCGAGCCGAGGAAGACGGGCCACGCCTGATCCTTCACCGTCTGAAGGGCGTCACCCGTGTACTTGTATTCCACCATCACGTGCAGACAGTAACTCAGTGCCACTCCGAGCACTATAGCACCTATGCCGAGAGCCATGACCGACATGCCTCCCTGTACCACGAAGATACCCGCCAATGCGAACAAAGCACCGTAAATCACAGGCAGCAGAAGCAGCACGTTGGAAGACAACTGACGGAAGCACCAACCGAGGAGCAACAGGATGATAATCAATGCTATGCCTATGGTGTACAAGAGGTCCGTCTTTATCCTGCGGGCGTTGTTGGCTGACATGATCACCGTGCCGTGATACAGCACCTCCACGTCCGCAAACTCTTTCTCCACCTCTGCCTTGGCTTTCTTTATCTGTTTCAGCAGTTTGCCCGCACTGCCCGAATCCATGCTGCTCAGGTGAGGGTTGACATAGCCCATGCACACCGTGCCGTCCTTCGTAAACAGATGCGAGTTCCTAACAGGACTCTGCCCACCACCTGCAAGCAAAGGCTGAACTTTACTCATCACTATTCCCGCGGGGTCGTATGCCATATAATCATAGAGTTGCATCCCGAGGTCGGTCTCCATATAGTCCAAATACTGCTCTATCTGCACGCCTATGTGTTCTGCGGAAGTGAGCGAGTCCATCTCCGCATCAGTGAAATCAAGGTACTGCGGCGCATGCTCAAGCACCCACGGTGCCAACGACAGCAACTGCTCTAAATCCACCTGATACAGCGTGCTCTCTATGTTGTACTGCACGTCGCCGCCGAGCAGACGCTCCATGAAACTGTCCATGGCGGCCGCAAGGTCCTCGGCACCAACCTCTTTGCCCTCCCTGCCCGTTATCTGAATGAAGATCTTGTCCTTCACCTTCAGGTCAGAGAATGCGAGATCCACCGTCAGGTTGTCAGACGTAGGAGGCAGCAGTTTGGCTATGTTCTCCTCGAACTTGCACTGCATGCCTAAAACGGCAAACAGCACCACCGTCACACACAGCGACACATACATCACCCACTTGTGAGACTTAAAAAAGGTATAAATTTTTTCTGACATAAGTTGTAAGTTTAACGCCTCTGTGAGGCTGTTTAAAGTTTAACGTTTAATGTTTAAAGTAATCTGCGCGAGAAATTATGCATTATGCATTATGAATTATGCATTAAATTAAATCTGCGCGAGATATATGCATTATGAATTATGCATTATGCATTATAAAAGCCTGCAAAGGTACACTTTTTTTGCAATATATGCAAATTGGCACAGTGTTTGCCTATTCATTAAGAAAATTACACGCACAACAAAACTCAATAAAAGCAATGAAACGCAACATCATTTTTGTCATTCTCATCCTGTCTGCAGTATGCCTCAGCGCACAAACCATTGAAAACAAAATCCTCAACCTCAACAAGGCGCAGACCACCTACACCGCGAGTTTCACCGAGAAAATAGTCATGCCCAAGATGAAGAAAGAGACTGTCAAACGGGGCACCATGTACTATTCTTCTCCCGAGAGCCTGCTCATGCTCTACTCCGACCCTGAAGGCGACTACAGCCTTATCAAAGACGGCAAATTCATTGCTGCAAGAAAAGGACATGTGCAGAACTTCCCCATGAACGAGAAGAACAAAAGTCAGATGTATATCCTTCGTGAGACTCTGCTCGGCAGTATGTCGGGAGACCTGCAACGCGTCGCAAAAGAGAACGAGGCTGATATTCAGTGCGAAGAGAAAGCAGGGCGATATATCTGCACCCTGACAAAGCAGCAGGCTAAAGCTGTCGGTGTGAACCGCCTTGAACTGCAGTACGACAGCAAGACAGGCGCACTGCTCTCACTCTGCCTCATTCAGCACAACGGCAACTACACACTGTACGAGACCACCGACATACGTCAGAATCAGAAGATTGACGACAAGGTGTGGAATCTTGAATAGCGCACAAAGAACATACCAACAGCGCAGCATGCGCGTACCAACTTAATAACTTACCCACGGCTCCGCCGATCGTGAGAGCGTAGCGAACAAAGAACTTACAAACCACAAAAAAAGCGAGCATCTGCCCGCTTTTTTCTGTGTTATGTCTCATCTTAATATCTGCATGTTGCTCATCCTCTCACATTATGTAGAGACATTACACACAATACTTCACAAAAAGTGTGAATATGTGAACATTTATACCTTATTATTATATATTAAACAATATGGAGTAAGTTTTATGAACCCCCTCTCACACTTTCACAATTATGCATTATGAATTATGCATTATGAATTATTTTGCTAACGCCTTGCTATCTCCTTGCTATCTCCTGAAACATGTGCAGGGTATATTGGGATGACCAACTCTACAACTTATATTGTGTCCAAATGTCCGATTGTCCGATTTTTTTGCGTATATCGTTTTTTTGTTGTAACTTTGCAAAGTGAATTTCAAAACAACAAATACAACATAAAAAAACAACACAAAAATCACAGAACAATATGAAAATCAAACATTTACTTTTTGCCTTGTGCATCATGGGCACTACTGCTGCTTTCGCACAGGATGTAGACAAAGCCACAGTCACAGGTAATGCGGATGCTGCAAAAACAGCAGGTGACGACCTGAAAAAAATAGACACGGGCGAGAAAGCGTGGAAGTTCGACGGCGTGGTCGGCCTGAACGCTGCTGCAACAGGTCTCGTGAATTGGGCTGCAGGCGGTAAGAACAACGTCAACGGTGTGGCATACGCCAAACTGCACCTGCTCTACCACAAAGATGCTATTGCTTGGGAGACCAATTTCGACACTGACTTCGGACTGACTTGGATTGATCAAAACGAAGACCCGTTTCAGAAGTCAAGTGATAACATCAAGTTGGCAACAAAGTTCGGTTGGGAGTTCAAGGAGAATTGGTACTTGACAGTACTTGGTGGTTTTCAGAGCCAATATGCTCTCGGGCGTGACTATGTAGCAGGTTATAATCCTGCTATAAGTAAGTGGCTTGCACCTTCTTATACTGATGTGAGCGTCGGTATTGATTGGAAGAAGAGTTACAACGGCGCCGACTTCTCCATCTACCTCTCCCCTATCGCAGGACGCATTGCCACAGCGTATGTAGGTGAGAAATGGAATCAGAGATACACCAAAGAGGCTGCTCTTGGAGACCTGCAATATGCTATGGACCAATTAGAAAAAGGTAGTGTTGAGTATGATGTAGCAAAAGTCGCTTATGATGCAGCAGAGGTTGTGTATGATGCAGCAGGATATGAGACTGCAAAGACTGCAGGTACTGACTTCCGTTCACTTTTGCAAGAGAAATATGGCACCTATACCTATAATAATGAGACAGGAGAGAAGCTCTATCGCAATTTCCGAGCTGAGTTTGGTTTGAGTTTCAAGGGTGCTATTGCCTATAAGTATGAGAACCTGACGCTTGGTACCACCATCGCTCTCTTCACTCCTTATCAGGGTAAGGGCTTTAATGTGAAGGAGATATATGAAGCAGCCAATGGCAAAGACTCTTACACAGGCTATTTCGACTATTCCAACAACAACCGTTACTTCGGACACTTTGACGTGGATTGGGATGTGAACATCTCATATCAGTTCCTCAAAGTGTTGAACGTGACCCTCTCTACCTCACTTAAGTACTACAACGGTACTCTGATTGCCAATAAAGACGGTGTAGAGGCAGAACGCGTACAGTTCAAGACGGTAGTAGGCCTCGGTATCGGATACAGCTTCTAATATTAGTTGAGAGTTCTTATCCTCGCTATGCTCGGAACGATCGGCATAGCCGTGGAGAGTTTAGAGTTTAGAGAAGTTTTATAGTTTAGAGTTGAAGGGATACTTAAGAAACTTAAGAAACATAAGGAACTTAATAGGCTTGGAACCTGAAACATGGAACCTGAAACTTGGAACCTGATTACCTCTCTCGAGGCGAATATCCTTTCCCTCCTGAAGCAGCGTGACGACCTTCAGCAGAAGGTCTCACTGCTTGCGCAAGAGAACAGCCGCCTGCGGGAGGAGATGATGCGGACGCATCATGAGTTGGTCAATCTCAGGCAGGAGCACAACCGCCTGCGCATGGCACATGCCATGGTGGCTGACACCACAGAGCGGGAACTCGCCAAACGACAACTGACACGCATGATACACACCGTGGACAAAGCCATCGAAAACCTCAAAGCGTTTGAATAATGCATAATGCATAATGCATAATTCATAATGCATAATTCATAATGCATATTTCTCGCGCAGATTACGCAGATTGAGCGGATTTTTTTTTGCAGATCGTAGCGGATTGCGCAGATGTAAACATTAAACATTAAACGTTAAACTTTAAACATTAAACTTTAAACGTTAAACGTTAAACAGCCTCTTGAGAGGCGTTAACCATTAGAGCCTCATGGGCGGACAAAAGCAAAATATCACCCTTCGCATCGACTGTCACGAGGTCAAACTCTTGGTCGAGCGTGACAAGGAAGAGGTCTACCGCAAGGCGGCACTGACTCTCAACGAGACCTATCAGCGCTATCAGCAGACCTACCCGCAACTGTCGGTCGAGAAACTGTGGGTATATACCGCACTCGAGGTGGCTGTCAACCTGCACTCAGACATTCGCGACAAAGACCTTCAACCGCTGCTTGACAAAATTAAAAAACTTAACGACTTAATAATTCATAATGCATAATTCATAATGCATAATTTATAACATGAACATCATTTACATGATACTGACCCTGATAGGTGCCATGCTGCTCGGAGCAGGTATCACCTATCTCATCTTCCGCTACGTGGCTAACGGCATTCTGCAGAAAGCCAAGGAGGAAGCGGAACTGCTGAAGAAGAACAAGATAGTGGAGGCGAAAGAGAAATTCATCGCCCTCAAACTCGAACACGAGAAACAAGTAGCCCTCTCACAGCAGAAACTGACGGAAAAAGAACAGAAACTCTCCGAAAGAGAACGCGCACTGAATCAGAAGCAGGGCGAGTTGGCACGAGGACAGAACGAACTGCAGAAACTGCAGCAGCAGTTGCAGCAGCAGCAGTCCGCCATCGAGTTCCGCGAACGAGAAGTGGAGAAACTGCATCGGCAGGCTCAGCAGCAGTTGGAGACCATCTCAGGTCTGTCTGTGGAGCAGGCCAAGGCGCAACTCGTCGAGTCCCTGCGTGACGAAGCCAAGACCAACGCCATGGCATACGTGAACGAGATAATGGAGGACGCACGCATGTCTGCCAACAAAGAGGCAAAGAAAATCATCGTGCAGACCATTCAGCGCATCGCCACCGAGGCTGCCATAGAAAACTCTGTCAGCATCTTCCACATCGACAACGACGAAGTGAAAGGCCGCATCATCGGACGCGAGGGACGTAACATCCGTGCCTTGGAAGCTGCTACAGGTGTAGAGGTAGTGGTGGACGACACTCCTGAAGCCATCGTCCTCTCGGCCTTCGACCCCGTACGGCGCGAGATAGCACGCCTCAGTCTGCACCAATTAGTGACAGACGGACGTATTCACCCCGCACGAATAGAGGAAGTGGTGGCAAAAGTGCAGAAGCAGGTAGAGGAAGAGATCATCGAGACGGGCAAACGCACCACTATCGACCTCGGTATCCACGGTCTGCATCCCGAACTGATCAAGATGATAGGACGTATGAAATACCGTTCTTCGTACGGTCAGAACCTGCTGCAGCATGCCCGCGAGACTGCCAACCTGTGTGCCGCGATGGCTGCCGAACTCGGTCTCAACCCCAAGAAAGCACGCCGTGCAGGACTGCTGCATGACATAGGCAAGGTGGCAGAAGACAACCCCGAGATGCCGCACGCACTCTACGGAGCACAACTCTGCAAGCAGTACGGCGAGAAAGACGACATCTGCAATGCTGTCGGTGCTCACCACGACGAGATGGAGATGGAGACCATGCTTGCTCCTATAGTGCAAGCCTGCGATGCCATCAGTGGTGCAAGACCCGGTGCAAGGCGCGAGATAGTAGAGGCATATATCAAACGACTGAACGACCTCGAGAACCTCGCACTCAGTTATCCCGGAGTGATTAAGACCTATGCCATTCAGGCAGGCCGCGAGCTCCGCGTCATTGTGGGAGCCGACAAGATGTCGGATAAGGATACCGAATTGCTCTCCTTCGATTTGGCGAAGCGTATTCAGGATGAGATGACATATCCCGGTCAGGTGAAGATCACCGTCATCCGCGAGACACGTGCCGTCAACTATGCTAAATAAACTACTGCTTCAAGCCCCGCTATGCTGCGGGGTTTGTTGTATATAAACATATAACACACTACCATGAAAACTCTCCCTCTGATTGCAGGTATAGCACTATTGGCTATATCATCTGTGGCTGCTCATGCTGCCACCTATTCCACTGAAGACAAGAAACGCTGCTTCAGTGAAGACACCAACAACAAGACTATCACCTTCCTCTATTGTCTTGACTCGGGCTTTTGGTCAGGCACAGTCACCTCCTGCTATGTCAGAGGCTCTTTCAATGGATGGAAATCAGTGGAGCAATGCAAACTGACTCTTGATGCAGAAAGCAACTGTTGGACTGTCACCCTACCCTTTGATTATGTCAATCAGCCCGGTAACTCAGGACAACCCGAGTATAAGTTCTATGTCAATGGTAGTTACAAAGATGCTCCCTCATGGCTCACCAACGGATATAAATTCAAGAACGGCTCCAACAATCAGATTGTAGTCTTCTCCACTGATGACTTCGAACAGATAAAACAGAACAGCGAGCAGGCAAATGTGATTAGAGAACTCTCTTCCTTCAATCTCTCTTCTGATGTGGATAGGGCTGTGATAGCCAACTTCCGATGTGTGCCCGGCACTAAAAACCTCTATCGTTCTTATCACCCTTATAAGGCTACCGACCATAAGAATAATGGCAACCTGACAGAGTACGAGAGGCTTCACTATGTCAAATATCTTGCTGCTGCCAATGGTATCCGCTCTGATATATGCCTGAGTGAGAATGAAGAGAAATCACTCACCACTTACACCTGCAACTCAGTTAAGTATCAGGAAGTTATCCCTATATACTACAACCGCATCATTGCCGAGAAGAATGTGCTCTATGTCAATGCAGGCAAAGGTACTCCTTCTTACAATGAGGTCTATTACAACTCCACCTCCTCCACCTTCGGTGCATGGGTCAAAGAGATAGTGGAATTTATCATTAGTGACTCGCACCCTGCTCCTTTTCAGATTCATTGCAGACTTGGGACTGACCGAACAGGAGTCTTCTGCGGAGTATTGGCGGCTCTGTGTGGAGCCTCTTGGGAACAGATAGCAGAGGACTATCAACACAGCAATGATATGCAAATACGTGAATTCCGTGACTATCATATCCTTGCATATAGCTTCCGCAAGATATTGGGAGTAGAAGACTTGAGTCAGGTGGACGACCTGAGTAAAGCCATGTGTGAGTATTTCATCACTAAAGGTTTTCTCACACAGACTCAGATAGATGCTCTTGTGCAGAAACTGAATGCAGATGTGGAGCGCATACCTGTGCAGGAAGACATGGAGACTGCCCTTCAGACCATCTCTAACCACACAAGTAAGGTAAGAAAAATACAAACCCCTGAAGGCCTTTTCATTGACAACGGACAACACAGATTCACTCTCCTCGGCGAATTGGTGAACTAATTCATAAATTGACCGCCTACGGCTGTAAGAGGTAAGACCGCTGCGCTGAAAGAAGTTAGACCGCTGCGCTGAAAGAAGTAAGACCGCTGCGCTGAAAGATAAAAAGAAACTTAATGACACTACGGATACTTAAGATACTTAACAACTTAACAACCCCCAAAAAGCGAGCATCTGCCCGCTTTTTTTCATAGCCTGCAACCTTTGCCATCGGACATTCGGACAACCGGACATATTTTTCTACATTATCCGTCAATAAGTATTCGGCAGTTCGGAATTTTTGTGCTACCTTTGCACGTGATATAGTATGTCTAACCCGAAACAAAAACATAGCCACAATATGAAAACCCTACTGAACCGCGTGATATTACCGGCCGTTGCCTGCATGATGGCAGTTGCCAATGTGCATGGTGCAAGTATTTACAAAACCGATTTTGTCCAAACCCCTGTAAATGCAACAACTACTTTCAATAAGGGAGAATTCATAGCTCCCCCAAGTTGGGGTGTTGGAAGCATGTGCTATCATACCACAAGTTCTGCGGGGGAAGTAACCATAACATTCACAAATCCCATAGACCTGACTGCCTACTCTAATGTGAAACTTACATTATATTGGGGAGCAAGCAGTAACCGCCCTGTCAACTTGACAATAAATGGAGGTACAAGCAAAGAGATAGATAAAGTCGGTTCTTCATCAGACAGAAGTAAGACACGTTCTATAGACGTCTCTATCACAGAAAGTTCAATCAAGTCATTGAAGTTTAACGGCAGTGGCGGAGGAAACTCTTACTACTTTCAGTTAGAGATTACCGGTGATGGCGGAGGTACAGTCATCCCTGTTGCAGGTGTGTCGCTGAACAAGGACAAACTGACGTTGGAGGAGGGCAAGAGTGAGAAGTTGACTGCCACGGTAGATCCGCGTGGAGCCACCAACACCAAGGTTACATGGACAAGCAGCAACCCCTCTGTGGCCACTGTAGATGAGCAAGGTAATGTGACTGCCGTCAGTGTCGGTCAGACCACTGTCACCGTCAAGACCGATGACGGAGGCTTTACTGCCACCTGTGCGGTCACCGTGACGGCAAGCACTACCCCTGTGGTACACGTGGATGGTATCGCTTTTGCCAAGAGCCACACCGAACTGACGCTGTACGTTAACGACACACAGCAACTGCAGTATTCAATCACGCCCTCAGATGCCACCAACAAGGCTGTCACATGGAGCGTGGACGACCCCTCTGTAGTGAGTGTCAGCAACGGTCTTGTCACCGCACTGAAGAAAGGTGATGCCACAGTGACAGTTACTACCGTGGACGGACAGAAAACCGCTGAGAGCATAATCCACGTGAAAGAGAAAGAAGTACCCGTACCAAGCACCGACCTGAAAGTGCATGAGACAGAAGTATATGAAAGTCCCAAAGGATATGACACCGAACTCACTCAGTTCAACGGCAGAGATTATGAGGTGTATTACCCGTCTTTCGACAGTGAGAGCAACTTATCAGTATCCACAACTCCCGCACAGAAAACCGCAGGTATAACCGAATCTATAAGTCAATACAATGCAAAGGCTATTGACGGATGGTTGGAGATAAATCTGACAGACGGCAAATCTAACAAAACATATACAGCCAAAGACGAGTTTGCAGCAGGAGAAGGAGCTTTGCATAAACTGAAATCAGATGGTTACTACAAGATGCACATCAAGGGCTTTGACCAATTCAGTTTTTATGGGAAAGACAACAATAGTGATGCAAGCAAGAACCGCATGTTTGAAGTGCTAATAGATGGCGTAAAACAAGCAACCACTCCTATCACTTCCGAGTCGGTACGCAGGTTCAACATCTCACCTGACGAACATGTTATTGAACTTATCGGTCGCGGAAGCAGCAATAATGAGTTATATGGGTTCTCACTTCGCGTGGCCTACGTCCCAAAAGTAAAGCATATCTCAGGCAATGACTCCACACAGAATGTACTTCAGACTCAGGCTATGCAGCCCGTTACCTACTACCTGAAGAACAAAGTGAGCGATGCCGAGTTCAGTTGGGACGGAGCCGAGGCTACGGGTATCAGTATGCAGAAGAGTGCCAACGACACGCTGACAGTCTCAGGCACAGCCAATTGCAAGAACGGAGTGTACAAATACACCATCTCTGCCAAGGACAAAGACGGCAAAGTGATCAGCACCAAGACAGGAACGATAACCGTGAGCAGCAAGGTGGCCTATCAGAGAATGATCGACTCGGTGAAGACGGTATACGAGAAGGCCTCAATCGAGCCTGTGCTGTTCAACTATTACAGCATTGACAAATCGGATCTCAGTTGGCGTTGGACCTCGCAAACACCTGCAGGACTGAGTTTCACGGCGGACGAGTCGGCTCACACGCTTACCCTCAGCGGCACTCCCACCACAGTGGGAACATTCCCATACGAAGTGACCCTCAAAGATGCCAACACGCTGAAAGGCAAGATAACAGTGTTGTCAAACAGCCCGACCGTAGTACCCGGTGCAAGCAAAACAATGCTATATCTGTACAAAACGGAGAGGACGAACAATATCTACTCGGACCTGACACGCAAATATAACTATTTCGCCCGCCCTGCAGGAGGAGCAGGCAAGGCTGACAGCGACTATTCGGACTATGACTTCATTGTCATCTCGGAAGACGCCGATGCCAACAATGACGAGGTGATCAACATCATAAAGAACGTGAAGAAACCCGTGTTGAACATGAAGAACTTCACCTACACCACTTCCCGTTTGGGTTGGGGCTATCCCGACAACGGCAGTGTGAATAACACCGAGATCACAGTTCTTCAGCCCCAACACCCTGTGTTCAAAGGTATGAACGTAGAGGAAGGGAGCAAGATAAAACTGCTCAGTCAGGTCACAGGCCGTGGTCTCATGCCATCAGAAATCACTCTTCAGGGCAGTTACGCTCTTGCCACAGCACTAAAGCAAGGTGCACAATATGAGGCAGAGGGCGAACCTGAGACCTTCCTGCATGAAGTGCCGCAAGCCACACGCGGTGCCAAATACATACTCTTCCCGCTCTCTGAGCAGTCTGCAGGCAACCTCACTTCCGACGGACGCAAACTGCTGCAGAATGTGATTGAGTATCTGCTTTCCACTGAAGAGAGCAAAGTGGTGCTGCACGAACTGAAGATCACAAGTTTCTCTATCGACGGCCATCAGGCTCAAATAGACGAGGCACAGCAGGAGATACATCTCGAGTTGCCCGAAGGAACCGACCTGACTCAGCTCACACCGCAGATAACTCTTGCCAATCAGAAGACCAAGGTGACCCCTTCTTCAGGCACAACACTCAACATGTCTGACAGTTATTTCGGAGTTGACTTCACCGTCAGCGACTTCATAAACAGGAAAGTCTATACCGCATATATCACCACCGCCACTTCTCTTGACGACCTCTCGGCAGAGGGTCTGTGGTATGACGGCAAGGTGCTGCACAACCCGCAGGGCATTTGGGTAAATATATATAACGTGCAGGGTATGCTCATCACCACCACCAACGCCGACTATTCGTTTGAAAGTCAGCCTCAATCCATGTATATGATAGTTAGCGAGAGAGGCGTTATGAAAGTAATGAACTAACCACGGGGGTAGTTAACAGCTAATAGTTAACAGTTTATAGTTGGAAGCAAATATTTTTTTTATTCGCTTTTCGCTATAAACTTTTTTTATTGTATCTTTGCAGCGTGAACGGTTCTCCTAAGAAAAGAAGCAGAAGGCATCATCTGAGCAAGAAACAGAAGAGAAGGATGCGTATCGGAGTGGCAACAGGTGTTGCTGCTTTCGTATTGCTTCTGCCTCTGCTGACAGCAGGTATCCTATGGTGGAAAGGTCTGCTGCCGACACGGGAGGAGATGCCGAAATACAAGGAGTGGCTCAGGCTGATGATACATGGTTGGAAACACACGAGACTCCCCGAAGCAGAGGTGATAGGTATAGATATCTCCCATTATCAGGGCAGTGTCAACTTTGATGAGCTGTGTTTCCATCTTGACCCCACAAGACGCATGTACAGTTCTCCTCAGAAGAATACCAAGCCTCGGAAAGTGGATTTTCTTATTGCCAAGGCCACCGAAGGAACACGCATGCAGGACTCCTATTACAACCAAAACAAGCAAGGGTGCAGAGATAACAACATTCTGTTCGGCGCATACCATTTCTATTCCCCGCAAGCCTCCGCTACACTGCAGGCAAACAACTTCATCAGTTACTCCAAGCTGCAGAAGTCTGACTTTGCTCCTGTGCTCGACATAGAACCCGTGAACGGACGCCTGCCAATGAAAGATTCCGTGGACAAATGGCTCTATATCGTGGGCAGATACTATGGTGTCAAACCTATTATCTACACCAACGAGAAAACCTTCACAGGCTATTTCCTGAAGGACAAACGCTTTCAGTCATATCCCTATTGGATAGCAAGATATGGAGGTAAAGAACCAAGCCGGCACCATGCCATGTGGCAGTGCGCAGAGAGCGGAAGAGCAGGAGGAGTGACAGGACCTGTGGATATAGACATCTTCCGCGGCACAGAATCAGACCTTGGTCTGTACGTGATAAAGTAGATATCATGTCCGACATGTTGGACAAGTTGGACAGGTTCGCTTGATTGGTCAAGTTTATTGTATTTGGCACTTTCAAAGATTTTTATTATCTTTGCAGGCAAATAAACTATATCATTATGCAATTAGTAGTTATAGCCGAGGAACAGGAAAGACAACTCGCTGAAAAGTACTTTCCGGGAATATCCGTGTTGGTTACAGGAGTGGGAGCACTCAACATAATGAAATCGCTCAGAGATATACCCCTTGACACCGAGATTTTCAATATCGGGCATGCAGGAAGCAGTAATTTTGAAATAGGTACTATGATAGAGGTTACGGAAGTAAGACTCAATCACCCCAATGTGCAATACCCTGAACCCGAATTTCACCTTTCACCTATCCCGCAGCAGGAATACGACGAACCAAGACAGACATACAGAAAGTCGGTCTGCTATACAGGTGTGGACTTTGTTCTGCAGTCTGATTACAAGGATTGTGTATTCGACATGGAACTTGCCTTCATCTGCGGAATGGGATTCAGTACTGTACACTCACTAAAGCATGTGAGCGACAACCTCTCCCTGCATGACTACAGAAAAGTTGGAGCAGGAGTGTGAGGGGAAAGTTATATTAAGTTTGTGAAGTTTGACAGGTTTGAGAAGTTAGACAAGTATAAGGTGATAAACTAAATAAACATTCAAATATATACAATATGAAAGAGAAAAAACAACAAGGCTACAAGTGGACCTTCCAAAACATAGGAGGGGCTACAAGAGTGAAAATTCAGTCAGGTGAAGACTTGAAACATCTTGCCGAACTCGACAAGAAGATGTGGACCGTACTCAGTTGTCCTGTCACAGGTCTTGAGATTGACTGCAAGAGTTTGGAGTACATGGATGCAGACGGCGACAAGAAAATCCACGTGGATGATGTCATTGCTACCACCAATTGGCTTCTTGATGTAGTAAAAGACGCTGACTCACTGCTTCTTGGGAAAGATGGTATTGCCCTCAGCGATATCAATCAGGACAGCGAGCAAGGTAAACGTCTGTATGCTTCCGCCAAGCAGATATTGGAGAACCTGAAGAAAGAAGGCGAAGTAGTAACTGTGGCTGATTCGAGCGACAGTATTGCCATTTTTGCTCAGACACGCTTCAATGGTGACGGTATTATCACCGAAGGAAGTACAGACGATGAGAACCTCAAGCAGATAATTGCTGCTGCAGTGACAAGTACAGGCGGTAGTCAGGACCGCAGTGGAGTACAAGGTGTCAATGCTGACCAAATAGAGGCCTTCTATCAGGCTTTGGCAGACTATGCTGCATGGCTCAGTCAGAAACCCGAACTACCATACGGGGAGGATACTGACAAGGCTATTGAACTCTTCAATGCCCTCAATCTGAAAGTGAAGGACTTCTTCCTCCGTAGCAAACTTGCCGCTTTCGACCAAGACAGCACCGCTGCTCTTGATGTACAGGTTAGTCGCATTGAGGCTATCTCGGCAGACAATCTTACAGAGAAAGGCGATGAGATTGCTTCCTACCCCATCCAACGTGTTACAGGGAAAGCCGAACTTGACCTCACCGCCCCTGTAAATCCCGCATGGGCTGCACAGTTTGAAGCACTCATGGCTATTGTTGCTGATAAGAAGAAAAAGACTCTCACGGAAGCAGAGTGGGATGAGATAGGTCAGAAAACAGGCGCTTACACTGCATGGGTAGGTCAGAAGGCAGGTGCTTCGGTAGAGGCTTTGGGAATAGACTGCATTGACGCTCTCCTGAAGAACAATCAGAAAGAAGAACTTCTGAAACTTGTAGAACAAGACAAAGCACTTGAAGAGGAAGCAAACGGTATTGACTGTGTGGACAAACTCACACACCTCTATCGTGACTATTTCCAAGTGCTGAGAAACTACATCACCCTGCAGGACTTCTATGAGAAAGATCAGAATGTAAAAGCCATATTCCAAGCAGGTACATTGATTATAGACCAACGTGCTTGTCACCTGACAATGAAAGTACAGAATGCAGGTGCACATGGAGTTATGGCTCCTGCAAGTGGCATGTATCTCATCTACTGCACATGTACAAGTAAGGAAAAACCTGCTCCTGTGGAGATTGTAGCTGCAATGACCATGGGTGAGACAGGTGACCTCTATGTAGGAAAAAACGCTATCTTCTATGACCGTGAAGGAGTAGATTACGATGCTGTAGTTACCAAAATCATAGACAATCCTATCAGTATTCGTCAGGCTTTTTGGTCACCCTACCGCCGTTTGGCAAAGTGGATAGAAGATATGATAAACAAACGTGCTGCAGAGAAAGACTCAAAGATGATGGCTGACACAACTGCCAAACTGCAGACAGCGCCTGCTGCAGGTGCTGATAGCAAACCTGCTCCTCAACAGTTTGACATAGCCAAGTTTGCCGGAATCTTTGCTGCCATAGGTATGGCACTCGGACTTATAGGTGCTGCACTTGCTTCATTCTTCGGAGCATTCACGGCTTGGTGGCATTGGGTTGTATTCTTTGTTGCCCTCATACTTATCATTTCAGGTCCAAGCATGATTATGGCATGGCTCAAACTCCGCAAGCGTAACATTGCTCCCCTGTTGAATGCCAACGGTTGGGCTGTCAACGCTGCATCTATAGTTAACATTCCATTCGGTGCCACACTGACTGATATGGTTAAATTCCCTCTTGTAAAAGCTAAAGACCCATTTGCAAAGAAAGGTCTGCCATGCTGGGCTAAATGGCTGATAGGAATACTCTGCATAGCAATAGTTGTATGCTGCATGTGGCTGTTCGGTTGCTTTAACAAGTGGAATCTCATATCCCCTATTGAGCGTTTCCAACCTAAGGTAGAGGAAGTAGCAGAGCCTGCAGCAGAAACTGAGGAACCGGTTGCCCCTGTTGAAGAAACCACTACAGAAGGAGAAACTGCTCCTGCAGAGCAGCAATAATAAAAGTTGTACTATAACTAAAAGAACTATAGAAATAGTACAATAGTCATAATAAAAAAGAAGCACATTCATTTGTGCTTCTTTTTTATCTTGGTTATAAGTCATTCATGATGATACGGTTCACCTCGGAGTATTGTCATTGCACGATATATCTGCTCAACAAAAAACAGCCTTACCATTTGATGAGAGAAGGTCATCTTTGAAAGAGATAATTTGCCGTCAGATCTATCATACACTGCCTTGCTGAAACCATAAGGACCACCTACTACAAACACAACATTCCGCCCCACAGACATCATTCTTTGCAGATAATCAGCAAACTCAACACTGCGATACTCAATGCCATGTTCATCCAAAAGAACCACAAAATCAGAGACCTGCACTTGTGAGAGTATGAGCCTCCCCTCTTCTGATTTTTGTTGTTCCTGACTCAGATTCTTGGCATTTCGCAACTCAGGTATCACCTGCAACTTAAACTGCAGATAATGCGTGAGTCTGCTTTGATAGTCATCCAACAATGTTTGTATATTCTTATCGGTAGTCTTTCCTACTACTAAAAGAGTTGTTTTCATCTTACTAATCTCCGAAGTAACAAATGCTGAGAACATTTTTTCATACAAGTGAATATTCTCCGCTGCAAAGATACGCAATATTTTGATATTCGCAAAATTCTTCGTACCTTTGCAGATTAATTATATTGGATAATTATGCGGAAGATTTTTAATATACTAACATTATGTTTGCTCTGCACTTTGAGTTGCTTTGCCCAGCAGACTGTGATACTCTCTGACAGCGCTTCAGTGAGTCTGCTGACGTGTACTCCTGGCGCTCAAACATACAGTAAATACGGTCATTCAGCTCTCAGAATAAAAGACCCGAAACAAAACATAGATTGGACCTTCAATTATGGAGTGTTTAATTTCAACACAAAGGACTTTTATCTGAAGTTTGTCCGTGGAGAGACATGGTATCAACTTGATGTGGAAGAAACAGATTGGTTTATCTATACAAGCAGCATGATAGGCAGAACCACATATGAGCAAGTTCTGAACCTGAACAAGGAAGAAAAGCAGCAATTGCTTGAGGCTCTACTGGAAAACTATAAGCCAAAGAACAGATATTACCTCTACAACTTTGTATTTGACAATTGTGCCACCAGACCTTATCACCTGCTGAAATCTGTTGTGGCAGAAATAGATGATGTGCTAAACAGAACACCTCTCACCTTTTGCGGTTCAACCGAAATCCCCACTTTCCGACAGATGGTTCGTCATTACTCGGAAGCCAACTCATGGCCCGGCTTTGGAATTGACTTTGTTTTTGGAGCAGATGCTGACAAAAAGGTTACAAAAGAAGAACGTTTGTTCCTGCCGGAGCAATTGATGCAATTGGTCGGAAACGGACAATACAGTGATGGGGCCAAATTATACCTCTCTGACAACTCCAAGCCATTCGAAATCGGCTCAAAACCCTTTATCATTTCTCCATACATGGTTCTGATTCTGGCAGCAATCTTCATATTCGTAGTTACCATTATTGATATCAGAAGAAACAGAATCAGTTGGTGGTTGGACTGTATACTTTGGTTTCTGGGAACCGTTTTAGGAGTGATTGTTTTCTACCTGAGTTTCTTCAGTATTCATCCGCTTGTGGAACACAATTGGAACCTGCTAAGCATCAATCCAATACTTCTGATACCTTTTATTTTGGTATTGATTCCCGCAAGCAGAAAGAAAATAGAGCAACATCTGCTCTACTTAGCTCTCTGCTGGCTATTGCTTACATTGGTAAGACTACCACTTATCTGCCTGCAATCGTGGCATTGGCTAATGCTTATCCCGATTGTTCACGCATTAAGACTTACATTATTAGGATATATGAAAAAGCGAACGCCTATAACCACAACAAACAAACGTCTTGTTATTCTTGTTGCTACAATACTATGTAGTGTATCTTCAGTTATAGCAGAACCCAGGCTGACCGTTACTATCTGTATTGATGGTTTAAGCAGTGAAGCAATGAATGAACTTAGAGGCTATTGGCAACAAGGAGGATTACGCACTTTGGATGAGGAGGCACACGAATCTTCACTTAGTTTTCCTCATGTTGTATATGGCGGCAGTGAGACTCTTGCCACTATTCTCACAGGTACTACACCTGACCAACATGCTGTCAGTTCGGACTATTACTTCAGTCGTCAGGACCGCAAAGTTCACAGTATATTTGATGATGATGAGCAAAAAGGTATAAATACAGACCTCCGAATGTCTCCTACAGCTCTTCTTGCTCCAACTCTTACTGATGAGTTCCGTATGACTCATTCTGACAAGTCAAAGATATACGCAATAGGAATCAACGCCACCAACACTATGCTTCTTGCAGGTCATTCTGCCAATGCATGTGTATGGCTTAACCAACAGAATCTGCAATGGGCTACCACCGGTTACTATTCAGAAGGCCTCCCCTCTGCTGCCGACAAGATGAATGTCAGTGGCAGAATAGAGGAACTGGCTTCCCAGCCTTGGATTCCCCGCATGGATATCAGTATGTATATGCACCCTACACCTGCCGAGAAAAAGAAACCGTTCAACTATTTGCAGAAAGATATAATATACAAGTCCCCTGCTGCCAACACTGCAGTTATAGAACTTGCTCTTAATCTTCAGAAACAAACCTCACTCGGCACAGACTCTCATGCTGACCTGTTGCTGCTTGAACTTAATGTAAGTTCTCCTGCCTCACGCTCTGACCTTCTGGAGACTGCAGAACAAGAAGACCTCTACATACGTCTTAACCAAGACCTCGGATGGTTAATGGAACAACTTGAGAAGAGAATTGGGAAAAATAACTATAGAATAATAGTTTTCGGCAAACCTGAATATGGAAAAGGTACTGCTACACTCAAGAAAGCAAATCTAAATGCAGGCTACTTCAATACAGAGCGCGCAGCTGCTTTATGCAACACCTATTTAATGGCAATCTACGGACATGAACGCTGGATTGATGGAGGTTACGGCAACAGTATTTTTCTCAATCGCACCCTAATTGAACAAAAGAAAATACGTCTAAGCGACATACAACAACAGGTTAGCAGTTTTCTGCTTGAGTTTGAAGGAACAAAAACAGCATTTCCTATAACCAGTGTACCTCTCATTCCCAACGGAGGAGAGGAAGAGAAACTTAGAATGAGCCTTAACAAACACACGGCCGGAGATGTGGTGTTCACACTTGAGCCCTTATGGATGTTTGGTGAAGACGAGAACAAACGTCTTGACAAAATAGCAGAAGCAGATCCTACGGCACCACTGCTGCTTTGGACGACAGAGATAACCAGTATGCCTGACAGAAAACTTTCTGCCACAGAAGTGAAAAACTTAATCAAATAATGACACATAGATAAAGTAATAAATCAATTTGAATATATGGAATATTTTGAATGCAAAGTGCGCTACCAACGTGAAATAGGCGAAGGTAAACTACAAAAGCAAAACGACACTTATCTCATTGAAGCTGTCTCATATGGTGATGCAGAGACTAGAGTACTTGAAGAAGTTCGCCCGTTTGTATTTATGGGTCAGGACGTTGAGATGAAGACTATCAGGAAAGTTAACTACAATGAAGTTCTCCCAAATCCGCAAGGACACTTCTGGTTCAAAGCAAAGGTAGTTCTAACCACAATAGATGAAAGTGCCGGTAAGGAAAAGAAAATACAGACTCAGATATTGGTTCAAGACGTTGATATGGAGTCTGCTTACAAGGCAGTTAATCAGCTGATGAAGAACTCCATCACCGACTATGAGATAACAAATCTGCAAGTAACAAACATTGTAGATGTACTCAGTCTTGTCAAAAACGCATAATGAGTATTGCTCAAAACATAGAAAAGATTCGTCAGACACTACCCGCAAGAGTACGCCTTGTTTGTGTTAGTAAATATCATACTGCAGAAGACATTCTTGAAGCATACAAAGCCGGGGAGCGTGATTTTGCAGAGAGCCGTGCCCAAGAGTTGCAACTCAAAGCTCAGACTCTTCCCAAAGATATACATTGGCATTTCATTGGCCATCTGCAACGCAACAAAGCTAAGTTGGTGTGTCAATATGTCAGTATGATTCAAAGTGTTGATTCCATGAGGCTGATTGAGACACTGAATTCTGTAAGTGAAGAGCCTATAGATATACTTCTTGAAGTGCATATAGCCCAGGAAGCGACTAAGACCGGCTTCTCGAAGCAGGAATTGATAAACCTGCTTTCCTCTACTGACATTACACAATTCAGTAATATCCGTATTAGAGGACTTATGGCAATGGCCACTCAGACTAATAACAGAGATGAAATACAACATGAGTTCCACGAAGTAAAACTGCTTTTTGACTATATAAAGACCACATTCTTTCCTCAATCAGGCTGCTTTGACACTTTGTCAATGGGTATGTCAGATGACTACGATTTAGCCATAGAAGAAGGGTGCAACATGGTTAGAATCGGAAGCAGAATATTTTCTTGATGAGAAGATTTGTTTTAGTCATATTATCATTGCTTAGTCTTTGCATCTCGACCCATGCAAAGCGTGTAAGACTATTCGGATATGTACTTGACGAAGACAACCGAGGTATAGAGCTCGCAAATGCTTATATTGAAGGAACAACTATAGGCACCACAAGCAATCGCAATGGATACTACGACCTACAGGTTGATATCAACGACAGCATTACCGTAGTGTATTCCATGCTTGGTTATGAGACCATCCGTCAGCGGCTAATGACAGAGAGAGATGTGCTGCAAATCAATGTAGTTCTCCCTGCAAGTGCCGAGTCACTAACAGAAGTGGAGGTTAAAGCAGTTCAACGTCAGACCGGTCAAATGGACAAAATAGATGTATCTCAAACACGACTCATGCCAGATGCCTCAGGTGGTTCAATAGAGAGTATTCTAATAACCTTTGCCGGAGTTACGCAAAACAATGAATTGTCTTCTCAGTATAATGCCCGTGGAGGTAACTTTGATGAAAATGAGGTTTACGTTAATGGAATAGAAGTCTATCGCCCCTTGCTAATTCGTGCAGGCCAGCAAGAAGGCCTAAGCTTTGTCAATGCCGATATGGTAGAGAGTGTAGAGTTTGCAGCCGGTGGGTTCGATGCTATGTATGGTGACAAGATGTCCTCAGTGCTTGACATCACTTACAAACGACCTCAGCAGTTTGAAGCTTCACTGATGGCAAGCATACTTGGCGCTTCTGCATATGTAGGAACGGGAAATCAGAAGTACTCAATGATGCACGGCATACGCTACAAAACTTCCAAATATATGCTTGGCGCATTACCAACCAAAGGTAACTATCAACCAAACTTTGTTGACTACCAAACATATATCACATGGAAGCTTGATCAGAAGCGGCTATCAGAAGGTCTTAAGCCAAGGTGGGAGATGAGTTTCATGGGCAACTTCTCACAAAACTCCTATCGCTTCAAGCCAGAAGAGGCATCAGAGAGTTTTGGAGGTTTGAGTGCAACGAGGAAACTGACCATAGGATTCGAAGGACAGGAAAAAGATTTGTTTCGTACCGCCTTCGCCGCGCTCGGTGTCAAAGAAAAAATCAATAATGAAGTAGAGTTGGGCTTTGACTTGTCAGGTTTCTACACTAATGAACAAGAGAACTACGACATCACCAACGACTATTTCATGACTGATGACCCTGAGACTGACCTGACAGGAGCAAGTGGACAACAAAATACTCAGGCTACTACAAACAACAAGATTGATAGCGATTCCATCAAGGGCAATGTACTTGGCAAAGGTATGTTTCATGAGCACTCCCGCAATCGTCTGGAAGCAGGAGTAGTTACTATTGCTCACAATGGCACATGGAGCAGAAACGCGAATAAACTGCGATGGGGAGTATCAGCTCAGGCTGAACTAATTAGCGATAATATTCAAGAATGGCAATGGCGTGACTCCATGGGCTACTCCATGCCAACAGCCTCGGATGACATGCAACTATATTACTCACTCAGGGGGAGTGAGCAAATGAAGTCTGCACGTCTTCAGGCATATATTCAAGACACTTACAAATGGCAGACCAAGGCGGGCAACATATTGCTAACAGGAGGTGTGAGGGCGCAATGGTGGTCGCTCAACAAAGAGTTTCTGTTTTCACCGCGTGCATCGCTAACATGGTTACCGGGTTGGAAGCGTGACTTCTCTTTCCGCCTCGCAACAGGACTATACTATCAAGCACCATTCTACAAAGAACTCCGACGGATGGTGACAGATGAAAAAGGTATTAGCAGAATTGAGCTTAACAAAGACCTCAAAGCACAACGCAGCGTACACGTAATACTTGGTGCTGATTACTATTTCCGCGCTTGGGGCAGGCCATTCAGGCTAACTGCCGAAGCATACTACAAATACATGGACAGAGTGGTTAATTACACTGTTGAGAATGTACGGATCAGATACTCGGGAGAGAATGATGGAATTGCCTATACAACAGGTCTCGACCTAAAATTGTACGGTGAACTCGTACCAGGAGCAGAATCATGGATATCGCTCTCCGCTATGCGTTCTCGGCAGAACCTAAATAATGACGACCAAGGTTGGATTACAGGAATGAACGAGCAACGATTTGCTTTCTCAATGCTCTTTCAGGACTATATTCCCCGTCTGCCTCAACTCAAAGTACACCTGAAGACCATTGTCTCCGACGGATTGCCCTACTCTATTCCTACCAACTCAAGCATTCGTGGACACATGAAGACTTACTTCCGCCTTGACATAGGTGCAAGTTGGGAATTCACTCAGAAGGCATATAGCTGGATGCGCAAACAGAAACATATAAAGCGCTGGGCACTGCAATTTGAAGTTTTCAATCTAACCGATTATAAAAACGTGAACTCATATTTCTGGGTAACAGATGCTCACAATATGCTGTGGGGCTGTCCGAACTACCTAACAGGGAGAATGTTTAACGGCAAAATAATTATTGATTTCAAATGAGCGAGAAACACACACAAGATACTCCAATGATGCGGCAATTCCGGAATATCAAAGAGCAGTATCCTGACGCAATGCTCTTATTCCGCTGCGGGGACTTCTACGAGACCTATGCGGAAGATGCTGTCAAAGCTGCCAAGGTCCTGAACATCACACTCACACACCGCAACAATGGTAATTCGGCGGCAACTACCGAGATGGCAGGATTCCCTTATCATGCTCTTGACACTTATCTACCCAAACTTGTAAGAGCAGGTATGCGCGTTGCTATATGTGACCAATTGGAAGATCCTAAACTGACAAAGACACTTGTCAAGCGAGGAGTAACAGAGTTAGTTACCCCCGGAGTGAGCTATTCCGACACTACACTTGTGGGTAAAGAGAACAATTTTGTGGCATGTGTGGCTCTGCCTGACGAGAAACGCTCTACAACGAAAACATTACCTACCGGAATAGCCTTCCTTGATATATCTACAGGTGAATTCATGGTGGCAGAAGGACGCAATGAATATATAGACAAACTACTGGTCAACTTTGCTCCCAAAGAAGTGTTGTACGAGAGAGGGCACAGGCAACAATTCGAATCACTTTTCTCAAGCAAATATTTTACATTCGAACTTGAAGACTGGATGCTGACACATGAGAGTGCTCTGGACAGACTTAAAAAGCAGTTTCAGACCACCACGCTGAAAGGCTTCGGCATAGAACGCATGACACAAGCAGTATGTGCTGCCGGAGCCATTCTTCACTATCTTGACATGACCCAGCACTTGCAGACTGAACACATCAAAGCCATAAGTCGAATAGAAGAAGAGAAGTACATGTGGCTCGACAGATTTACAATTAGGAACCTGGAAATATTCTCTTCCACAGGCGAAGAAGGCAAGAGTCTGCTTGATATCATGGATCATACATCTACTCCTATGGGTGGACGACTGCTACGCCGATGGATTGCCCTGCCACTGAAAGACAGCAAGAATATCAGAGAGCGCCAACAAGTGGTGGAATACTTTTTCCGCCAGCCTCAAGAGAGAGAACAAATGGAGAAATGTTTCGCAGGAATGGGAGACCTTGAAAGACTCGCCAGCAAAGTATCTACAGGCAGAATCAATCCACGCGAGGTCTTGCAATTGGCATATGCTCTTGGTGCAATTAAACCCGTAAAAAGCATTTGTGACACCGGCAACCAACAACTTCAAAAGATTGGCAGCAATATGTCTCTGTTGGAGGATATCAGAGAGCGCATTCTTCGCACCATATCACCCTCAGCTCCCTCATTAATAAGCAAACCTGACTACATAAGAGACGGAGTGAACGAAGAATTGGATGAACTAAGGCGACTCCAACATAGCGGAAAAAGTTATCTTATGCAACTGCAGCAAACAGAAGCAGAGAAAACCGGCATTCAGAGTCTAAAGATCGGATACAACAATGTGTTCGGCTACTATCTTGAAGTAAGAAACACATACAAAGAGTTGGTTCCGCAAGAGTGGATTCGAAAGCAGACACTTGCTCAGGCAGAAAGATACATTACGGAAGAGCTGAAGCAATATGAAGAGAAGATTCTCGGTGCAGAATCCCGCATCGCTATTCTGGAACAACAAATATACACCGAACTGCTTGTCACACTCTCAGAATATGTACCACAGCTACTTCAGAACGCACACTCTGTTGCGCAACTGGATTGTCTGCTCTCATTTGCCACTACAGCAGAAGAAAACAAATATATTTGTCCCGATATTAATGATTCACTCATCATAGATATTCACCAAGGCAGACATCCGGTCATAGAGCAACAACTGCCCATAGGCGAGAAATACGTAGCAAATGACGTCATGCTTGACAACAACTCTCAGCAGATTATCATCCTTACAGGTCCTAATATGGTAGGTAAAAGTGCACTGCTCAGACAAACTGCTCTTATCGTATTGATGGCACAAACAGGCAGTTTTGTTCCTGCAGAGAGTGCTTCAATAGGCGTAGTGGACAAGATCTTTACACGAGTAGGTGCAAGCGACAACATCTCTGTCGGAGAGAGCACATTCATGGTGGAGATGAATGAAGCAGCAGCCATACTCAACAATCTTTCAGAACGCAGTCTTGTTCTTTTCGATGAACTCGGTCGTGGTACAAGCACATACGACGGCATAAGTATAGCATGGGCAATAGTGGAATACATACATGAAAACAAGACTCATGCAAAGACACTCTTTGCCACCCACTACCACGAACTCAACGAAATGGAAAAGAATTTCTCACGCATACGCAACTACAACGTATCCGTCAAAGAACTCAATGGTAAAGTTATCTTCCTCAGAAAACTAATGCGCGGGGGCAGCGAGCACAGCTTCGGAATACATGTTGCCAAGATAGCAGGTATGCCACAAAGCATTGTGAAACGAGCAGAGAACATATTAAAAGAACTTGAGGCCGCCAACAATAACGGAAACATTGGCAAACCTACCGACAACATCAGCAACTCACGCGAAGGCATACAACTCAGCTTCTTCCAGCTTGACGACCCTGTGCTTGAAGTAGTCAGAGACGAAATCAAAAATCTCGATATCAACTCACTCACTCCGCTTGAGGCACTCAACAAGCTGAGCGAAATAAAGAAAGCCGTTCTCGGCAAATAAAATAAAGCAACTAATACAAAAAATTAATTATATGTCACTCGAACAAAAAATCACATCAGATGTAAAACAAGCTGTCAGCGCTCTGTATGGTATTCAGGCTGAAGATCAGCAGATTCAACTTCAAAAGACCAAGCCACAGTTCGAAGGTAACCTCACCGTTGTGGTCTTTCCATTTGTAAAAGCAGCAAGGAAAGCACCTCAGATGGTGGCAGAAGACATTGGAAAATATCTGTGCGAACTTAACAATAGTATAGTTCTTAGATACAATGCTGTACAAGGATTCTTGAATCTCGTCATCGCACCTGAATTCTGGCTGCATATTCTTCAAGAGATTGACAACAATGCGGACTATGGTACACTACCTAACAACGGACACTTGATGATGGTTGAATACTCTTCCCCAAACACCAACAAACCTCTCCACCTTGGTCATGTACGAAACAATCTGCTTGGCTATAGCATCGCAAAGATACAAGAAGCTAACGGTTGGAAAGTAATAAAAACCAACATCGTTAACGACCGTGGCATACACATCTGCAAATCTATGCTCGCTTGGCAACTATTCGGCAACGGAGAGACACCACAATCATCAGGCAAGAAAGGAGACCATCTGATAGGCGACTATTATGTTCGTTTCGACATTGAGTACAAGAAGCAGATAAAGGCACTTGTAGAGAGTGGTATGGACGAAGATACTGCCAAACGTGAGGCTCCTCTCATCAAGCAGGCACAACAAATGCTGCTTCGCTGGGAGCAAGGAGACCCTGAAATAAGACAGCTCTGGCAGACGATGAACAGTTGGGTATATGCAGGTTTTGATGAGACATACCGCATGATGGGAGTAAGTTTTGATAAGATATACTATGAGTCCCAAACCTACCTCGAAGGAAAAAAGGAGGTAGAGCGCGGACTTGAGGAAGGCAAGTTCTACCGCAGAGCTGACAACTCGGTGTGGGCAGACCTCACAGGGGACGGTCTTGACGAGAAATTACTACTCAGACAAGATGGCACCTCTGTATATATCACCCAAGACATAGGCACAGCAAAACTTCGCTATCAAGACTACCCTATTGACAAGATGGTATATGTCGTCGGCAACGAACAGGAGTATCACTTCAAAGTGCTGAGCATACTGCTCGACCGTCTGGGTTTCCCATTTGGCAAAGAACTGGTACACTTTTCATACGGCATGGTGGAACTGCCTAACGGCAAAATGAAATCAAGAGAGGGGACAGTTGTAGATGCTGACGATTTGATGCAACAGATGATTGCCGATGCAAAAGAAGTAAGCAAGGACAAAGTCAACAAATTGGCAGACATCAGTCAGGCAGAAGCTGATGAGATTGCGAGGAAAGTAGGTCTTGGAGCACTTAAATACTTTATCCTCAAGGTTGACCCAAAAAAGAACATGCTCTTCAACCCTGAGGAATCAATCGACTTCAATGGCAACACCGGTCCGTTCATTCAATATACCTACGCAAGAATCAAGTCAGTACTCAGGAAAAACAATGAAGAGATAAATCTCTGTGCTGACACTCAACTGAACGACAAAGAGGTTTCACTCATTCAGTTGCTGACTCAGTTCACACAAGTGGTAAAGCAAGCAGGCGACGAATTCTCTCCTGCAGTGATTGCCAACTACGCTTACGAACTCGCGTCTGCATTCAACTCGTTCTACCACGACTACTCTATCCTCAACGAGGAAGATAAGAATATTCGTCAGATGAGACTTACGCTTGCCAGGTCTACGGCAAAAGTACTATACTCCGCCATGGTACTTTTAGGCATAGAAATGCCGGAAAGAATGTAAACAACATTGACTTGCTTAAGTACAAAATGAGAGAGGTTCAACACCTCTCTCATTTTATGAATATACTTATACGAGTATGGATTCTCTTAATCTATATCATACAAAAAATCATATAACTCGTCATGAGTTGTTGTTTCTTTCGGTATGACAAGAATGGTATCGTCACCGGCAATAGTGCCAAGAATATATGCACCACCACGGTCATCTATATCATAGGCAACCGCATTGGCGTATCCGGGACGAGTTTTTACCACCGCAAACTGTCCGCAGAAATCTATGCTGCGAATACTCATCTTGGCAAGGTCGCTATCCATACCCAGCACTTTCTTTTCTACAACAGGATTCGCAGGAATAACGTATTTACTGGTGCCATCTGGCAATACCTTCTTCTCTGCACGCAAATCCCGTAAGTCGCGGCTGAGAGTAGCCTGAGTTACTTCAATACCTTGCTCGCGTAATGAGCGAATCAGTTGCTCCTGACTGACGATAATCTGCGCATTTATAATGGCTGCAACAGTGCGCAGACGCTTCATTTTCATATTCATAACCTAACTTAATTAAAGTTTGATAAGATTATATGGTTCTACGATTTTGATATGTTTGAAAACCAAACATACCACTTGAACCTTATCTTAGTATTGCGCAGCATCATAAACCTGATCTGCCACTTCGCTGCCACAGAGTTTCTCAATCAAAGTGAAAGCAAAGTCACTAGTCAAGCCGGGGCCTTTGGCTGTGATCACATTCTTTGATTCTACCACCAAGCCACCTACATAACTCTCACCAAGCGCAGATTCAAAACCGGGGTAACATGTAGCCTGCTTGCCCTCCAATATGCCCAACTTTCCGAGTACTGCAGGTGCTGCACAGATTGCCGCAATCATTTTGTCCTCTTGGTTGTGCTTTTTCAGAAGACTACACAAGTTCTCATGGTCACCCAGCATAACGCCACCGCCAGGCAGAACAAGCATCTCAGCATCTGAGAAATCAGCATCTGAGAATAGTTTGTCAGCCAACACTGTGATGCTGTGAGCACCTCTAACTGACAATGTACCGGTCATGCTGATTGTGGTCAGACTAACTCCTGCCCGCCTAAGCAAATCGATTGTTGTCACAGCTTCTATCTCTTCGAAGCCGTTGTCAAGAAACAAGTAATTCATACAGATTTGAAGATTAGATAATTTGAACGGAGTCGGTGACTCCTAATTATATTGTGTAGCGTTATTTCAGTTTGAACACATAGGTTATTGTACCTATTACATCACCATCCCCCTCCGAGAAAGTGGCTTTACGTGCAGCATCTTCGGCCGCACGGCGCGTATCTTTGTCAGAAATAGTAGTACCTGAAGTAGCCTTTGCATCTATCACCTTACCTGCGGCATTGACACGTATCTCCACTACTACCACTCCTTCCTGATTGCTGTTATATGACGGCGAAGCCAGTCTGCCATTCAGGTTTCTTCCTGTCAGACTCCATGAGTTGCCACCGGAGGTGCCCTTGCCAATAGGATTACCCTTTTGCGAAGATGAGTTATCAGAGCCTCCACCACCGCTGCTGCTACCTGAATTGCCAAACAAAGAACCGAGCTGATTTGCTTTATCTATCGCTGCCTGCTCTTTGGCCTTTTGCTCTGCAATGGCTTTCTCTTTGGCAATACGTTCTGCCTCAAGGCGGGCCTGCTCCTCTCTCTGTTTGCGCAAGCGTTCTGCCTCCTCGGCCTTCTTACGTTTCTCTTCTTCTTTCCGCTGTTTCTGAAGAGCAAGAGTCTCTTCGTCATCCTGCGTCATGAGGTCATTGTTAGAAGGCGAAGACTGCACTGGGGGCGGTGCAACAGTCTGAGTGGGCAACGAGGCGGGTTGCTCTGTCTCCTGGCCTCCTCCTAAGTCGCTATCTCCGAAACTGACCATTATTCCCTCATCTTCCTGCTCCTCTGGCCGGTCGATATAAACGAACCACAGCAGCAAGAACAGCAAGAGCATTGTCAGCGCCGAACCCAATATACCATATATTTTCGACTTGTAATCGCTCATTGTTTCTTGGTTGCAATCACCACTTTCATCTTATGTTGGTTAGCTATGTCGAGCACTCGCACCACTTCTTTGTAAGCAATATCCTGGTCGGCATGCAAAGCTATGTATGCAGTAGAGTCGCCTCCAATTTCCTGAACCAGATACCCC
Organism: Paludibacteraceae bacterium; assembly: GCA_017477325.1. Lineage (GTDB taxonomy): Bacteria > Bacteroidota > Bacteroidia > Bacteroidales > Paludibacteraceae > Colicola. The sequence continues at coordinate 90,186 of JAFUWV010000010.1, forward strand.
TCAAGGTCTTCTGGTAATATCTGCACTGCCTTCTGCTTGCCCAATGCCACCGAATAGTTGCCTATCTCATCGATATTTACTTTGGCCACCACGTGTTTAGTATTGGTCTTAGCGCGAGACTGAGGCAGGTTAATCTTTATATCATTGGGTGACGACATTGTACTTGCCATCACAAAGAAGAGCAACAACAGGAATATGAGGTCGGTCATCGACGACATACTAAACGTTGCCTCTACTTTATTTCTTCTTTTCAGTGCCATTATGCAGGTTCATTTAGTAAGTCCATAAACTCCATTGTACGACCTTCCAACAGACGGACAACAGCATCTATCCGGCTGACGAGATAGTTGTATGCAAACAGCACGAGAATACCTACTATCAGACCACCGATAGTGGTAACCATAGCCTGATACATACCTTCAGAGAGTTGATTAAGCTCTATCACTCCACTTGCACTACCGGCCATATTGTAGAATGTCTCTACCATACCCATCACCGTGCCAAGGAAACCAAGCATAGGAGCAATGGCGGCTATGGTAGCAACAATGACGAGGTTCTTCTCCAGATTTGCCACTTCGAGATTACCTACGTTTTCCACTGCAACTTGAACGTCTTGCATCGGGCGGCCTATACGTGTAATACCTTTCTCTACCATGCGGGCAGATGGAGTATTTGTCTGGCGGCACAGATTGAGTGCAGAGTCTATCTTTCCGTCATGTATATAGTCTTTTATCCTATCCATAAAAGACTTATCTTCTTTTTTGGCTTTGTTGATAACCACCAGACGCTCAATAAACAGATAAATGGCTAAAGCGAGCAATACTGCCAACACTACCATTATCCAACCGCCATAGGCAGCCATGTGAAACAGGTTCATCGGTTCTTGTGTAGTGGCAACTTCTGCTATCTGAGTTGCCGTTGTGTCAATTGCTTGGAGTAACATAGTTATTTTATTATTTATTTACTATTAATTGTTGTTTATATTGCCGAATAGTCTCTTCTATTCCCAGATAAAGAGCATCAGATATCAGTGCATGACCTATCGACACTTCGTCCACCCAAGGAAACTGAACTATGAAAGCATGAAGGTTCATGAGATTCAAATCATGCCCTGCATTCAGTCCTAACCCAAGGTCACGAGCCGCCTCTGCAGCAGGCCGATACATCTCAAGTGCTGCCTGAGGGGCCACAGCAAAATGTTCTGCATACGGACCCGTATATAGTTCTACCCTGTCAGCACCCGCTTTCTTGGCATACGCTACCATCTCTGCATCCGGATCTACAAAAACAGACACACGGATACCTTTTCGCTTGAACGAGTCTATTATAGGAACAAGATAGTGAAAATGCGCCTTCGTGTCCCAACCGTGGTTCGAAGTTATCTGGTCATGACCGTCAGGCACAAGCGTCACCTGAGTAGGACACACAGTCTCCACCAATTCCACAAACTGACTGCGAGGATTACCTTCTATATTAAACTCTGTGCGGACAATATCCTTCAGAAGCAACACATCCTGACGGGTTATATGGCGCTCATCAGGACGAGGATGCACTGTGATACCCTCCGCTCCGAATGACTCACAATCGCTCGCAAAACGCTCTACATCAGGCATATTACCGCCGCGGGCATTACGCAGTGTTGCCACCTTGTTGATATTTACACTCAGTCGCGTCATATATATCGCTGCAAAGATACGAAAAATATCTGATATATGACAATACAACAAGAATATTTTTCTTCAAAACATATCTACTGCGCTACATCTAAACCTTTGAACAAACTAATATTTGCATAATTGAGAAAGAAAGTGTAACTTTGCCGAAAATACTATAAGCCTTATGAAAATAGCTGTATTCGGTAATTGGTATAAGCGAAGTACACTTGACGAAGTCGCTCATATATTGGACTTTATGGAGAGTCGGGGAGTAAGCGTACTGCTCGCTCAAGAACTGCGCGACGAAATGAATCTGCGCGACAAGTATGCACCTTTCAACTCTGAGACTGAAGACGAGATTGACTTCGCTCTCTCCGTCGGAGGTGATGGCACTTTCCTCTACACGGCTTCGGTCATCGGACAAAAGAACATACCTATTCTCGGAATCAACTGTGGCAGACTCGGATTCCTTGCCGACGTGCAGACCACAGAAGTTGATTTTATCTGCGACCAACTCGTGCAAAACAACTACACTATTGAGCAACGAAGCCTCCTACGAGTCACCGCTACCAACGATGCACACATCGAGCAACCGATCGCTCTGAACGAGATTGCTGTCATGAAACAGGAACTCAGCAGCATGATTTCTATCGAAGCACAAGTTAACGGCGAACTGCTCAACAACTACAAAGCTGACGGACTCGTCGTCTCTACGCCTACAGGCAGTACCGCTTACAACCTGTCCGTAGGAGGACCACTCATGGCACCACAGACACGAAGCATCATCGTCTCACCTATCGCCACGCATGCACTCAACGTCAGACCTATTGTCATTCCTGACGATTGGCAGATTGACCTCTCTATCAAAAGCAGAAGCCACAGCTATCTGCTCTCTGTCGACGGGCGAAGTCTGACTATGAGAGAAGACACCAAACTGCATATAGAGAAAGCACCTTACACGGTCAAACTCGTGCAGATCGGAGATAACTCTTTCCTCAATTCACTGCGCCAGAAACTCAACTGGGGAGAATAACTGACAGACAGAAAAAAGAACAACAAACAATCGGCTATTAGCTAACTAAAACTAATCCGAATATGAAAAAGACTATCATTATCCTTCTGCTGATGCTGACATCGGCAAACATATTCTCGCAACAGTATGATGCTACAGCTGAAGACTGGAAACAGCATCGCAACGAAATAACAATAGGTGCTGGCCCACTGGCGCTCAACCCGTATTATCTCGTCACCTGGATTATCGACGTCGCTGGAGCTATTGGCCACAACAACTACAAGTCGATGAACTCCATGCTGTACGGCAATTACAGCTTCAACTATCACTATCAGACACTGCAGTGGTTGAAAGTTGGTTTCAAAGCCACTTACGAAGGCAGAGGCAACGACTATTACGAGTACCTCGACAAAGACAAGAAGATTGTCAGCGACGTGAAGTACAGCCACATGAGTGTGCACTGGATTAGCCTCATGGGAAGCGTGCAATTCACATATTACAACAAGGGGCTGTGGAAACTTTACTCCGGTGCTGACCTCGGAGTGCTCGCGTATTTCAGCCAAGAGAAATACTACACCGGAGAAAAAGCTGGCACTACAGAGATGAGAGGACAAACAACTAAAAACGACAAGAACATACCCGTCTTCTTACCCGCTTTCGATATCACACCCTTCGGATTCACCGTCGGAAAACAGGTCTACGGGATGGCTGAACTTAACATAGGGTTAGACTCGTTCTTCAAAGTGGGTATTGGCACCAGGTTCTGACTTCAGGCAAGAGTTGAAAAAGACTTTACTCATATTCTCAATGCTGCTGGCAGCTATCGGTTGCACGATTGCACAGTCCACTCCTTTCAAAGAAGGAGTCTTTCGATATGCGCCTTACGGACACTCGCTGCTCAGCGACGTACACCCCTACTTCGTACGCCTCGACATTGGCGGAATCACCAATCACAACGAGTGGGACTGGGGGCAGACAGGCAAGCAGTGGCGGGTCAACACTTTCGCCGTATTCGGGTTTCAACTGCCTATGTGGAGAGGTAACATCGTGAGCGAGCAGTATGCACTCAGCCTCACATGGCCTATGTCTGCCACTCTCTGGCTCGACCTCTTTGAGCACACTACCGCACCCGTGGTCAATGCCGACTGGCGCATCGCACTGCCAGTCTGGACGTTCATGCATCGCACCGGACTCGGCTTCCTGGAAAACTACTCCGTCAGCTTCGCACCGTTCAAGCACGAGAGTACTCACATAGGAGACGAGATCGTACTGCAGCATGTGGACCAGGAGTACCCGCTGCGAAGAGTCAACGTAAGCTATAACTACTCCGAATATGTCTTCACCGTCAACGAAGCGGAAGATTTTCGCAGGCAATGTCACACACTGAGGCTCGGACTCATGCTGCTCTGGGCACCCAAACAAGGGTGGTACTTTATTCATGAGACCGACGGAGATGCAACGCTGGCACAACCGCGTGTCTCGCCGTGGGAGCTATATCTGCAGTACCAGTATCAGTCCGACACCTCAAAACACGGCTTTCAGGCTGTTGTGTCGGCCGAGATAAGAAACCGTGCACTATACGGCTACCCCGTCTTCAATTGGACTCAAGCTGAAGGGCTTAAATATGACATGCAGCCGGAGAGACGTGTGTTCACCTACAATGTGTTCGCTGGGGTGAGATGGTGCAACCCTAAATACGACGGATATTTCTCACGATTCTCACTCGGAATCAGAGCTTATCACGGAAACAACCCATACGGACAATTCCGTAATCACAAAAACTTCAATCACCTCGGAGCATCCATCATCTTCGAATAACAACAGCGCAAAATGCGCGTACAACATCATCATGCGTATCATTTTCATGGGAACTCCTGACTTTGCTGTCGAGTCGCTCAAAGCATTAGTCGAAAACAAGTATAACGTGGTCGCTGTGGTCACTATGCCCGACAAACCTGCCGGCAGAGGACATCATCTGCAACAATCACCCGTAAAGCAATATGCACTCAGTGCAGGACTGCCCGTCATGCAACCCGAAAGACTCAAAGACGAACAGTTCCTCAACCAACTGCGTTCATACAACGCCGACCTGCAGATTGTCGTAGCCTTCCGCATGCTGCCCGAAGCAGTATGGGCTATGCCGCCTCTCGGAACATTCAACCTGCACGCTTCACTTCTTCCGCAATACCGCGGAGCAGCACCTGTCAACTGGGCTGTCATCAATGGAGACAAAATAACAGGGGCCACCACTTTCCTCCTCAAACACGAAATAGACACCGGAGACATTCTCATGCAACGGACTATGCAGATCAACGACGACGATGACGCCGGCACACTGCACGACAAACTCATGGTCATGGGGGCGAAAATGGTCACTGACACCGTCGACCTCATCGCATCGGGTAACTACACACCTCTGCCACAACAGCAGCAAGCTGAACTGCGTCCGGCACCGAAAATCTTCCGCGAGACATGCGAGATCGACTGGAGCTTGAGCGCACAACGCGTACATGACTTCGTACGAGGACTCTCTCCCTACCCCGCAGCATGGACTATGATGCACTTAGCAGGGATGACAGAAATGGTCAAAGTGTTCAAAACAGAAATCACCGGCATCGAACGAAATCAGAAAACCAAACCAGGAGAAACACTCATCAACAGCAACGAGAAGACTATACTCGTCGCATGCCAAGACTACTATATCAGACTCAATGAGATACAACGACCCGGAAAAAGACGCATGACAACAAAAGAAGCACTAAACGGTATAAGGTAAAGATAAAATGAACCCGCTTGATATAATAGATAAATACTACGCACATACACCCGAACTCAAACAGGTGCTACTCATCCATTCCGAACAGGTACGCGACCGCGCACTCTCTATCGTCAGCAGACACCCCGAACTCAATGTTGATAAGCAGTTTATCGCTGAGGCAGCTATGCTACATGACATAGGTATACTCTTCTGTGACGCACCGAAAATACACTGCCACGGCAACCATAAGTACATAGAACACGGATGGCTCGGAGCCGAACTCCTACGCAAAGAAGGACTCCCACTGCATGCAGGAGTAGCAGAACGGCATACCGGAGCCGGAATCACACTCGAACAAGTCATTAGAGAACAACTGCCGCTGCCCGAAAAAGACTACTGCCCCCGGACTACCGAAGAAGAAATAATATGCTATGCCGACAAGTTCTATTCCAAGTCACACCTCGGACAAGAACTGACTCTCGACAAGGTAAGATACAACATCTGGAGATACGGACACGACTCCGTCAGACGATTCGACAACTGGAGACAAAAGTTCGAGTGACAACCTAAAACTGACAGCCGGCAACGGAAAGAATGACTGCCGACAGCTGGCAAGCGGACTGCTTACAGAAGACAAACAAACAGTCACAAAATAGCAAAAACATACCATATTTTAAGATTATGCACTTTTATGCATAAAGCAGAAGATTGCTTACACTTTGCTTAGAGTATGCTTGACGATAGCATATGGAAAAGTGCGTTTTTTTAAGATTCATGCATAATTATGCAGTGTTTTATGCAGAATTTGCATAAAACACATTTTCACACACACGTAATTGCGTGTCAACGCTGATGCCGCGCCAAGAACGCACGCATCAGCGGAACTTATGGGAGAAACCGACGGAGATGAACTCCTTGAACTGGAGCTTCGCATGCTCGTCGTCCGGCAGAATGACCGTGTTGTCATAGCGCGGATGAAGCAGCACGCGAGCCGAGAGGAAGCGGTTGATGATGAAGTCGGCGGCTATCTCAAGGTCTATCTCAACGCGGCTATAGTTCGTATAGAGATAGAACTTCGTGTCGATATTAACCTCGCGGAATGGCTTGTACACCCATTCGGCACGGAAACTGGAACCCGCCTCATTGAGCACCTTCTGACCTGCAGGAACAGAAAACGTCGTCTGCTTCACGTGGACAGTGTCAGCCACACCAACCATGCGATACGTCAGAGGTGAGAACAGCAGAGACAGACCCTTCACCGGCTTGTAGTCCAGACCCACAGAGAGGTTCAGGCGAGCAGGCGTGAAAGGACCCGTCTTCAGCGTCTCGGTGTTCTCCTTCCATGTGTGGAAGAAATGGGTCTGAAAGTCGGCACTGACAGAGAACGAGAGCTTCTCCACAATCTTCAGTCCGAACTTACTGTAGAGCTTGAAAACGTCGTCGTTGGTGTTGATCTTGCGAAGCGTGTCGGCGGAGACAGTGTTGAAGCCGAAACGCCATTCGCCGGTGTTCTCCCACGTGATGTTACGACGGTTGTTGTAGATTATCTTACCTTGCAGAATGCCGAGCACGGCGAAGTTGGAGTTGCCGCCCTGGTACCAGTTCCGAGTGACATAGTTCTGAGAGAGCTGCAGCATGACGGTCGCCTCTTTGTACCAATAGGAATAGCGCTGACGTATGGCGCGTATGCGGTCGAGCTTGTCCTCCTCCGGGTCGGGCACGAGCGCCTTGATATGACGTATTGGCACAGGCTCCGCCAGTAGCTGTTCGTTGCCTCTGAGGTCTGCCAGCAGGTCAGGCTTGTAGATGCCGGAGAACAGTTCGGGATGATAAGTGGCGATGTATCTTTTTGTTGAAAGTTGAGAGTCCTTTGTCCGCCCCGCTCTCACTATCGGCAAGCCGTGGAGAGTGGAGAGTGGAGAGAAGCTGTTTGGTTGGGTGTTGTGAGACATATTGCCACAGGCCCCGGCAGGTTGCATCGCGGGCATCTGCAACTCGTCATCGTCGTAGAGAGGCTCGTAGAGAAGGGGCATCAGCATGGGGTTCGACTGCCACATGGAGTCGGCATAAGCTGCTATGCGGATAGAATCGCCGAAGCCTACATGAAAAGGAAAAGCGGTGGTGGTGTCTGTCTCAAGACGCTTGAGGTAGGCGACCTGCTCTGCTTCGTACAGTTCCCTACCCTGCTTCTGGACAAGGTAGAGAAGGAGCTGGTCGTTGGTAGTCGTGGTTGGTAAGCTTGAGAAGTTTGCCGAGTCTGCTGAGTTTGCCGAGTCTGCCGGAGCAGAAGGAGTCCGGTACAAGGTGCTTTGCGCATGAATGAAGTGAGCACACATGCAACAAAACAACACACACCATATTTTTGAGAGGTCTGACAAGGTGAAGAGGGTTCAAGGATCAGGTTTCAGGTCTCAAGTCTCAGGTTTCAAGTTTCAGGTTCCAGGTCTCATTATGCATTATGAATTATGAATTATGAATTATTTTTACTCCCACCAGCGGTTATGAGGCAGCCCTTCAACCGGCGGCTTGCGCAGAGCATGAACAACAAGCCAGGCTCCGTATATAATGAACGGAATACTGAGCCACTGCCCCATGTTGAGCACCATACCTGCTTCGAACGCCTCCTGGTCGAGCTTGATGAACTCAAGGCAGAAGCGTGTAACGAATATTATCAGGAAGAAGACGCCGAAGATGAGACCCTGACGCTTGCCGCAATCCCACTTGTAGTACATGAGCATCGTCACGACAAACGCCACTATGCAATACATCATCTCGTAAATCTGTGTCGGGTGACAAGGCAGAGTGTCGCCATTGCGCACAAAGAGGAATCCCCAAGGCAGGTCGGTGGGGTCGCCATAGATCTCCGAGTTGAAGAGGTTGCCGAGACGGATGAGCGTGGCAGTGATACAGATACCGATGACCAGACGGTCGAATATCCAGTTGATACCGGTATGAAAATGCCGCTTGTTGAGAATGATGCCCGCCGTTATCAGGCCGATGGCGCCACCATGAGACGAGAGCCCGCCCTGCCAGATCTTCAGCAGTTCTAACGGGTGCTCGATATAGGGGTTGCGATAGTTGATGTTCCAGGCAAAAATCTGTATAGGCTCCAGTCCGAGAGTAGAAGCCTCGTGCCACTCGTAGAACCAGCAATGCCCCAGTCGCGCACCGACTATCACGCCGGTGACCATATACACGAATATCTTGTCAGGCCAGTCTTCGGGCGCTTTATCGTGCTTATAGAGACGCACCTGCATCAGGTAGCACAGGTAGATACCCACTGCCCATAATATGCCGTACCAGCGAACCTCAAGTGGTCCAAGAGAGAAAGCCACCGGGTCAACATTCCATGTGATATATGATAGCATCAGAAGAAGTAGGGATTTAGATGATTTATAGATTTAACAATTTAATAATTAACCTGTCACACATTCTTACCGTGGCACTGTTTGTACTTCTTGCCTGAGCCGCATGGGCACGGGTCATTAGGACGAATCTTAGGCTCGGTGCGGCGTATAGGCTCAGGGCGCTGCTGCTCGCGGGTGTCGTGACCCGCCGCCTGCTGCTGGGCACGGTTCTCAAGCGAGTCTTTCTGCATACGATAGCGGCTCATGTCCTGACGCCGCTGAGGCTCGTTGCCCTGCTGCGCCTCTTGCTGGTTAGGCATATAGAGCTGTCCGCGAAGCAGGATGCTGATAGCACGGCGGTTGAACTGATTGAGCATGTTGCTGAAGAGGTTGAATGACTCCAGTTTGTAGATAAGCAACGGGTCTTTCTGCTCGTAGCTGGCATTCTGTGCCGACTGCTTGAGGTCGTCCAACTGACGGAGATGCTCTTTCCACTCGTCATCGATGATATAGAGCAGAATACGCTTTTCAAACTCCTTGACTATCTCCTTACCTTCGTTCTGAACGGTGCGCTCCATATTGGCGATGATAGGATAGACACGCTTGCCGTCGGTGAGGTCAACACGCACGTTCTGGTACATATTGCCCTTCGACTCGAAAGTGCGCTTTATCATCGGGAATACCCGCTGAGTGAGTTGGTCCATCTTACGCTTGAAAGTATCAAGAGCAGCCTCTGCCACCTTGTCTGACAGCTTGCTTGCACGAGACGAGCGGAACTCGTCCTCGCTAAAGGGTGCCTCCATAGAGAAGGTGTGAAGCAGTTCGAGCTGCAGACCCTCGTAGTCGAGCATACTGTGATAATCCTGCACAATAGCCTCGGCAGTGTCGTATATCATGTTGGTGATATCCACTCCAAGACGTTCGCCCATCAGAGCGTGGTGACGCTTGGCATAGATGACATTACGCTGCTGGTTCATCACATCGTCGTACTCGAGCAGACGCTTACGGATACCGAAGTTGTTCTCCTCGACCTTCTTCTGTGCACGCTCGATGGAGTTGTTTATCATCTTGTGCTCAATGACTTCGCCCTCTTCCAGACCCATACGGTCCATGAGTCCTGCGATACGCTCAGAGCCGAACATACGCATCAGGTCGTCTTCGAGCGAGACAAAGAACACTGACGAACCCGGGTCTCCCTGACGACCTGAACGTCCGCGCAACTGACGGTCGACACGACGCGACTCGTGGCGCTCGGTACCGATGATAGCCAGACCACCGGCATCTTTGACCTCCTGAGTCAGCTTGATATCGGTACCACGACCTGCCATGTTGGTGGCAATAGTGATCACTCCGCGCTGACCCGCTTGTGCCACAACCATAGCCTCCTGCTGGTGCAGTTTGGCGTTCAAGACATTATGCTTCAGCTTCTTGCGGTCGAGCATACGGGAGAGCAACTCGGATATCTCGACGGAAGTAGTACCAACAAGCACAGGTCTGCCCTCTGCCACAAGACGCTCGATCTCCTCGATGACAGCATTGTATTTCTCACGCTTAGTCTTGTAGATACGGTCGTTCATATCGATACGTGCGATAGGACGATTGGTAGGAATGACCACTACATCGAGTTTGTAGATATTCCAGAACTCACCCGCCTCCGTCTCAGCTGTACCGGTCATACCCGCCAGCTTGGAGTACATACGGAAATAGTTCTGCAGAGTGATGGTGGCAAAAGTCTGAGTAGCAGCCTCGACCTTGACGTTCTCCTTTGCCTCAACAGCCTGATGCAGACCGTCGGACCAGCGACGACCCTCCATGATACGGCCAGTCTGCTCGTCCACAATCTTCACCTCACCATTCATGATGACATAGTCAACATCCTTCTCGAACAGGGTGTAAGCCTTCAGCAGCTGGTTGACGGTATGCACACGCTCGCTCTTGATAGAGTACTGCTGCATAACCTCGTCTTTCTTCATCTGCTTCTCCTCTGCCGATATATTCATCTTCTCTATCTCCGCCACCTCGCTTCCGACGTCAGGAAGAACAAAGAACTGCGGGTCGTCGGTAGAACCGGTGAGCGCATCTATACCTTTGTCGGTCAGCTCGATAGACTTATTCTTCTCGTCGATAACGAAATAGAGCACATCGGTAGCAATATGCATATTCTTGTTGTTCTCCTGCATGTAGAACTCCTCGGTTTTCTGCAGGCGGACTTTGTTGCCCTGCTCGGAGAGGAACTTGATGAGAGCCTTGTTCTTAGGCATACCCTTGTACGAGCGGAACAGAGCCAACTCACCTTCTTCTGCCACTGTCTTGTCCTCCGACGGCATCTTCTGACGCGCCTCAGCAAGCAGTCTGGTGGTCAGTTGCTGCTGGCTGCGGACAAGCAGTTCGACACGGTGCTTGTACTCATCGAACAGCTGCTCCTCACCTTTCTCAACCGGACCCGAGATGATAAGAGGAGTACGGGCATCATCAATCAAGACGGAGTCCACCTCATCGACAATAGCATAGTTGTGCTTGCGCTGCACAAGGTCCATAGGCGAGAACGCCATGTTGTCACGCAGATAGTCGAAACCGAACTCGTTGTTGGTACCGAAAGTGATGTCGCAAGCGTAGGCACGGCGACGCTCCTCGGAGTTAGGCTTGTACTTATCGATGCAGTCAACCGAGAGTCCGTGGAACATATAGAGCGGTCCCATCCACTCGGAGTCACGCTTGGCAAGATAGTCGTTGACGGTGACCACGTGCACACCTTCGTGAGTGAGGGCATTGAGGAAGACAGGCAAAGTAGCGACAAGGGTCTTACCTTCACCTGTTGCCATCTCGGCTATCTTTCCCTGATGAAGGACTACACCGCCAATAAGCTGCACGTCGTAGTGCACCATGTCCCAAGTGATCTCGTTACCTCCCGCCATCCAGTGGTTCTGATAGACAGCCTTGTCGCCGTCGATATGCACGAAGTCATGGTCGATACTGAGGTCTTTGTCCATCTGTGTGGCAGTGACTTCAATAGTCTCATTCTCAGCAAAACGGCGTGCGGTACTCTTCACGATGGCAAACACCTCGGGCAGCACCTGAAGCAGCACCTCTTCATATTTCTTGGTGATGGTCTTCTCAAGCTCGTCAACCTCGTGATATATCTTCTCGCGCTTCTCAATAGGAGTTTCCTCCACTGAGGCTTTGAGTTCGGCAATACGTGCTTTCTCTTGAGCCACAAAGTCAGCTATCTGTTTCTTAATCTGCTCTGTACGCTGACGCAGCTCATCGTTACCAAGTTTATCTATCTGTTCGTACTGTGCCTTGATCTTCTCTACATATGGCATAATCTCGCGCAGGTCACGCTGAGACTTGTTACCGAACAGTTTCTGCAAAAAATCTACGAATCCCATGTTGTATAAGTGTATGTCAGTTTTGGGTTTTTAGTTTTTGTTATTTAGTTTACAGCCTGCTTGCAGGACACATCTGCAGTATTTATTTCGATTTACCCTACAATTAGCGTGCAAAGTTACTACTTTTCTGCTGAATAAGCAACAACAAAAAGTGTACCGCCCGAAAAACCTCAAAATAAACAATGAGAAACTGCCATATTGACAGTTTCTCACGAAAAGGCGGAAACACTCTGTCCTATGCTCAGCGCAGGCTCACCCTAAGCTCAAGCATGGAGTTAAGAGCAGCCTACAACCGGTCGAGCCAACTCAGGAGCAACATGCGGAACTCAGCAGTCTGCGGAATCTCTCGCTGGAACCCGAAGCCATGAGCACCTGTCGGCATGATGAGCAATTCAGCCGGCACGTTGTTGGCAGTGAGAGCCGAGTAGAAATCGATGCTGTTGCTGACAGGCACCACTTTGTCGTCCTGACATGCCACGATGAAACAAGGCGGAGTGTCGGCTGTGATATTGTTGAGCAGTGTCCAGCGTGCATCCTGCATCGGTGTAGGATTATCTCCAAGGAGCAGTTGACGGGTCTTAGCGTGTGTCTGTTTTGTCATTGAGAGCACAGGATAAACGAGAATGGAGAAGTCCGGGCGCGTGATGCGGTCAACATACATTGTGGTGAGAGAGCCTGCCAGATGTCCGCCGGCAGAGAAGCCCATGACACCGATCTTGTCAGGTATGAGATTCCATACCGCAGCGCTATCGCGAAGTATGCGCATAGCATCGAGAGCGTCTTCGAGCGGCACATTCTCATGTCCGTTAGGCATACGGTACTTGAGCACTGCAACTGCGATATTATGCTGCAACGCCCACTGAGCCACATAAGTGCCTTCGTTGGGTATAGAGACATACTGGTATGCGCCACCGGGGCAACAGAGTATCATCGGCACAGGTTTGTCGGTCTTAGGCAGATAAACATCGATACGAGGCTCAGTGATGTCGAAGAGCTGTCCACGTGTGCCCTCACGCTCGGCAGTAGTAATGCCGTTGCCACCCTTGTGAGGGAGATAGACTGTCTGCTGTGCCGAGGCTGCGACAGCCACGAGTAACAGCAGAGAAAAGAATGTTTTTTTCATATCGTTGTACGCTTAGTGTTTGATTATTACTTTGCTTACTTTTGTACCATCTGCAGTGGTAACATGCAACATATATAGTCCTTCCGCCACATTAGCTACAGGGAGAATAGAGCCAAATGCAGAGCGCGAAAGTTTACCATCGATAGTGTAAAGACTGAGGCGGGCAGGCTCAGCGAGTCCGGAGACAGAGATGAGGGTGCTGGCAGGATTGGGATAGATGGAGACAGAGTGCTCCAACACATTGTCAACAGATGTATCAATATGCCGCTCGAACATAATGTCATCAACAAATACAGTACCTTTCTCCGACAAAACTCCATCACGGCGTGAAAGGCGGAATCCCATAAACTGGAAATCAACACCAGCGGGCAAAGAGGTCAAATCGGACTTTATGTATCTCCATCCTGCATAATCAAGAACCGTCATTGGAGTGTAATGTATATCACCTTCAGCCTCCCACTTGGCTTCAAGCAAATTACCAGAGAAGTCGGAGAAGACATAACATGCAAACTCAGACTTACTATTACCTACGACATCGGCAGCTTTCGAATACTTATAAGTGGCAAAGCCATCAATGTCTTTGAAAGTATAGATAAGTGCAGACGAATAACTACCTGTAAATTTCTTAGATGCATCCCGCATAGAAGAAACTGCAACCATACCACGGCTATTCAATGTGTCGGGAGCAAAGGCAGGTTCTTCAAGACGATCGAACACCGGCAACTCGGCTGAAGACAAAGTTTGTGTGCGGAAGGGGATACGTACCACACGGTTCAAGAATATTCCATTAGCATCTGCCATGTCTGCACTGACAATAAGAGTATAATCTTTATCCGGTTCAAGTGCCTCAGTTGCTTCACACGTCACATTACCATAATTAGTCAGTGTGTTATAACGGTATGACCTTGTGTTAAGACTAACAGTATTGCCTGCATCATCAGCAAGAGACAATGCCTTTCTTGCAGATGAAGAATTGATTTTATCATCGAATACAAGAATGAAGGAAGGATTCAAGGGCACTTCAATAGCATTATCTTGAGGGTAACTGAGGACTATGCCCAGGTCTGAACGGTCTTTGGTACGGAACTTCATGACGAAATCTTCTGCCATAGTGTTAGGATAGTTGGAATCAGGATGGCATGCAGACTTAGCAAGGGTTACAGTGTACTCTGTTGCTTTCTCGAACCGACGCTCAGGCGTGAAGACTAGGGTACGATAGGAGTTCTCGAAAGTGACAGTGCCCTCTACAGCAGGAGATATTGAGAATGCAGCACGAGTCGGCTCTTCAAGCATATCCCAGTTGAAATTGAGCACTATCTGCTCTGACACTTTGACACTATCAGTGATTTCCACGTGAGGGCTATAACTTACAACTTGAGGACGTGTCTCGCGTTTCTTGTCAACAAGCAAATCCTGATATGATATCTCACCACCCTTAACTACGACTTCTTTTTCCATCTTATAGTAGTGTTCGGGCTCAGTACGTAGGGTGTATGTCCCCGGTTCCAAATCCCAGAAGAAGAACACGCCATTGTAGAGAGTATCAGTAGTATAAGTTTTAATAACCTTGCCGTCCTTAAGCAGTTCGACCTTAGCCCTGTCAATCGGGAGTAGTTCATCGCGACTGCCTTTTATAGCAGTGATTTTAGGGAATTCCATCTTGTTGTACCAATCACGCACTTGTCCTCCGACAGCGCCATAAGGCAGTTTGTAATCAAGAAAATATTCGCAGAAAGCCGTCATAAAATAGAAAGCCTCCCTCCACTTGTAATCCATATTCATCAGACGATAGGTCTCAGGAATATAATCATGCATGCAACCTTCAGAGATAACACCCGGTACTGCCAGTTTGCGGAGCACTCCGTAGCCATCGCCCCAGCCCCCCATGATAGTGTAGCCAAAGGTTTTGTCACCGACAACCCAACCATTTGCACGGCTGGCAGGCGACCAAGTTGTGATCTTGTTGCTTGTAAGGTATTTCGCAATCACGGTTGAAATGGCACGACTCTCGTCCTGACGCGGAGCGGGATTGCGATAGGTGCGTGTATCATTCTGGTCCTGGCCGGAGTAGAGTTCGAGCACATAGTTGCTCGGTCCGCCGGCATTGGAGTGTATAGAGAGCATGAAGTCGGCATTGTAGGCATTGGCCTCTGCCACTATAGCAGAGAGGGCGCGGTCGTCTTCAGTACGATTCTGCGTACGGCTCATCTTAGTCTGGAAACCTTCGCGCTGCAGCCATTCGTTGAGTTTGAGTCCTTTGTCGAGATTGGAGTTTGACTCCCAGAAACTCTCAGGGTCGTTTTGCCGGAAAGGATAAATATGCATAGGACGGTCATCGCTATCGTGTCCGCCATGACCGGGGTTGATATAAATCTTTACCTGGCTAGCACTTGTATATTGGGCATTAGACATCCTGCGCGGCTTAAGAGCAGGAGCGACCTTACGTGCTTTAGGAGTTTTACTAACCGCCTTAGCCATGAGGTCGGTCTTCATAAGGCGCACCTCACCACGGAGAGTGCTATATGCAATCATACCCGTCTCGGGTGATACAGCAGGATACATACCAAACTCTCCAGGCTCTGTAAGTTGCTGGTTGAGTTTACCATTGAGAGAACGGATGGCGATGCAGGAGGAAGTGAAGTAGTCGCCATCGTGAGTATCGAGCATACCTACGACCTTGTCGTTGCCGCACCAAACGGGGGCATCCAGCGATCCGAGATTGACAATCTCCCTACCCTTAAGGTCGCATACGGCAGTACCGTAGAGGGTATTAAAGAGGATTTTGGTTTTGTCCGGTGACAGAGAAATCCAGACATAGTTGACATCAGTGCCATGAGGAGCAAGCACGGTGCGCTTGCCATTCTGATAAAGCACAAGTTGCAAATCTTCGTTAGCAACATATAGGTTGGAGCGTTCTACCGCTACCGGGACTTCGTCGGCCTCATCAGCGACATAGAGGACCTCTGTTGCATCGGCAGAGAAGACAGGATTCCATCCATCTGCTAGTTTTTCATTGCTCAACACGCGGACAGGTTGAGCCATAACGAGCACCACAAGGCCGCTCACAAAAAAAGAAGTAAGAAATCGTTTCATGGTATATTATTGTTTAAAGAGTTTTACGCTATAATTATTAATTTTAAGGAGATAGGTACCTATCGGGAAATGTACGAGAGAGATATGATGAATGCCAGTATCAGCCACTTGCCTATATACAGTTTTTCCACTCAGATCGTATAGACTGATATCATCACCCTGAGAAACCCCTTCAATAGAAATCTTATCACATGCAGGATTAGGATAGACATGAATATCAGCATTTTGAACATTATCTATCATTGTTATCTGCATACCTTTGTAAATGAGGGTGAAATCAGACAACAGAATATGATAGTTACCAGCCTGATTAGAAGAATTGATTGCAAACCTGAGCGTATTCAGATTCACCGGGAAAACAGACAGATCATCCGTATCAAGCACATCGCTCAAGGAAAAGCACAAGAAGGTATCTTTTCCGACAGGGAGTGGTGATATTGATTTTTTAACCAGTTCCGTAAGTCTCGCTTTGTCCTGCCTAAGTCCAACAGTAACATTATCCAGTTTTGCCGTGGTCAGTAATCTAAATCCTATACTGTCGGGCAGTCCGTACAAGCGTTGCCGACACTCCATCTGCAGGAACGGACTACGAGTAATGGAATATGAATAACCAACCTTGAGACTGCTATTATCAACCGTAAGAACAGGATTGAAACCTGAAGAAGAAGACAGTTTCCAAATACTGTCAAGGTACAAGCTGACATGTTCGTGAGGTGAAGCAGCATTCTCAACGTTAACCAGCAAAGTATCGGAAAAATCGCCAACACTGCCTACGACCTGCACCTGCCCGTCAGATACGGACTGAACTACGCCATCTGCAGAAACCACACATACGTCCTCGCTGGTTGACGTCCATGCCAGAGCTTTGTTTTCAAGCTCAAGAGTCTGTTCACCGGCAACAGCAGCAACAACCACTTTGTAATGATGACGATTGTCTATAAGCAGAGAGTCAAGAGCAAAGCGCGGGGCAGCACCATTAAGCATATCTATCTGGATATCACATGAAACTCCATCATAAGACACATGAAGAATGCCTCCATCGGGTCCCGATGCAAGGAAACTATCATCAACTATATCGCCCACAGAGGCATCACACGAAAGCCGGCATCCCTGCAAATCGCCTGACAATAGAAGACCATACTGATTATAGGCTAATATCTGCGGTTTATAGATTCCATAGCGGGGAAGGAGTACTCTACCCGTACGCGGAAGTATCTTAGCGACCACATCGTCTTCTTCGGGAAGATTAGCAACCGCAAACATCGCATTACCTACAGCACGCTCTGTACCATCGGATCCCATATTAACCTGATTGGCAATCTGACGAATATACATACTGCTGCTACCGCCACCATCCCAATTGACCGCACGCCATGCACCAAAATGCGCCATAATCTCGCCCAAAACTCTGGTAGTGCAACCAACGGATTTTCCACGTCCGTCAACTACACAAAAGATAGCAGTATCAGCTGTTTGCGACATACCATAGCCTGTACGCGGATGCAGTTCATTCCAATAACCGGATGTCGGAATACGACCGCTATCAACAATAAGTACGTAGTTGTCGCCACCAATTGACTGACTGAGATTGGTATTTACTCCATCAAGTTTGAGAGTAAACCGAATTGTGAGAGTATCACCAATACCAACCAAAGAGTCAAGTGCCTTCTGCATTTCGCCATGACCTGACAACACTGCCTGTCCCGCAGGAATAGGCATAGAGCCTACATTACGTTGCTTTGATTTCACGACCACTTTCTGCTTGCCATGAGTCTTCCATTGCTCACCTTCGCAGAGTTCAACAAGAAGTTCGGTACCAAATTGGTTGGTGCCGGTGGTAGCGCCTTGCAGCTGATTGTAGAGGACGAGCTCATCGGCTTGCCGAGTGTAGTTGACATGCTTTATGACAAGAGTATCTTTGTTACCGGCAGTGTATAGTCTGCCAGAATATTTCCAGTTGGCCGCCACGAACGGTTTGCCTTCGGCAGTCACTGCTCCGACACGGCGACTGGTAGATCCCAGGTAGCCAAACTCGCTGTTCTCGATAGTGAGTCCCACAGGAAGCCCTACATCGCCTGATGTAACAAAGAAGTCACCGTTGGTACCAGCAAAAGCGACATGAGTGGAAGTGGTTATTCTTTCTGCCATAGAAGACGGGCGTTCAGAACCAACGATCTTATTCTTACCAAGTTCCTGCTTTATGGAAACGTATGGATTACGTGTATCAACCTGCAGAATATAAGCATTAAGCATAGACGAAGCATTGTCGGCACGAGTGAAACGAACCTTAAGATAGTCGGTACCGGGACCAACAGGATAGTACTCCACAGTATCAACTTTGTAGGCTATATTATTAAGCGAGACTTCAACAGCAAAGGATACACAAGGAGTCAGCCACATGATAATAAGGGCATATAGAAGCGTGCGTTTCATGGTGAATACGGAGTCTAAAATATACGCTTGCAAAGTTACAGAATATTTTTCAAAGTTACAAACAAGAAAAGAAGTATATTATAAAAAAAGCGGAGCGACACTGCTGCCGCCCCGCTGATTATGAATTTATGCAGTATCTGCATTATTTCACTTGAGCACCCATAGTGTTGTACTTAACACCATTGCGATAGATGTAGATTACACCGTTCTCAAGCACTTTCTGCACTTTGTCGTAGCTTGCATCGATGATGTTTTCAATGCCTGTACCAACCTTGCCAGTGAAGGTGTAAACACCGTAACCGGCTGCAGGCTGATAGATATAAATCTTAGCTTCAGTGCCATCAATTTCAACATACGGAGTAGCTTGGAAGCTGCTGCCCTTGCCATCGCCAAGACCTGCATTGGGGAAGAACCACAGAGGCTCCATCTCAGCAAACGACTGACTTGCATCTTTGAACTTGTAGAGAGCATATACATTCTTAGGAACTCCGGTGTAGCAAGTTGCAGCCATGAGGAAGAAGTAATCGCCACCTACCTGGAACTGAGCAAGACCATTGTTGTTGACTTGCAGCGTGCAAGTGTCTCCTACATTATTACCAACCTTGAGTATGCCAGCGTGATTGTTCTTAAAGTCGTCAACAACATCACCATCACGGCTGATGAGAGTAGGATAAGTAGCCTGACCATCGATGAGGAAGTATTCTTCATCAAGAGGCAGTGCAGTAGGTGATATACCAGCATTTGCGAGCGGTTTGCCTTCAGCATTAACGAGATATGTTTTGAAATCATCAGTTTCAGAAGCTGTGATCTCAACGAGTTCTGCCATTTCAGCCACACCATTGTTGATTTCCCAACGGAAGGCATTCAAGCCTGATGTTACTGCATTAGCAGTATAAGAAGCGACTGAGGCTATTATAACTGCATGTGACTTAACATCACCCCATGCACCGAATGCATCAAGACGATATACGATGCTATCCATATCAGCATTGTCCCAGATAGCTTCGTTGATAAGTTCGGTAGCTGCACCAGTTTTTTCGTCAACAATGTAAATCATCATATTGTGTGCACCGGCAATGCATGGTCCGACAAGGATGTTGCCCTCGGAGTCTTTGGTTACATGATTGAACGGCAGAAGAACAGCACTGCTCCACTCTTCTGCACCGGTTTCAGCGTTGACAGTCTTCTTTTGGAACAGATGGTCACCTGTTATGTTCAGACGATTGGGTTCCATGACACCTGTCTTGCCGTCAACAACGACGAAATAGCCTGCACCGTCAGATGTACGATTGAGGAAGTACATTTTGCCGTCCTTCTCAACCATAGAGCGAAGCATAGCGCCATCAACACCGGGAACATTGTCACCATAGTTGTCAAGGTTGATTGAGTACAGCCAGTCGTTCTCAAGAGTATAACCAGCGAAGTCGCCTTCAGCCATACGAGCAGGATACTGGTACGGATCCACGCCAGCGCCACCTACTTCTTCTACCCAACTATCTTCACCACGGAGTTGTAGACCCTTGCTATCGCAACTTACGACAGTCTTCAAGTTCACACGGGTATTAGCTGGAGTAGTTTCTGCTTTCAAACCATAGCGACCTACAATAGTATTATCACCATCGGTAAATATAGGATTAGCATAACTATCTTCAGTATAACCAGCAACACGTATTCCGACAAACTTCACGAGTTTATACATGTACTTGGCCGGTTCGGCAGTTACCTGAGAGATAGTAGCCACTTCGGGAGTGAGTTCGGCACCTGCTTCCTTATTCTCGACTGTAATATTGGTCAGTTCAGGATAATTGTTAAAGGTAGCCGTTTTTGCCTTAAGAGTAACTACATCTCCTACAGCAAGTCCTAAATCTTTCTGATAGCACAATATACCACCAGTAATATCCTGAATCCAGAAGTTAGAGCCAGCCACGTATGTTACAGTTCCTTTAGCCCTGGTCTCTACTCCAACTTCCATATCATAAATTTCAGCAATTGTTGGGATGTACTCAATCCACTTAGCGTAGAGTTTACCGCCAGGGATAACTGTTTCAGGATCTACATAAGTAATCTTATCGCCAGAGAAGTCGGCAGTTGCATACCAACCATCGAAGGTAGAGCCTTCTTTGTAAGGAGCATTGAGAGTAACACCGGTCTTGATTTCTGTCGGGTTAGCAAATCCGATCTTATTAGCACTTAAGAATGCCTCCTCAGTTCCTGCTGTAGTATAGTCATTAGTATGACGATAGTCAGTAATTGCAGGTGAGCAGAGGAAGAAGCCGGAGACATCAGCACGCAATGCGCCTTCATCAGCAACCGCATTACCAGCTTTCACGCGCAGAGTGTCAATGTAGTTCATCAAAAGAAGCCATTTATCATTGTGCAGCAAGTTGACTAAATTATCAGATGTATTATAGGTAACACTCTGAATAAAGCCACTAACATCGGCTGCCTTACCTTGTACATCAGAAGGCAGTTGCCATTCACCGCCAACATAGTAGTAGATTACGCCATTTTCTTCTTTTGCCCATGCTTTAGTTGCACTATAAGCAGTATTATAATCTTCCTGGAGCAACAGAGCCATGTGTGCCTTGCTTGTCCATCCGTAGTCGTTGGTAACACCACCGTTGAGTTCATAAGAGAGAACCAATGCCTTAGCGAAATTAGCAGAAAGCGAGATGCTCTCCTTACCGGTAAGAGAAATATTGAGGTCAGAAGAATAGAGTTCTTCACCCTTGAACCATCCAAGGAATGATACACCTTCTGCAGGAACAGCAACAAGAGCAACAGGAGTACCATAGACAACAGAGTTCTCACCCATTACGATACCTTCGGGAAGAGTAATAGAGCCGAGGGTTGCATCGTTAACTGCAAGGGTAATGGTTACATTTGCTTTAGCCTCGAACACAGCGGTAAGAGCGGTATTCTCGTTAACGGCAAAGGTGTAGGTAGGATCGGTTGAAACAGTTGTTTCACCTTTCTTCCAAGCAACAAACTCATAACCGGGTTTTGGGGTAGCCACTACAGTAGCATTTGCGCCTACAGCAATGTCACCACCGCCGGTAACAGTACCTTGTGTCTCATCGCATGAAATGACAAGCTCTGCAGCGACAGAAACTGAGAGTTTGAAGAGAGCAACACCATCGGCAGCATTATACAAATGGATGTATGCATTATTTGCATCGATAGGAGTTGCAATCAACCAGTTAGCGGTGGAAGTTGAGCCAGGTTGTTTAGTAACATCATTTGCGAAGAAGATAGTCTTGGCGGCATCAGTCTTGTCAACAACCATAACACCATCAGTCATATTTCTAATAGAGAACTCAGAGTTATAATTGGTTGTACCAGCAGGATAGATATAGAACTCTTTACCAGCAAGAGTGATAATATCACCACCGAGAGTAGTCTTCTTGAAGCCTTCCATATTCTCAATAGTGGTGGCAACACCATTATCGATAAGAACCCAACCATTCTCACTAGTACGATGGTGAGCAATTTGTTTAGTATCGTTACCAGCAATAACATAGTTACCACCACTGGCACCCGCTACACTAACAGTAGTAGTGTTTACTATAGCACCCTTAGCAATTTTATAAACCAAGAGACCCGTAGCGCTATTGCCATATACGAATACATGACCTCCATCTTCAGAGAACACATCACCTGTAGCATTGATGAAGTCAGTACGAGCAAGACCTTCTATAGCCAGGTCGTCAACCTCTGAGCCATCAGCCTTACGAACAACAAGGTGAGAAGGTTTATTGGGGAATGTGCCTTCCATCACGAAGTTTCCGGCATCATCCAATGCATAAGCAGTACCATCAAGTTTTATTGTATCTGTTCCGACAACAATATTTCCATTAATAATGGTATCCTTAGCATTTTCAGTAATAGCAACCAATGAATGGTTAGCCTTATTGAGAATGTAGATAGCACCATTATATCCTGCACCTTGACGAGAGTCAGCAGCAGTTACTCCAATTTCAGCCACAGTCTTACTCCAGAGTTTTTCAACTGTTGCAACGGTCTTAAGCTCCGGTGCAGCAGATTCTCCGGCATTAATAGTAATGGATGTTACGTAAATACGATTGTTAGCATCCTGAACAGCCTTTAGAGAGATTGCACTAACTTCAGTTTTACCATCGTAAGCAATGGTATAATCAGCAAGTGCGCCCGTCTCTGCCAACACAATAGTGTCGCCCATAAAGACCATCTTGTTGTTTGCTTTATCCTTATCGTTTTGATAAGGCATAGCATTGATAACAATACTTGTAGGTTTTACAGGATTCTTTAGAGTCATAACAAGTTCATAAGCCTTGCTACTTCCGCCCAACTTATTGCCACGACCTGTTCTACCTTTGTAAACTTCAGTGGCGGTGGTCAGAGTAACATAGTCTGAACCGGACTCAAGGATATCCTCTATTGCTGTCAACTTGGTTGATGCATCACTTGAGGTACCTGTTTCAGAGAATACCAACTTGATAGCACCACCGGTTTCAGCAACATTCATTCCAGCAGCCGACAGTGCTATTGCTGTCAAGCATGCTGCAAAAAGCATAAAATACTTTTTCATGTTTATTTGGTTGTGTTTTTGACATCGGCCTCTGCCTTCCCCAACCGACAGCACCGACATACATGATTTCAGATATACTCCGCGGGGCACGGAGCGGTTAAATAATTGATTGTGTATTGTATTAATTCATACTCATTATACTTAAGAGACAATCACAGATTGCCGTAAATAAGTATTTATTTCAACGTGGCAAAGATACAAAAATATTTTTATATATCAAAACAATATTTTATGTTACATCCCCATCGGTTGTCCGAGCACATTATAACGTTTGCCATCAGGCTTGGTGATAACAATCTGTCCGTTCTCAATTGTTTTGGTTATAACTATCGAAGTATTGTCCCTAATGCTTTCAACATCGGTAGGTGCAATAACCACAACCTGCAGTACTCCAGAGTCAACATACCCCCCTTCGTCGCTTGCCCGAACACGAAGGAAATAGTTGCCAGGAGCAACATCTTCAAAGATATAGGAATATACATTGCCATCAACAGAACGTATCTTTGTCTGACGAGTAGCAAAAGTTGCAACCGTAGACAACTCTACACGAAAGCCTTTTGCCACTTGAGGTTGCCATGTGACCAGCAGAGATGATGAAGATATTGTATCACCATCGGAAGGCGAGACAATCACAGGAGCCTCAACGGGAATAGGTTTAGTTGTGAAACTAACATAATCTGAACGAGAGATGGTAAGAGCATTTTCGTCCATAGCAGTTACCCTTGCATAATATGTAGTCAAAGGCAAGAGACTATCCGTGAGAGTAACTACGGGCAGAGATGATGTCTTAGAGAATACTATTTTTGAAGAGGCAAAAGTATATGCGGTTGCTACTTCAAACAGGTAGGTTGCCCCAGATTTCTCGATACTATCGCAGCGCAACACCGGAGTAAGTTCAACCTCTTGCTCTCCATTTTCGGGAACTGTCATAGAGAATTCGTTTCCTATAAAACTGCGAGACTCAGACCATGAGTCACGTGCATTGTTTTTTCTTGAGCGTACGCGCCAATAATAGGCTTTCCCCTCTTTGAGAAGAGATAGACGACCAGTATAGAAACTCGGCTCACCGGTTTCAATGTATGACACGATTTGCTTGAAATCCGCATCTTCAGCTATCTGTACGAACCAGGAGTCGGCATCGCTTTCCCATCTAAGGAAGGCAGGCAAGAGTGGCGAATCACCATCGGCTGGATAGGTGAGCTGAGCAGCAGGAGTAGTACCGACAGTGTTGTTACCATAGATTACAGGCGGGTGCTCAGTGTTGTTGCGGTCAAGCACTGATACGGCATAGACAAAGCCACCTTCGAAGGAATTGACACTAAAGGAATTCTCATAAGTAAGTCCGAGCAAATAGTCACTTCTATAGAAAACGCCCGGTCTGCCCATGCTATCGCGGGGAACTTTATAAACCGCAAAGCAGAGATTCTTCTGCGGAGCAGTCCACGTGAGTTGTTTGTTATAATAGGTCACACCTTTTACGAACAACTGTTCTTCAGGTTCGGGAGCAAGCCACATTTTTTGCGGCGGAAGTGCAGGATTTGGATAGGCAAGCCGCTTCATACCCTGTATCCAACCTGCCCTATTAATACCGCTCTTAATGCTGTAATAGACAGACCCCGGGGCACCAAGTGCGTCATCCTGACGCAGTTCCGCCACTTGTGCTGCCATTTCAGCAGCAGATGGAGTGGCATTTCCGGAAGCACCGGTAATACCATGACTCATATATACATGACGCTGAAACTTCTCAGCCACCTTAGCCCACCACTGAGCAAACACGTAGAAGGGATAGGAACTATCCATGGGCCAATAAGCCTGCGGAGCGATATAATCAACCGTACCGGCCTGATACCAAGCAAGAGGATCGGAATACTCGGAATTGTATTGCCAGTCAGAGAAAGGACAAGGGTCAACACCATATTGCGCGGCATGTGCGGCACTTGATGCCACCTGTGGTGGAGGTCCTATACCGAAATCCACCCATGGCTTCATAGACTTAATAGTATCATGCACCATTCGTACCATCTCATTGACTTGAGCTCGCCGCCAGTCAGCCTGAGTCAGTCCTTGAGGATTATTAGCATTGTAGAGTTCTTTGTCAACTGTGAACGATGCCCCATGCCAAAAATAATCGTCAAATATAACTCCGTCTATATCGTATTTCTCCAATATATCAGCAACGATGTCAACAATACGCTGCCTGACCTCGGGCAATCCGGGATTAAGAATATGTCCGCCACCACTGGATGGTATCAACCACTCGGGATGAGTATTGCTATAGTCGGTGTCAAGTTTGCCATAACTGCTACTATTGGAAGAGTAGCGATACGGATTAATCCAGACATGCAGTTCCATGCCACGTTTATGCGCTTCTTCAACTGCAAGTTGCAGAGGATCGTACGAAGGTACACCACCACGGGTTCCGGTCAGATACTGGCTCCATGGTTCGTATTTAGAGTTGTACATTGCATCGGACCAACTTCGTACTTGCAGAGACAAACCATTGAAATTGGCAGCATGCAGAGAGTCGATAAGAGCGATAAGTTCCGTTTTCTGCTTCTCAGTGTTTGCTGTCCCCCCGCCCCAAGAGTTTGGCCAGTCAAGAGCATAGACAGTAGCCACCCAAGCATTGCGCATCTCTCGTTTGGGAGAAGCAAATACTCCGGCTACAAAAGAGGTGACAAGAATCAATATTATGGAAAATCGTTGTCGCATTAGAATAATTGACTTGGATTGTTATTGACGGCAAGGCCATAAACCTCCACTCCCTCAAGTACTGTTTCTATCTGCTTGGTAGCAGCATTATACCTCATCAGTCCTGTCGGTGCATTTCCTGCCATACCTGCATTTCGATAACCGAAATAGACATCACCGGTAGCCTCATCAAGAGCGAGTTGGCATATAGCGATCCACTCGTTGGAACTACCCTCGCCCTTACCTGCCTCTGTAACAGGCTGCAGGGGGAGTCCACTGGTGTGCTTGAGTTGATACGGAACCAAATCAGATTTCTTGTTGCCGATAGCATTAAGTTGTTCGATAGTGCAAGCATAGAGTCCGCCGTAGCCCTCATCCCAGATGGTAAAATAGAAAATTTTGTTCTTTTCGTCCCACAACATGGATTTGACAGAATTGCCTGCAAGAGCCTGGCCTGCTTCCGGAGCTGTACCGTTTCCTGAAATATCTTTTTCAAGAATATCTGCTTCGGTAAAGCGATATATAGCCGGGGAACCATATACTTTACCCCAATACCAAGTATTATCAATGAGGCAGAAATTAGCGTTAAGCGAGTTGTAAGCAAGAGTTGTGTTATAGTATCCGAGGCGCTGGTTTTTGACGAAATACGGATAATCAGTCAAGTTGAACACTTTGTTTCTATCTCCAAGCGGCACACGACAGATACCGGTAAGACGGTTGGCAAAATACAGATATTTGTTATCAACATAACCGAAATACGGATCTTCATATCCGGCTCCACCGGCATTAGTAATCATGGTTTCGACCTTAGAACCGTCTTTCGCCATCACATTGATTCTGCCGTCCCCCATACCTGCATCGTCAGCAACATAATTGAACACCTTGCCGGCATCAAGGACATACAAAGATGAGTCTTTGAACAACATATTGAAGGGATGCTGACCTGAGGAGACGCCCATATCAAACGGGCTTATCTTCATGTCGGCAGGAGGATTCTGCGGGAGTTTGAGAGCCATGATGTTTCCGCCTTTGACTGCATAGTAGAGAGTAGGCACGGAATCGGTATAACCAACCTGAACATTTATGGATGCCTCTTCAAGCATACGTCCGTCAAGTTTTGCCTGCAAGCGAACTGTCTGGGAGCCTACATTGGAGAACTTGACCTCACCCGGCAAGGTATCTGTGGATTGCTCGATAGGTGTCCCATCTGCAGTGGTAGTGCCTTCAGGGAATATCCAGAGATACTCTTCTTTTCTGTTTTTTGGGTTAGGCAATTCTATGTTGAAACTAACCATGGTTGTACGTACAAGACATACACCCTCAAAGGGATTGATATTCATCAGCGGCTTGATGTCCGCGATCATAATCGGTTGGCGTTTCTCAACTTTTTCTCCATCAGCCTTTTCTATAGTCAAACTGACATAGTAGGTACCTGCTTTGTCGTATGCGTGGGTCACAACATTTCCTTGTGCAGTTGCTCCATCTCCGAAAGACCACACAGCATTGCCTTGCGCTTCGGATGTAGAGGTGAATTCTATTTCCGAGTCAACATAGTAGTCAAGCGGATATTCACCGTTGATAACATAGGTAAACGAGACCGCCTCTCGAGGCAGATTTTCTACCAATGGTTCATGCTCGCGGCAACCAGTTGCGGCTACCACAAGGAGTGCCGATGCTATTTTGAAATATGATGTCTTCATAACTTATATCAATTAATGTCAATATCTTTGGGGACTGTAAGGCCATAAACGCCCATATCATCATAAACACGCATTACAGCGCGGATGGAATATGAGCGTTTGTACTCAACAGAATAAGCATTCTCTGAAGAATTAAATATAAGGTCAGCAAACTTGATGCTATCATTCCATAACTCTTGAATCTTGTCAGGAACAGGAGTAGCTGTGGAGTCTGCATTCCATGGAAAGTGCTGCACATAAGCATTACTGTTGACATCGAATGTAGAATCAGTATATATTTTAAAATCCTCTACAAGTCCCATCTTGGTGTACATCGATTTGAAGTCAGCGAAACTCATTTTTGAGTAGAGGTCAGACTTGAACTCGGACATATAATTCTCTCCAAAATAGGTATTCATTTTCTCTTCATCAAATGTTGTAGGTTTAACCCAAGCGAACGGGCTAAGCGTACCGCTGACAGGGAATGTTGCATGAAAAGCATAGGCATGCAGGGAGTCATTCCATTGGCCCACATCATCATGAGCATATTCAGCTATTTTCTGACTGACGCGTTTTTCCTCGGAGACTGTGGATGTGATAGTATAAGTGAAAGTAGTAACCCATGGGCAAGTTACCGTTTTCTCCAACTTTTCTGTCAAGTTGTACCATACTTCAGAATGGTCTATGGTACGCTCTTTCTCAGAGGTGTAGTACTGGGCGTCGAATCCCATCTGCTGACCGGCTGTAACAACGGAACTTTCCACTTCCCAATATGCCTGCGGCCCCACTTGTCCGACAATTACCAGATCGTCGAAGAAGTCGTGTTTGTCACATGCTATGAGACTAAGAGTCATTAGTCCGAGCATTAGTATTTTGGTTGTTTTCATATATACACTAATTATATGATAATCTACTTATTCATAATTATTTCCACTCAATACCATTTGAGCAACTACATACAGCGGGATTAAATCCTGCCCATATCAAGTGTTTCTGCATCCAGTGGTAATCCACTTTTCCTGAAGCATCGCAAGCACCGATACGGATAAGTTCAGCTTTATTGTACTTGGTTTCTGTTTCGGTATCCGGATTGAGGCGATTGACCCATGCGTTAGGAGAATAGACAGCCTTAGACGAAGGATCTTCGTAGCAGTCGGGTTGGTCCCAATACGGGGCATAGAGGTTGAATGGTCTGCGGAGTGAATATTCCACGTTGAAGTCAGCCACAGCATTTTTCTTCTGCCTTGCCGGATTGTGGCATGTAGTTACAGTATAGACAGGAACTCCGTCGTAATAAATTCCGTTGGTTTTACTGGAATAATTGTAACGACGCATGTCTGTCCACTGCTCAGGCAGGAGATACATGGCGACATACTTCTGCTGCATGAGATCGGCAATAGTAAACTGGGCAGCTCCCGGGAGGCGAACTTCAAAATAGCGCTCATAACGCGTCTTGGCCGCTCCAGACAAACCTTCCTGCTGAACACCATAACGATTCATATTGTGACGAACAGCTTCCAAAGTCGTTTCATAAGCACCTGCCTTATCACCACTCCAATATTGAGCTTCAGCTTTGATAAACAAGAGTTCTTCTTGAGTGATAAGGGGGGTATAGCCAGTGTTCTGCGTATA
Source organism: Paludibacteraceae bacterium (assembly GCA_017477325.1). Taxonomy (GTDB): domain Bacteria; phylum Bacteroidota; class Bacteroidia; order Bacteroidales; family Paludibacteraceae; genus Colicola. The sequence continues at coordinate 119,565 of JAFUWV010000010.1, forward strand.
CGGATTATGCCCATTGCCAGCAAACAAATCAGGATAGTATGTAACTTTCATTGAGTTATCCATACCTATATTGCTTTCAAGCCAACGCATCGCCGTAGTACCACCGGCATCGTTACGAGGTGACATAATCATCTCGGCACGCGGGTCAAGAGCATATTTGACTGTTGTACCGGGAACAGCATAACAACCAAGAATTGCATAGGCAAAGAAGGTTGTTGGAATAGATGATGCAAGGCGGTTGCCACGACTCTCCCATGCGTTGATAACAGGTGCGTATGCTCCCCAAGGGCAGTTGCTCTCGGTGAGTCCACCGGGATAGTAATATTGAGGCTCTTGCCAATTTGGGTCAGCAAGCACCTCATCAACCATTTGAATAATCTTCTGGCAGGTAGCGGGGGTATTGTCCCAGTTGGGTAGTTTGCGAAGCCACAGGCGGCAGCGAAGAGCCTTCTCAAAGGCAGCCCACTTTTGCATATTACCCTGATATAGGCGATCGGTAGTGGCAGAAATAGGCAGAGCCTTCTCTCCATTAGTCCATTCAGGATCCTGATAGAGTTTTGCCAACTCATCTGCTTCTTCAAACAGCCACTCATAGACTTCAGCTTGCGAGTCATATTTAGGAGAGGTCTTCAAATAAGCCTCGGAACGCGGCATATCACCAAAGACATCGGTTGTAAAAATTGTAGAATGGAGCATCAGAGTGCGACCAATAAGCTCGTAGTTGAGAGAGCCTTGCGCCTCTGCCATCTCATTGAGTTTCTGGATATTGGCACCAAGATCATAGAAATGCCGACGCCACATAGGGTGACGATTGACACCGAGGAACTCCCAACCTTGACTATATGGATAGGAACCTGTCTGACTCTTGCCTGCAGTAGTAAGCGCTTGAGACATATAGACTCCATATTCAGCATGGTCGTAGCACAGCTGTGCCGCATAGAAGATAGCAGGCGGCAAAGCCTGATCAAGAGTAACAGTGATTGGAGTATCGGGATCAGTATTGATATCGAGCCAATCTTGACAACTTGCAAGAGTTATTGCAAGCATACCACACATTATTATATATAAATATTTTTTCATAACCATATCCTTTCCCATTAGAATTTAACATTAAGTGACAGATTATAACTTCTTGTAGTAGGGATAGGCATATTATCAACGCCTGCCGAACCGGTGCCACCACCAGATGTTGCAGCATTACACATCGGGTCGGTACCCGTATATTTAGTAAGCATGAACAAGTTGTTGGCAGTGAAACTGAGATTTAGTCCCTTCAGCACATTCTGATTCTTCATAAGACGTGCGAAATCATAGCCGAGTGTAACATAACTAAGTCTAAGATATGATCCGTCCTCAATAAAGTTAGAAGAGACATTGTAGAAATAGTTTATGATTGTGGTAGCATCAAGAGTGATGGGAGTGGTATTTTGTACGTATCCGCCATTACCATCACTGACTACTCCATCAAACACGACCTGACGCCCGCGATACCTCTCAAGTATTGCGCTCATACCTCCTGAAAGAAGGCTTCTGCCGGTGACATTGACCACATCGCCTCCAAGTCTTCCATCGAAGAGGAAAGAGAACTGAACGCCATATATATTCATTGTACTGCGAAGGCCGGCGGAGAAGATAGGTTCACGATTACCGATATACTCATTTTTATTAGGATTAATCATCGGGTAGCCTTCGGCATCGCAAATTATCTTTCCGTCTTCAGTACGCTGATAGTCTTTACCTGTGAGACCTGTGGTAGAACCACCGAGATAAGCAGACGTGAACACATCACCATACTGAGGACCTGTGATTTCGGCCACATCTTCAGGCAGTGAGACCACTCGTCCACGGTTTAGGCCGAAGTTGAGTGCCATAGTCCACTGGAACTGTTTTTGACGGAGAATGTCTTGCTCAAGCGAGAACTCGAAACCTTGGTTGCGCACACTACCTTCGTTTCTTGTCTGCAAGATGTATCCTGAAGCAGGCGAGACACGTACTGTCACTATCTGATTGTCAACCATAGTGGAGTAGTATGCCATATCAAGTCTGGTTCTATTGTCAAAGAATCGCAGGTCAAGACCTATTTCCCACGAAGACATCATCTCGGGTTGCAGGTCTTTTGCGGCTGAAGAGCGTGTAGGGTCAATACCCCACCCTCCATCAGGATAAGTGGTGAACTGTTTGTAACGGCGGTCGAAGAGATAGAGTGAGCAGTCTTTTCCAACCTTTGCATAGTTACCACGAAGTTTACCATAGGAGAACCAATTGTTTTTAGTTTCATTGAGACCAGGTATCAACTCGGAGAAAACGAGACCGGCAGTGACTGATGGATAGAAATACGGACTTGTCAACAGAGCGGAAGACCAGTCCCAACGACCGGTAGTAGAAATAGAAGCAAGCCCTTTATAGTCGGCACGCACCTCGTAGTAATAACCAAACATATGTTTCTCGGTGTGTGCGACAGATTGGTCACTTAAATCAGACCACTTTGTATTTGTGTTTTTAAGACTATAGGTACCAGGGATTACGAACTCAACACCATGGTTGCTTGTGGAGAAACCTTTGGTTGTTTTAAGTTCACCTCCAACCATAAAGTCAAGACTGAAATCTTTTGGCAACTCAAGTTTGTATGAAGCAAGGAAACCGGCATTGAGCAGTTCGCTCCGTCCGGTAGATGCTGAATAACTACCAAGATATGTATTATCCTTACCTATCTTCTCTATGTCAAGAGTAGTCAGATATGGATCAGTCTTATAATCACCATTAAGATACTCAACATAACTCTCATAGAGAGCTTTATCTTTCAAGTACTTCTGATAAGCCACATTATATTCCTCCTTTTCCTTGTCAGTAGCATCATCTGCAGGGGCACTTGGCTCTTTGGGTTCAGAATATGACTGAGTAATATATGACGTATCCCAACGAGGCACAGTATAACTCTCTGAAGTGCTGGTACCGAGGTCATAGTTGATACGTCCGATGATTTCAAGTCCTTTTACAGGGTGCAGGTTAATAGATCCGTTTATAATAGTACGCATTGAGCGTGCTTTACCGCCATCATGATAAATGCTATACAGGGGGCTGTATGGAGACGCGTATTTATTGCCTTCACCATCAGAGTAGTAGCGGAAGTGTGGATAGCCGGTGGCCTCTTCATAGTTAGTGATGTCTTCAGTGAGCGGCCACTGATAAGTGGAACTAATACCGTAAGTGGAGCGAGACTGATTAGACATAAAGTTGACAGATGCATTGAAGGTTACCCACTTGGCAGGTTTGAAAGTTGCTTTGAGTAGAGCGCCAAAACGTTGTTTGTAGTCATTAGGGATAACACCATCGGCTTTAGACCAGTTGACAGATGCATAACCTTGGAACTTGTCGGTTCCTCCGGAGATGGACACATCGTACTTATGATAGAACCCAGTCGTCAAGAAGTCTTGCAGACTATTATAGGTTTGTTGGTTCTCGTCAAGCATAGGTCCCCATCCCCCGCTTGCTTTGTCTCGGAAGAAGCCATTAGCACCGGGCATATAGGTGCTTTGGCGTTTGAGCAGGCGTGTGGGAGTATCCCACTGCCAGCTTGCATTGGCGTTGACTTGCATTTTGCCGGCCTCTGCATTCTTGGTAGTAATCATGATGACACCGTTCATAGCATCTTGTCCATAAAGCGCGGATGCTGCGGCACCCTTGAGGACAGTGACGTTCTCGATGTCATTAGGGTTGATGTCAGCAGCCGCCGTAGCTCCTCCACGGATGGGCACACCGTCAAGAACAAATAGAGGCTCATTGTTTTGAGCGGTATTAACAGATGTCACGCCACGGATAATAATTTGTGAGCCGGCATTGGGAGAACCTGAGCCATTAGTAACTTGCACACCGGCGATTTGACCTTGCAGGGCGTTGACGAAGTTGGCATTCTTGCCTGCAGTAAGGTCCTCAGACTTAACATTCTGGACTGCGAAGTTCATACGCTTCTTCTCTTGGACGATACCCATGGCAGTGACGACGACTTCGTCCATGGCGATGGCATCTTCCTTGAGTTTGATGTTAAGAGTGGGACCGGTGACACGCTGCTCCTGTGTGGTCATACCTACGTATGAGAACACGAGTGTTGCCTTGTCTGCCACAGTGATGGAATAGTTACCGTCAAAATCGGTGATAGTACCGTTGGATGTACCTTTCTCCATGACCGATGCACCGATGACCGGTTCACCGTCAGTCTGAGAAGTAACCTTGCCGGTAACCGTGACTGAAGCGAAGGCATAAGGCACAAGCAGCAGCACGATTAGTAACGAGTAGATTTTCTTCATAATGTGTTGTTTCATGTGTAATCAAGATGATTGGCATTGCGAGTTTCGAAACAGTCCGAAACTGCGGTGCAAAGATAAACAAAATTCCCAAGTAATGCAAAAGAGTGTTCTAAAAAAATATATGTTTTACAACATGTTTTTCTCTAACATCCTCTGTATGCGTCGATTGCGCTTTTGACTGAACCATGAAGGAGTAGCAGACGCTGCGCATCGTCATAAGGCAGTCCGAGTTCTTCGACAAGCATGCGTGTACCACGGTCAACAAGCTTCTTATTGGTGAGTTGCATATTGACCATCTTATTGCCCTTGACACGTCCGAGACGGATCATGGTGGTGGTAGTAATCATGTTGCAGATGAGTTTCTGGGCAGTACCTGACTTAAGGCGCGTGCTTCCGGTGACAAACTCCGGACCGACGATAGCCTCGATTGGAATCTCGGCTTCCTGAGCCACAGGAGAATCGGGGTTGCATGAGATGCTAGCGGTAAGACATCCGAACTCACGAGCATGACGAAGCGCACCTATAACATAAGGAGTGGTGCCGGATGCAGCGATACCGATGACAGTGTCAAAAGTGGAGATATTATGCTCCAGCAAATCCTGCCATGAGCGCTCCGGATCGTCTTCAGCCTTTTCTACGGGGTTGCGCAGAGCAGTGTCGCCGCCGGCAATAAGCCCTATGACATAGGTCGGCGGCATTCCGAAGGTGGGAGGAATCTCACTTGCGTCAAGCACACCAAGGCGTCCGCTGGTGCCTGCACCCAAATAAAAGATTCGACCACCTTGTTTCATACGAGAGACAATGCCCTCAACAAGTTTTTCGATTTGAGGAATAGCCTCACGCACAGCAAGAGCGACCTTCTGATCTTCTTCGTTCATCTCACGAAGAAGTTCACCGACCGACTTCTTGTCAAGATTGTCGTGCAAGGAGGCTTGTTCGGTAATTTTGGTAAACATAGATTGTGTTTTTATGGTAGATTGTGTTTGATTTATGTCGGAATAAGGTCTTTCTTATGATAGTTAATGAGTCCCGGTATCGGGTCCTGGAGAATGTTGGCAAGTTGGATACCGTTATCATTGAGTACTTTCTCAAGCACATCCTTATAATAATAAGCAATACTTCCGACAAAACCGACAGGCAACTCAGCAGGATACTGCTTGAGGTTGCGAGTGACGAACAGGCGGAAGTGGTCATAAACGAGGTCGTAGATAAGCGGGTTGGAGATATTCTCAGCAGCAAACTTGGAGAGTTTGGCGAGGAAGCGGTTAGGGAAAGGTTTGCGATAGACATTCTCAACGATATCCGCCTGCGAAGTGTTGTACTGAGTGAGGAACTTCTCTTTGAGTTCATCAGAGAGTTGATTTTTAAGAAGGTCAGCTACGAGGCGTTTACCGAGCACGGCTCCCGAACCTTCGTCACCAAGGATAAAGCCAAGGGCAGGCACATTCTTGAGGAACTTCTCACCATCATACTGGCATGAGTTGCTGCCAGTACCGAGTATGCAAGCAACACCCGGCTCATTGCCAAGCAGCGCACGAGCGGCTCCGAGCATATCGGAATTGACCTCTACTTGTGCTTTCTTGAAGACAGCCTGCAGAGCACGTGTGACAAAAGGAATCTTCTCGGGAGTACATCCGGCTCCATAGAAGAAGACGTTAGTGACAGGTCCAACCCACATGAGATGCCCCATTTGGGGGAGGAGCTGGTTGCTTACAGAGTTTTGCATGGCATCAGAAGTCTGGAAGAAGGGGTTGATGCCGTCGGTAAAGAACTCGTTGTTTTCGCCATTGTTGGCCATCAGACACCAATGAGTCTTGGTGGAGCCACTGTCTGCAATGAGAATCATAGGATATATAATTTAAAGATTAAAATTCAAACAAAAGTACATTTAGTTTCACCGCATAAAATGCCGTGCAAAGATAGTACAAAAGAAGAATATGACAAACAGGAAAAGAAGATAAGCCATAAAATGTGTGTAAAATATGTTGAAAAACATAAAAAAAACGGTTGCACAGAGGTAGGAAAAGCAGTAATTTTGCACGTGGAATAGAATGGTTATCGGTTAAAGGCTACGGATACCGGTTATGGATTAAAAAATACAAAAACAACAACATAATATGCGAAACAATCTTAGTTCACTCATCACGCTGAGCCACGTGCAGAAACGGCTCTACCGCCCTGAGGATGTGTTCGAGCTTAGTCGCGTAACACGCCTTGAGCAAGTGAAAACAGACATCTACGAAACAGCGAAGGAGGGCTCGCAGGTAGTGGCGAAGCGTATAGCTGAGTTGATTCTGGACAAGCAGAAGAAGAAAGAGAAGGCTGTCATCTCGCTTGCCTCAGGAAGAAGCATGACGGATATATTCCAAGAGTTGGTACGCATGCATGAGGAGGAAGGGTTGAGTTTCAGAAACGTGATACTATTCAACTTGTTTGAATACTACCCGCTTCAGGACAAGAATCAAGGTTGTTACCATCAACTGAAGGAGTTGCTGATTGACCATATTGACATACCGAAGAAAAATGTATATTCTTTCGACGGCATGCAGGAGAAAGAGACATTGCTTGCCACCTTCAACGAGTATGAGCACTGCATACAGGAGTTGGGCGGCATAGACATACAACTGCTGGGCATAGGCCGCGGAGGCAACATCGGCTTCAACGAGCCCGGCACACAGTTCAACTCGCAGACACGACTGGTGATACTGGACAACGTGTCGAAGAATGATGCCGCAGGACTTTTCGGCTCGGCAGAGCAGGTGCCGGTAAGTGCGATGACAATGGGAATAGGCACTATACTGCGTGCGAAAGAAATAATAATGGTGGCATGGGGCGAGCACAAGTCGGAGCAACTAAAAGCCGCTGTGGAGGGCAAGATAGAGACTGCCTGCCCTGCCTCGGCAATACAGATGCACCAGAATGCACACGTCGTGGTTGACCTGTCCGCTGCAAGCAAACTGACGAGAATAAGTCATCCCTGGCTTGTGACAAGTTGCGACTGGGACGACCAACTGACGAGACGTGCGATAGTATGGCTATGCCAACAGACGGGCAAACCGATACTGAAACTGACAAACAAGGATTACAACGAATTCGGACTGAGCGACCTGATTACTCTGCACGGGTCGGCATACGACTGCAACATAAAAGTGTTCAACCAGCTGCAACATACTATTACAGGTTGGCCCGGCGGCAAACCCAATGCAGACGACTCGACAAGACCTGAGCGTGCCACTCCGTATCCGAAGAAAGTGCTGATATTCTCGCCCCACCCTGACGATGACGTGATTTCGATGGGCGGCACTTTCTCACGTCTAATAAAGCAAGGGCACAACGTGCATATCGCGTACGAGACTTCTGGCTGCATAGCAGTATGCGACGACGAGGTTGTGCGCTTCATGGACTTCATACGAGGTTTCAACCTGCTGCACGACACAAAGAGCGAAGTGATAGAGGAGAAATACGACGAGTACATGAACTTCTTCAAAAACGAGAAGGTAGGCGACCAAGACACGCGAGAGATACTTGACCTGAAAGCACTTATCCGCCGAGGCGAGGCTACTGCGGCATGCCGCCATATGGGTCTGGACACGAGGCATATACATTTCCTCAATCTGCCATTCTATGAGACCGGTACAATAAAGAAAGGCGATCTGAGTCAGAGAGACATAAACATCGTAAAGCGCTTGCTGCTTGAGTTGAAGCCAGATGAAATGTTCGTGGCAGGCGACTTGGCAGACCCGCACGGCACTCACAAGGTATGTCTGGACGCAGTGCTGGCTGCGATAGACGAACTGAAAGATACAGAGAAATGGCTGCAGGATTGCCGAATCTGGATGTATCGCGGTGCCTGGATGGAATGGGAGGTTGACCTGATAGAGATGGCTGTGCCTATGTCGCCTGAGGAACTCCGATTCAAGCGCAACACCATACTCAAGCACCAGAGCCAGATGGAGTCAGCTCCGTTCATGGGCAACGACGAGCGTCTGTTCTGGCAACGAGCAGAAGACCGCAACCATGCTACGGCAGAGCTGTATGCACAACTTGGTCTTGCCAACTATGAGGCAATTGAAGCATTTGTGCAGTATCACATACTGTAGTCTGTCCTCTTTAATAAAATGCCCTATCTGTAGCAACTGCCGACAATTGCTTCGGATAATTAACCATTGCTAAATAAACATTATAATCACATAAGATCAATAATCATGAAGAAATTTTCTTTTGCGGCAATCATGGTTTGCTTAGTCCTGGCAAGTTGCAACAATAAGCCCGAGAATCCGAATAATCCGGAAGTTCCCGATACTACGAAGGTAGAAACAATTTTGTCGGTTTATCCCACTTCTATCTCTGCTCCAAAAAATGGACATGAATACACGTTGCTGGTATCTGCTGACACTAAATGGTCGGTTAACAGTGATGTTGCCTGGCTCAGCTACACACCGGGTGTGGGCAAAAACAATGGCACAATAAAACTAACAGTTGCACCTTCCACTACCCCCAACGTTACTACCGGCACTATCACTATCACCGAATATGGCACGGGAAATACTGAACACAAAGCCACTTGTGTGGTCACAAGAGAAGGAATGGATTATGACAGCAAAATGTGTTTCTCCGTAAGTGACACCACCAAAGTCATATTTGCTCCGGGCAACCTGCAGTACCAAGCCTCCACCGGCACTTGGCGCTTTGCTGAGCATCAATGGGACATAATAGGAGATGACAATAAGAACATTTCCGATTCTTACGATGGTTGGATTGATTTGTTTGGTTGGGGCACAGGTAACAATCCTACACTCACGAGTACAAGCATTTCTAAATATTCTACTTTTACAGACTGGGGAGTGAACCCTGTCAGCAACGGTGGGAACACTGCCAATAAGTGGCGTACTCCAAAAGCAGATGAGTGGAGATATTTGTTAAACAAACGTAACAATGCCAAGTCTCTAATGAGTTCTGCTACCGTAAATGGCATACACGGATGTATCTTTTTGCCTGACAACTACTTTTCAAACACTATCCGGTTCACTCCTAATGCCCCGGATTGGAGTACCAACGATTATTCCGTAGAACAATGGCAAGAGTTGGAGGATTTGGGTGCTGTCTTTCTTCCCAATACCGGTTATCGGAGCGGTACGGGAATGTTTGCTATTACCAATTTAGCCTGTTATTGGTCATCTAAACTAGCAGGTAACGATTTAGCTAATGTCTTGATTATTCAAAATGGCAAAACAGTGGCTACCGGAGGGAATCCTCCCTGCAACGGTAACCCCGTTCGCTTGGTACAAGTTGTGAAATAATCAAAGTACAATAAAATAATTTGCAGTGTCAAATCGCTACAATATTTCAAATATCGATATATCATGAAAACTATTAACTGTTTTGTACCCTTTGAGAGTGATGAGCAGGTGGCTCTCACAGTAGAAAACCTCAAGAAGCAGTACCTCGTAAAAGAAGTATTCCTGCTTGAAGGCGACATCCGTTCTACCAAGAACATGCGCTATATAGCCGAACATGCTACCACACCTTACACGCTAATTTACACCAAGTACACTACCCTTTCATTCGTACTGTTTGCACTTGAGCGCATGGTGGCACTACTGGAAGACTCGAGTGCAATGATGGTGTATGCCGACCACTTCAACAAAGTGGGTGACGTGACTACACAAGCGCCTGTTATTGACTATCAGATGGGCGCACTGAGAGACGACTTCGACTTCGGTTCGGTGCTGCTATACCGCTCATCAGCCGTGAAAGAGGCAGTGAGCCGCATGACGGTTGACTATAAGTATGCAGGTCTGTACGACCTTCGCCTGAAAGTAAGCCAAAAGGGTGCGTTGGAGCATATAAACGAGTATCTGTACTATGACGTTGAACTTGACACAAGAAAGTCTGGCGAGAAACTATTCGACTATGTTGACCCCAAGAACCGCGGAGTGCAGATAGAGATGGAGCAAGCCTGCACCCAGCACCTAAAAGACATAGGAGGCTATCTGGAGCCTAAGTTCAAAGACGTGGATATGCAGGCAGGCGACTTCGAGTATGAAGCATCGGTCATCATACCCTGCAAGAACAGAGTCCGCACCATAGGCGATGCCATCCGCTCGGCATTGTCACAGAAAGTGCGTGCACCTTATAAATATAATGTGATAGTGGTGGATGACAACTCAGAAGACGGGTCGGTGGAGATAATCAAGTCGCTGCTCGGAGATGAGAAACTGATATACATTGCACAGGACAAATCGTGGCACGCGATAGGCGGCAACTGGAATGTGGCACTGCACCATCCCAAATGCGGCAGATTTGCCATACAGCTGGACTCGGACGACATGTACTACGACGAGACAACAGTGCAACGTTTTATTGACGCCTTCCACGAGCAAAACTGTGCCATGGTAGTCGGCACATACAGAATGACCAATTTCGACCTTGAGACACTGCCGCCAGGAATAATCGACCACAGAGAGTGGACACCAGAGAACGGAAGGAACAACGCACTCCGCATCAACGGCTTAGGTGCTCCCCGTGGATTCTACACCCCCATGCTGAGACAGATAAACTTCCCGACAACCAAGTACGGAGAAGACTACGCAGTAGGGCTAAGGGTAAGTCGTGAATATCAGATCGGCAGAATATACGACGTTGTATATAACTGCCGCCGCTGGGACGACAACTCGGATGCCAACGTAGATATAGAGGGAATGAACAGGAACAATCTGTACAAAGACAGAATCCGCACATGGGAGTTGAAAGCAAGAATAAAGATGAATTTGAGAAGGTTGTAAAAGTTTGACAAGTTCGTAAAGTTTGACATGTTTGAGAAGTTTGAGGAGTTAACTTTATGAACATAACGAACCCGGCAAACATAGCAAATCTGACACATGATAGAAATCCTTGTGCCAAACTACAAGCGGCTAACTTGGTATCTGGCAGCAGAAGAATACCTCGGTCAGAATATCCTCTCATACGATGAGGGGGTATTCTTTACGTGGATAGTGAAGCCGACAGTTATCTTCGGCAGACACCAGGTGATGGCAGAAGAGGTAAACCTCAAGTTCTGTGAGGAGAACGATATACAGACCTACCGGCGGAAGAGCGGAGGCGGATGCGTATATGCAGACGAAGGTAACCTGATGCTGTCGTACATAGTGCCCAAGACGCATGCCGAGAAAGTGTTTCAAGAGTATCTGGACAACATCGCTTCGATACTGAGGAAGTTGGGGCTGAATGCCGTAAAGACCGAGCACAACGACATCCTGGTTGACGGACGAAAAGTGTCGGGCAACGCTTGCTATGCACTCAGAGACGGCACAATCGTACACGGCACAATGCTCTACGACGTGGACTTTACGCAACTGCAGCAGGCTATCACTCCTTCGGTGGAGAAGATGGCGAAACATGGGGTACAGTCGGTAAGACAAAGGGTAAGAAACCTAAGACCATTGCTCGGCAATACAAGTGATATAAACCAACTGGCAGAGCATCTGACCAAAGGGCTGTGCACCGAGAGCAGGCAACTGACAGCAGAGGACATTGAGGCAATAGACACTATAGAAGCAACTTATCTGAATCCGGATTTTTTATACAGCAGATAAATTATGGAACGACCATTGAATGTAGGCATAATGTCGGAGCAGACAATAAGATTTATGCTCAACGGCAACTATCTTTTCAACGGCAAACAGTACACCGGTGAATATACAGCCACGGCTGAGCAGGGGCAAATACGGTTCGACGGACAGCTGTACGACGAACTGCATTTCCAAGGCGGAGAGAACTTTGTGCTGCGAGGGGTAACTATTGGAGTAAACTTTCACTGGCAGAGAAGAGAAGACCAGACTTTCAAGGGTAACCTGAAGATAATTGCAGGTCACGACCGAGTGCTCAACAAAGAGGCGGGACTGATTGCCATCAACGAATTGGACGTGGAGGACTATCTGGCATCGGTTATCTCAAGCGAGATGGCAGCGACAAGCAGCATGGAACTGCTGAAAGCACATGCAGTCATCTCCCGCAGCTGGCTGCTGCACCCGATAGTGAGCCGTATAAGAAGTTCGGAGAGTTTGACAACTTTAGGAAGTTTGACAAGTTCGGAAAGTTTGAATAGTTTACAAACTCTTCATATCCGCTGGTATGAGCGGGATGCACACAGTCTGTTTGATGTTTGCGCCGACGACCACTGCCAACGATATCAGGGCATAACCAAACAAACGTCAGAGAATGTGCAGAAGGCTATTGACGAGACCAGAGGCATGGTGCTCCGCAGCATAGACAACGGCGAAGTGTGCGACGCAAGGTTCTACAAGTCGTGCGGAGGGGCGACCGAACTGTTCGAGAACTGCTGGGCAGACGAGCATTATCCGTATCTTGAGGCTGTACGAGACAGCGCAAATGACACATTGCCTGACCTCACACAAGAGAGCGAGGCTGAGCAGTGGATACGCACTGCCCCACCCGCCTTCTGCAACACAAGCGACAGACGGATTCTGCAACAAGTGCTAAACAACTACGACCAGGAGACACAGGATTTCTACCGCTGGAAAGTCGAATATACACAGGAAGAACTGAGCGAGATAGTGCAAGAAAGAAGCGGCATCGACTTCGGGCTGATAGAAGAACTGATTCCGATAAAGAGAGGACCCTCGGCAAGAATATACGAACTGAAGATTGTAGGCACCAAGCGCACCATGACAGTGGGCAAAGAGCTGGAGATACGCAAGTGGCTATCGCGCTCACACCTTTATTCATCTGCGTTTGTGGTGGATAAAAACAAAGACTGCTGCGCTGAAGGAGGAAAGACCGCTGCGCTGAAGGAGGAAGGACAAGTTACAACCTTTACTTTAACAGGAGCCGGCTGGGGACACGGAGTAGGACTATGCCAGATAGGTGCAGCCGTAATGGCAGACAAAGGCTACGACTACAGGCAGATACTGCAGCACTATTTTCCTAATACGAGACTTGAAAGGTTGGGAAGGTTGAGAAGTTAGGGAAGTTTGTAAAGTTAGGGAGGTTTGTAAAGTTTGAGAAGTTAACTATTCAAACATTACAAACAATACACACTCAACAAACAACTCATCAGATCCTCCTTAAGATTATCCAAATGATGATTGGTGCACCGAAGAGGGCAGAGAGAGTGGAGATAGGCAGAGGATAGGTGAACTGATTGGCGATGATGTCGCACAGGAGCAGCAAGTCAGCCCCCACAAGCGCACTCACCGGCATCGTGATTCTGTGGTTACTCGTCCGGAACAGTCCCCGTGCCAGATGAGGCACCGCGACACCAACAAACGCTATAGGTCCGCAGAAAGCCGTGATACCACCAGCGAGCAGACCTGTGGAGAGCACTATCAGCATACGTGTACGCGACACGTTGATGCCCAGTCCGCGAGCATAGTTCTCACCAAGAAGCAGACCGTTAAGAGGCTTTATTAACACAAGCGCGAGCAACAACCCCAACACAAAGATTGGTAGCAGTAGCGGCATCTCATGCCATGTGACTGACGAGAGCGAACCGAGACTCCAGACGATGAACAGCTTCAGCGCGTCAGGGTTGGCGAAGTTCTGCATCAGGTTGACCAGAGCACCGGCAATACTGCCAATCATCATTCCTATTATCAGCAAACTAACCTGACTCTCCACCCTGTAGGAGATAGCCAGAACAAGCAGAAGGCAGACCGTGGCACCCGTGATAGCGGCTACGACCGTCAGCATATTGGTGGCAGCAAAACCTACCATAGTGCCCACCATCACTAGAAGCCCCACTCCGAACGTAGCACCCGACGAGACACCAAGAATATAAGGACCTGCAAGCGGGTTGCGAAACAAGGTCTGCATCATCAGACCGCTCACACTCAATGCCGCACCTGCCAGCACTGCCGTGATAGCACGAGGCAGACGCAGGTCGAGCAGTATCTGGCGGTTCATGCCTCCGTCAGATGAAAACAGTTCACTCAGACCTATACGGATGCTGCCAAAGCACAAGTCAAGCACAAACAGCAGCGACAACAGCAACACAAGCAATATGGTCAAGACAACATTACGCTTCACAAATTTATATATTGCACCTTTATATTAATTGTCCCGGATGCGGACGAGATGTACGCACACGAAGCGGATTGCAAAGGTACAAAGAAAAGTTGAAAGTAGAAAGCATAAAGTTATGAGGTTTGTAGAGTTGAGTTTGAGAAGTTTGTAGAGTTTGAGGGGTTAAAAGCAACAAACAAAGGATGATAGAGGTTCTGATGCGACAGCGCATCATGCGCGTCTCTACATGCTGATAGCATGCATGCTCACGCTCTTCATCTCCGGCTCACGCGTTATACGGCGGGCAGGAGTGGCTTTCGCCGGCTTGCCGTTGATGCTGCTGACGTGTCTGTTCACTTTTGCAGGAGCAGACGATGGTCCAAAACTAACACTGAAACTGCTTTCGGGGGTAACCTCAGACATATAGCCGTAGCCGAGAGCAAAGATGCCGAAATAGAGTGTGCCCATACTCTGCCCCAACTCCACTCCCTTGGGCGTAAATATAAGGTAGATAGTATGCGCATCGTCTGTAAGGTCTTTCTCTGACCACACAAAATGGTCACCCACATAGAAGCTGCCTGATCTCAAGGTCTGCGCCTTCACATACTGACTCAGGTCATTGATATTATAGAACGGATAGCAGACAGCATTGCCGTTCTCGTCGTTGAGATACATACCAAGGCAGTAACCCCAAGTGTTGGCGGTAGTGCCTGCCTGACGGAAACTCACCCACAGACACACAGTGCCCGGATTGGACTTGCAGTAGTCAGTCACGCTGCTATAGTCTTTAAGTTCTGTAATCGCTGTCACCTGCGGCACATTCTCCACACCGGAACCGGCATAGGTGTCGTAGGCAGTGGAGGCTGACTTCAGAGTCAGTTGACAACTATAACTGCCTACTGTGGCATCATCCGCCATGGTGCTGTATTTGCTGGCATAGAGTCCATACTGATTCCATGTTTCAGATATGTCATAACTGGTTTTGGTGGTTGTATAACCATTGCTCTTGGAGTAGAAGATATTGGTATAGGAACCATTGTTATAAGTCTCTTTCCACTCATAGTTGCCGCTCTTGCCCCACGTGAGGCAATAGAACTCAGGCGACTGGGTGTTGGTTACCGCCTTGCCGTTCATCAGCAGTTGGCCATTGCTCCCCTGCGAGAAAGTGATGATGCTTGGCTTACTGTAATCAATGTTAGTGTATTGATTGACGGTGGCAGTGTTGCCGCTCACATTCACGACCTCCCAACTCACACATTCGGCACCGGAATAACTCTGGCGGCCACTACCATATGCCACATAACTGCCACTGTTAGACCTGTAGTACCAAAACTGATTGCCGACCTGGTCGAAAGCACGAAAGACATCTGCACCCGCAGTAGTGCCACCGGGGTTGGTACCGGGATTGACATTGCCACCGGGGTTGTCTCCGGGAGTTTCACTACCACCGGGATTATCGCCTCCCGGGTTGTCAACAGGAGTTTCTGTGCCCGGGTTGTCATCAGGCGGAGTCTGAGTGTTGCAACCGGGGAGGGCAGTCATCACCACTGCCGCAGCGAGGAATGCCAATGCAATATGTTTTGCTTTCATACGGTAGGCACTAAGTACGTGTCGTGCGCAACTGTTACAGGTTATTTCAGTTTCTCTCCGAGAACATTGTACTCAGTGCCGTCAGGCAGGAGGATGATGACATGGTTGTCGCGGATAATTTTGCGAGCCTTGGGTATGATGACAATGTTCTCTGCGGCAGTGCCTTGCCCGTTCTTCTCAGCGAGGAACTCAATCTTGTCCACCCAGATGATGCCATTGGTGGAGGAGGTGTTTGTCAAGTCCCAATATACTCGGAAATATGCTCCTGCGTCCCATGCTGCGGCGGCAGCTTCATCTACTGCGATGGTGATTGTGTCGGTGCCCGTGATTTTACCTCCTGCAACAACGCTGAGGCGGGAGTCGGGCAAGAAAGAGCCGTTGGAATAGGTATCTACACCCCACTCATTGATAGTCATAAGACCTTCGATGGGTCCTTTGTTGATATAGACCTTCACCTGACGAATGTCTTTGCTAAAGGGAGCGACAGCAGCTATATATACAGGGTTGCAGCCGGCAAGAGTAGTGTTCTTTCCGCCCATCTTGCAGTAGGTCCACGCTGCATTGTAGTTGCTACCGCCATAGACAGTCCAACTGTTGTCATATACCCAACTGTCGCCGTACGCATTGTGTTTGGTTGCCTGAGTGGAGAAGTCGCACACGTATGCCACCTCATATTCTACAGGTTGGGGAGTATCTGCTACAACATCTTTAACAAGGCGGACAGCTTCACCGAGACAGCGTTCCGGCGATGGCCATACGCCAATTTCTCTCAAAGTTACCTGATTATAAAATCCATTTGGATAAGTGCTACTAAAAGAATCGGATGTCCAATATCTGCCCTCTTTAGTACCAGTCCAAGAAATGTTGCCTGATTGAGGTAATCGTTGCCCCGGTGTAGGTAGGAATACTGCACCATTTGCTTCCATAACAGTCCATTCTTCTACCGAGTATGTGTTATCGGCAAAAGCATTAGTAGAAGTCTGATAACTTTGTGATAAGATTTGATAATGTTTGTCACGTACAGAGAAGAAAGTAATGCCTT
The DNA here is from genome assembly GCA_017477325.1 of Paludibacteraceae bacterium. Lineage (GTDB taxonomy): Bacteria > Bacteroidota > Bacteroidia > Bacteroidales > Paludibacteraceae > Colicola. Next base: position 136,524 of record JAFUWV010000010.1, read on the forward strand.
CAGGTAATCTCCAATCGTCAGGAAGCAGAATGCCACCTTCTTTTCCATTAACCGTACCCATTCCCACCAAAGAACTTGCATTATCGCGATCAAGGAGCAGATACAGCCACTCTTCTCTTGTCGGTGTACGCCACATATTCGGCTGATTACCACCATTACTGATTGCATTTACGCCCCAATCCACAAAGTTGGTATAATCATCGTCATTTGAAGTTGCCAAAGTAGGATTGTTGCCTGTGCCCCAACTGAAGAGGTCGATCCAACCATCGTAGGTAGGTGATATCTTAGCATTTCCAGCTCCTACAACGCTAAATTGGGTTTCAGCGAACTGCCAAACATCAGCTGTTGCTTTATATTGCAAGTTACCTTGTGAGAACTGAATCTGTTTGTCTGCAGCAATAGAGAATTTACCCGGCAGGATGCCATTCTCCCATTTCTGTTCAACTACAGGTTCGGTGATGGTGAGATGCAGAGTGACGACAGAGTCACAACCGGCAACCGTCTGCAGCGTCTTGGTGTAATCACCGCTCTCGGTGTAGGTCGTGCCCTCCCATGTATAGGACGTTTCTGCCGAAGCGGAGAACTCAGATGTCTTGTCAGTGCAAGCGGATTCTATTTCGTGCACGAGACGGACAGGAAGTCCCATTTCTACCGTACACAAGCCATTATAATTAGGAATAATGGAATTAAAAGAACCTGATAGTTTAACAGCATAATTATAATTATTACTATATTTTGTCGAAGTCCAGTAGAATCCAAATCCGGCATAATCTCTTATGACTCCTTCATCGTCTTTGTATCTTCTTCTTCCGGGATATGGCAAGAACACCGCACCTGCTTCTTCCAACATTGCCCATTGAGTTATATTAAAATTATTTTTGGTTTGTGTGTTATTATTATCGTAATACCTATGGAAGTTGTCGGTTGAAACTCCCCAATCATCCGGAGACATAGTGTACACCGTACTGCCGGAAGGTGTTACCCAATCGTCCGGCAACAGAATGATTCCGTTTTCGTTATTGATTTTTCCTAATGCCACCAGCGAAGCTGCATTAGGGCGTTCAGTGAAAAGATAGAGTATTTCTGCCGCCGTCAAAGTACGCCATAGGTTAGTTTCATTTCCACCATTGGAGATGGCGTTTACGCCCCAATCTGTAAAGACGGCATAATCTGTTTTATTAGTTGAAGCAAGCGTCGGATTATTTCCTGTTCCCCAACCAAAGAGATCAATCCAACCATCATAGGTCGGCGAGATATTGACATTATCGTCACCTACATAATCAGTTTGCTGCTGCGCGAACTGCCAAGTGTCCGTGCTGGCTTTATATTGCAAGTTACCTTGCGAGAAGTGTACTTGCTTGCCTGCGCTGACCGAGAACTTGCCCGGCAATACACCATTTGCCCATTTCTGTTCAACTACAGGTTCGGTGATGGTGAGATGCAGAGTGACGATAGAGTCGCAACTGGCAGCATTTGTAAGGGTAACTGTATAGTTGCCTGACTCGGTGTAGGTAGTACCATTCCAGAAGAAGGAGCCTTCGGCAGTCTCGGTCAGCTCGGCAGAAGTAGAGTTGAGAACAGTAAGGTGGAGAACAAGAGTGCTGTCGCAACCCTGAGGAGTGGTGAAATGACGCTTGTAATCGCCACTTGCAGTGTAGGTTTCACCTTGCCAAGTGTAGGAATCACAAGCAGTTTCTGTGAACTCTTTTGTTACAGCTTCACACTGAGGTTCTTCCGGAATCCAGGCACCGGTGATGCTGACAGCGTAGATATTAATACCGGAATTGCTGCTACCGATGAACAAGGTTGCAGGTCCGCCTTTGTACTCGTAGGTGCAATAGTTGATTGCACTGCCGTTGATACCCTCAAACTGTTTGACAGTGTTGCTTAACGAGTCAACAGCAAGATTCATTACGCGCACAGCACTACTGCTTGACGACATGCAATAGATTTCCACTTTGGTATCGCCCTCAACATCGAAGCGGAGATGACGGGAGTCAGCCTTCATAGTTCCACCTAGTTTGATACGATGGGTGAAGCTGAGAGTATCGTAGGTCTTGTTGCTTGCATCCACTACAATAGTGTTTGAAGCATTGGCAACGAAAGTAAGACCTCTGACAGTGGTATTCTCAGAGATTGTACCAAGGTCTTTAATATCAGCATCGTCTGCACGCCAAGTGAGAGTGCCACCTGCTATCACTTGCGGCTCCGTGATGGTGAGATGCAAGGTTACTACGGAGTCGCAACTGGCGGCATTGGCAATAGTGTCGGTATAGTTGCCCGACTCTGTATATGTTTTGCCATTCCATGAGAATGAACCTTCGGCCAACTCTGTTACCTCTGCAGAAGTAGAGTTGAGGATAGTAAGGTGGAGAGTGACGAGAGAGTCGCAACCGGCAGAGGTTGTCAGATGACGCTCGTAGTTGCCGCTTTCTGTATAGGTCTCACCCAACCATGTATAACTGTCGCATGCCGTCTCGGAGAACTCTGTTGCAACCGACTTGAGGATAGTAAGATGCAAGGTGACGATAGAGTCGCAACCTGATGCCATCGGGAATGTTTTCTCGTAGTCGCCGCTTGCAGTGTAGGTCTCACCCTGCCAGGTATAACTATCACAGGCTGTCTCGGAGAACTCTGTTGCTACCGACTTCATGATAGTAAGATGCAGAGTGACGATAGAGTCGCATCCATTGGCAGTAATGAAATATTTCTCATAGTTGCCGCTCTCGGTGTATGTCTCCCCCTGCCAAGTATAGCTGTCGCATGCAGTCTCTGTAAACTCACTTGTTATCTGACCCGCGCAGTTGTTCTCCAGATCACGCACAAGTCGGACAGAATAGCCGTAATAAGGACCACCTTGATAGTACTGTGGACGGAACCCCTTATCAGCAAAGGAGAGACTATAGTATATGCCGTTTTCATAGCTTTGCTGAGCTGACCAGTAATAACCTATAGAACCAGAAGCGTCGAATAATTCCGTCATATAGCGGTTGCCTGCCGCAGGAAGGAAGATTGCGCCTGCTGATTCCATAACTACCCACTGTTCAGATGTGTAGGTGTTATGAGAGAAATTACCTCCACTATTATTAAAGTAATAAGAACCATAATCATAGAGTCCTTGGGTAGTACTTGCAGTGAAAGATATCCCTGAGGGTAATACCCAATTATCAGGCAATATTATCAATCCATTCACACTATTAACAGAACCTAAGCCAAATAAGGTGGCAGCATTTTCTCTCGTGTAGAACAAATAGTTCCACTCTTCATTAGTAAGAGTTCTCCACATATTGGCACCATTGCAGCCATTGGATATCGGGTTAGCTCCCCAATCTACAAACGTTGCGTAATCTTCGCTGAATTTGCTTGTCAATGTAGGGTTATTACCTGTTCCCCAACCGAAAAGGTCAATCCAGCCATCGTACGTGGGAGATATATTAGTATTACCTTCTCCTATGTATTCTGTCTGCGCGTTAGCAAACCTCCATGTATTCGTGCCGGCTTGGTATTGCAAGTTACCTTGCGAGAACTGCACTTGTTTGCCTGCTGCCACGGAGAAGCGGCCGGGCAGGTAGCCTTCGGTACATACTGGCGGTACAGTAGTGATTTCCACCTTGTCGGTTGTAAGAGCGAGATTGTCGGTAGTATAGCCGTGCAGAGTGCTGCTAAAGACTACTCCTTCCGGTGCAATAAGGGAGCAGTTTTGGAGTACCGGCTCCTGGTTGGCATAGAACGACACCATAACTGCCCTTTGTGCATCGCTAGTAGGAGTGCCTACGGTTTGGGCAGTTAAGTGCACGTTGTCAAGAATAAGATACGAACTGCCCTGTATCTTTACTCCGCCTGCGCCTGCTACCTCTATCGCACAATTCTCGGCAGTGAGGTTGGCATTGCTGAATGTAGTGAAAGCTGCGTATGCTGTTCCGGCTGCCGTACTGCCTATCTGCCTCGGCAGCGGACCATCGTTGAGAACCTTGAGGCAGGCAGTGCTATTACCTCCGCGGATAGTAAGATGTGCGTCCGTACGGAGAGCAATACAATAAGGTGCATACAGAATGCAGGTGTCAAGAACTTCGATAGTCAGTCCGGGTATTTGATTGAATACATTCCACGTGACGTCAGAAGTAGTGAGTTTGACGTTTTGCATCGTGAGTGTTTTGGTGGTGTCGTTGTATTGAAGCAGGCTCTCAGCTGATGCATCAACCTTTGTTATGCCGCTTATATAATTTGCTATATTCCAGCAGTTCTGATTGTTGACATATTGTCCGTTGAGGCGTAGTTTGTAGTTGACGGGTGTAGACAAATCTACAGTGGAGGTTACAAGTTCTCCGTTGAGTGCCACACCTTTGAGACTACTATTGTAAGCAGCGCCTGCGGGTGAGATGACTGCCACTCCACCCTGCAGGCTGAGCGTTCCCCAACCAGCAACAGAACCCGTTGCGCCGGTTGCCTTCACAAAAGCAGAGTCCACTTTTAGTGTGCCACTGCCATAGCCTTTTATCGCCTTGCCTCTTGTACTCTCGAAGATGACTGTTACACCCTCATCGATAGTGAGGTTTCTGGAAGACTGCATCTCAAGAGCATCGGCATCGGTGCCTGTGACTCTAACATGGAGTGTACCATTGCCATAGATATGCACATGGTCGCTGGAGAGGATGCCGTCTTTAGAGGAGACAATGGAGTTGTCGCCTTGCACGTTGATAGAGAGTGTTCGTTTGATTAACAGGCTCGACAGTTCTGATTTAATACCTTCTTCGGAGCCTACATACTGGAAATTCTTCAGAGTAAGAACATTTCCGCTGCTTGATAATGAGGCACTACCCGTGATACCGGAGCCAGTGACTTGGCCAAGATTGGCACCTGTAATTTGTGTTCCGCCGACCCACACATCAAAAACTTTGGGTTCAATTTTTAGCTCAGAGCGCACACGCTGCTCGGTGTCTATGGTAGGTATTTCCACAACAGCGCCACTATCAGGACTGAAGTATGCAAGAACCGGTTGCGTAATACCGCAACTACCATTGACGAAGGTCATATCGTGCAAATGGCCAATAGAGGCACCGGGGTTGGTTGCAGTTTTGTAGCCATTGGTGTTGGCAGTAATGGTGGCATTATCGAGTTGGAGCACAGCGCCATGGTTCTGCCAGTTGGTAGCCATACCGCCTATACCGCACATGCCTGTTGTCTTAAGGTTGATATCTTTGAGAGTGACAGTAAGGTCTTTGTCGGAATAGTTGGCAGCATCGGCATAGAGATAAAGGCCATAACCGCCATTAGTGCAGTTGATGATTACCTCGTTATCGCTTGTGATGGTGGTATTCTTGTCAAGGCGTATTCCTGACCAACCGTTGTATCCGGTTATCTGACACCAGTTCTTGGCAAAATCGATAGTCAAGTCAGGTATAGCACTACGTATTACATAAGTGCCAGTTTGAGCCGTCATGTAGAGAACACGAGAGATGGTGAGGCAGTTGGTCTGCTCATCATAATAGATTTCTCCTACACTGCCTGCAGTGATGCCGGGCAAAGTTTCGAGATGTTTGCAGTTGAGGCTTGTTACTTGCGTACCCATGATCCAGAGGTCGTAGTTCTTCGGACCGAAGGTAACAGACTCCAACATTACACCTGCCCGGTTACACAGTTGTCCGTCCTTCAGGATTACGTCGAGTGCGCCCGAAGGCTTACTGGCTTGAACGACCAGTCCATACGGGTTGAAACTATAGAGATCCTGGGCAACACCATAGGTAGAGTTACCTGTGAGTTTGAGGAAGGTAGTACCCTCTGTCTTCAAATTTACACGGATAAGGGCACTTTTATGACCTTGTATATAGAAGCGTCCCGTACCAAGTACAATGTCTGGTTGATTCTGCGGCATTGAAAAGATACCATAACCGTTTAAAAGACCTACTGCACCGGACTCATAAGTTGCTATATTAATTGCTCCGGAGTTTTTGGAATAAATCTTCAGTTTTTTACTAAGAACGGATATTCCTAAAGTTTGTCCTATGATATTGATAGAATCTTTGTTAGAAACTATAGTAAGATCATCAATTAAAGAAACAATAGCAGGTTGAGTATTAGAAACGATATCTTTGTGCAAGGTAAGCGTCTTGGTATTATCATCGTATGTATAGTCAGACGAATGAGTGGCGGAATAGTGCGTTATTTTCTCTCCTTTAATATATATATCATAAGCGTCAGGCTCGATAGTGAGAGTAGTAGCGAGCGCACCACCGGAAGCCACACCGAAGAGCGACGAATTGTATGCAGCACCTTCGGGTGCGGTGATAGAGCAGCCATTCATTGTGAGTCTGCCTCGCAGAGCGCCATTGGCAGCAGGGCCTGTGACACGCAGATAAGAGTCTTTGACAGTAGTACCAAAGCCGGTAGAGATTGCTGTTTTGGTAGAAACAATATTAACATTGGATTGGTCAATAGACAGAGTACCCTCGGCTTGTATGGCAGCGGTATATGCAGAATGCTGTATTTTCAGTTCTTTCGCACCTTCTATACTTATGCGACCATCACAGACAAGAGAGCCATTGGTGATGAAGGTATAGTTTTGACCTGATATCTGCAACTCGTTGTCGGCATTGACCGCAATGAAGTCAGAGCCACCGGAGCCGGTCAGTTTAAGCGAAGCCCCGGACATAAATGACATATACACTTTGGCTCCAGAGTGCCAGAATCCGTAGTTCTCGCTTGCGCTATTGGAGTTGCTGAGTGTTATCTCGTTGTTGCCGTAAATCTCATAATACACTTCTTTTATTCTCGACATGTTGCCACCATATCTATGGTTGCTGATGATGGCGGCAGACTTACCGGCATGAGAAATAATAGACCATGGCTTGGTGTAGCCCTCTTCAGGTTTAATTACGATATAGAGAACACTGTCATTTATTATTTTCATACTTACATGAACAGCACTCTTGCGAAGATAGCGGCCTGCAATCCATGAATCCGGCACTCCTTCCAGAAGATCAGCGTACGGGACCGGCACCTCCCACCTACCAGTGGGTCGGATACAATATTCATCGTCAGGATCATTAGTACATGGGAGAGGATCGTCTGAGTTCCAGCCGAGACACATACTGTTTTTCCAATCAATGTCAGTGGCGATAGCCGAGACAGAGAAGACGCAGGCATAGACGAATGCCAACAGATAACGGAGAAAATGTTTCATAATATTTACAATTTAGTTATTGACTAAGTGGATATTTGCTATTGAGTTATTGACAACCGAGTATTGGCCATTGAGAGGTCAGGCTATTCAGTTTTGTTTTTTTCTTTGAGGAGAATCTTGCGTACTTTCTTCAAGACAGTGGAGTTGGTCGCCAAACCCTTGGTGTCGGCATCATCGACATAGGTCCACATAAGTTCGGGCCAGTAGCTTTCGAACTTGACGGTTATCTCATCCTCGAGAGCGTACTCACGTGGCATGTCGTGGATATAGATATACCCTTCAGGCATTTTGTCATAGCGCAGAAACCAGATTTTGTTGTCTTTGTAGAAGCGGTTCTGCCTCTCCATACCCTCACACATTTCATCGATAGTACGGATAGCCTGGTTGATACTGTCTCCCAACGGCAACAATGCGCCCTGCATGGTGGAAGGGTCTTCAACGGTATATTTCCAGTGCCTGCGGAACAGCTCAACCTTATCAGGGAAGATGCCCGCGGTGTCGGTCTCGTCGTGAATATATTCTCTACGGAAGAGAAACATCTCGGAGCCAAATGCGCCTTGCCAACTACTGGAGCCAATAGATACCACATAGATGGGAGCAGAGAAGCGAACTTCACCATTGCTTTCTTCGTTTTCCCATGAGGCATACTGCGACGGCTCGGAGAAGTCCTGTATATCATTGATGAAAGTAGGAATATCTTTCTGCCGAAGGAAAGCCGGCTCCATGAGGTCGGAGGAGATGAAGACTCCTTTCACGGACAATCCCAACACAGTTTTACGGATTCTAAAGGCGGTTTCAGGATATTGGGCGACCATAGAGTAGTATTCCTCGTAGAAGACCTTGCCATTCTTGGTAATCATTTTAAACCTCGCATTGTTGAGCGAGTTGCCTGAGCGCTTGCTATCAGCGATGTCGCTAAGCGTCTGGAGCGTGGAGACAGCCTGCTGCTTGGTGACACCGAGGAAATAGACAGCACCATTGCCGGACTTACGGTTTATGTATGTCATATTCTCTGTATATTGGCTATAGTCGGTATAGCCAATGATATAGAGAGCGTAACCGATGTGCTGACCATTGGTGCTCAGTTCGTAGAGCATGGTTGGAAGAAAAGCTTTCTTCAGAGAGTCGATGAGAGTGTACTGATAATCGCCACCGAAAAAGCGGGGTTTGAAAATCTGCATGTTATTTCCGGCGAAGAGAGAGCTTGCCAAAGCGCAGGCGATAACGAGGGTAAAGAGTTTTGATTTCATACTTGGACCAATTAATATTGTTAATAGATTACATATTGCATTTTGCAGTGTATTCACACGAAATAAAAGCCCCGAAATATATTTCGGGGGCAAAATTAAGGAAAAATCAGAGAGGGGTGTTTATTGAAACGTACAAAACACTTGTCAGTTCGTACAAAAGATTTGTCGATTCGTACAAAGTATTATACTACAAGGCATTGCGAGAGTCAAAAGAAAGGCAGTATTTAGCATGCCACTGCTGGGGAGTATAAGAGGAGACTGCTTTGAAATGGCGCGAGAAATTGCTCTGCTCACTATAGCCGATACGGTCGGAAATCTCCTGCATAGTGAGGTCCGGCTGTTCACGCATGAGACGCTGAGCCTCCTGAATGCGCAGGCGGTTGATGAAGGTATTGAAGTTGACTCCCTCCTGCTTGTTGATGAGAGTGGAGAGAGCAGTACGGCTGACGCCGGCCTCGCGAGCTACCTGCTCCATGGTGACACCACGGCGGCAGAAGAGGCGCGTATCGAGAATGAAGGTGCGAATCTTCTCCCACTTAAGGTTGTCAACAGTCTGCTGTGCGGCCTGCGGAAAGTCGGTCTGATAGAGCATCTGCTTCATGCGGGTGAAGAGATAGGGGTAACGGAGGAAGATAAGACCGACGATGATATAGAGAACGAGGAAGGAGATATTGCATACAGCACTGAGAAGAGGTAGTACGTTGAGTGAGACGACAAAGGTGGTGAGACCAATGAAAGAGATGAGGACGAAGCTATTGTGAATAGGGAAAATGTCGATCATGCTGTCGTCAGCATAGAAGTCAGAGGCATGCTGTTTCCAACGCTTCTCTTCGCGCGCGAACATAGTGATATAATAAACGACTGCGGCAATGTACGCCATCATCCAAAGGAGACGCAGTATGACTTCGGGCTGAAGAATATTGCGGCACAAGGCAGAGTAGCTGCCGAGTGGCACATGCGGCGAGAACAGACGCAGGAGAGCGTAAGCGAGAGCAAAGGTGATGAGCGGCAGGAAGTGAAGGAGGACGAAGCGACGGTTGACGAGGCGGGGATTGATGAGATTGACATGCGAGAGCGCGAGGAGATTGGCCTGCAAGTTAGCCATAAAGAGGAAGACAGGGCTGACCAATTCGAGAGGTATGCGGCTCTTAAAGTAGCAATATACAGCGAGTGCGATATAGGAGACAGCGAGGAACCAACGTGAGAGCATATAGCCATGCAAGCGTGAGTCCTTCTCCGGCAACGGGAGAGCGAACATAAGTAGTGCCAGGAGCAGGAGGGCTACAAGCAATATGAGGAAAGAGAGCTGCATAGGTGCAAAAAGCCGATTAACATTGCGCGGTGACAAAGGTACGGAATTTTTAAGAATTGTGCAAGAGGGTTATCACAGTTATGAAGGATTGTCGGTTTTTTTACGTCTCGTTTACGTCTCGTTTACGTCCCGTTTACGTCTCGTTTACGTCTTTTTTACGTAACCGAGACAGAGTGGAGACAGAAAAAAAAGAGAAGACTGCAGAACAATCTTCTCCGTTTTGCGATACCGCATCCGAGAAAGCCACGCCGGAGCGTTATCACATGTGGCATTACGTGCCTTTGCCCAAAAGACGATTATCGGTTTCGGGCTTTAAGCTTCGAGACTTGGGTCTCAAGCGTTTTTAGCTTTCTCGACTATAGCCTTGAAAGCAGCGGGCTGGTTCATAGCGAGATCGGCAAGCACCTTACGGTTGATGACGATACCTGCTTTATGGAGTGCGCCCATGAGTTGGCTGTAGCTGAGTCCCTCGAGACGAGCAGCGGCATTGATACGCTGAATCCAGAGAGCGCGGAAGCTACGTTTTTTGTTTTTGCGGTCACGGTAAGCATACTGCAGACCTTTTTCCCAAGTGTTTTTGGCTACGGTCCAGACATTAGCACGACCACCAAAATTGCCTCTGGTGAGGCTCATGATCTTTTTACGACGGTTGCGCGAAGCAACATGATTTACTGATCTTGGCATAATTGTTTTGTTTTTGACTGCCGGCGTTGCGTTTCATAGCAAGCTTGCTGCCGGTCATTCGGTTAATAATGTTGGTTAGCGCAGAAGAAGCATTTCTTTGATGCTGCGTGTATTGGCAGTATCAGCAATTGAAACGTGAGTGAGGTTACGTTTCTGTTTCTTTGTCTTCTTGGTCAAGATGTGACTCTTGTAAGCGTGTTTGCGCTTGATTTTTCCTGTTCCGGTAAGATTAAAACGTTTCTTTGCGCCGGAATTAGTTTTAACTTTTGGCATTTTGTTTGATTGTTTATATTGTTATTTATTATGGAGTTTGAGGCAGCCTATAGCCTGTGAACTCCGTTGATTGACAGGTTTCAAGTTTCTTATCCTTACGGAACGATCTGCTTCGCTGTGCAAGTTTCAGGTTTCAGGTTTCTTATCCTTACGGAACGATCTGCTTCGCTGTGCAAGTTTCACGCCTCTTTGAGGCTGTTTCAAGTTATTATTTTTTAGGTGCGAGGAAGAGGATCATCCGTTTGCCTTCGAGTTTGGGCAGTTGTTCAACTTTGCCATATTCCTCGAGATCGAGCGCAAAACGTGCGAGGAGCTGCTCTCCCTGCTCCTTATATACTATAGAGCGTCCTTTGAAGAAGACATAAGCTTTGACTTTGCTTCCTTCGCGCAGGAACTCTTGAGCATGCTTGAGTTTGAAATTGTAGTCATGGTCGTCGGTTTGCGGTCCGAAGCGTATTTCTTTCACTACGACTTTTGCAGACTTCTGTTTCTGCTCTTTTTCTTTTTTCTTGAGCTGGTAGAGGAACTTCTGATAGTCGATGACACGGCATACAGGGGGGTCAGCTTTTGCCGATATCTCCACAAGGTCAAGATTTTGCTCGTCAGCAATATGCATCGCTTCTTTATAGGAATAGATGCCCTGTTCAACATTGTCACCCACGAGACGTACTTCCTGCACTCCACGAATTTTCTCGTTGATGCGGTGCGGTTCTTCTTTAATGACCCGTCCCGGGCGTTGGGGGTTGGGTTTCTGAGGCAATGCCATAGATGTTGATTAAGTTTGTTAAGTTTGTTAAGTTTGTTATGTTTGTTAAGTTCAATATATTTATTGCCGAAAAAGCGTGCAAAGGTACAACATTTTTTTATATGTCGCAAGTTTTCATAAAAAAAAGACACATTTTTATTAGTTTGTTTGCATAATAGGAGAAATAGTTTTATCTTTGCAGGGTGATAATGGAGGTGGAGAATGTGGTATCTCGCGCAGATAGCGCAGATGAAGCAGATACATTGTGCTGCAGGGGGAAGGATTCATAGCAGATAGCGCAGATAAAGCAGACAGATTGTGTTGCGGGGAACGGGATTCAGAGCAGATAGCGCAGATATTATGGTTTGAATATCATTAATAAACACAATATAAATAATCATTACTTATGAAACTCAACAAGATTTTTTCAGCACTGATGCTGATAACAGCAGGTATGTTTGCAGCCTGCAACAACCAGAACATTCCTGAGAACCCGAATCAGCAGGGCGGTCCAAATGACAGCACTTCAACCACAAAAGAAGTTGTAAAGATACCTGAAGGCATAGAGATACCAGAAGGTGCCATCACCGTAAGTGCGGCTCGTGCCATTTGCGAGCAGTTGGAGAACAACGCAGTGACAGAAGAAACATATTTTGTGCATGGTTGGATAAAGAAGCTTCACTCAGGCAACACCGCCGCCATTGAAGGAAATTACCACAATGCCCAGTTCTACATGAGCGAGAACCGCTATACAGACGACACTTACGACAACGACGACTTCTATGCCTACCACGTGAAGGGTCCTGACAACTCAAGCATCACAGACGTTAATGCCGTTCAGGTAGGCGACTATGTAGTGCTGAAATGCAAGCTCACCAAATACAACAACACTTATGAAACCCCCAACAACTCGGGCAGTTACATCTATGCTTCGACTAACGAGTTGCTGGTAGGCGCAGAGCCTATTACAGACTATACAGACATCACTGTAGCACAGGCTATAGAAAAAGCGCAAGCCGGAGATGAGGGTAATTACCGTGTGACTGTGACCGTAGTGAAAGTATCGACTGCTGCGGAAAACGTGCCGAGCAAATATACCAACATCAACATGACAGTAAAAGATGAGACAGGCTCAATAGACTGCTTCTACACGAACTATATCGACAACAAGCCATTCGAGTCGGCCGACCAGATACCTCCAGTAGGAACAAAGCTGACAGTTATCGGCAAGGTGAAGATGTACACGAAAGACGAGACGAGCACTCCTGAGTTCTACGAGGCATACATAGGCGAGATAATAGAGGTTGGCGATGGCAGCGGTGAGGTTATTACTGATGCGACAGTACTTCAGAACGTTGCCGAGGCTATTCAGCAAGCACAAGCAGGTGCACAAGGCAACTTTGAATTGACAGCGATAGTAAAAGAGGTGAAGACAGCAGCAGCGAACGTACCGAGCAAGTACACCAACATCAACATGGTAATCAAAGATGAGACGGGCGAGATAGACTGCTACTACACCAACTATATAGACAACAAGCCCTTCGAGTCGGCAGACCAGATTCCTCCCGTAGGAACCAAACTGACGGTTGTAGGTACTCTAACGCTCTATGGCACAGACAAGACTCCTGAGTTCAAAGACGGCTATATCAAGGAGATAATAGAAGTAGGTCAAGGCGAGCAGATCGAAGGCGACATAATACTCAAGATAGAGAACACGATAGGCGACTGGACATTCAGTGAGTCGAAGGCTGAATATTACGGCAATGGCGGACTGAAAGTCAACAAAGAAGGCATGGCGCTCACTTCTCCCGAGCTTCAGAACTCAGCTGATGCCCTGCTTGTGAGCTTCAAGATTGGCGCACTCAATACCAACCAAAACACAGGCAAGAACGGTGAAGACGGCAACAACTGGCTTATTGAAGGTCTGAATGCAGCCGGCGAGGTGATAGCTTCGGCAGAGGTGAAGACTCCGAAGGCAGACGTATTCAGCGCAGTGCTTAATCAGAAAGACATTGCCAAAGTCAGACTTAGCATGGTATCATTCCCGTACAACGGCAGCAAATACTGCAATGTGAACCTGTCGTATGTAACGATTTCTTTTATGAGTGCACAACCTGCAGGTAATTGAAATTGAAAATACATAACCAGTACAAAGGCAGCCTTCGGGTTGCCTTTGTTGCGTTAAATTAATTCATAATGCATAATGCATAATTTATGTGCGGCATAATTATATTTTTGCGCGCAGATTACACAGATTTTCTTATAAGACAGAGGATATATAGGAGATTGAATAGAATGGTACAAATCATAAGAAAATGCATATTGTTCTTAATATAACAAAAAAAAGTATTGCATAATTCGGAAAGTTGGAGTAATTTTGCGGCCGTTTTTGAGAAAAATCTTGGTTTAAAGATTTAGATACACAATAACGATCAACAATAAAACAATAAGACAATGAAAAAAGGTATTATTCTTGTTGCCATGCTGGCAGCAATGAGCGTAGTGGCTTATGCACAGCCCCGCGCAATCGGTGCAAACCTCGGTTACGATGCAGGATTTTCTTATCAACATGGATTCGGCGAGAGCAACATGTTGGACGTTAATGCTTATATACCTCTGGTTGACTGGGGTGTAGGCGGAAGCGTAACATACGACTGGATTGACCCGTTCGGTGCAACAGTTCCCTGGAATCACAGAGGTGAGTGGCACTGGTATATGGGTGTTGGTGCCGGCGGCGGTATCTACGGATTCAACAAGCCCTCATGGTTTGTAGGTGCAGTAGGTCATTTCGGTATAGAGTATGACTTCTGGTTCCCTCTGCAGCTGTCACTGGACTGGCGTCCGAACGTAGGTGTATGGCGCAACAGTGCCGATGACGCTTACGGCTTCAACCTGAAAGGTCTGTACCACGGCATTTCGCTCGGCGTACGCTACAAATTCTAAGTAAGAAGATACTTATTATAGGGTTGACGTGAGGCGGCTAAAACGAGCCGTCTCACTTTTTGTTTGCCCAATAGAAGAAAAAACAGTAATTTTGCAGCGTCATTGGAATAAGGTGTTGTATATATTTAAAGATATAATTTAGATAAAGCACACACAATAACAATCAACAATAAACAATAAGACAATGAAAAAAGGTATTATTCTTGTTGCCATGCTGGCAGCAATGAGCGTAGTGGCTTATGCACAGCCCCGCGCAATCGGTGGCCGCCTCGGTGCATTCGACGGTGTGAGCTACCAACACAGTTTTGGAGACAGCAATATGCTGGAAGTAGAACTTGGTTTTAACCTCCGTACTTACTGGGGCAACCGCATCAACGGCTCAGACAACGGAGTTAAATGGAATGCCTACGGTCACAATATCCAGGCAGCCGTTACCTATGACTGGATTGACCCGTTCGGCGCTACATTCCCCTGGAATCACAGAGGCGAATGGCACTGGTATCTCGGTGTCGGTGGTGCCGGTGGTTTCGGCTGGGACAGCTGGGGGTATGCAGATGGTGTACAAGCAAGTTATGGAAGAAACTTCGGATTTATCGGTGCAGCAGGCCGTGCCGGTGTTGAATACGACTTCTGGTTCCCACTGCAACTCTCGATTGACTGGCGTCCGACAATAGGTCCCGGCTTTGTAGATCTGGCTGACGGCGTTCATACCGGTTGCTACTGGGATATGCTCTCACTTGCACTTGGCGTACGCTACAAATTCTAAGTAAGAAGATACTTATTATAGGGTTGACGTGAGGCGGCTAAAACGAGCCGTCTCACTTTTTGTTTGCCAAATAGAAGAAAAATTAGTAATTTTGCGGCTTGTATGGAAATATATATTATAATAGCAGTCGCCCTACTCCTTTCGGGATTCTTTTCCGGAATGGAGATAGCGTTTGTGAGCAGCAACAAGCTTCTGTTTGAAGTAGAGAGTTCGGACACGAGCCTGACAGGCACAATCATAAGAAAGTTCTACAAGAATCCGCAGCGATACATAACCACCATGCTTATAGGCAACAACATTGTGCTGGTGGTGTTCTCAATAAAGATGAACGAGCTGCTGCTGCCGCTGTTTACATTCTCTCACAACGAGGTGCTGCTATCGTTCATAGTGTCGGTGATAGCCACGATAATAGTGCTTTTCTTCGGAGAATATATTCCGAAGATACTGATGCATGCGAATCCCAACGCATGGCTGAGAGTGTTCTCGCCGCTGCTATACATTATATATATAGTACTGTTTCCATTCACCGTGTTCTGCATCTGGCTGTCGAGAGGAATATTGAGAATAGGGGGAGTGAAAGTAAAGATGAACCAGGACGAGAGTTTCTCGATGGCCGACCTGAACTACCTTGTAGACGGCGTTTCCCCGCCAGAGCCCTCGGACAAGCAAAACAACGAAGAAGAGGCCCCCTCGGAGAACGAGATACAGATACTGAAGAATGCTCTGGAGTTTTCGAAAGTGAAGATAAGAGACTGCTACGTGCCCCGAACAGACATAGTAGCGCTGCCATACGAAGTCAGCGAGGAAGAGCTAAAGCGCACCTTTGACGAGACAGGATTCTCGAAGATACTGATATACAAAGGTGACATAGACAACATCATAGGTTACATACACTGCCTTGAGATGTTCCAGCACAGAAAGACATGGCGCGAGCATATCAACCAGATGCCATTTGTGCCGGAGAACATGGCAGCCGAGAAGCTGATGCGGACGTTCATGCAACAGAAGAAGTCGGTGGCAGTGGTGGTAGACGAGTTTGGCGGCACGGCAGGAATAGTGACACTGGAGGACATTTTCGAGGAGATATTCGGCGAGATAGAAGACGAGCACGATGTACAGGAGTTCACAGCCAAACGGCTCAGTGACACGGAGATAGTAGCGAACGGAAGAATGGAGGTGGAGGAACTGAACGAGCAATTCGGCCTGCAACTGCCCGAAGACGAGTCGTACGACACGATAGCCGGACTGATGCTTGACCAGAAGGGCGGATTCCCGAAAGTGAACGAAGAGATAGAGGTAGGTAAATACAGGCTCAAATGTCTGAAAACAGCAGGAAACAGAATAGACAGAATTAAAATTATAATGGTATAAAGAGAAAAAATTTGCGTGAGTGGATAATAATTTGTACCTTTGCAGGCTTTTTGTGGAAAAGCGGAAAGCACCATACTAACTAAAATAACTAAAAACAACTTATAAATCATGGCATCTTTACAAAAGATTAGAGAACACGGCGTCCTGCTTCTTATCATAGTAGGACTTGCTATGCTGGCATTCATTCTGGGTGACTTCATGAATTCCGGTGCATCATTCTTCCACCGCTCAGAGCAGTATGTAGGTGAGATAGAGGGCGAGGACATTCATATTCAGGACTTTGAGAATGCCCGCGAACAACTCACAGAAGTTTACAAGATTGAGACCGGCAGAAACGACCTTGACGAGGAACTTCAGTCGAACATCAACAATCAGGTATGGCAACTGATGGTTATGCAGCACACTCTCGGTGCACAGGCAGAGGCCGCAGGTATGACCGTAACAGATGACGAGCTTGCCGACAAGTGCATTGGCGAGCATCCTCATCAGATTATAACCCAGCGTCCTACTTTCCGCGACCAGAGCGGTCAGTTCAACCGTCTGGCACTGGTTCAGTTCCTTGCAGGACTTGACCAGGCCTCGCATGACCCCGAGCAGGCACAGCAGATAAAGCAGGCCCAGACCTACTGGATGTACTGGGAGAATGCGGTCAGACTGACCTGGCTTCAGGAGAAATACACCGACCTGCTGCAAGAGCTGGTAGGCGCCAACAAGCTTGATGCAGAGCAGAACGGCAAGGCAGCACAGACCAACGTGAACGTACAATACGTGATGCAGCCTTACTTCAGCGTGCCTGACTCCACAATAAAAATCAGCAACAGCGAGATCCGCGACCTTTACAAGAAAAAGAAAGAGCAATACAAGCAAGAGCCCAACCGCTCGATCAAGTATGTGGCTTTCGACATAGAGCCCTCGGAGCAGGACTTCAAAGACGTGGAGACATGGATCAACAAGCTGCAAGACGAGTTCAAGACCACAAATGACGTTGCCGAAGTTGTCAACCCCAACAGCGATATCATATACAACGGTCAGAACTATTCAGAGTCAACGATACCTGCACAATTCAAGGACTGGGCATTCCAGAAAGGCAGAAAAGCAGGCGACGTGACCGAGATACTATTTGAGAACAACATCTACGCTATCGCCCGCATGATGCAGACAGGCTACACTCTGTCTGACTCGGTAGAACTGCGCGGAACGATACTGGCTTCGGCAGACCAACTGGATTCGCTCAAGAACGAGTGGAAACAGGGCAAGTTCGGCACATCGGAAGACACCCAATGGGTTACAGAGACCATGCTGAGCAAAGAGATAGCCGACAAAGCCTTTGCAGGCCAGAAAGGTTCGATATTCACCGTACCTTACGGCACCGGCGTACAGGCAATCCAGATTGTTGACAAATCGGCAGCCACCCCGAAGGTAAAAGTAGCAATACTGAGTCGTGAGGTATCTCCAAGCAGCAAGACATACGCTACGCTGTACAACAACGCCAAGCAGTTTGTGGTAAGCAACAAGACCGAAGAAGCCTTCACCGCAGCAGCCGAAGAGGCTAATCTGGAAGTGGAGACCGCATACAACCTTCAGAAGAACACCAACAAGGTGAACGACCTGCAGCAGTCACGCCAGATTGTGCGCTGGGCAAACAAAGCCAAAGAAGGTGATGTGAGCGACGTATTCGAGTGCGGCGAGAAGTTTATCGTGGCAGTGCTTACCGAGGTCAAAGACGGCGAATACCGTCCTATCAATGACGTACAGGCCGAGCTTCGCATGGAGATACTGCGCGACAAACGTGCCGAGATACTGATAAAGAAACTCAAGGACGCAGCTACACTTCAGGAGGCAGCCGACATTGCATCTGCCGAGATAAAGACAGCAGAGGGCGTGAACCTGAACTCATACCGCTTCGGCGATGCAGGCATGGAGCCGGCAGTGATAGGCACCGCAGTAAGCCTCAACGAAGGCGAGTTGTCAGCACCCGTGAAAGGTATGCAGGGAGTATATGTACTGCAATCGACAAGCAAGAAAACTACCGAGGCAGAAGTTAACGTAGAGCAAGAGATGCAACAGCTGAACATGCGCTACTCGTACAGTCTGCCGTATCAGGCACTGAACCTGATTCAAGACAAAGCAGAGATTACAGACAACAGAAGTAATTTCTATTAATGGTGACTGGTGACCGGTTACTGGTTACTGAGATAAAAGCGTTTGACAGAGGTCAGACGCTTTTTTTGTTTGACAAGTGAAATATTATTTGTAACTTTGCCTGCTGAAAAACTATCATATCTGATATGGGGAAACACAACTTTATCGCATTCTGCTTTGTGCTATCGGTACTTGTTCCGACCGTATCCGGCAGCACAATAGACATCAACGGCAAGACCTACCCTGTAGATACTCTTGAACAATACATGGCAGGACCGGGGATAGAATACACCAGATTCAACATTACTATGGGACAGACTGTGCACAGGCTGTATCTTCTCGACATCGACCTCAATAACCCGTACAACTCAGTAGAGGAGCACCAATCTGGCAATCAGATGGGCAAGACCGAGACACTGGCCAACGCATACAAGAGTCAAGACAGAGAAGGTCACAGGAGCGTAGGCGGAGTGAACTGCAACTTCTGGGTAGTGAGCGGCAATATCAGCCAATCAGCGGAAGCGACACGCGTGTGGAGCGGACTGCTCGGTCAGCCCTTCTCAGGCACAGCACACGGCAGCGTGCTGATAGGCAACCCGAGCGAGGACTGGAACAGAGGCAGAGCCGACAGCGATCCGGACAAAGAAGTGGGATTTGTGATGATAGACGAGAACAAGCGCGTTTTCATAGACGACATGCGCTATGTGGCGTACGTTGAACACAACGGCAGCAGACATACACTGAGGGACTGCAACCGCACGAGAGTCAATCCTGACGAAAACGAGTTGGCAGTATTCAATCACTATACATACGGTTATTCCCCTTCACGTCAGGTAAAAGACGGAGTGGAAGTGGTAGTGAAACTAAATGAAGACTGGGCAATCAACAAGGATATACCGTGTACGGTGACGGACGTAAACACCACAGGCGGAACACAGATACAGGAGGGCTACGCCATTTTGCAGGGCAGGGGCAGCGGAAAGAGTTTCCTTGAGGGCGTAAAAAAGGATGACCAGCTGACACTGCATTTAGGTGTAGTCAACCGCAAAGACAGCACTCTCAGGCCACTAATCCAAGAGATGGTGACAGGCAACTGTCTGGTGATGGAGAATGGCGTATTGACCAACCGCAACACAAACGAGAGCTACAACAACAGGAACTATCCACGCACTATGCTTGCAACCAACAACGAAGGCAACCGCTTCTACATGCTGGTAAGTGAATCCCCTGGAAACTATACTGCCGAGATGTGCGGTATATTACGCAACTGCGGTGCCACGTATGCAGTGGGAATGGACGGAGGCGGTTCGGCGCAGATGTGCATGCACGAAAAAGTGCTGAATGTGACTACGGAAGGAAATCCGCGGGCAGTCGCCAACTCCATATGGGTCTTCTCCACGGCACCGGAAGACAGCGCAGCCTCGTCAATAAGTTCGAAAACCAAAAGTATAGTTCTTCCGAAATACGGAGTAGCACAGCCTGTATTCAACATATACAACAAGTACGGAGCATTGCTTCACCACGACTTTGGCGGCGTAAGACTCACATGCGAGAAAGAGACGGGCTATATAACAGAGGACAACAAGTTTGTATGTTTAGGAAACGGCACACTGACTGCCACATACCAGAATGTGAAACTGGATATTCCGGTAGTATGCCAACAGGGTTCAGAACCTACGATCGAGATTGATTCCATCTGGATAGACAACGCACACAGTTACACGGTGCAAGTGTTCACCAGAGTGGAAGGCGCAAAAATCCCGATACTGAACTCTGCCATGAAGTGGGAGACAGAGAAACCCGAAGTATGCCAAATCAGCGAGCAAGGCGTGATTACCGGCGTCAAGAACGGTGGCAGCTGGGTATTCGGAACCATAGACAATCTGACAGACTCGATATATGTCACGACAGAAAATCCCGAAAGCAGCATAATGCAACTGACGGACTTCACCCAGGCAGAAGAGGCGTGGAAGCCGACGACGTCCTCGGCAGTCAGCACACTGACATTCACCTGTACTGACGAGGGAGGCAAACTGGGATTCACATACAAGAAGAGCCGCTCACCGGTCATTACCTTCTCACCGAACAAGGTTCTATACGGGCTACCAAAATATATAGACCTCACAATAGAGAACAAATCGTTTCCGCTCAACAGTATCAACATATCACCGGTAGGACACGACAAGACATCTACGACCTACTCTACCGGTTCGCTGAGCGACGGAGAACAAACCATCCGCATAGACGTGGAGAAGACATTAGGGAGCGACATCGCAATATTCCCAATAAGACTGAACACGATAAAACTAATGTTCGACGCCTCTGCCGCTGAAGGATATTACGAACTCATATTCAAAAAACTGAGTCTTGTATATGAAGATACATATTCAGGTACAACACAGACCACGGCACAAAGTGCAGGCAGAGCAAGAAAGACACTGATGGACGGAAATATTTATATAACAATTGATAACAAAACATATACTTTATCAGGTTATGAAATCAGATAGAAAGATATCTCCATGGCTATGGGTGCCAACACTGTATTTTGCAGAAGGCATACCATATTTTCTCGTTAACAACATATCGGTGATGATGTTCACACGTATGGGTGTGCCCAATGGCCAGATGGCATTGTTCACTTCACTTCTGTATCTGCCGTGGACAATAAAGCCGTTC
This sequence comes from Paludibacteraceae bacterium, assembly GCA_017477325.1. Taxonomy (GTDB): domain Bacteria; phylum Bacteroidota; class Bacteroidia; order Bacteroidales; family Paludibacteraceae; genus Colicola. Next base: position 157,869 of record JAFUWV010000010.1, read on the forward strand.
TGGAGTCCGTTTGTGGACATACTGAAGACAAAACGCTGGTGGATAATAGCGATGCAGGTGCTGATGACAGCGTGCTTTGTGCTTCTGACTCTGACAATCCCCCACCCCTCGGCAGAGATGATTGCAGCAGGCGAGACTCCGATCTCACTATTCACACTGATGCTGATTCTGTTTATCATCACCGCTTTTGCCAGTGCCACACACGACATAGCAGCCGACGGATTCTACATGCTTGCCCTGACCCAACACCAGCAGGCTGCATTCGTAGGAGCGAGATCAGTATTCTACCGTCTGTCAAGCATTTTCGGCCAAGGAGTGCTGCTGGTGATTGCAGGAGCGCTTGAGACAAAGACAGGAAACATTCCACTGGCATGGCAGCTGACACTACTTGTGACATCAGTACTGTTCGGACTGATAGCATTGTGGCATGTGTTCTTCGTGCCCAAACCTGCCGAGGACAAGTCAAGTCTGGAGGGCAAACCGCAGACGGCAAAGGCCATATTGATGGAGTTCGGAAGAACATTTGTCACCTATTTCAAGAAACCGGGTATATGGCTTGCGATGATATTCATGCTTGTTTACCGACTGCCCGAAGCGTTTCTTATAAAAATGATAAATCCTTTCCTTGTGGCAAGCCGTGATGCAGGCGGATTAGGTTTAGCGACAGAGACAGTGGGTATTGCCTACGGTACAATAGGTATCGCCTTCCTCATGCTGGGAGGAATACTGGGAGGCATATTCGCCTCACGCGTGGGACTGAAACGCTCAATGTGGTGGATGGCGGCATGCATGACTCTGCCATGTCTGAGTTTTGTATATCTGAGCATCTGGCAACCGACAAACATAATAGCCATCTCGACAGCCATTGCCATAGAACAGTTCGGCTACGGCTTCGGTTTTACGGCATATATGCTGTACATGATGTATTTCTCGGAGGGAGAGTTCAAGACCGCGCACTACGCTATCTGCACGGCATTCATGGCCCTGAGCATGATGATACCCGGCATGGCGGCAGGTTATATTCAGGAGGCGCTGGGTTACGTAAACTTTTTCTGGATGGTGATAGCATGCTGCGCTGCGACACTGATAGTAACATTCTTTGTTCGCAGGCAAGTTAACGAGAGTTACGGATTGAAGGGTTAATGGTGACGGGTTACCGGTTAAAAAATAAAAAGTTATGAAAAAGCATATTCCAAACATAATCACATGCTGCAACCTGCTATCAGGTTCGGTATCGGTACTATTCGCCTCACACGGTTATTTCACCCTTGCATTCTTGTTTATTCTGCTGGGTGCATTCTTCGACTTCTTCGACGGCATGTCCGCCCGCTCGCTGCACGTAGGACAACCTATAGGCAAAGAGTTGGACTCGCTTGCAGACGACATCACCTTCGGCATTGCTCCGGCAGTCATGCTGTTCTCGTATGTATTCCCGGTAGTCGGCTGGTGGGCATTGGCAGCACTGATAATGGCAGCATTCTCGGCACTGAGGCTTGCAAAGTTCAACCTGGACGAGCGCCAGACAAGCAGTTTTATAGGTCTTGCCACTCCTGCAAATGCGATATTCTGGGCATCGCTGACTGCATATCTCAACAGTATAAGTTTCGCCCCGCTGTGGCTGTGCATTACCCTATTAGTATTCAGTTTCTGCTCATGCTATCTGCTAATATGCGAGTTGCCCTTCTTCTCACTGAAGTTTCACAATCTGAAATGGCAGGACAACAAAGTAAAATATGTATTCCTGATAGGTGCAACAATCCTTTTGGCTGCAACTGTCATCACTGCGGCATTCACAGACTGGCAACTGCTGTGGAGCATAGGAGCGATTATCATCATCTGGTATATAATGCTGTGCCTCTGCACCATAAAAAAAGAGCAGAAATAGTGTGTGAGGGTTTCCAAGATACACCCCGAGTGCAACAGCTGTGAGTCGGGTCTATACGCTGACACAGAACCTTCGGCATGTTCGGCACAACTTTCGGCATTGACAAAAAGAATCGCACCTACTCTGAGACAGGACAGGTGTCCTGAGAATCAGATGTTTATATTTTCAATGCAAACGTAAAACTTTCGGCATTGCACGGCATTACGGCATTGCCAATTGTTTATGCCGAACACTTTTGCAGCATTATTATAGAGGAGTCAAGTTACAGGGGACAGGATACGGGTTACAGAGGAGATGTCTGAATGAGACGGATTGATGTGGCGTAACGACGCATTTAACACAGATATTTCAATTTAAGACACCAAGAGACATACAACTACAGTGATGCAGAAATCATATTGGCAATTTTTCTACTCTAAATATCAAATAGTAAACACAAATACTTATGATTGTCAGTAATTTTGCAGTGTGGATAATCCGCGATATGCAGAATTATTAACTTTATGTAATATAATGAAGACTAAACATTTAACTCGAAGCATTTTCTTCTCGGCAATGATGCTGCTGATTGGCACTCAAGGCCTCTTTGCCCAGAGCACGGAAGGCAAAGATTTCTGGGTAACATTCCTTAGAGCCGACCAAGCGACAAACAATGACAAAAAATTCTCGCTCTCATTCTCTGCAAGAGAAGCGTGCACCGTAACAATTGAGAATCCGTATTCAGGTTACACGAAAACCGTGAATGTGAATGCCAACTCAATGGAAGATATAGACGTGTTTGATGGCAATGACCCTACAGACAGGAGTGCAGACAATGCTGTGTGCTACTCATTCAACAGCGAAGTTACAGACACCTCGGCATTGCATATCACTTCAGACAAGGCAATCTCTGTCTATGCTACCAACTACAAAAAAGCCACCTTTGATGCAACCAATGTGCTCCCGACAGACGCTTTGCTGGACGGGTACATGATACAGAACTACACCCCATCGGACCACGGCGGAGACAGTGATTCGCAAGGCAGCCATTTCTGCATAATTGCGACAGAGGACAACACAGTGGTTGACTATGTACCAAGCGTTTACACATACGGCTGGAAAAGAAACCGCGACGGCTACTTCGGTTATTCAGAGTTCGACGGCAAGCAATTGGGTGACACGCTTACCACTCCAGTACTGAAGAAAGGACAAGTGTGGTATGTTTGGACAGGAATGGGTGTAGGCGAAGATGCCGATTTGTCGGGAACATACGTGAAAGCAAGAGACGGGAAGAAGATAGCGGTATTTCAAGGCAATCCACACACCAATCTTCCATACTATGGTTTCTACGGACTGAGTTCTGCCGTCAAAGAGCGTGACCATATATTCTCTCAAGCCATGCCTACCTCATATTGGGGAAATACGTTTGCATTGACCTCATCTATGACGAGGAAACGCGACATTGTCCGCATCATGGCTCTAAACGACGGCACAGAGGTGCGCATTAACGGAGTACTGAAACACACCTTCGACTTTTCAAAGGAGAAGAAACAATTCTGGGAGTTTGAGATAGGTGAAGAGAATGTGCAAGGCGGTGAGAAAGAAAAAGAGCTGAAAAGTCGTCCTACACCAGAAGTGATTGGTACAAGTTGTTTTATCGAAACGAGTTGCCCTTGTGCAGTTCACATGTTCATCACTTCACGCGGTTGGGATGCCTACTACAAAGACAATAGCGGTGACCCAGCCATGATATGGATTAATCCCATAGAACAGCAGATAGACAAAATCACTTTCAGCACTTATGACAGCGATAACGGTACGTCACAACACTATGTAAACGTAGTGACAACCGCCGACAATACGCAGAACATGAAACTTGATGGAGTGAACAAGTCGAGCAGCTTTGAAGATGTAGCCGGCAGCAACGGACAATATAAATTTGCCCGTCTGTCGCTTGGTTCGACTGCCGGTGCTCACACACTGGAGGGAGACAGCGAAAAAGGTTTCATCGCCCACGTGTACGGACTGACCGAAAATGAGAGTTACGGCTATTCCGCAGGTGGCTCCACAAAGATATTGACACAGGCGATAACCATAAACGGAGAAGTGTTCACTCCTGAGAGCGAGAATATGATTTGCGGAAAGGACACTGTGATATTCACCTGCGAACTAAACTACGAATTCGAAGATATAAAGTGGAATTTCGGCGACGGCTCGCTGATGGTGTCAGGGAAAGACACAGTGGAGCATTTCTACTCTGCGGGCGGAGTATATCACGCATACGCCCTTATTCAACGCTACTCATCGAACGTGTGTGTAGGTCAGTCGAAGACAGACTCAATTCCAATAAAAGTGAACATAGGCAAATATGAGTTTGAGATAGGTCAGCCGGAAGACGCTCCATGCAAGCAGGAAGGTGTGGAAAGGACATTCAGGGTGCCATTCACCAACGTGTCAGGAGTCAATCTGACCGGCAAGGACGTAAGTATAGGCTATAACGAGGATGCCCTGGCAGACGGATTTACAGAAGAAGGTCTGCAGATTACTGACGGATACTTCGTGATTGATATTCCGGACGGAGCAAAAGCGGGGGTTGACTACGGAATAGAAATAGCAATCATATCTGACTGCGGCGGAGCAGACACCACATTGTATTTCGGAATCAACTATGAAGCAGATGATATTCTTGTCCAGCGTTTCGACGATGTGATAGGAATAACAAAAGCGCCATTCGAGGGCAAGACATTAAGCGACTTCTGCTGGTATAAAGACAGTGTGCTGATGCCGGAGCAACAGAATGCAGTGCTTGACTTGAGAAACACGACTGACACCGTAAGCGAGTATTACGTATGCTTCACAGTCAACAAAGGTACCGACCACGAACTAACCAACTGCTCATGCCCTATCCGCTTCAAAGCGAATGCGGCAGAATACAACTTCAAGGCCAACTCCGACAGTTTGGTAAGCATAAGTTACACGGCAGGCGGCAACATCTTCGTCAATACAGAAGCAGAAGCCGAGGCCCAGTGGATAAAGATAGACGGCACGACTCTTTCATCAACCAAGCTGCCTGAGGGCGGAGGACTGGTGGAAACGCCACAAGACGAAGGACTGTATATCTTGCGCGTCAGCACAGGCAAAGAACAGCGAAACTTCAAGATACTGATATATAAGAATAAATAACCGCATAAACAGATAAAGATATGAAAAACCTGATTCGCTACATACTAATTTTCACTCTCAGTTTTGCGGTTATCTATCCTGCTACATCGCAGACCCGCAACACCACACAGATGACCCAGCAACAGAAGCAACGGGAGGCTGAGCGTCAGAAACGTGAGAAAGAACGCCAGAAACAGCAGGCTGCGCGCCAGAAACAGCAACAGAAGGCCGCTGCAGAACGTCTCAAACAACAGCAGAAAGCACAAGCCGAGAGAGAGAAACAGGCTGCCGAAAGAGAGAAACAGCAACAGAAAGCTGCAGAAGACAAGGCAAAGCAGGAAGCAGAAGCCATAAAACAGCAGGAGAGAAAAGCTGCAGAAGCAGAGAAGCAGAAAGCCAGGCAAGCTGCAGAGGACGAGAAGAAATATGCACCCAAGAAGCAGAGTGATGCGATACACTACATCAATCTGAGCGGAAGAGCAGGTTATGCCGCCATGTTCGACAATCTGGGAAACTACGGCAACAAATTTGCTCCTGCAGATACCTACTATCCACTTATGGACAAGTCGCTCACAGGCGGTCCGGGTGCAGGTTTGCAGTTGAGTTATGAACTCGCATACCATGCTTTCAGATTCGAAACAGGTATCGGCTTTGACTGGCTCAACTCACGTTCAAACTACAGTTATGCCATGAGCCGGGAGTTGGAGACATATCCTCAGACATATACCTACATGACAGACGACCTGCGTGAAGTGAGAAATCTCGGGTTGGTGAGTATTCCAGTCATGTTCGGTGCACAATTCTCGCGCTACTACTTCATGCTGGGAGCACGTGTAGGCTATGGCATTTTCGGCACATTCAAGCAGCAAGGCAGATATGACGTAACAGTGCATGACAAGGATCTGCTTACCCCTTACGGCAAGGGTATAATAGACAATCCTGCTCCTGAGAGCAAGAAACTGACCCTGCGCCAACCCGATGTACGACTGGCTGCAGAGTTTGGCATTGACCTTGACGAATGGCTTCAGGCAGAGCCTCAGAAGGGACGCAAGCAACCCAAACCCGGGCAACGCTACCCGTTTGGAAGGGAATATATCCACTACAAGCTGTCACTATTTGCAGACTACGGCATACTAAACAGCAACGGCATGTCAGGCATGAATCCGCTTCAGTTTGCCGACAACAGCAAATGGGAGCCGACAAGCGCCAACACAGTGTTAGCGATAGACAACGGCAGCAAACTGAACAATCTGTTTGTAGGTGCGAAGTTCACAGTTCAGTTTGAGATACCGGGCAAGCGCCCCACCCTGCCACCTGTACGTCCGACATACCTTGACATAAAGATAGTAGATGCCGGCACCGGTGAGCCGATTCCGGCAACAGTGGTTGTTACAAACATTGATAAGAACAAGACATCCCAACCGCGGGAGGTACGCAACGGACAGATGCATCGCTCTATTGCCAAAGGTGACTGGAAGGTGGACGTAAGCGCAAAGGATTATTTTACAGAGTCACAGAACGTGACGGTGGAACAACCAGGTCAGAACCAGTCTATCACCATACAACTGCGCCATGTGCCATATTTCCGCCTGAGAGTAACAGATGCAGAGACGGGCAAACCACTGCCTGCGAATGCACAGATAGTGCGTCGCGGAGAGAAAGAGGCTGCATATACGGTAGCAACAGACTCAGTGACAGGCAGTGCCCGCAGTATTCTTGACAACAACAATCAATATACACTGCATATTGACCTGATGGGCTACGACTCATACGAGGCCGACATAGCCTCTGTCAGTGACTCAATGAACGTGCAGATGCGACCAGTGAAGAAAGGCGAGGTGTTCGTCATGAAGAACCTGTTCTTCGCTACCAACAAGACACGAATACTGAAAGCCTCGGAGGAGTCGCTTGAACAGATGTACGGATTCCTCAGCCGCAACCCGCAGATCAGAGTGAAGATTATCGGTCACACGGACAATGTAGGTTCAGATGCCGCCAACCAGAAACTATCGGAAGGTCGCGCAGAGGCAGTTCGCCAAGACCTGATTGACAGAGGAATTGACCCGAGCCGTCTTGAGGCAGAAGGACGAGGAGAGAGCCAACCTATCGACACCAACGACACGGAAGAAGGACGCCAGAATAACCGTCGTGTAGAAGCTGAGATTCTTTGATAATTCATAATGCATAATTCATAATCGAAAGAAAAATATAGTTGTTATGAAAAGATATATTTGTGTAGTTTGCTGCGTTTTAGCGCTTGTATCGGCTAAGACATTTGCCCAATCAGCCGGAACAGAAGGTAAGGACTTCTGGGTTACCTTTTTGAGTGCAGACAGGTTAGACGAAGATGACAAGAAGATAACTTTGAGTCTTAGTATCTCCACAACTAAAGACTGCCAGGTCACACTTGAGAACCCATATACAGGTTACAACCTGAGTCGTCGGGTAACTGCAAACCAACTGTTTACAGAGAACCTATATAGCGGGACAGCCAAGAATACAAATGCTGACAAAGCAGGATGCTACACCATAGTCTCCGAGCAGCCACTCAACACTGCCATACACATTACTTCTACAGAGAACATATCAGTTTACGCCTCAAATTTCAAAGACAAGTCATTTGATGCCACCAATGTATTGCCCACGACAGCACTGACAGACAATTATCTGATACAGACCTACCCTGCTTCGGACCACGATGAAAAACCACAGGGTAGTCACTTCGCCATAATTGCCACAGAAGACAACACTATAGTTGATATTGCCCTCTCAACCAAGACAGACAAGGGCAGAACCGGCACTATCACTACCCCGTCGCTGAAGCAGGGACAAGTGTATTATGTCTGGACAGGTAAGAACGAAGGTGCAGAATCGGATCTCTCCGGAACGAAAGTTACAGCACGTGACGGCAAGCGTATTGCAGTGTTCCAAGGCAACCCGCACACCAACCTACCATATTACAAAGACTACGGATTCACAGACTACGCCAACACAAAAGACCGCGACCACCTGTTTTCACAAGCAATACCTACCGCCTTCTGGGGAACAAGGTATGCGCTTACTGCCTCGATGACACGCAAACGAGACATCATCAGAGTAATGGCAATAAACGACGGAACAGAGGTCCGCATCAATGGCACATTGGTTCATACGTTCGACTTTTCCGTGGACACGAAGCAGTATTGGGAGTTTGAGATGGGTCAGAAAATGTCGGGGAGGAAGGCTCCACTGGTGCAGGACAACAGTTGTTTTCTTGAAACGTCCTGTCCCACTTCAGTTCACCTATTCATGACATCAAACAAATACGACGGAAGCGACAAGGCAGACCCTGCCATGGTTGTCATCAACCCTATCGAACAAGGTATATCCCACGTCACTTTCACCACATACGGCAGCAGTAACACCCACTATGTGAACATAGTCACAGAGAAAAACAACTGCAAAGAAATGACTATCAGTTACACGGACGGAGGGAGACGCGTTAGTCAGAATCTGGAGCAGTACTTTGAACCAGTAACCGGCAGCAACGAGCGCTACTGGTTTGCACGTCTTGACAAACTGGATACTGCAGAACGCCCATACACTTTAGAGGGGAAACGGCCATTCGTAGCACATGCATACGGCTATGGAGAGAGAGAGAGCTACGGTTACTCGGTCGGCTCAGCTGCAGTAGAAAAAAGTATCATCATAGACGGGAACAACTATATTAACCTTCAGCGGTACGACTCACTATTCTGCATAGGCGACACAATAGAAATAGAGCCGTATTTCAGCGTTGACGTAGAGAATGTGACATGGAGCATGGGCGACGGTGTCAGAATTGACCAGAACACAGAGAATCAGAAATCATTCAAGTATGCATACGAGTCACCCGGATGGTACGATTTGAAAGCCATCACTCACACAGTCAACCAATGCGACGGCAGCGACTATCGTGACACCGTGACTGTTGTGATTCATGTGCTTCGTCCTGACACAGTTCGCATGCCGGGAACACATGACTGTATAAACGAAAACGAGACGGAGCGAGGGGTAGTATATCCATTCCTCGAAATCCGTGAGGTGAAGACAGACTGCTCACGAGTGGAGATAACACCGGTTGAGATAGGAGTAATATCAAGTTATACAATACAGGAAGATACTGTTGCCTATGACTCGTGCTACTGGATTAATTCATGGAGGTATGTTTCAGGTGATTATACAGACACGATACCCAACGGAAATTACATGAACTGTGACAGTATAATCACACGCCATATTACAATAGTCAGTTGCCTCGGAGTGGAGGTTGAGATGCCGCAGGCAGAATTCTGTGCAGATGAGCAGAACATTACGCTCAACTACAAAATCACCAAAGGAGACCCATCGCAACTTGCAGGAGGATACATTCTGCTAACGAGTGGAAAGAAAATCGACGTGGAGATAAGCAACAACCAGATAACTGCCCCAATCTCGGAATTTACGCCGGGCAAGTATAGTTGCATGTTATGTTTAGAAGACAAGTTATGCGAGAAGAAGCTGGTAGAGATACCACTATCGTTCACCATACGCTATGCATCCAATATATTCCGTCAGAAATGGGACGATGTTCTTGTAGTGCCTAACAGCAGCACGAACGGAGGATTTGAATTTATCGGCTACCAGTGGCTGAAGGACGGTGAAGAGATATCAGGTGCAACCACAGCATGGTATTATGCTCCAGATTACACATTAGAAACAAAGCTTGACACCGCAGCCGAATACAGCGTGCGCCTGATGACAAAAGACAGTGTCATAATAGAGTCGTGCACGAAGAAGCCACAAAGTATTGGCGAAGCCACGCAGTCAGTTCGCGTTGCACCCACCCTGCTTATGCCGAGAGAGAACATAAGCATAGAGACAGAAGGCGAAGCAACAGCAGAGATATACAACACATTAGGTCTCAGAGAAAGCATATCGCTGTTTAAAGACAAGACAGAGATATCTGCTCCACGCGAGAAAGGAATATACGTTCTGCAAGTGACACTCTCAAACGGCTATAAAACAAGCAAACAGATTGTAGTGGGGAGATGATAATGCATAATTCATAATGCATAATTCATAATGCATAGTTATGTTGATGTTTCGGTGAGCTTGGGGTGAGGTCTGGATGAGGTTATGAAAGAGTTTATAAGAGGCAACAGAGTCTTTATAATATTGTTTGCAGCAGTGTTTGCAGCAATAGGAACAGCCATCACAGTAGCAGATAAGGCTGAGTTGCACTTATGGCTAAACTCGTGCCACACGCTGGCAGGTGACACTTTTTTCCCTTACTACACTAAGATAGCAGACTACGGTTTCTACATAATTGCACTCGGCCTACTATTCTGGCGTGCAGGTGCAACCATCTACCTTATGATAGCCGAAGGTGCCGGCGCACTGATTGTGCAAGCAGTGAAACACATAGTCAATGCTCCCAGACCGAAGATATTCTTTGACCTTGAGAACAACCCTGATGCCCTGCCAGTGGTAGAAGGAGTGAAGATGCACAGTCACTATTCGTTTCCATCGGGCCACACATGCACATTCTTCATTCTATTCTTTTGCCTGAGCGTACTATTTTGGTATTACAGCCAGGAAAGAATGCAGACGAGAGAGGGAATAAAAAAAGAGACGTATTGGCATACGTCTCTACAGATTGTGTGCTTTTTGGCTGCTCTGTTAGGAGGATACTCAAGAGTGTATCTCTCACAACATTTTACAACTGACGTGTTTGCAGGCGGAATAATAGGAGTATGCGTTGTAGCAGCACTCTACCCCGCTTTTGTCTGGCTTAATAATAAGTTTCCAAAGGTTTGCGCTTGGCATATTTCTTTGCCCAGGAAGCAAAAAGCATAAGACAGAACACGGTGACCACCGCTGCCACCAGATATCCCACCCAACGCATCTGAGGTGCGAAATGGAAACCTTCGGGGGCTATCAGGATGTAGCTTACACTGACCATTGTCATGAACAAAGCCGGTATGATACTCATCAGCCAGCCGTATTTCACCTTACCCGTCTCGACACCATTCTTGAAAAGGAACACCGTACCTGCCCATAGTGTGAACACAGCCAACGTCTGGTTAGTCCAAGAGAAATAGCGCCATACGACATCGAAATTGACGAACGTCATTCCGAACACCATGGCAAACAAGGGGACGGAGATGACGAGTCGTTTCCATATAGTCTTCTGCTCGAGATGCAGGAAGTCGGCAACAATAAGCCGTGCACTACGAAGGGCAGTATCACCAGAAGTGATAGGAGCGGCAATAACACCAATTATGGCGAGTATTCCTCCGACGACACCGAGCCAAGAGCGTGCAACACGGTCAACAACCAGTGCGGCTATGTTCTCACCCTGATGCTCAGCAGCAAAAGCCTGCAGACCGTCGATACCATAGAGTCCGTTTTCGGGGTCTGCGAAGAATGTTCCCGCAGCTGCAGCCCAGATAAGTGCCAGGATGCCTTCAGCCACCATAGCCCCATAGAATATCCAGCGGCCTTGACGCTCGTTGGTGATACAGCGTGCCATCAGTGGGGACTGAGTGCCATGAAAACCGCTTATTGCGCCACATGCGATACTGACAAACATCATAGGAAAGAGCGGCAATCCGTTGGTCTGACGGTTATACAACCCGTCTGTCAGTTCGGGCATCTGTGAGCCATGCCAACCTAACATCACGACCATGATGCCAACGCCCATAAAGAGCAACACTGCACCAAAAACAGGATAGAACTGACCTATGAGTTTGTCAATCGGCAGAAGAGTCGCCAGCATATAATATCCAAAAATAATCAACAGCCAAATCCTGAACGAGACTTTATCCACCAGTCCGTGAAGAAGTGCCGCCGGTCCGCTCATGAAGGTGGTAGTAAGAAGAATAAGAAGCACGAGCGAGAGCAGACGCATAAACTGCCGGACAGGCATACCAAGTTCAGAACCTACTATCTCTGGCAGACTTGCACCTTGCTTTCTTACAGACATCATGCCGGACAGATAGTCATGAACACCACCTGCGAAAATTGTTCCGAACACTATCCACAGAAATGCTGACGGACCGAAGAATATACCCATTATTGCACCAAAGATAGGTCCCAGACCAGCAATATTGAGGAACTGAATAAGGAAAATTCTCCAGGCAGGCAGGGGCACGTAGTCCACACCATCCTGCTGCTCAATAGCAGGAGTGGTACGCTTGGAATCAATTTGGAACACTTTTTCGACTACCTTTCCGTATATCAAGTAGCCGACAACAAGTAATATCAAAGAAATGACGAAGGTGTACATAATGAAGAAAAATGTTTGTAGAAATATCTGTAAACTATTTGTCTATTTGCCTGCAAAGTTACAACATTTTTCTTTTAACTGCAAACAATTATTGAAGTTTGTTGAGTTTGAGAAGTTTGCAAAGTTCGGGAAGTTTGTTGGGTTACATTCCAAACTTATAGAACATATCCGATATACGGAGGTTTACTCGGAGAAGAAGGACGTATCTCTTTCCTCTGCGGTCATACAAGGTGCTGCCTCACAGAATCTTTCCATCGATTTGGAAAATGAGCGGAACATGCGTCCTGTACCTACTGCACTTTGCTCGAAGCGGAGAGAGTTGCTTATTCCTATTTTGCCGGCCTCAACCACCTCGTCCTGATTCGCACCGATGAATGCGAAAGTCCAGTTGTTTTTCTTCTTCTCCGCTATGAGTTTCTTGAGTTTTTCTGCATTAAACTCAGTGGAAGCATTCTCCAGACCGTCGGTGATGATAGTGACGAGCGCAAGACTATCCTCGCCTTGCATTTTCTTTTCGAGCCTGAGAACGGAGAGTCCGACTGCGTCATAAAGCGGAGTGCATGAATCGGGTTGATAGTCCGCAGGAGTCAATTCTTTGGCTTCCGAGACAGGAACATTGTCGAGCACATAATTAGTGACCGAATCACTATTAAAACTGACAAGAGTCATAAAATGGTTCTGTTCAGGGTTCTTGCGTTGCATCGAACGGATGCTTTGAACAGTCTCGTTACAACCTGTGAGGGCAGTCTGGCGGATGCAGTCCATTGAGCCACTGGCATCCAGAAGAATAAGATGATAGAAATTCATAATGATAAAGTTGTTTGTGGAGCACAGGCTCCGGTTAATAATATTCTTAAGTTTCTTGTGAATGAAGAGACTTAAGCTGTTTGACGATGCAAAGATAATACAAACCGGGACACACAAGGAACTTCTGCAACCTTGCAATAGTCCAACTGATTATTATGTAATATTTTGCGATTGACCTACACACAACTTACTAAAATGCAGAAAATGAATAAAACATTTTGAACCTCGGCAAAAAATTTCTACCTTTGCAATAGAAATACACTAACTTACAAGACCATGAAAAAACTATTGTCACTTCTATTTTCAGCTATCTGCCTGCTCTCATGCAGCAGCAAACAATCAGAGCATTTTATCACTGACAAGGCATGGCGCGACACAGTCATGTACGATTTCGAGTATCGCCAACAACAACTCGGTATAGACCTCAGTTATGCCTTGAAAGGAGACTCACTCAACATTCGGGAGCAAGAGGCATTGACATTTCTGTATGCATACATGCCCCTCGCCGACATAACCGACTACCCTCAGGAGTTGCACATAGCGAACGTGCGCACAACATTTCTTGCCCAAGAGCAAATGCCCTGGGGAAAGAAGATACCTGAATATATCTTCCGCCACTTTGTACTGCCAGCCCGTGTCAACAATGAGAATCTCGACGAGTCACGCACGGTGTTCTATGAGCAGCTGAAGTCACGGGTAGAGAATCTGCCTATGAAAGAAGCCATATTGGAAGTCAATCATTGGTGCCATGAGCATGTGACATACCAACCATCGAATGCCCGCACCACATCCCCGATAGTGACGATGCGCAACTCTACAGGCCGCTGCGGAGAGGAGAGCACCTTCACCGTTGCAGCACTGCGCTCGGTAGGAATACCCGCCCGTCAGGTATATACTCCACGTTGGGCACACACCGATGACAACCATGCATGGGTAGAAGCATGGGCAGACGGCAAGTGGTATTTTCTCGGAGCATGCGAACCGGAGCCTGTTCTCAATCTGGGCTGGTTCAATGAACCTGCCTCGCGTGCATTGCTGGTTCACACCAGAGCTTTCGGCAGGTATGCAGGACCCGAAGAAGTGATACTGTCCACATCAGAATTCACCGAGATAAATGTGATAGACAACTATGCCAAGACCTCAAGAATCGATTTCGACATAGTTGATATGGCAGGTAAGAAAATTAAAGATGCAAAAGTAGAGTTCAAGATATACAATTATGCAGAGTTCTTCACCGCCGTCACCAAATACACGGATGACAATGGCCATACATTCCTCACCGCAGGCAACGGTGACATGCTTGTATGGGCATCGAAAGGTTCAGAATACGGATTTCAGAAGGCCTCCTTCGGAACTGACAAACACATCACAATCACTCTCAGCCACAACCCGCAGACAGACAGCAAAGAGCCTCTACTTGAGATGCAGCGACTGAGCATTGTGCCTCCCCCATCCGACCCCCATTATCCAGAGATTGACGAAGATGCCCAGAACTTGTGCAAGCAGCGGTTTGAATATGAAGACTCGATTCGCGCGGCATACGCAAAGCAGAACTTCATAACTAAAGACGAGGCTGCAGAACTCACGGAAGCCACAAGCGAACATATTGAATATTTAGTAAAAGCACGAGCCAACTGGACTACAATCTGGGACTTCATCTCGGAGCATGCAGACAATCCGAAACGCACCTTCGGCATTCTCTCTCGTCTTGCCGGCAAAGACCTGACGGACATCACGATAGACGTACTTAACGATGCATACGAAGCAAAGACCGACCAACTGGAGACACGCGTAGAGAACGAACCCGTGCTTCAGCCGTACAAAAAGCAGATAGCCTCGATGTTTGACAAGGAGACAACAGCGTCGTTCCGTCGGGATCCGAATATGCTTGCAGAATGGATAAAGACAAACATCCGCCTCAATCCGGATGCAAAAGCGATGCGTATCACACAGTCCGCGCTTGGAGGCCTGCAATTCGGTGTTACCGACTCCCGCTCGCGCGACATAATGTTTGTTGATATTGCCCGCAGTCTGAATATACGTTCCAGAAAAGACGATGTGACAGGTAAGGTGCAATATATGCAGAATGGCAAATGGATTGATGTATGCTTCAGCGATCAAGCTTCTACTGCGGCTCCCCAAGGCACATTGCATTTAGAATACGACATGATTCCGGGAATCAATGACCCCAGATACTACAGTCATTTTACCATCTCCCGCATAAAAGACGGTCAACTGCGTCTTCTCAGTTTTGACGAGGGCGACATTGACATGGGAGGAGGCACCTCTTACAACAACACGTTCAAGAACGGAGTCATGCTTGATGAAGGCACCTACCTGCTTGTCACCGGAATACGTCAGGCAAACGGAAGCGTCAACACAACAAACCGCATCTTCAACATCCGCCAGGGTAAGACCACAAATGTGCCACTTGTTCTTCCGTATGAAAAAACAGATGTGTGCATGATTGGCAATTTCAACTCAGAACTGCGATTCCTGCGTGACGGGCAGTTACGCAGTTTCGTGTCACAGACAGGCAGAGGCTTCTTCATTGTCGGCATCATCAAGCCAGGACAAGAGCCTACTAACCATGCCCTGAGAGACATCTGCAAGCGTCATGAAGTTTTCGACAAATGGGGACGCCCGATAGTGCTCTTGTTCGAGAGTGAGCAAGACGCCGAAAAATACAAAAAAGAGAACTACGGAGAGTTGCCAAAAAACATCATCTACGGAATAGACACTGAGCATGACGTTAGCAAACACATTGCTTTGAAGATGCAACTGAAGGACGCGAATCTGCTACCACTGTTCATTGTTGCAGACACATTCAACAATGTGGTGTTCGTCTCGCAAGGTTACACGATAAGTCTTGGAGAGCAACTGGAACAGGTAATAACACATCTGGATTAAGGGGCACTAAGCCAGGACACTGAAGATTAAGAGTGCGGATCAGATACTCATTTCTCCGGGCAATGTCACAAGAGTGCGGTCGAGCAGTATTCTGCGCGCTTCTCCTCGTGGTCCGGTTATGATGTAGTGTTGCGCTATGTCAGAAGGCAAACACTTGCGGAAAGCGGCTGTGATGCGGGATATCTTCTGATTGAGAGAGCCAGACTCCTGGTCAATGAGGTCGTCAATACTCTTTTTCATCTGCTCAACATCATCGCGGGGCGAGATAGTAAGATAGATATGAAGCAACTCCTGACGATAGTCAGCTATCTCTTTCAACCGGATTCCCTCTTCATGTCTGAGGAAAAGGATATACACCACACGCGAGAGTGTAGGCATGGTGATTTCAGTCAGAGAAGACGGTGTGACCAGCTGCACGCGGAAGCTATCGTCAATGAGAAGCGGCTGCAGCGTACGTTTGACCACTTTCCTGAGCGACTCCAAGAAATCCTCACCGAGTTCACTTACCAGCACGTCCAAGCCATACTCCCGCTGCATTTCAAGTATCTCATCCCTTATCTGACGGGCACGGGCGACGAGCGAAGGAGATGGAGAGGGCTGCTGTTCTGACATGACC
The DNA here is from genome assembly GCA_017477325.1 of Paludibacteraceae bacterium. Classification (GTDB taxonomy): domain Bacteria; phylum Bacteroidota; class Bacteroidia; order Bacteroidales; family Paludibacteraceae; genus Colicola. The sequence goes on from JAFUWV010000010.1 coordinate 174,516, forward strand.
TGCGAGGGTTGAGCAGTATTGCCAGCACCGGGCGTCTCCATACAAGAGTCTTCCTGCACACTCTCAATCATCGCTTCCCTGCTGACAGGAGTAGAGCCAAGCGAGAACCGAGGGCTTCTCATCTTGCGAAAGAAAGAGACTGACCGACCGGCAGGAACCTTTTTATCAGGTTCCGGTGCAGGCAATTCAGCCATCGCCTGCGGCAGAGCAATATCAGCAACCCCTGCATCTATAAAACTAAAGAGATTAGCATCATAAACCCTGTCTGCAAAACTCTGGAGGGAGGATACTATATCGTCGATTGAGGAGACATCGCACGAAACGATTTTCTGCTGACCAGAGCCCGACTGGGGCAACGTAAAGCAACTGAATCGGCCGACAGTTTCCGCATGAGGATTCTGGACATACATCAATGAGTACGGAAACAGAGTGCTACCCATAAGTTTCTGCACAAGGGTAGCATTCTGCTGTACATAAGCGTTCAGTTGCTTATCCACACCTTCAAAATAGTATAAAGTATCTACAGGGAACGGCATAATGCTATATAATTGTCAGCACTTATCGAGCATCTCGTTTATATCTTCCGATACACAACCAAGTTCGAGAGCCTTACGGAGCCAGTATTTTGCCTCTTTTTTATCATTCTGATCGAAATACAAACGCCCCAAATTCAGTGCGGCACGAGAATACCCAAGTTCAGCAGCCCGCTTATATGCTTCAACAGCCTCATCATTGTTAGCAGAAGTTCCTATACCGAGCTGATAGCATATACCGAGGTCGAACAATGCCTGGCTGTGGCCAATTCCGGCATAGTCGGTTGCTGCTTTGAAGAGCATATCAGCATAGGCAGAATCAGATGTCGGTTTGCGAGAGGGAGCAGTAGTTGCAGGTTGTGCGCCCCACGACTTGAAGATAAAGATGAGATCAGGTATTGAGGCATCCGCCTTAGCACCGCCTATGTGGGCCGGTTGCGGTGCTGTCGCTGTAGATGACGGTGTGAGGTCGTTATTATCAACAAGGCGGAAGAGGGTGTCAGAATAAGGTTCGTAGGCTTCAATCATCTGTTTGTCGATACAAGGACGGAACTGCTCAAGTATATCATCGAAGTCTTTCTTGTTATTGGCATCAGGTTCTGCATCACCAAGAATCTGGATGAGTGTCTTACCAAGCACATAGTCGATAAGTGTCTCATCTACGTCAGCGTCTTTAGCTTTGTCGCACATGTCGAGAGCATAGTCCTGACTGAAGGGGCGTCCGATACCCTCAAGCGAAAGCATTGCAAGACGTATGTATGCGAGAGGTTGCCTCTCAGCCACCTGCTCCAGCATATCAACACCTGTAAACTCGTCTGCATCTTCACGGGTGGTATCAGTAAGAATGACAGCATACAGATATTGCGCATCAATATTATCATATTCTGCAGCACGCCGGATGGCAGCAACAGCCTTCTCCTCGTTCTTCTCAGCCCAATCGTACTCTTTGTATTTTTTGAGCTGATACATGTTATACCAGTCAGGACGATAAATCTCATACAACTGCAGCAAAGATTGCTCTGCACCATATCCTCCCAAGTCTGCCGCCTCCTCATAGAAGCGTATGCAGTCTGACTGCTGCTGCTCTTGAGGTGCAAAACCGTCTTGACAAATAATACCCTTGAAGTAAATGCAGTTGGCGACACCTCGTTCGGCCCCCCTCTTGGCCCAGCTCCATGCCTCTTCGTTATTTTCGTCAACTCCATTGCCATAGTAATACATGTTGGCAATCATGTAATAAGCGAAGCCATCGCCCAGTTGGGCAGCCTTTTTGTACCAACGCAGAGCCTGAGCATAGTCCTGCTTGACGAACGTGCCATAGTAGTATCCGTTAGCAAGCGAACTGATGCAGGCGGTCTCGTTGAGTTTGGTGCCTTTCATCAGAAAAGCGTATGCCGTCTTCTTCTCCTCATCACTCTCGGTTATGTTTCCCTTGTCATCAAAGATATGCAAGGAAGCAATCGAATCGTAGCCCTCGATGTATCCCAGTTCGACAGACTGATGATACAGTTCTTCAGCTTTCTTAAGGTCTTTCTGAACACCCACCCCGATGTCATAACAGTATGCAAGACGATAGACAGCTTCAGGTATCTGCTTTTCAGCCAGCATTTGCAAGATGCTGAAACCTTTCTTGGGGTTCTTCTTTATAGTCCACCCAAACTGCAAGTTTCTCGCGTGCAGCAGCAGCGCAAGAACATTGCCTTTGTCAATGGCCTGCTGACGATAGTTCTCACCCTCGCGTGTATCTTTTTTTATTCCGTGTCCACGGTCATAACTCTCAGACACCCAGTACATGCCATAGTCATCACCCAAGTCAGCACTCAGACGTGCATAGCCGTATGCAGCATCGTGGTCAACCTCCAGAAAAGATGCCACGCATGCTATCACAAAGAGTGCATAACCGTTCTCCTGCTCAGCAGCATCGTAGAAAGGCTTGAAAACTTCCTTGCTGACGTGCATGATACGCGGGCCTTTTGTCACAATATACGAAAGCAACAGACGCGCATCCTTATAGTTCTTTATAGCGGGCTCAGTGAGGTCTTTCACAGCCTCCTCAAGCTGAAAGCCGAGCAGTGCATCCTTGCCGGTCTTGTATTTCAGCTCCAGGCGTTTGTCATCTCTGGGAACGACAGGCTCGACAGAAGTGACGGGCGCTGCCGCAGCAGGTTGGGGCTCGACTTTTTGTTTGCCGAGCAACTTAGCCATCTTCTGCCCGAGTTCTACCACCTTGCCTTCGTTATACGGCAGGGCGTCGATACGGTTGAAACGAATGAGACGGTACGAGAGTTTGAAGTCGGCCTTGAACTCACCTATCTTAAACGGAACAATGGTCTTCTGATACTCTATGGCAAGTGCTATCTCGTTAGCAGTGTTTTCTGATGTATTGCTATTTTCTGACCACACAAAGAGTATCACCTCTGAGTCATAGAGTGCTTGGGCGATAGTCTGTGCCCAATCAGTGCCGGCATCTATACCGGCACGGTCAATGAACATAGCGATGCCATACTTTTTGAACTCCTGTTCGATGCGGTCTATCACAGAAGTGTCTTTTCTTGAGTAACTGATAAATACGTCGTACATGGCGGTTAAGTTTGGGAAGTTTATTATGTTTATTATGTTTGTTAAGTTTGCAAAGTTTGGGAAGTTTGTAAAGGTTGCAAAGCGAATTTTGACGTGCAAAGATAGCAAATATATCGGAAACTGCCAAAAGAAAAAGAGACTGACCTCGGTCAATCTCCATTGTTGCTTAGCCAGGACTCGAACCCAGACAGACAGAACCAGAATCTGTAGTGCTACCATTACACCACTAAGCACTGCTCTTTCCAAAAGCGGGTGCAAAGGTACGGCAAATATTTTAATTACGCAACAATTTTGTAAGAAAAAAGTGATTTTTCATTATTTTTCTTGTGTGTGTAGTGCAAAATACGTATCTTTGCAAGCTATTTCTAAATTAGACTTATTATGCGGAATAACGTACAGAGATTGTCAATCGCATTATTAATGTGTGGCATGTTTGTTTTACACGCTTCGGCTGATGCAGTTGCTACGCCCAATGCCGGAGTGATAGGTAACTATACTGACATACTTTGCATGGACAAGACGGACACTCATGTGGAGATGACAGTAGAGAACATTATCAGCGCTGACCTTGGCGTCAATCAGCAATATGCATATCTTCTGAGTGCCGTTAACGAAGACGGAACTGAAAGCACCGTCGATACGCTGGAGTACAACACAGAAAGCCTGAGTTTTCTTTTTTCACCTTCCGACTACCCCACTCTGCCTGTCCCGTCAACATTCCATCTGTACCGCATTGCGTCCCCCGACGGTCAGACATGGCTACAAAGCAACGGCATGTGTACGTTCACTGTGGCTAAGAACGAATACACCGACTCTGAAGTCACACATTGCATAAACGATCTGCCGGTAAGCGGTACATATACCTATTATGACGGCCGCGTTGAGACATACATCTTCCGCGCGGACACACTGGAGCGAATGTTTGTTGACAGAACCGAACTCGGCTGCGTGCACGAACACACCATAAGATGCGTGCTTACTGACGTGCCTCAGGTGGAAGTCGATACGCTCGGCAACGTATGTCAGACTGATGACAAGATGCAAATCACATACCGCATCATCTCAGGAGCTCCCAACAGTTGCCATGTCATTTTCGACGAGACTGCCAAGAATGCAGGATTCACCGACACCGATGTAGAACTCACGGACGACAACACCATCACTCTCAGTCTGCCTACTTCACAAATGCTTCAGTACGACATCAGCCTGCAGTTCTACGACAAGAACAGCACAAACGGCTGCGAGAGCAACGTATATTCACAGAAATTCACGCTCAACCTTAGCGGCTTCCTGCAGGAGAAGTGGGACGATGTGCTCTTTGTTGATAACAACGACAAGAACTGCAACCCCGACTGCGAAAGCGACCTGCGCTTCAAAGCATATCAATGGTACAAGAACGATCGTCTGCTGGAAGGTGAGACCGACCAGGTCTATTATGAAGAAGGCGGACTCAACGGCCGCTATTACGTAGTGATGACCGACACTGCAGGCAACGAGTACCGCAGTTGTGAGGTAGAGCGCAGACCTGTGATTCAGTCTCAGCAGATTGCACCATTGCGTATAGCACCCGTTCCGGCATACACGGGACAGACACTGAGCGTAAGTTCTGCGGAGGCCGGCACTGTCAGGGTAACGAATATGACAGGCCGCACACTGCTGACAACCACCAAACAAGCAGACGATACCACAATCAAGGCACCCGCTGAAGCAGGCGTATATATAGTCAGTTTATCGTCCGTGACAGGTCGGAAGGAGAGCATTAAACTGATAGTCAAATAAGGAGGCATTGATATGAAGAGAATTACAAGCATACTACTCGCAATATTCTGCTCAATATCACTATTTGCTGCAGAGACCACCGATTCCGTAAACACCCCGCTTCGATATGACACAGGCAGTTTCCTGCATTTCGGCATAGGAGGCGGACTCGGACAATTAGGCTACAGCCTTCAGGGAGGCAACACCACCACTTTCATGCCTTCATTCACCGCAGGCATACAATACACCTACTATTTCTTGCCGTGGCTGGGACTCGGCGCAGGTCTGCATGTGTCTTACTACACCTCGCAAGCCAACCTGACAGACCAGATGGCATGGCCGGGACAGACAGACACCGAAGGAGACAGCTACACCCACCGCGTTGACTTCAACCAGTGGCGGGAGCGGCAGAACGACATAATGCTGGAGATTCCGATTCTACTCAGTTTCAAGGTTAAGCCTAATAAGGGGGGATTCTACTTCAATATTGGAGCCAAGGCGGGAATACCTGTTTACGCCGATTATGTTCACAACCGTGGCGACCTGATTCACTCAGGGTACTATCCGGAGTGGGATGTAGTCATGTCAGGACTGCCCGGCAGATTTGAAACGGAACCACTGCCCAGAGCACAGGACGGCTCTATATATAATAAGGTACGGAAAGTGAATGCTGCAGGGTTCGCCGAACTGGGAGCACTGATTCAGCTTGACCCGCTCACCGACCTCACCCTCGGAGTGTATGCCAACTACTATATCAGCAACCACTCCACAGTAAAATCGGAAGAGGCTACCGACCTCGGATTCCGCAACGCCGACTACAATACAGATTTCATGAATCCTTACGAGGGATTGGTAGGCACCAAACATATCGGTGCCATGCATCCTTGGTCGGTGGGTCTGAAAATCGGACTGCAGACACATCTCAGGACCAAAGAAGAGCGCAATGTTGCCAAAGCACGCAAGGCAGCCCAACAGCAACAGCAACTCGCTGCCAAAAACGACACCATACTGCTCACCGACACTCTTGTGCTCTACGACACAATCAAAGTTGTCGTACACGACACCATCTTTATCCGTGACACCCTCTACATGACCGTGCGAGACACCGTCATCGGCAACAAGACAGCCAAAGACACTACATGGATTGTCCGCATTGACACCATCTGCCCCGACCCGCAACATCCGGGCAACTATATCAACATCACAGAGGAACGGCTTCAGAGAGAAGACGACGAGATGGAGAAAGAAGCAGAAAGGCAGCAACAGCAGCAAGCAACCGGCGGCAAACAACAGCAGAGCAGACCTGTCATCACCGAAAACGGCAAACGGGCGGCAAGAAAACTTGACGGCAAACTCACTACCTCCGTCATCTGGTTCCACTTCGACGACTATAAACCTATTCTTGAACCGTTCGATGTCATTGACACTGTGGCACAGGCTCTGCTTGCAGACCCCGACCTGCTCGTCAACATCAACGGACACGCATGCAAGATAGGCAAAGACAGCTACAACCAGCGTCTGGCAATGAAGCGTGCACAGGCTGTGGCAAGACTGCTGCGCCTGAAAGGGGTACCTGCCAAACAGATGACAGTGCGCTCGCTCGGTGCGCATGAGCCATATCGCTACAACGGAGAGCATCACCAATACTCCAAAGACAGGCGTGTGGAGATTGTACCGATTGGAACTGAAGACGAACACACTTCAGTCAGCGGCAAACAGAAAACAGAGACTCAACCTGCAACTGATGTCAACACCTCACCGCACCGCAAACGTACCGACGTCAACTACCGCAAGTACAAGAGCTTCATCGGTGAAGAGAAAGTAAAACAAGGCAGCCGTCTTGCACAGATTGCACGCCGTTGGTACGGACACCAAGAGTACTGGGTTTACATCTACGAAGCCAATGCCGACAAGATTAAGAACCCGTCGCTCATCTATCCGGGAATGGTACTCATGATACCGGACCTTGAGGGCATCATAGATACTTCTGACGACAGCCAAGCGCTGCAAGCCGCCAACAACCATGCCCGGCAATACGGATACAACGAAGAGGGCGAAAAACAGACTGAGCAGCCGAAACAAACTACCCAACCGGCTCAGACTCAGCAACCAAAGCAGACTGAGCAGCCCAAACAGACTACCCAACCGGCTCAGACTCAGCAACCAAAGCAGACTGAGCAGCCCAAACAGACTACCCAACCGGCTCAAACTCAGCAGACCGCTCAGACCTCTACCTCTCCTCAAACCAAGTACAAGAACTTTGTCGGAGAGCAGAAGGTGACCAAGGGCAAAACACTGCAGCAGATTGCTGACGAATGGTACGGCAGAAAAGAGTATTGGGTTTATATCTACGAGGCCAACTTCGACAAAATAAAGGACCCGAAGGCACTGCCTGCAGGTATCACGCTCAAGATACCTGACCTGTTCGATTTCATAAAGAACTACAGCGAGAAACAAGCAGTAGAAAACGCTATCGAACTTGCAGAACAATACGAATAACATACCAACTTACTAACAATAAGAACAACAAGAAGATGAATTTTGTAGAAGAACTCCGTTGGAGAGGCATGCTCCAAGACATCATGCCCGGAACAGAAGAACAACTGCTGAAAGAACAAACTACAGCATACGTAGGCATTGACCCTACTGCCGACTCACTGCATATAGGGCACCTCTGCGGCATCATGATGCTACGTCATCTGCAGCGCTGCGGACACAAACCTATCGCCCTCATCGGCGGCGCAACAGGCATGATTGGTGACCCCTCGGGCAAGTCAGCTGAGCGCAACCTGCTCACCGAAGAGACACTGCGACACAATCAGGAGTGCATCAAAAAGCAACTATCCAAGTTTCTCGACTTCGAAAGCGACGCACCCAATGCTGCCGAACTCGTCAACAACTACGACTGGATGAAGGACTTCACATTCCTCGATTTCGCAAGAGAAGTGGGCAAACTCATCACCGTAAACTACATGATGGCGAAAGACTCTGTAAAGAAACGTTTCAACGGAGAGTATTCGCAAGGCATGTCGTTCACCGAGTTTACATACCAACTGCTGCAGGGATACGACTTCGTATGGCTCAATGAGCACAAGAACTGCCTGATGCAGATGGGAGGTTCCGACCAATGGGGAAACATCACCACCGGCATCGAACTCATGCGCAAGATGAATGGCAAGACCGCCTTTGCTCTCACCTGCCCTCTCATCACCAAAGCCGACGGAGGCAAGTTCGGAAAGACTGAGTCAGGCAACATCTGGCTTGATGCACGCTACACCTCGCCATACAAGTTCTATCAGTTCTGGCTCAATGTATCAGACCAAGATGCAGAGAGGTATATCAAAATCTTCACCTCGCTGACGAAAGACGAGATCGACTCACTGATAGCGGAGCACCAACAAGCACCACATCTGCGTCTGCTGCAGAAACGTCTTGCCAAAGAAGTGACCGTCATGGTACACTCCGAAGACGACTATAACGCAGCTGTTGAGGCTTCTCAGATACTTTTCGGTAATGCCACTGCCGACAGTCTGCGTCATCTCGACGAGCAGACACTGCTGCAGGTATTCGAAGGTGTGCCTCAGGCAGAGATAAGCCTTGCGGAACTTCAGGCGGGCATACCCGTGCTCACTCTGCTTGCGGAAAAGACGCAGGTCTTCCCCTCCAAAGCAGAAGCACGCAAGATGATGCAAGCCAACGGATTCTCTATCAACAAGGAGAAACTGACAGATGCACAAGCACTAATAGATGCTTCCGCACTGCTCAACGGCAAATATATACTCGCTCAGAAGGGCAAGAAGAACTACTACCTCATCGTGGCTAAATAAAACAGCGCCCGCATAAGCAATGCTTACGCAGACCGGACCATATACTACCATCATGCTTGCTGCGGCATGCTGCATGCTGATTACAGGGTTTATACTTGCATTAGTAAAATCTCCTGCAGACGAGCGTGCTGCCAAGTTTCGCCTTGCCAAGTGGACCCTCACAGGCGCCGTGCTCCTTCTGGGCCTGATCAATCTGATACAGGTACTGATTGATGCAGAGGGCGAGATGAGTTATCTCGGTCCGTGCATAGCTCTTGCCATAGGGTTTGTTCAGGCAATGCTGTTCACTAACAGCCTGATGACACTTATCCGGCCGCAACTGATTACCAAGCGAATCATCAGCATGCAGGCAGCGGTCATAGTCCTGATTGACACAGTGCTCATCACATGCTATACATTGCTGCCCACAGAGAAGTTCCTCTACATATATTTCCCGACAGTAGTGCTCTATCTCGTGCAGTTGGCATATTATATACTGTGGTTTCACAGGGAGTATAAGGTATTCTATCATCAGATTGAGCAGTTCTACGAAGAAGATGAGATACTCCGCTCAACATCATGGATACGCCTCATCTTCATCACTGCCGTCATTGTAGCACTTCTTTCATTTCTCATGCTCTTCAATGAGCGCTACATCGACCTCGGACTGACCATAGCTCTCGCTCTTCTCTATGCCCTCTTCGCAGCATCATTTGTCAACTACGGACTCTCAGCACCGGTCATTCTGCCTGCCATCTATACCAATGACCAACCGCAGCCATCAGGCAGAAGCAAGACCGACATGAGCCAACTCGAATTGTGGATTAAGAGCAAAGGCTACCTGAACAGTCAGCTTGCAGTGTCAGATATCGCCCGCCAAACAGGCATCACAGTAGAGCAACTGCATCAATACTTCCGCGATGTGATAGGCGAGGAGTTCCGCACATGGCGCATCCGCAGGCGCATTGACGAGGCAAAACGAATCATGACAGAGCATCCCGAGCTCTCTACCACAAATATTGGCAAGCATTGCGGGTTCAACGACCGCAGTTTCTTCTACCAACAGTTTCAGCGTTTCACCTCGGTAAGCATAGCGCAATACCGCAAACAAATCAGCCCGAAAGAATAGGCAGGGGTGTAGAGTTTTAACTCTGATACCTGTAGAGTTTTGAAGGAATACGTGGAGTTTTAGTATTACACCAAAAACTCCACGTCCTGTTTTTTGGGCTTTCCTGCCATTTATTATACCTTTGCAGTGCAAACGATAATATGATAAAAAATACTGCTTATGAAAACAAAAAATCTACTTCTTGTCGTGGCTGCGATGCTTGCTCTGAATGCATCGGCTGCAAAACTGAATATTCCTACGATTCCGCATATTACCGTCAAGGTGGAACGAGGTAGCACAACACTGAGTCAGGGCGTCACACTCAATACAGGTGACCAACTTAAAGTCACTTATACCGCAGACGAGGGTTACAGAATTAAAGAGAACCAACAACGCTCTATTGTCAAGACCGTAACAGTCAGTTCTGACAACCTGTATGAAGATTTAACTACACAGATAAGCGGTGCTTCACAAGGATTTACAAGTGTCACGTCAAGCAAGCCGTACGAGACTTATGTCACTTCCGGATGGGTGATAAATATGCCCAACCGCAATGCAGGTCTCGGGTCAAAGTCGCTTACATATACATATACCGGCACAGGTACGACAAAATTGACTTTTGCAAGAGGTTTGGACAGTTATTTCTTTCAATACGGGTCATTCCGGTTTTACTTCTACATCAACGGTTCGGAGATATATAGCCCACATAGTTACTACGGGGCTAACCCGTATTCCGGAGAGTTGGGTACGCCGTTGGTATATGACACTATCACTTTCAATGCTACCGGCAACGACAAACTGGAGTGGAAATGCGAAAAAACAGACAATGGAGGTTGGGCTGACAACGATGGAAGAAAATTTTATATAGGCCATATAAAACGACAATCAAGCACCAAAGGGGACTACACGGTCAAAACCATTGAGACAGAAGAAGGAACTCCGATTGATCCTGCATCTATACTCACTTTGAGTATCCCTCAGATACCGAATGTCAGCATCGTAGTAAAACGAGGCAATGAAACTCTTGCAGATGGGGCAAGAGTGATAATCGGCGACCAACTGACCATCACCTACACCGCTCAAAACGGCTATGCCATCAAGGAGAACGGACAGACTACCTTGACTAAAACTGTTACAGTTTCGAAGGCGGATTCTAAGGCTGATATCACTTATGATATCGACGGTGAATCGCAATACTATACGATGCTTGATGGCACAAAGAAGTATTTCACTAAAGTGACGCCCGAAAATCCTTTCGGAAATTCTGACCCCAATGATTCTATTCCTTTCTGGCCGATGGAAAGAGGTTGGCTCGTGAATATGCCGCCACATACATATAGTAACAATGCCACAGCCACGGCTGTTCTCAGTTATACCTATACCGGAACAGGCGCAACAACAATCAGTTCTATCATGAATATCAGTACATGCTGCGGAACTACATCCAATGGATATGGAGCTTTCAAGTTGTATGTTAAGTTGGATGGCAGTGTTGTCAACTCTACCATACATGATTATACTGTTACACCTGCTTCATTCGAATTGTTGATGTTTGATACCATCTCTTTCACTGCAACAGGTAACAATAAGATAGAGTGGGTCTGCGAGAAGACTCATAGAGGTGATTGGGCAGATCCCGATGGTCGTCCTTTCTTCGTGGGTTATATTCATGCAGGCGCAGGAGGAGGATACACTATTCCGTCAGTGGAACTTTCGAATAGGGCCGTTACCGTAGAGTTCCAAGCCGAAGAGCACTGCAGTCTCAGTTTTGCATCCCTTGACGGGGTCTCCTTCGAGGGTGGCACAGCATACATCGGTCAGGAATTAAATTACGGATTTGCTATCACCGACAGAGGATATGCGTTTGTCGACGGCTCACAGTCATACAATATAACTATTACGCTGACAGAAGATATGGTCAGCGCGGACAACAAGATTGTCATCAAGAGCAAGCCCGTCATCAAACAACAGGGATACACTCTGAAAATAACAGAGCAGCCCCATGCTGTTTTGCGCTATTTCAAACTCAATGGAACAGATACTACGACCAATGTAGCAGTATATCGCAACGACTATCTGCAACTCGAATATGCCACCGAGGAAGGATTCAGCTTCTGCGCAAGCAAAGATACGGTCTACAAAATCGAGGCGAATGTATATAATTTCATCATTACTGACAATTCCATCAGCATCAACGTCCCTGATGTTTGTATTGCTCCGCCTCTTATCGATTTGAATATGGTTGATGACTCCACTGCACTGATTTCATGGACAGGAAACTTCGACAGCTACAAACTCTTCGTGATGGAGCAGCCTGTCGAAGGAGACATTGACTATCATAAGGGTTCAGTATTGCTCACTGAGAAAGAGTATCAGGCTACAGACCTCACTCCCGGAAAGAAATACTATGTCTATCTGCAGGGGTTGGGGGATGTCAATTCCGAATGGGTGACACTTACATTCGTAGCAGGTGCTGACAAGTGCGTTCTCAATATCTATATGCAGGACGCATACGGTGACGGTTGGACAGGATGCGGACTCAACTTCATTGAAGGAGTCGACACCACTTTCATTACACTTGACGGCGAGATAGACACTATGAAATACTACTCTTTCGGTGATACACTCCGTGTGGAATGGGTGACAGGCGGTTATCCGAGTGAAGTAGCCTTTGAGATTACCGATTGGACAGGAACCGTGTTGGCATCGGCAGCATACGATCAGGCAGGTTATTACCCGCAAGGGGAGAGGTTTGTTGAGAAAGTAATCTGCGAGCCTGATCATGACGTTTGCAAAGCCAAGATAAGCAATTTCAAATTCACCGTCAACGATGGTGGCGCTACCTATTCACTCAGTTGGTCAGGTCATGATGCTGCGTCATATCTTGTTGCTGTCACTCAGAATCCTGCTCCGACCGCTGCATACCTCGATTCTATTGCTCAGCAGACCACCGATACACACTTCGATTTCGCGTGCAGGAAGTTCCATCTATACGATGCTTATGTAAAACCTGTATGCTCCAACGGAGAAACGAAACAATGGTCGGGTTATGTTCTGTATGCTGACACGGCACTCACTTCGCATGCCGATACCGTTGAGAACGCCATACCTATTGCTCTTGACAGTCAGCACAGCGGACATTTCTTTGAAGACGTGATATGGAGCAACGATACGCTTCAGATCTTGTACACCTTCACTCTCACTGATTCTGCCGACTTGGCAATTGGTATTGATGTAAACAAAGACACCGAGTATTACGTTTCAACCATAATGAAACTTATGAATGAGAAAGGCGAAGTGCTGCAGAGGGATTATTACCCATGGATGCAGACAAGTCTTGCAGCAGGCAAATACTATGTTTCATTCATGTACTCGCCCTATTATTTGCGAACAATAACAGACTATACTGTCACGTTGAAACAACATATAGAGCCTGTTGCCCTCAAGCCGATAGAACTCGACTTTACAGAAACCTCCGACTTTACCGATGCTGTGCCGTTGTATTTTTACTACCGCATGCCGCTCACCAAGGGCTACAAGTTTACCGTTACCGACACGGCAAATGTATATCTGTCGGTATATAACGAATTTTCGACGGATGTATATTTAGTGCTCCTCAAGGAGAATGACAGCATACCGGGCACCTATGAGGCTTTACACTCCTACTACTCGTTCATTTGTTCGAGAATCGACCCGGGGACTTATGCCGTATATGTCTGCGGAGGATACGAGAACAAGCTGCAAGCTGAAGACCAATATACCGTTGAGTTCAAGAAAACCGACAAAAACTCCATGCCCGCTACTGAAATCACACAGATTCAGCTTGACACCATTATACACAGCACCGTCAAAGGAACAGATAAAATTTATTCCGTAAAAACCCGTCAGATGGGATACTTCGGACATCTGTACGAACTTGTAATCGAACAGGACACCTATCTTTCGATGTCGATCGAGAAAGAAAGCGCTGAAGATTATATTTATGCATACATCTTGAATGACGAGACGCGGGTTATCAGTTCGATATCCAACGATTCCGAGCTGTGGACACACCTACAGTTGAATGGTGCTGAGGGAGGAAAACATTACTATATAATGGCTTTCAGCGAGACCTATAATATCGACTATACATTAAGGCTGATCAAATCGGTTGACTACGACAATCCGCCTATCAAGCACACCATCGATGTCGGCAAACGGTATGAAAGCGACTTGACGATAGACGACATCTACTCGGAGGCACATTGGGGTCCGTACGAGGCATATAAAGTCGCCCTGCAGAAAGACAAGAAATATGCCCTGTGGCTGCATACACTTGAGGGGGAAACAACCACTACAATGCAGCAGTGGGGATTGGCGTTGATGCATCCGGGCGTAAAGAAAGGCGACTATTGGGGAAACAGTGCAACATATAAAACAGGCTATCAAAATTGGCTCGGACTGAAATATACTGCCGATACCACGGCCGAATACACTCTCTTTATCGATGCATACAATAACAACAAATACCTCTATGCTCCTTATGAATTCGAGGTGGCGGAAATAAAGCCGTTTGCAGACCTTATGAATCAGGATGCCAAGGCAGTGCAGCTGCCATACTCCGAGAGCGGACATACAAGCGGGTCGGCTAAATACGAATGGTCGGGCGAGTTCGGGTTCCATACGCCTGTTTCTCAGATCACAAGCGATGCGGGTGCATACGATGCCGTAGCTTTCTCCGTTAAGGTACCTGCAGGAGACACGCTGTTCGTGGAGGCAGGCGGAAGTGCAGATGCTACCATACATATCTTCGACATCACCGATCAGACGACAATACATAATTATACGCGCGTGGACGACACAAGACACAGTTTCCCGTACGAACATGCATACCGTGTCAATACGGCGGACGCCGAGCGTACCTTCATCGTTGTGCTCTCATTCAGCGGTATCATCTTTGAAGACATCAGTTGGAGCATACAGATGGGTATCGGGTCTCAGGCTGTGAAGCATCAGACAGCATCTGCCGTGGCAGACATGAATACGGTCGAAATAGTTGAGGGATCTGACGAAGATGAGGTAAAGAATGTTCTCGGAGCACTCAAGCTCTCGGCGGTGGACAAGGACAACAAGAAGATATGTGACATCACGAACGACATACGTTGGTGGCGCGTTGATTTCAGCAACAACCGTGCGCAATACGAAGTCAACAACAGCGACCTGCCTTTCGGATACGAATTCGCGAACGGCACCGAGTGGATAGAAGTCAAGTTCGACTTCGTGGCTGCACTCGAGCAAGTGAGCAACCCGACCTTCCGCCCGTATAAAGTGATGCGCAACGGAGTGATATACATCGTGACGGAGTTCGGAGTATATAACATCTATGGCGTGAAGGTTGAGTAAGCCTTCATACCATAGATATACCGTTGCTGACACAATAAAATTGTCCGCACTATATTCGCAATATTCAATAGTACAAACATAAATACATACTGCTTATGAAAACAAAAAGTTTACTTCTTGTTGCATTTGCTACTATGCTCATCTCCCGTGTTTTGGCATACGAAGCATTCCCGATTGACATCACTTTCGCGGCCGAGGGGCAGTCACAGAAAGTAGAGAGTGTGATTGTAACCAACCTTACTCACACTGAGATAGACCCTCTGACTCTTAACGGAACCGACATTCTGCGACTAACGGATTCCATTGTGACGGGAGTGGAAGATATTTAGTCATTGGCTATTGCAGAACCTATTCTCACTCCCAATCCTTCTATGAGCGATGCCACACTTATCTTCGATTCAAAGACAAGCGATTCGGTGAGCGTAAGCATATACACGACCAACGGATTGCTCATAGAGAGTGCCACTTTGGAAGTTGCGCAAGGAAGAAACACGGTGCTTATTCCTTCGCAGATGCCCGGAATATATTTGGTCAATGTGCGCGGCAAGAACATAAACACAAGCACTCGTTGGATAAGCGGCGGTTCACAATCAACCAACCACATAATGGCAGGCGGCGCAGGTCAGTGGGAGAATATCGACATGCCTGTCAAATATGTGAGTTTAAGAAAGATGTCGGAGGCTGCAGCTGCGACCAACGTGATACAGATGCTGTTCCATGAGGGTGACATTCTGCGCTTCGAAGGCAAAAGCGGCAAGATGACCACTATTGTAGTCAACTCTCCGGTGAGAAGCCACAGCATACCTTTCAATTTCTATCCCTGCGTGGATGCTTCAGGCAACAACTACCCCATCATCGAGGCAGGCGGCCTGCTATGGATGGCAGAAGACCTGCACGCAACCAAGAACGTCAGCGGCGTGAGCATGTTCAACAGCAACGAAGTTGCAGCATGGGCAAGTGCGGTAGAAAACAAAGAGTCGAACGCAATGGCAATGGTGATGGGTGACAACGATGTTTACTATACGTATGCGGGTGCCAAACTCGCTCTGCCCGAAGGATGGCAGTTGCCTACTCTTGGCGAGTTGGATGCCGTAGTGAGAAATCTCGGCGGCTATCAGGTTGCAGGCGACCTGATGAAGCGCTCAGGCGACACCGAGTCATTCCGTGACAAAAGGTCAGGACTGCCCGACTCGCTGCAACTGAGAATCAATCCGAAGGGCTTTATCAATGCTCAGGGTGTGATAACGGACAACAACAACGGTTTTGTACTCACTGACACCCGCGAGAAGAAGAAAGCCCTGTATATGAAGATATCCAACGGCAAGGCAGACGGCAGCATCACGATGGACGGTTTGGACAGTTACGCAGCAGTGCATGTGCGCGGTGTGCGTCCTGCATCAAGTTCATATTCGAATATGATAGCAAGGCTGTACAGCAATTCCCACAACGGCATGCCAAGCAAAATGCGTAAAGCAGGTGCCGAAGAAAGCGATGAGGAGAATATATTCACGGGCGAGGTGAACCCATACACGGGCACTCCTTACGGCGAATACTATTCGATAGACTACTCTACGAAACAGATGGTGATGGATGTGGCAGGTCAGAAATGCATGGGTTGGGACACTGACATGCCGTTAGACACGAAGTTTTACGGCACCGTATTCATGAATGCCACCAACGGAGAAATCACTCAGAAGCAGGCTGAGGGTGATTGGATAAAGAACAGTACGGGCGAGAGGATGAACCGCACAAGACTGAAAAAACTCTGCCAACAGAAGACAGCAGACGGAACATACAACACGCTGAAAGTAACATACGATGTGACGATACATGATTATCAGTCTGACGGTTCCACCGACGGGCATTGGATGGCAAGAGACATCGAGGGCAAAGAAGGCTCACTCATACTCGAGGTGTTCGGCAATGCGGAGAGCGATTTCGCCCTCAAAGAAAAGATTACTCTCCCGGGCACATATACGATGGTTGAGTTTGACGGCTTCAAGGAAGACAACACAATATGGTCAGAGGAACTCAGAGTCAACGAGTTCTACCTGAAGCGCCTCAATCTGCTCGCTGCGGACTTCAACAACGATGGTGTGGAAGACGTGGTGGTTGGTTTCTGCGACAAGTGGATGGTGCTCGACGGAACAGACTACACCACAGTGCTTGCCACACGCACTTTCCCGACCGACTGTGTACGCGCTTGCGTGGGCGACTTGGACGAAAACGGTTATGCCGATTTGGGTGTCATCTTCCAATACAACGACCAACTGCATGTGCGCGTAATGCTTGACGACATCAGCAAGTTTGACGGCGGTGCCAATCCTGACATCAACAAGTCGGCAGATTATATTGGTACCCTCCCTGTTGAAAAAGCAGGTGTTTCCACGTTTATGGACATCAAGTTCGGCGACATCACCAACACGGGCAACAGCGTGCTGTGCTTGGCAGTCTCGAACCGCCATATCAACAAGAATCCGAAATCGGCATTCTATGTACTGAGACGAGGTGAGACGAATATTCTGACTCAGATACTGAAATTCGAAGAGGAGCAGAAAATAGTATTGAGCAATTGGGGTAGCGACAGGACAAGCACCAACACCAACAGCACTATCGCCGTGGTTCACACCCGCGGAATGGGCGAACGTCCTGACGTGCTGCTGCACAACGGTCTGTACCGCCTGAACGATGCGAACGAGTTCGAGGCTGTCAATATAGGAGGCTACAAAGAAGACGGCAAACTGATAGATGCAGCCATCATGAGCGACTGCGTAGGTGTGGGCCGCTTCACGGAGGACCTGCCTGACGGATACGAGCAGTTGGCATATTACGGCATCCGCGTCGGCACATTCTCGTCACACAGTTGGAGCAGTTCAGCAGGTGATATCCACCGTCGTGGAATCTATGGCTTCGGCGAGTTGCTTACGCCTGACGTGACGAAAGGACAGATGTCAAGAAAAGAACTATACAATGGTATTGTATGCTCCCATTGCAATTGGACCAAAGACGGCGATATGCACTTTGGTGCCTGTCTGCCCGCCTTCTGCGCCACTTCATACAGCAACATCGACAGCCGCCGTTACAAGTTTGTTCAGTGCCAAGCCACGATGTCTGAGCCCCGCATCAAGTTCGCCCTTGCAGCCGCACCGTATTGGGCAACCGTTCCCGAGGGCTATGCCAACGCAGGCGAAGCATACGACTACGGAGACAACGGTCCGAGTACAGAGTGGAAGAAGAGTCAGTCGTCGGCACAAGGCTCCGAGTACTCGAACGGCACTTCGGCAAGCCTCATCTTCGGCTACGAGCAGGAGAACAAAGTCTCACTGTTCGGCGTAGAGATAGGCAAGTACGGTTTCGAGTTTGAGACCAATATCAGCTACGATTGGGAAAAGAGTTTCTCTGAGACCACCACTTATACGTTCGAGACAGGCTGCTCAGCAGGGCGTGACAACAAGGTAGGTCTGACGATGACACCCGTGTGGCTTTACACCTATGAGTGCATCGAGAGCAGCGACCCCGACAATATAGGCACAACACTCGTATGCGGTGCCCCGTCGTATCCGCGTGACCTCGAACTCTCGGAGACCGACTACATGATTCTGCGCGGCGACAGGGAGGACATACCTGACATCTCGACCGTCTTCAAGCACACGCCGGGCAATCCGCTCTCGTACTACAACAACCCTGATTCAATACAGAGCACGGGTTCTATTCTGTGGAGCAACAACGACAAGAACCAATACTCGACAACGGGTTCTGACGGAACAAGTTCCTATACTATAGAAGTAAGCACGGAGAACTCCACGACGACAGAGAACACATTCAGCATTGACATGTCGCTTGTGGCATTCGCGGGCGGGCTGAACCAAACATTCAAAGCGGGTTTCGGCGTAGGTTACTCGCACAGTTGGTCAAGCACTTACACAACAGGTTACGGTACATCGGTGACGGGCACCGTGCCTCTGCCGAAACGTCTCGGTGACGTGCCTATGTTCGATTGGAACATGTGCCGCTACAGCGTTAAAGTGGGCGGACAGGAATTCCCCGTTGTGAACTACATCGTAAAGAACACACACTGACGTTGTTTGATAAATAGAATCTCTGCCTGCACAATTGCAGGCAGAGATTCTATTGTCTATACTACCGCACAACATAAGAAAAATAAGAAACTTAAGATACTTTTTTCAATTAAAATTGAGTGAGTATTTGCGCAATTGAAATAATTGTTGTACCTTTGCAGCCGCTTTGAGAAAAAGTTCTCATAAAGCGCGGTTATAGCGCAAACTGTCCAATGGTATATCGGTATTACGTCAGATTTTGGTTCTGAAAAGCCAAGTTCGACTCTTGGTTGGACAACGAAGAACGCAGTTGCGCTCGTTGAGGCGGCAGCCTTTTTTTGTGGCAGTTTGCCACGGTGTGATGACGAGTAGTGCGACACACAAGAAAAACGCACGAATAAAGTAACACAAAGACAATGAAAGAATTCAATCTCGCCGGTGCTCTGCGCTCGGAGTACGGCAAAAAGGCATCTAAAAGCCTTCGCAAGCAAGAGTTGGTACCTTGCAACCTTTATGGTAACGGTCAGAACGTGACCTTCACGGTGAACGTGAACGACGTTAGGAAGTTGATTTACACTCCTGACACAATGATTGTAAACCTGTCGATTGACGGCAAGGAGTGCAAAGCAGTGGTGAAAGAACTTCAGTTCCACCCCGTAACTGAGCAACTGTTCCACATAGATTTTCTTGAAGTGACAGCAGAGAAACCCGTGACAGTGGAGATACCTGTTCAGTTGGAAGGTCACGCGGAAGGTGTGAAGGCAGGTGGCAAGTTGCAGTTAGTTACCCGCAAACTGAAAGTGAAAGCCCTGTACACCAATCTTCCCGACCGCATTGTGATAGACGTCACTCCTCTCGGTCTCGGCAAGAAGTTGCAGGTGGGCGACCTGAAGTTCGACAATCTCGAGATTGTGAACGTGAAGACTCAGATAGTAGCACAGGTTAAGGCTACCCGTCAGTCAGCACAGGCAGCGCAATAAGAGTGCTGCTCAGCACACATGTAGAGACGTCGCACAGAAGACGTCTCTTTTTTTTAAAAAGAAAAGGAAAAAGTACATGAAATACCTCATCGTCGGTCTTGGCAACATTGGTGACGAGTACGCACACACGCGTCACAACATAGGTTTCCGCATTGTTGACCACTTTGCAGAGAGCCATAACGCGACCTTTCATGACGGTCGCTACGGTTTCACTGCGCACTGCCGCGTCAAGAACGCCGAGCTCGTACTGCTGAAGCCCTCCACCTACATGAATCTCAGTGGCACTGCGGTGCGCTATTGGCTACAGAAAGAGAACATAGAGTTGGAGAACCTTCTCGTGGTGGTTGACGACATAGCCTTGCCCTTCGGTACTCTTCGTCTGCGCGGTAAAGGCAGCGAAGGCGGTCACAACGGGTTGCGCAGCATACAGGACTGCCTGATGACTCAGCAGTACGCACGTCTGCGTTTCGGAATCGGTGCAGAGTTTGTGCGGGGAGCGCAGATAAGCTACGTGCTCGGCAACCTGACAGATGAGGAGGAGAAGCAACTCGGTGAGTTGCTGCCGACCTGCGATGAAATAATCACGTCGTTCTGCCTTCAAGGGCTCGAGCGGACGATGAATCGGTACAATTAGTTGAGAGTTGAGAGTTGAGAGTTCTTATCCTCGCTATGCTCGGAACGATCGGCATAGCCGTGGAGAGTTGAAAGTTGAGAGAAGTTTTATTAGTTGAGAGTTCTTATCCTCGCTATGCTCGGAACGATCGGCATAGCCGTGGAGAGTTGAGAGTTGAGAGAAGTTTATTAGTTTAGAGTTTAGAGTTCTTATTAGTTGAGAGTTGAGAGTTGAGAGTTTATGGAAGTGCGAGTTGACAAATATCTGTTTGCGATGCGTATCTACAAGACGCGCTCGATAGCAGCCGAGGCATGCAAGAAAGGCCGCGTGACGATGAACGGCGTTCAGCTGAAACCTGCCCGTACCTTCAAGACAGGCGACGTGTTCTCAGTCAGGAAGAATCCCGTGACCTTCACCTACAAGGTGCTTCAACTGAGCGAGAACCGCCTTGGTGCCCGCCTTGTGAGCGAGTACCTGCAGGACATCACTTCTCAAGACCAACTCGAACTTCTCGAGATGGCGCGCCTTGCAGGCAAGCAGGGCAGAGACCGCGGAACAGGTCGGCCCACAAAGAAAGACCGCCGCGAGATAGAGACCTTCTTCTCCGACGACTATTTTCTTGATACACTTGATGATGATGATGAAGAGTAAACATGAGAACATAGCCGAATATATCCTCTACCTGTGGCAGATGGAGGACTTGGTTCGCGCTTTCCCGAATGACGAGGCTCTGCAGCAGACAGAGTTCCTTGGCGACCTTATGAACATGATGCGTACGGAGGGCGTGATGTCTTCGGGTCATGTGCAGATAGCGCAGATAGCGCTCGGTGAACTTGAGGACCTTCACGCGGACCTGCTCGACACGGAGGCGACGTACCGTGCCGCCTACATGCAGCTTCTGCCGCAACTGAACATACTCAAGAGCAAGTCTGACAACCCTCTTCAGTCCGACCTGAGCATGATGTTCGTATTCCTGTACAACATAATGCTTCTGAACATGCAGAAGAAACCCATCTCTCAGCCTACCGCCGCGCTGCAACAGCAAGTCACACAACTGCTCAGATACCTGAGCAGGACGTACAAGGAGAGGTTAGAGCGCTGTGCTGTGGAACCTGAAACTTGAAACCTGAAACATGAAACTTGCACAGCGAAGCAGATCGTTCCGTAAGGATAAGAAACTTAAAACCTCCCACTCATGACCACCAAACAGCGTTTCGAAGGTTGTCTCGGTTGGTTTGCAGCGAACATGCAGACCGCCGCGAGCGAACTGCACTACGACAATGCGTTCCAACTGCTTGTTGCTGTGATGCTCAGTGCTCAGTGCACGGACAAGCGTGTCAACATGGTCACTCCCGCCCTCTTCCGCGCCTACCCCACTCCTCAGGCGATGTCAGAAGCCACCAAGGCTGACATCTTCGGCTACATCCACTCCGTCTCGTATCCCAACAGCAAAGCAGAGCACCTTCTCGCTACCGCCCGCCGCCTTGTAGAGGCGTACGACGGCGTGGTGCCCGACAACATCGCTGACCTGCAGACGCTGCCCGGTGTGGGCAGAAAAACAGCCAACGTGGTCTGTGCGGTCATCTATCAGCAGCCCACCATGGCAGTGGATACGCATATCTTCCGCGTTGCAGAACGCATCGGACTCACCACCGGCAGCCGCACCCCCTATCAGACGGAGATGCAACTTGTCAGGTACATACCTCAGGAACTCATCCCCAAGGCCCACCATTGGCTCCTGCTTCACGGACGATACGTCTGTCAGGCACGCAAACCGCATTGCAGCGAGTGCGGGCTCACGACTTGGTGCAGACAATATCAGCAGGAAAAAAAGTAGGATATCAGAAGAAAAAGTGATATTCCGCGCTTGCACATCTCGCACTTTCTTACTATCTTTGCACACAGTTTGCACAAGTTTGCACAAGTTCGGGAAGTTTGAGAAGTTTGGGAAGTACGGGAAGTTCGGGAAGTTTGAGAAGTTCGAGAAGTTTGTCAAGTTCGATAAGTTCGATAAGTTCGAGAAGTACTTTACAAACAGGAGCATAGGCTCCGCAACAAACCTTACAAACTTTACAAACAGGAGCATACGCTACGTTACAAACAGGAGCATCGCTCCGCTACAACATATTAACATTTTAACAAATTAACATACAATTATGGCAGAACCATCAGCAGACAAACTAAAAGCCCTTCAGATGGCAATGGCGAAGATAGACAAAGACTTCGGCAAAGGCGCTATCATGAAGCTCGGCGACGACAAGATAGAAGACATACCCGTCATCCCAAGCGGTTCGGTCGGACTCAACCTTGCTCTCGGCGTAGGCGGATACCCGCGCGGACGTGTCATTGAGATATACGGCCCCGAGTCCTCAGGTAAAACCACACTTGCCATACATGCCATAGCCGAGGCGCAGAAGCAAGGCGGCATAGCAGCCATCATCGATGCAGAGCACGCTTTCGACCGTTTCTATGCCGAGAAACTCGGTGTCGATGTTGACAATCTGCTCATCTCGCAGCCCGACAGCGGCGAGCAGGCACTCGAGATTGCCGACGAACTGATACGCTCATCCGCCATCGACATCATCGTCATCGACTCAGTAGCCGCACTCACTCCCAAGGCTGAACTTGACGGCGAGATGGGTGACAACAAAGTGGGCCTGCAGGCACGACTCATGAGTCAGGCACTGCGCAAACTCACAGCCACCATCAACAAGACCAACACAACCTGCATCTTCATCAACCAACTGCGCGAGAAGATAGGTGTCATGTTCGGCAATCCTGAGACTACCACAGGCGGCAACGCGCTCAAGTTCTATGCCTCGGTGCGTATGGACATCCGTCGTGTGGGTCAGCTCAAAGACGGCGACGAAGTGATTGGCAATCAGACACGTGTCAAGATTGTGAAGAACAAAGTGGCTCCACCTTTCAAAAAGGCAGAGTTCGATATCATGTTCGGTGAGGGCATCTCACGCGTGGGAGAGATTGTGGACCTCGGCGTTGAGTACGGCATCATCAAGAAGTCAGGCTCGTGGTTCAGTTACGGCGACACCAAGCTTGCTCAGGGACGCGATGCCGTCAAGCAACTGCTCAAGGACAACCCCGAACTCGCTGACGAACTCGAACAGAAGATTATGGCGGCCGTCAAAGAGAATAAGTAAACCTATTGACGCAGTGCCAACTCATATTAACTCCTGAGCAGGCAGCGTCCGACTCTCAGATACAGAAGGCAGTGGCACAACAGTTGCACCTGCCTTTTGGCTCTATTACTGCCATCCGCATCATCCGCCGCAGTGTGGATGCACGTCAGCGCAACATCAAAGTGCTGCTCACCGTGGAGGCTGATTCAGATCAGACCTCAGCAGGTGAGCCGAATAGTGCCTCAGGTCCTTCTGCTCCCGCCTACCGCGACGTCCACCATGCCGCACGGCAGGTCATCATTGTCGGTGCAGGTCCTGCAGGACTCTTTGCCGCACTCACCCTCCTTGAACATGGCATACGCCCTGTCATCCTCGAGCGCGGCAAGCCTGTCAGCGACAGGAAACGCGATATCGCCATCCTCAACCGCAACGAGGGCATGAACCCCGAGAGCAACTACTGCTTCGGCGAGGGAGGTGCAGGCACGTTCTCCGACGGCAAACTCTTCTCACGCTCGAAGAAACGGGGCAACATGCAGCGTGTCATGGAACTCTTCCACTACCATGGTGCGCCCGAAACGGTTCTATATGAGACACATGCGCACATCGGCAGCGACAAACTGCCATCCATCATACGCAACATCAGAGAAACCATTATAGAGAAAGGCGGCGAGATTCACTTCAACACCAAGGTGACACAGTTGCTCATCGAGACCTCCGACCTGTCTGCACCCGACAAGAAGAGCATCATCAGAGGTGTCAGCACCTCCGACGGCACGCGCTATCTCGGCGAGGCGGTTATCCTTGCCATAGGGCACAGCGCTCACGACACCTACCGTATGTTTGCCGAATGCGGAGTCAGGCTCGAGACCAAGGGCTTTGCCATGGGAGTGCGCGTGGAGCATCCGCAGGCACTCGTCAACCGCCTCATGTACCACCTCGACGGCAGAGACACTGCCTCGCAGCAGGCTCTTGTCAGTTATCTTGGCAATGCCTCCTACTCGCTTGTCACTCAGGTCGATGGCAGAGGTGTCTATTCCTTCTGCATGTGCCCGGGCGGGCATATCGTTCCTGCAGGCAGCAGCGCAGACGGCTGTGTGGTCAACGGCATGTCAGCCTCACATCGCAACTCACCCTTCGCCAACTCAGGCATAGTGGTGGAGATTCGCCCCGAAGACCTCACTCACGATAATGAATCAGGTGCGGATATCTGTTCTGCCAACAATGATGGATTGGCAGGAATGTATTTTCAGGAGTATGTCGAGAGACTTGCCAAGCAGCATGGCGCCGACAAAGACAAAGCCCCTGCACAGCGGCTGCGTGACTTCGTCGAGGGCAGACCCTCACACGACCTGCCCCCATGCTCCTATCTGCCCGGTATCGTACCCTCAAGACTCGACCTGTGGCTGCCTCCATTTATAGGCAAGCGTCTGCAGCAGGGCTTTCGCGACTTCGACTGCAAGTATCACGGCTTCCTCACCAACGACGCAGTCATTCTCGGAGTGGAGAGCCGCAGCAGCAGTGCCGTGCGTATCCCTCGCGACAAAGACACCTTGCAGCACACTGATATAGAAGGACTTTACCCCTGCGGTGAAGGTGCAGGCTACGCAGGAGGCATCACATCCTCCGCTCTCGACGGCATCAATGCCGCCCTCGCAATAGCTGACAGATAGCCGGAGCAATTGTCAATTGTCAATCGTCAATAAATCAATATTCAATAATCAGATGTTTACCCGTACGCAGCAACTCATAGGTTCCGAAGGACTTGCGCGCCTTCGGTCTGCTCGTGTCATCCTCTTTGGTGTGGGAGGCGTAGGCGGATGGTGCGCAGAAGCACTCGTCCGCAGCGGCATTCAGCACCTCACCATAGTGGACTTCGATGTCGTTGACAGAACTAATATCAATCGGCAGGTTGTAGCCACGTCCGCAAACATCGGTCTGCCTAAGGTCGAAGAGATGCGCAAACGTCTGCTCACTATCAATCCCGATGCCGACATTGTTGCCGTCAACCAACGCTTCACTGCAGAAACAACTCTCATCTTTCCACTCTCAACTTTCAACTATATCATCGACGCCATCGACTCGGTCAAGGACAAGGCCGAACTCATACTCGCTGCCACTCAGACCGATGCCCATTTCTTCTCTTCTATGGGTGCGGCACGAAAACTTGATGCGGGTAAGATACGTGTCTCCGAGTTCCGCAAGGTCGAAGGGTGCCCTTTGGCTCGGGCCCTGCGTCAGCGCTTCAAGCAGATGCAACGCTTCCCCGAGCGCAAGTTCACTTGCGTTTGGTCACCCGAGATAATCGCTGATAGCGGCACCATGGCGCATATCGTCGGCTCTTTCGGCATGCGCCTCGCAGGAGAAGTAATAGCAGCATGTATCGACGAATGATATAACGAGCATAGTACTGCTACACAACATCAAGTATGACGCGATTTGCCATAAATTGTGTAAAATAATGAATATTCATGCAGGTTTGGCACGATATTGGAAGAATATTTGTATATTTGCACATGAAAATGGAGCACACACTCCTGTCACGCAAAGAAACAATAACTAAAACCCCACAATACACAATGAGAAACAAACTAATCATTACAGCATTGGCTACGCTACTCGCTGCAAACATCTCTGCTCAAGAGACAAAGTACAGCCACTACTACCAAAATCTGCCGATTCAGATTGAGCAGGTCCGTCCTGTTGAGTTCCCTAAGAACGCACTCAATATTGCACAGTTCGGCGCTGTGCCCGACGGCAAGACTCTCTGCACAGAAGCCATTGCTGCTGCCATCGACAGCCTTACAAAAATGGGTGGCGGACACGTCATCATCCCTCGTGGCACATGGAAAACAGGTCCTATTGTGCTCAAAAGCAATATCGACCTCAACCTCAGGAAGGGTGCCGTTCTCGTCTTCTCAGAGAACAAAGAGCTCTATGTTCAGAAGAACGACCCGCGAGACGGTTCCAAGAAATGCAACGCATTGATTCGAGCCTCCAAGTGCGAGAACATTGGTATCACCGGTCAAGGCGTTATCGACGGACAGGGCTTCTTTTGGCGTCCTATCAAAGAGAAGAAAGTAGTGCGCGACGGCGGATTACAAGAGGTATGGGATGCAGCCATAGAACTTGGTGGCACACTCAAACAGGATGACAAGACATACCGCCTATGGTATCCTTTCAACCTTAAAGAAGAACTTGGCATACCCAATATTGCAGCCACTCCCGAGATTCAGGAGAAGATGCGTCCGCATCTTGTCAATATCACTGACTCGAAGAACGTGATAGTAGAAGGTGTCACGCTCCGCAACAGTCCTAAGTTCCACCTTGTTCCCACCCGCATACAGAATCTCATTATAGAGAATGTCACCATCGACTGCCCATGGTGGGCACAGAACGGCGATGCTATGGACCCGGGCAACGTGCAAGTCGCTCTCATTGCAGGCTGTCACGTAAGTGCAGGCGATGATGGTATCTGCATGAAAGGTGGTGTAGGTCAGAAAGGTGTAGACGCAGGTCCGCAACGCGACTTCCTCATCACCAACGACACCGTCTATCGTGCTCATGGTGGTTTCGTTATTGGATCTGAGTTCTCAGGCGGCATGCAGCGTATCATTGTCAAAGACTGTATGTTCGACGGTACAGATATCGGTTGTCGTTTCAAATCTGCCCCTGGTCGTGGAGGTTGGTGCGAAGATATCTATTGCTACAATATCGTGATGAAGAATATCCGCGAGTCTGCTATCTTCTTCCAGTCAGGCTACGCTGATCGCTCTGCAGGTGGACGTGGTGCTACCGACACCGACGACAAGACGGCATTCTATCCCGACTGGAGCAACGTCACATTCAAAGACATCACTTGCGTCAATCCCAATCAAGCAGTTGACATAACAGGTATGAAAGAGAAACCTGTGCATAATCTCAGCTTCGAGAACGTTAGTTTCTACGGAGTAAAGAAAGGCATGAACATCGACTATGCCGAGAATCTTACTTTCAAAAACTGCAGTATCACCCCCGCCAAGGAGAACACTATCAAACATAGTAAAGCTATTCTCTGGAATGGCACCGAGCTTTAATGCTTTCTTTTGTGCGTTATGCACAAACAGAAACACAGCTGAACACAAAACATTATCTGCCGGACAAAAGCAAATGAAAGAGCGAGCCCAAAAGAGGCTCGCTCTCAACATGTGTATGTATGTACTATTTACTTAACCTCTGCGCCAAGGATATTGAATCGCTTGCCGTCTTTGAGGATATAGATTTGCCCATCAAGAACAACTTTGCGTGCTTTCACTTGCTCAGTCTCAACATTCTCAACTGCAGTCAGTTCACCACGATATGCACCAACAAGAATCTTTGCAATGCGTGCACCACCATTGGTTTCTTTCACTTTCACTTTGTGGCGACCTTCTTGTACAGTGTAAACAAGATTGGTCCATCCGCTATAGTCGTTCTCAATCTTTGCACCCGGCTCAGTATAAACATCACCATCGGTGAAGCAAGGATCTTCGTCATCCTCAGGTTGATAAGGATCAAGATAAGCTGAAGATGAATATGTATGACTGAACTTAGTAGGAGCAGAACCCTTGTTGGTAGCCACAATTACAATGGTATCACCGGGATTAACATTGTCAATTATCACTTCAAAGTTCTTCGAGTCGAGTTGCAAGAAATTAGCAGCGCACTTAATGACATTAGCCTTATTGCCCTCTGAGTTTTTATATTGGAGTGTCAAACCAGGAGCCTTGGCGAAACCAAGTATCATCAAGCTATCTGTTCCTTCTGTATTTTTCATCTGAATATAATCAACCGAAGGACAAGCTACGCCATCCATTGTATATGTGCCAAACTTCACATTGTCGCCCGACAGCACCTGAATATCATCTTGAGTGATTCCACTAAGAGTCAGGCACTCACGATAGTTGAAGATTGGACGAGCAACAAAATGTTTAAGAGTATAAGAATTCTTAACTACATCCGAATTCTCCGCACCCTCGAGAGTGGCATATGCCTCAACAACAGTCGTCGCATCGTACTGGTCAATCAGAATGCTGTCTGTATATTCAGCATAGTCGCCGGTTTCATTGAGACGATAGAGTATTTTTGCTCCTTCATCACCGGATTCGAGTCCGAGTTTGAAAGGCTCAAAATAAGTTCCACTGGCAACTGAGAAAGAAGGATTCAACGCCTTCTTAGCTACCTCCTCACCGCGGACTACATCAAGAGTGGTAATATGAGTGGCGGTGTTACCTACTTTTGCACGAGCAATACGAATCGTATCCATGTCTGCCTTCAGTTCATAGTTGAATGCTGTCAGTCCATCCTCTGTACGTGCATTGATACCGTTACCTGAAGCAGCGATCTCCTCGCCAGCCTTGTTGTAGATTCCCACTGCTGCTTTTTTGGTTCCGTCAGAATTACTAAAGCAAAACTCAACTTTAATAACATCGCCCGTCTTAAAACCACCATCTATAGTTATTTCAGCATAGTTGGAATGCTCTAACGTCTCTTTGTTGATAGAGTAACCATTGCTGAACTTAAGGGATGGTGTTGAGGTTGTGTTCTTGTTAATCTTAACAGTACTCTCCTCAACATTGCCCACAAGCGAGATAGCTCCTACCTTACCTGACCAGCTAAAGATAGTTTCTGCATTTACGCTGACTGCCATCAGTGCAGCAGCGAGGAAAAGGAATGTTTTTTTCATTTTTGCTAGTTTTTTTGTTGTTAATAATATTGGTTAATATAATGTTTTCACTTTGTCATTCAAATATACCTCCAAATTGGTATAACCTGTTACCAAGGTTTTCTGTCGGGCATCTTTCTGATTTTGGGGATCAAGTCCATATTTGGTTTCCCATTCATCTGCAATGCCGTCTTTATCACTATCAACCATAGTATCAGTACCATCAAGGTCGCACCATCCGCCCACCTCTTGCGGTGTGTCAATAAGTGTGCCAGAGCCGTTCTCCACTTCGCTGACGATACGTGTATCTATTGCGTCACGCGAGAGAGAGCAGCCTGCTTTCTCAAGCACAGTGGTGTAAGCCTCTTGAGCAGTCTCAACCTGCAACTCACCAGACATAGCAAACCGTTTGTCAGACTTAGCAGCATCAGAAGTTGCCCCTTTCCAATTATCCTTAGTAACCTCATCTGAACCATACATAAAGTTGTCAACCAGCCACACTTTAGCAGGCATTACCGTGCCAAGATATTTATCCGTACAATTGCTACATGCTGTCCATGGGTCAATCAAGCGTGTGCTCACATTGCTGTTGGTCGAAGGTCCTGCTTTATAATAGTTACCCACAAAATTGATACTCCTTTGTGCACCTACCGACTCTCCGCCGTATGCCGAGTTCATGCCCCAGTTATAGACTACATTGTTTACAAAGTCCACCGGTCCACGACAAGTGTTCTCCACATAGTCATGGTCAAAGCGCGGATTGCGGCTATCATGATGAGCAAGCAGGTTATGGTGGAAAGTGGCATTCTTACCTCCCCAGATGCCTCCGTATCCGTGCTCACCTTTCTGATGTCCCGCATCACGAAGCGACTCAGTGACAAAGCAGTATTGCAACGTGAAATTCTCATTGCCGTAGCAACTAACGCACTCATCCACCGACCATGAGAATGAACAATGGTCTATCAAGATATTATGGCTATCGTTCACCGACATAGCATCATAGTCCGTTTCATCATCTTTCAATAGCGAAGCAGTACCTAATCTGCAATGGATAAAACGGATAATGACGTTATTTACTTTCTTCAATATCAAAGGATAGTCTGCGATACATATTCCCTGCCCGGGAGCGGACTGACCCAGTATGCTCAGATTGCTATTTTCTATGGTGAGGGGTGCCTTCAGGTGTATTGTTCCCGCAACATCAAACACGATGATTCTCGGACCTGTCTGCTCTACTGCATAACGCAGCGTACCTATCTCAGGTTTGTATGGGTCTTTGTCTTCAAGGCTGCTTATGCGATATATGGTTGTTGAGCCTTCACCGCCGGTAGCAACACTGCCGCAACCCTGTTTCCACGACGAACAAACTTCTACAAGCTCCTGATATTTATCAAGGCTTGTGTTTCCTTTCTCATCTTCTGTTGGCTCACCACTTCTTGCCCCGCATGACATAAGCATGCAGGACAAGATGGTAAACCATAGCAATATGAAACGACTTTTAATATCCATAGTTATTGAACAATATACCATTGCTTGCACCTATTATAGTCGAGAATATAGGCCAATACTGATGCGAGTTGATGCTCTCAGGGTCTGAGTAGTCATAGAGAATATAGTCAGTGTCAACCAGTTTCTCCATAAACTTGCACTTACCACTCAACCATCTATCACCTGTTGGAGTGTCCGTCTCGTCAAGTCTCATGCCGTAAACTTCTTCTATAACATATCCGCGAACGACATCCGCACCGGTATAGTCCTTGGCACCTGCCTGCAAGTAAGAGTTATCTTCTTTATACTTGAAATACAACACATGAGCCTCATGGTTCTCTCTAAGGTCATCCAAGCGCTCTCGAGCATTCATCAATGCCTCCTTAAGTATGCCCCAGCGCATCAGGTCCCACTTGCGGATATACTCTCCCGCAAACTCCAACTTGCGCTCCTCTTGTATTGCCTCTAACGTAAGAGTCTTGGTTCCAACATCTGCACGCTCACGCACTTTGTCGAAGCACTGCTGACCTGTGTAAAGTGTTGGAAAGAGAGGAGTAACAGTAGTGTTGTCCAAACTGCCAATACTTGCCTCTGCAAACATCAACAATACGTCTGAATAGCGAATAACAGGGAAGTCAATGCCATCATCAGCATTGACATTGTCGCGAGACATCCATTCAATGCGATACTTACCACAAGCCCACTGTGATGCATCTTGCTGAATACGCGGATAGAGGCACATCTTGCTCTTCTGAGCACGAGGCAGAGTAGCATCGATTGTACCCGAAGTAGTGACATTCCATTTATATGGTAGCACAGTCACTTCACGGCGCACATCACCATCTTCGTAATCAAAAAGCAATGTCGGCACCATAGCCATGATGAAATTGGAACCTACCGACTCACCGTACTTGATGTTGTGTAGCAATACTCCCATCGTTATATCACCTGCGCTGGTCGAACTATTGCTGTTGAACTTCGCACAGTTGTAATTCATCACCTGACCGCGGGCACCATCAGCAAGCGGCAACACCCATATATGCTCCATCTCGGCATAATTGGTCTTGTCTTGACATATATTCTTGAAGATCTGTGCGTAGTCATCAAGCAGTTTGCTATCCTCATTGCGGATGATACTATCGCATGCCCACATCACTTCCTGATAGAGTTCATAGCGTTTGTCTGCATCTGCCACGTTAAAAGTTATCTCATAATCTTTATTGCCGGCAACCAGTTGTGTCGGACGTACTGCCTTGCCGGCATACATAAGGTCTGCACGGGCAAGTAGTGCCAATGCAGATGCCTTGCTTGCACGACGAACATCATTGCGGGCAGCTGGAAGTTGTGCATTACCCGACCATTCCATCAGTTCTGCAGCCAGTTTAAGATCAGTGCGAATCTGCTCGAAGGCAACATTTCTGTCAACCTTTCCTTGTGTTACCTCATCCAGAGAATATCCGTCGTATGATTTTACGTTCACAGGAACATCACCCCAGTATTTAACCATCTCCAGCAGTGCAAACGAGCGAAGGAAAAGTGCCTCGCCCTTCATGTAGTCATATTTGGCGGCAGTTAGTGAATCTGATTTCACACCATACTTGTCAATTCCGTCAACTATATTGTTGCACCTCTCTATTATTATATTCAAATAACCCCATGGGTCGTTTCCCTTAGCGTTCGACAAGTCGGTGTTGGTTGTTTTGGTCTGATAGATGGCATATTCATTGCTACTCTTGCGGTTGTACTCAATGTCTGTATTAAGTCCCACATAGCCGCATGTCAATCTGTTGCGATAACCGCGATCCTCACCAAACACTTCATACACTGCAGCTATCGACTGCTCAGTAAGAGTAGGATTAGAAAACACGTTCTCCGGTGTAACCGATGAAGGTGCATTGTTGTCGAAGAAACCTTGGCAGCCTGCAAGAACTATCACTGCTGCCGTCAATGCTATATATCTACTGATTTTAACTGTTTTCATATTCATTCAAATTTTATGGTTCTATATCCTGCTGTCTTTAGAATCCCACTGTCAGACCGAAGTTAAATGAACGGTTCTTGGGGAATGCGGAGAAATCCACTCCCGTGGCAAGAGGATTGCTCTTGCTTCGAGCATCAACTTCCGGATCGGCACCCGAGTACTTGGTCGCACAGAAGAGATTGCTAGCAGTGAAGAAGATGCGAAGATTAGTCATATATGCCTTTGATATCAGACTCTGTGGCAGAGAATAGCCCAGACTTAAACTGCTGAGGCGCAGGAAACCTGCATCCTCTACAAACTTGTCAGTCAGTGCAAAAGTGGTAACCACTGGATTTGCCACTTTGGCATTCACGTTAGCTTCATTCAATGCCTGCTGATATGCGGCAAAATCACCGGTATAAGCTATATAGTTATAATCGGAGTTCAGATAAGTATATCTGTTAGCCAATTCTGCACTGGTATTACGCAGACGGGTTTTCTCCGTTATTGATGAATAGTCTAAAGCAGATAGGTTCAAGATGCTGTTTCCGCAAGTGTATGTGAAGTTGATACTCCAATCCACTCTACCCCACTTATCGCCTCCTACAAATCCTGCTATGTTGAAACCGCCATTAAGCACCGGCTGCGTGTTACCTACTACGGTGCGGTCTTTTGCATCGATTACTCCATCATTGTTGGTATCCTCAATACGCGGCATACCAGGGCGAGCATTACCCATCGGAGTGCTTATTGCTTCGCCGTTGATTGTCCAATCGCCACCAGATACGGCACCCGACTTGGCAATATATCCGTCGAAGTCATTGGCAGTATAGAATCCATTGGTCTTATAACCATACACATTACCTACACGATCTCCAGGAACAAGTTTGTACTCATAGTCGATATTGTCGTATCCGGCACTGAAGCATCCGGCACTTACGTTATACTCGTCCATGCCACCGAGACTTGTTACAACAGTGTTGTTATGAGCCAAGTTGGCAGTTACGGTCAGGCCGTAACTTAAGTCCTTTGCACGATGGTCAAGTATCACACCCGTCAGCGAGAGTTCCACACCGATGTTACGTGTTGAACCAATATTGCGGTATTGATAGTTATATCCTCCGTCAGGTAGACGATATAGCAACAACAAATCGCGTGTTGTGTTGCCATATACATCTATCGACCCACTCAGACGCTGATTGAAGAAACCGAAGTCAATACCAAGGTTACGGCTGGTAGTGGTCTCCCATTTCAGGTTCTCGTTTGGTGCTATGATGTTCGTTCCACCCATATAGTACTGAGTCGAATACAAACCGCTTGAAGAAGCTGCATAAGCAAGATACTCAGGGTGAATATAGCCCAAATCTATGTTGTTGTTACCCACAAGACCGTATGTAGCACGCAGTTTCAATTGCGAGAGGAATTTCTGAGCATCACCCATAAACTCTTCCTCTGCTATGTTCCATGCAAAGGCTGCAGAGGGGAAATAGCCCCATTGGTTGCCACGACTGAACTTGGTTGAAGCATCAGCACGGAAAGTCAACGTTGCATAGTAGCGACTCATATAATTATAGTCGGCACGAAGTATGAACGACAACATATTATCGTTCGGACTTACATAGTTAGTAGCAACATAGGTCTCCGCAGAACCAAGATGGTCAAACACGGTTGCACCGGTCAGTTGTTTGTCAAACCCATATCCGCGTGTGGTAATCAGTCTCTCCTTGCGGATTATCACTTCCTCGGCTGCAAACAACTCTACATTATGCTTACTATCGAACGTCTGCTTCCAGTCGAACGAACCCGTATGTTTCAGGCGTGTGGACTTATCATCGGTAGAGATTGTGTTGCCGTGACCTGCAGAAGTATATGCCGATACTGACGAACGGCTATAGTAAGTTGTTGGACCATAGTATCTATTCTGCTCCACATCACGGCTCTCATAGCCCAAATCTGCCTTTAGAGTGAAAGCTTTCAAGAAACGATACTGAACATATCCGTTGATCGACCATTTGTTGTCTGTCTTAATCTTGTAGTTGTCATTGATTGAAGTAATAGGGTCATACAATGAACCTATCGTTTCTTCATCTTCTGCAAGACCGCTCTCACCATCCACGGCATCACCCATACCATTTAGAGGTATTGGAGAATAAGCCACTGCGTTTCTTACGCGGCTCTCGCTCTTTGAACCTGCATCCTCCGCAGTATTCATACCTGAGCCAAGCACCTTGGTGTTTGTATAGCGAGCGGTGATACCAAGAGTAAGACCTTTCACCGGCACGAACTTACCTTTGAAAGACAGGTTGTTGCGCTCATAGTCCGAACCATACAATATGCCTTCGTCATCAACACGACTATAGTTGAAGTTGAAGTTGGCCATTTTATTTCCGCCACTAACCGAGAATGAGTGGTTGCTATTCAAACCTGTCAAACCGAAAGTTCTATCCTGCCAATCTATCTCTTTCTCCCCCCAATAATCAATAATCTGTTGAGTAGTGAAGAATCCGCCACCGGTCTTATCAAAGTCAGGCTCAAAATAGCGGAAGAAATACGAATCTATCTGCGAATTCTTGTTCAGGTGAGCCCACTCTTTCTGCATCAAGATAAAGTCTTTCGAGTGCATCATGTCATATTTCGATGCCACCTTCTTCCAACCCATATAACCGGTATAGTCAAAATGTAGCGCCATCTTGTCACCATCGTTCGATGTAGGTTCTTTGGTTGTTATTATTATAACACCATTGGCACCTTGCGCACCATATATAGCAGTGGCTGCAGCATCTTTCAGCACATCCATCGAAGCTATATCCGATGGCGGGATGTCAGCAATGCTTGACACTGGGAAACCATCAACTATATACAACGGGTCGTTCGACTGAGTTAGCGATGTACCACCACGCACACGGATTTTGACATCGGCGTCAGGCGCACCTTCAGTTGTGGTAACTTGCACACCTGAGAGCTTTCCTTGCAGCGCTTCTGCTGCTGACGTAACAGGAATGTCCTTCAGTTGGTCTGCACTGACAGAAGCGACAGAAGTCACCAAGTCGCGCTTCTTGGTGGTGCCATAACCTGTAACTACCACCTCTTCCAATACCTCAGAGTTTTCTTTCAGCACCACGTTAATAACAGAGCCTGTGATTGCCACTTCCTGTGTCTCCAGCCCGATGTATGAGAACACCAGAGTCTGAGCATCGTCAGGCACGTCTATTTCATAGTTACCATCAAAGTCGGTAACCGTACCAATGGTAGTGCCCTTCACAATGACGGAGGCGGAAATGATTGTCTCACCCGTCTGATCGGTCACAGTACCACGAATAACTTTTGCTTGAGCAACACCTACCAGACACAGCAGGGTCGCCAGAGTAAAGATTTTCAGTTTGTTCATGTGTATTTGTTTTATTTAATATTTTGGTCAAGTAAGATTGTGTGCTACATAATTTGTAGCGTGCAAAATTAGCACAAATATTCCTATTGCATGTATAAAAAATGACACATGGTGTTTTTTTTTTCGCATATTTCAGAAAAAGCAGTATCTTTGCACCATGATTCTTTGTATAGCAGAAAAGCCCGCGGTCGGCAGAGACATCGCCCGCGTACTTGGCGCAACCACCTCACGCGATGGATACATGGAAGGTAACGGCTATTGTGTCAGTTGGACCTTCGGACATCTGTGCGCACTGCTCGACCCTGACGAATATACCGACGATTGGAAGCGCTGGACGATGTCGTCTCTTCCTATGATACCTGAACGCTTTGGCATAAAAGTCACAAAAGATGCAGGTGTTGAGAAGCAGTTCAACACACTCAAGACTCTCATCGGTCAGGCCTCCGAGGTCATCAACTGCGGTGATGCAGGCCAGGAAGGCGAACTCATTCAGCGCTGGGTATATCAGAAGGCGGGATGCAAAGTGCCTGTGCGCCGGCTTTGGATTTCTTCGCTTACCGAGGAGGCCATTCGCGAAGGCTTTCAACAGCTCAAAGACCAGTCCGAGTACCAACGTCTTTACGAAGCAGGCTTATGCCGCGCTATTGGCGACTGGCTACTTGGCATGAATGCCACACGCGCATATACATTAAGGTATCGCAAGCAACAAGGGCAAGTGCTCTCCATTGGACGCGTACAGACCCCTACTCTCGCACTTATCGTCCGCCGACAGCAAGAAATTGAGCGATTCGTTCCTCGAACCTACTGGGAACTGAAAACAGAATATCGAGCTATCACGTTCTCGGCATTGGTGAGGAAATCGGAAGAAGAACTGCTTGAAGACATCGAGAAACTGAAAGAGAAAAACAGCAAATCCAAGACTCCCAAACAGCTTCCTACACTTCAGGACCTGCAACAAAACAACCCCGGTATCGATGCCATTCCGTCTCTTGACGCCGGGAATGCCCTTTGTGAGGCAATAAAAGATTTGCCGTTCACTGTCACTTCCGTCGAAAAGAAAAAAGGTACAGAGTCCGCCCCTCGCTTGTTCGATCTTACATCCCTCCAGGTGGAATGTAACAAGAAGTTCAGGTTCTCTGCCGACATGACTCTCAAACTCATTCAGTCGCTCTACGAAAAACATGTCACCACCTACCCTCGTGTTGACACTACTTTTCTGCCGGACGATGTCTATCCCAAATGCCAGAACATACTCCGTGGCATTGAAAGCTACTACATGGAGCAGATTGCACCTCTTCATGGCAAACCTCTTCGCAAGTCAAACAAGGTGTTCGATAACAAGAAAGTAACCGACCACCATGCCATCATCCCTACCGGTCAACAGCCAAACAATCTCACACCGGACGAACGGCGGGTGTTCAACCTCGTAGCACTGCATTTCATTGCCGCCTTCTATCCCGACTGCCAAGTAAGTACTACCACTGTTATGGGAGAAGTTGCTATTGGCGACAACTCCTTGGTCAACACCTCTTCCATTCCCTTCCGAGCCTCCGGGCGCCAAATACTCGACATGGGATGGCGTACAGCGTTCCTTACTAACGACAAGACAGAAGATACTGACAATGCCGACGATGACGACACAAAGAGCGAAGAAACTAAAACGATGCCCGACTTCAAGAAAGGCGAGTCCGGTCCGCATCTGCCCAAACTCATAGAGCGTCAAACCACACCACCCAAGCCATATACCGAAGCCACACTGCTTCGCGCAATGGAGACCGCGGGCAAAACGGTTGAAGACGAAGAACTGCGTGATGCTATGAAGGAGAACGGTATAGGCAGACCCTCCACACGTGCTGCCATCATCGAGAAACTCTACCAACGACATTATATCGAGAAAGTGCGCAACTCACTTCGTGCGACACCTGTCGCCGTAGAACTCATTCGCACCGTGCATTCCCCTCTTCTCAAGAGTGCCGAACTGACAGGACGTTGGGAGAAGAAACTGCGCCAGATAGAAAGTGGTGATTTCACAGCTCCACAGTTCATTGACGAACTCAAGCAAATGACGAGCGAGGTTGTACTTGACGTCAAGCAAGACAAAGCCGGCATGCTTTGCCCTGTATGCAAAAAAGGACTTATAATACGAGGAAACACTATGTACGGCTGTTCACGCTGGCGCGAAGGATGCAATTTTAGAGAGGAATTCTAATCTATTCGCTATTCGCTATTCACTCTTCCCGTACCCGTATCCATACGTTGAACCATAGCCGGCGGCGGAAGCTTTCACACCATTCAGCACGCAGGCAATGTTCTTCAAACGTTTCTGTTCATACACCTGGTTGACATAGTCTGCCATCTCAACCTCTGTATAATCAGCACGAGACACATATATTGTCATGTCTGTCACTCTGTTCAGCAGGAAAGTATCGCTCACCATTGCCACCGGTGCGGAATCTACAAACACGTAGTCATATCTTTCTCGTAGTTGCACAAACAATTCGTCAAGACGCTCGTTCTGAAGCAGTTCATTCGGATTCGGCGGCACCACACCTGCCGGTATCACGTCAAGCTTATTGTCAAGACCTGATGATACAATGATATCATCCAACTCATACGCTGAATCCGCCAGATATGCTGTCAGCAGCCCTGTAGAGTTCAGGCCGATGTACGATGCAAGAGTCGGTTTTCTTATGTCAAGTCCCACCAATACGACTCGTTTACCTAACAAAGCCATTGACAACGCTGTGTTTATTGCTACAAACGACTTTCCCTCACCGTTCACACTCGAAGTAATAAGTATCACGTTTGACTTGTTTTCAGCCGGCAACATAAATCTCAAGTTTGTCCTTAGCAGACGGAACAGCTCTGCAGAAGCCGTATTCTCTGTTTGAGTTATCACCACTGCCGACCGTTTCCTGCTCTGTATCAGTTGTCCCAGCACAGGTGCCTTTACCAAACGTTCATACTGTTTTATGTCTTTTATCTTATTGTCGAAAATGTCATATACGAATATCACTCCTATCGGAATTAATATTCCCAGCACCAGAGCAATCAATAGTATAAGCCTCAGTCGTGGTGCCACAGGGTCAGTCATCATCTGAGGCACATCTATTGTCTTGGCTGGCATCACAGTAGAAGCCAGCGTCAAAGCATTCTCTTCACGTTTCTGATATAGGAATAAGTATATGTTCTGCTTTATCTCCTGCTGACGTTTTATTTGCAGATACTCACGTTCTTGCGTTGGCACGTCTCCTATCCTGCCCGCATACCGTTTCTCTTGTTTCTGCAGGTCTTTGCGCATTATCTCCAGTCCGTCTTCAGCACTCTTTATACTCATCTCTATGTTCTGACGCATCGCCTGCAACTGCATGTCTATATGTGCCAACACAGGGTTGTCTGCTGTTGCACTTCGCATCGTCTTCATGCGCGTCAGAAGCAACTCGTTGTATTCACCTATCACCTCAAGCAATACTTCACTATTTATACCTATATTAGCTGGTATAAAGTTATACTTATTCTGCTCGTCTGCAATAAACTGCCTTAGAAAATCCAGTATGTTCTGCTGCGTTTCTATCTCCACCTGACGACGCTGATACTCGTTCGATCCACGCAGGTATATAGCTGCCTCGTCGCTCAAACTCGTGATACCTTTCTGCTTCTTGTATGTCTCCACATCTGTCTCCACCGCCTCCAGTTCCTCTGTGATAATCTTCAGGCGCTCATCTATGAAGTTCTTGGTGTTGGTGGCCATGATGTTCTTGTCAATCACCGCATCATAGTTGTACAAGTCTATCATCTTGTTCATAAGATTGATAGCTCGTTGTGGCATGTCAGTGTCAGTACTGATTCTTACCACATTACT
Organism: Paludibacteraceae bacterium; assembly: GCA_017477325.1. GTDB lineage: Bacteria > Bacteroidota > Bacteroidia > Bacteroidales > Paludibacteraceae > Colicola. The sequence goes on from JAFUWV010000010.1 coordinate 214,849, forward strand.
CTCTTTCTTTATCTGTTTTGCATTTACAGCTAATCTATACTTATCTGTTATAACCGGTAGCGGCATCGTTACAATACGATACTTATCTCCTTTCTCAGGCATCTTGTTTACGTGGAAACTTATGTCCCCTATGCAAGTTCCTATCGTATCACTAAGCGCCGTAAACTTATGCTTGCTGCTTACCCAACTGCCGTATTTCACCTTCAGGACATACCCCTTGCTTGTGCACTTCAGCGACATCTTCACCGTCTTACGCATTGTGTCCGTAAAACACTGAGGATAGACCACCAACACATCTTGCTTCGGATATTGCCCCACCCAACGCAACTTCTGTTTCTTTCTGTATTCCGTCTGCAGACCAAGGTCACGTATTGACTGCTCCATCACATAGCGCGAATTTATGATAGCCAACTCGTCTGTCACCTGCTTTGTAGCTCCCAAGCCCATCATGGATAGCATGTCCACCTGTGGCATCTGTCCCATGCCATTCTCATCAGTAGAGCGAATCAACAATGTGGAAGACACATTATAAACCGGTGTACGCGAAATGAACACAAGCACACCTAACCCGATGCATACTATCACCGATAACACAAACCAATACCACTGCTTCAAGTATCGCAGCAGCATCTCGCGTATATTTACCGTATCTTGTTTGCTATTTGAGATATTCTGATTTGTCATGTATATAACTATTCACTATGAACTATTCACTTCTTCGTCGTATTAACTACAGACACTATCACCGTTGCCATCGATGCCAGTGTTGTCACCATACTCAGGTATAGTGGCAAGTTCTGCGACGATACCGCACGAGCGTTCGTTGGCTCTACATAGAGCACATCGTTCTGTTGCAGATAAAAATACGGCGACTTGAATATATCCGGAGAGTTCAGGTTGAGTCTGACGAACTCCAACTTGCCGTTGTTTTCTCTTGTGAGCAGTATGTTATTGCGTTTACCGTAAATGGTTAAGTCACCTGCCTGAGCCAATGCGTCAAGCACTGACGTACGTTCCGGCGACACTACATATCTGCCCGGTGCATTCACCTCTCCCATCACCGTAACCGAATAACCTATGAAGTTGATTGTAACCAAAGGGTTGTTGACCGAAGCACCTATCTTCTGCTGAAGCAACTCAGTTGCCTCCGACTTGCTCAAACCTGCCAGATGCACCTTGCCAATCACAGGAAACATAATGTCTCCCGCATTGTCAACCGTGTAATACTGCACCTTGCCCGTTGAAGTCGCCTCTAAAATATTAGGCTCCATGTTACTGACCACAGGCAGATTAAAAGGTACTACTGCCTCAGGGTCAAGTGCCGATACCAGTATCACCAACTTGTCACCCTCTCTGATCTGAGGCTCTTTTGAAGGCTTGTACTCTGCATTTATCGAATCCGCTGACACCTTGTCGATATCGTGAAAATACGACATCTTTCGCTGTGCAACACACGAACTGAGCAATATCCCCAGCAAAGCCACTACCCATACATGCAATTTATAGTTCATAATACCTTCTACTTGTCATTATTATCATTACAGAATTGTGAATTCGACGCGACGGTTCTGTGCACGCCCTTCTTCCGTATCATTTGTAGCTATAGGCTCCGACTCGCCCTTGCCTTCAGTCTCTATTCTGTCAGCACTGATGCCGCGTTCTACAATGGCTTTCTTCACACTTTCAGCACGTCCTTCTGACAACACTTGGTTGTCTTTCTCCGAACCTACGGCATCGGTGTGTCCAGTGATGCGGATGCGAACCGTCTTGTTGTCTTTCATGAACTCATACATCTCATTCAGCGACTCTTCCGACTCCGGCAGTATCGTAGTCTCATTGGTTGCGAAGAACAGATTCTGAATAACGTACGTCCTGCCTTTCTCTACCGGCTGCAGAGCGAATTTCATATTGGAGCCCAAGTCTGCAATATCATAGTTATCTGCCAGGTAGTCAGGCGCTGACACGTTCACCTTATATGTATGTCCATACGTCAGTTTCAGGCGCGAAGCATCGGTCTTTATGCTATCCGTCGATGCTGTAAACGCCACCTTACCCGTAGCAATGTCCGTAAATTCCAGATTTGCTGCAATCGGACGACCAGTCTTCGCATCTACTACTGTGTAGCTGAGCACAGGTTCAGGCTTCATGCTGAATGTAATGGTATCTCTCAAGTCTTGCTCATGAACCACCTCCACCGGCTCCATAGGTATATAGCCTGCCCGGGAAGGAGTAAGACGATAGTTGCCTGCAGGATAACGCGATACCATCCAACCTTTTGCATTAGCTGTCTTCTGTGCCGTGCGCTTGGTCTTATGGTTATATACTGCTATCTTCGTTCCTGCCAGTGCATTGCCAGTCTCACTATCAACCACGTGAACCACCATCCTCGGGTTCAGTGGTTTCGGTCCCTTGGGCTTTGTTAGTTGTAATAGCGCCGTGAACTTCACGCCAACCAGCAAACTGTTCAATCTGCTGCTGCCCCACTCCGACTGATGTAGCGATGTCGTTGTAATATTCTCAGCGTCAACCTGGGCAAAAGCCACATCGTCCGACACATTCATGTTTGGCAGACCATAATCAACAAAGGCTGCCAGACGCATATGCCATGGATACTTGCGCTTCTGGTTTTCCGTGTTCCATGCTTTTGACAAGAATGGATTCAGGTTTATACCTACCTCTGCCGACAGTGTGGCATCAAAACCAAAACGGTTCTTTCCTTTTGCTGAATAATCTGATGTCTGTATATTATGCGAAAACAGGTTCTCCCATTCCGGGTCATAAGCCCATGAGTCTGTGATAGTCGTCTTCAGTTCTCCGTTCTGCTTGTAACTTCCGAGAACAGTATATCCTACTTTCACACCGGCAAGAAAATACCAGTACTCAAATGTAGCACCTGCCATCACCGGTAGCATCAACTGCCCTACCACCTGGTTCTCAGATAAAGAGTTGAATCTATAGTGCTTTGTCTGAGAGGCGTATTCCATTCCTGCACCGGAGTAGTGATAGGCTGAGTCAAGAAATATCCTGTCTTTCGATGAGAACAAGCGGAACTCCAGACCGGTGTTTAGCATAAACTTCTTGTACCTGTATTCATAGCCTACACCCAGCAGTCCGCCACCGCCGCCAATAAACTTGTTGTCAAAACTTCCTGTATAGCCAACTCCGCCATTAGCTGTCGGATAGCTGTTTACCATACCGCTATATCCGGCGCCTCCCCAGAAGTCAATAAGGTGATAATCATATCGCCCGGCTTGAATAGAGCACACTATTGTCAGTGCCAACGCAATCAGTATATTCCTTTTCATACGACTCTTTGTATACTTTATAGTACAAAATGCGTGCAAAGGTACGAAAATGTCAGCAAATACACAAATATAACAACAAAATGTATAGAAAAAACATGCGATACATAACCGAATAGCCTATAGCACAATCAACTTATGCTTTGCCTCTTGGTTATCTGCGTCTACCACGTGAACTATATATATTCCGCTATGTTGCGGAGCTGCGAACTCATGGTAACCCGCACTTAATTCACTTACGCTATACTGCCTGCCCATACTGTCATATATAGCCACCCTTGCTGCACTCATCAGTCTCATTGCGACTCTCTGTGATGTAGCAACTATCGATGGGAATGTACTTATGTCAGTATGCTGAGTCGGATATATCGGACAGGTCGTCATCACCAACCCATCATCACGCACCAACTCTGCATAGTAGCCTGTCTCCTCCATCTCCAATCCACCATTACCTACATATAGATAAGGCTTAGTTGCACCTTCTACCTTCACCCCGTTCTTATACCATTGGAAACCTACAAAATCGTACCCCCCATTCCGTGTGCTGTCACGCAGTGCTATCACATCGTTCCATTTCTGAACCAATATGGTATCAGGATAATGTACAGCCAATCTAACCGGCACTATCACATTGCCCGATATCGAGTCATAGAAAGTAAACACTAATGGATAGTAGTTTACAGGCACCACATCAGGCATCTCCAACTCTATTATTCCCTCTTTTTCCGTCAGAGCCATATCAGGCATATTATATTTTTCCATATCAAATATAGCCCCTGCAGAATCTCTCAAAGAGTACACGTCTGTCCTTCCTGAGTTGAAAATGAATGGAATCTCAACATAACCGTCGTTTGCACATATATCAATCATTGGTGGCATACTTACTTGTAGTCGTTCATGTACATACACATTATGTGTAACTATACTGTCACAACCGGCCACTGTCAGCAGATATCCGGTGTAAGTACCGGTCGTATTGATTGTTTTTATGCCCGCACCGGAGTCGTACTTGTATGTCTGGTCGTTCATGATAGTAGTGTCTACCGTGGTCTCTATCTGGTCAACCATCTCAAGACTTAGCACCATCACACTGTCACAACCTATCGATGACATCACAGTATCATTATATATTCCTGACTCATAATATGACTTATCCACTTGCTCACTCCCCGTGTAGTCATTATATCTGACTCTGTAATTATTACCCGAACATCCTTTCCCACTGATGCTGTCGTACATGGTGCCTATAGGCGGAATATCAAGTTCAAGAGTTGCCTCATCTTCGCATGTCTCATAATAGGCATGCAGCGTCACCTCATATTTACCTCCCTCTGCAGGATATACATGCTCCCCCGGATTGTAATCATAGGAATAAGTGCCATCACCAAAATCCCATTTCACCATATCGCATTTCTCGTCAGTCCGGCTCACTACATGCGATACATGATTCTCCTCCACCATGTAGAAATCGCCGGTAAAGTTCACTTTGTTTTGGCAATCTTGCCTCTTTAGTTTCCAGTCGCCTGCAGCCTTCGGGAAACGGGCAAGAGTGGATACATGTAGCGTAAAATAGCAGGTAGAGTCGCCAGCAAACATACAATCGACTGCATATCTCGTTGTATCCATTACGTCTGCTATCTCGAAGCGTTGGTCACGACTAATCACCAACCTCTCATCCCATACCTGAGTTTCATCATGTAGGGCAGCGGCATCTTTATTCTTGTACCAGCGATAGTTGAATCCGTCGGGAGCCTTGAACTTGGTGTTGTTCTCACCGCAAGTCATACCTTCCACGTCACCCTTTGAGCATTTGAGAATGAAATATGCATAACCGAAGTGCTCCGACTGGGCACAATCGTATGTATTGAGACGAACGCGAACCTCCTGACCATGATACTTCGAGAGGTTCAAGCCCACCAGAGTCCAGTCTTTCCACAATATCTCTTTGCTTTCGCGTTCAGCACCTGTGGGTGTAACTGTAGGAATACCAGCAGTCTCCATGTGATGCCAACCTTCCTTAGTCAAGTCCTTGCCAGAACCATCGAGCGTATTCCACGTGAAATCGGCAGTCATACAAGCCATGTTGTCGGTGTCGAGTATACGTCCCTTGCTGTCAAGCACTTTCAACTCGAATCGCGGATTCACTTCCTCTGTATGCTCACGCAGAAATTCCAATACAACGGCATACTTGAGCAGAAGCAACGGGTTGGTCAGTGTATCTACATTAAACCTGAACTCAACTCCTTCTGCCTCACCGCCATTGCACCAGTTACCCAAACGGACAGATGCAACTTCACCATCAGGCACAGTCTTGAGTCCACCACCCGTAACTCGGTCATAATCATAGGGGTCGGTATGCACCGTATGACGAGAAGACCAATTTTCGGGACCATCGTCAACAAGACCATGAAAGAATTGAACATCTCGTGTGCTACCGCCGTAGCCAGTTGAATGGTCGGAGACATAGCAGTTGTCTTCTGTAAGAGTAAGATAATCGAGTCCGCAATGGCGCGAAGGGAGATATATCGTCTCGGTTCCAGTCAAAGGATAACTATATATAGGTTTACCGTTGTTATCCACTCCGCAGATTCGACGAACAGAGAAACTGTTGTAACCCTCTTCCACCTCAGGAATAGTATACGAAGTACCTGTCACATCAACGTTTGTCCACTCTTTCTGCAAATAATTGAATATCCTCAAGTTGTATTCAGCATCTTCATCTCCGTTCCACGTTATCTGTACAGACTCATCTACCAATTCTATTACCAAATCTTTGGGAGCATCACATTCATGCTCGCGCATTATGAGAATATTATCTACGCAGGCACCTGGATTAATCGCAACCGATTCAGAACTTTGCCACATGAAGGCAAGTCGGTATTTCTGAGTGCCATCGGTGTGCAGTTTCGCCCTTGCATTATGCCATGTGGAATAGTTGTAGAGCCTGTCAGCATTTGTCACTTCAAAATGCAGTTTGTAGGTCTGCACATATTCTGGAAGAGGATTGACCTTTCCTGTGTTGATATTCACAGGCTCTTGGATTGTATGAGTGGTGTCGTTGGGGTCAACATATTTTTCTGTTTCGGGAACCCAACATACATATAGTCCTTCATTACTGGTTCTACCTCTGGCAAGCCAATCGAAGGACAAAATATAGTCTCCTGCCGCCAAATCCAGTTCCACATATGAAACGACACAACCTGAGGCCGCTGCATAATATACACTATCGCCACCATTGGCAGAGATATACATCGACTTCTCACCACCGTTGTTGATAGCCGTGCCAATGTACCACTTATTGGTAACGCTTGCTCCATTCGGACCTGCATTAAGAGTCCATGCTGGAATCAATGGTTCATCCTCGAAATCGCAGGTATAGTAACTTATCTGTTGAGCACCTGCGAAAGGCACCAACAAGAGGAAGATTACTATTTGCAAGAACTGACGTTTCATTACGTTTATCATATTGTGATACTATTGTACGAACACTTTCTGGATGCTGCTGTGCTCTTCTTCTGCCACACTGAGGATATAGTATCCCGTATTAAGCGGAGGAACAACAATGCTCTCTCCCACTGCATACTCCTGCACATGAAGTGTAACACCCATACTACTAATCCATCGAGCCATACCTTGCGACTTACGACGGATTTGCTGACCAGACATCAGCAGCGTGGGTATGTTGTCGTCGCCACTGAGGTCAACAACCGTGACAGGACAGATATACAGCAGCACACTATCGTTACGCAGGACTTGTGCCGAATATTGCGCTCCTATATCCAAACCGCTCTCCACATACAGATACGGACCAGTGGCGCCCTCAATAGGTTCGTCTTCCTTATACCATTGATACGTGAGGAACTCGTATCCTCCATTGTATCTGCTGTTTTGTATACCAAGCACGTCGTTCCAACGCTGGACAATGATTGAACTGCGATAGTTGATGTCGAACGGCAAAGTGAATATCTGGTTGCCGCATGACTCATGCTGATAGAACTCCACTTGTGCCATATAGTGGTCAGGCTGTACGCTGGCAGGATACGGAATCTGAACATATGCCGACGAAACATCTGTTATCATAGTATCCTTCAACTCATGTCTACCACCCGAGAACCTTACCGCAACGCTATCGAACTTGCCTGCGAACACATCGAAGTTGATAGTTAGTTGCTCAGCATCCGCACAGATTGTAGGAATATCTTCCACATCAACACTTAGGCGCTCAAGCACCGTCAAGTCCAGATTCAGAATACTGTCGCATCCCCACATATTTTTCAGCCATACCTCATAGTTGCCTGTCTGGTTGTATACGAGCGAATCCAGATGATATACTCCGTCGGAGCAGATAGTGTCGGAAATGAATCGCTCAGGACTCTTAGGATTGACTGTAAGGTCGAGATATACAAGACTATCGCAACCCGCCTTATTCTTCAATGCATTCAGGTATATGCCAGTTTCAGTTCGATATTGGTCGGCAAACATGACAGCATTTCCTTCACATATAGTCTTCTTCTCAGTCTTGTCTGACGTAAGTATAGAGGGCACATTGATAGTGTCTTTCCTTACATCTGCACAAGTTTCTTCGGCAAGGAATGCCGTCATCACCACTTCTATCTGGTCGCCAGTGACATCGCAATTATAAGAAGGATTAGGCAGCGACACACTGATTGGAGGATTGTCAGGATGCTTGATGCTTCGTATCTCCCACAGATATGAGTCGCATGGTTCATCGTAGTGGTGTACCGACGAAGTGTCATCCACCATCAGCACATGACTGGTATTGACGAAGTGCAGAGTATTGCGGCATTTCGCAGGTTCATACTCAATCTTGTACTCTGCGAAAGGATAACGCGGACTCAATGCTGTAGACAGTTGGAAGCAGCAATCGTCTGCCTCTTTGTAGCACACATCACATGTATAACGCTGCTGGTCGCCACGCTCAATAGTGATGGTCTTTTCGTTCGATACCACATTATGGGTTTCATCCTTCCATGTATAATTGAATCCATCAGGCGCACCAACCGTAATCAGAGGAATATCGCCACAAGCTTCTGTAAGCAGTTTGGCATTCGTACAATCCATTACATAATAAGCATATGTATAGTGACCTCCCTGACCGCAGTCGAAAGTGCTAACGCGAATCTTCACTTCTTGTCCATGGTAATCGGATAGATTCAAGCCGATAGTTGTCCAATCTTTCCATTTACCTCTATCGTTGCCGTATTGCCAATCGTTCCATTCGTCAATTTCTTCAGGAATATAACGGAAATAAGCCTTACCGCATATATCGTCTATCAGATAATCATTCTGATCCAAGATATCAAGATGGAACTCATTGGGGACACTAGTATAGTGGACTGGATCTTGGAAGACGATAGCATAACGCACAATCAGGATGGCATTATCCATACTATCGACCAACAGACTATACGTGACACTCTCTTCCTGAGCACCTGATTTCCAGTTGCCAAGACGGACAGAAGCCTGACAATCGTCTGGCACCTTGAGCAGTCCTACTCCATCCTCACCAACTGTACGCGGGTCATACTCACCTTTGTGTGCACAAACGGTATGGCGGCTCTCTTCATCATATTCACCATAATCAATCACTCCTATTTCAGCATCAGGATCACGGAAAGTACCATATCGGCATTCGACATTCTCTCCCTCGAAATCAATATAGTTGATACAATGGTTCTCCCAACAGAACAAACGCAGATTGCGATAGTATGCATATGTACTTGAATCTGTACCCAGAATTCCACGTATTCTAAAGTCATACAAGCCTTCTTTCATATGCTCAATCGGGAAGACATATCTTGTTCCGTCATTCGGATCACGTATGTCATTTGCTACCAGACCGTTAATCTTACTCCAACGCCAACTGTTCGCCTCACGGAACTCAACCACAAAATCTTCCAATACACTATTCCATCCCAAGATAACTCCGCTGTGACCATCCGCACAATCAATCTCAGCCGTCAAGTTAGAAGGTCTTGAGGCACGACTGAAACACATCTGAATATTATCGATACATGCACCTGCAGGTCCATTCAAAACAAGTTCTTCATCAGAGTTTTTATTTACCCATATAAATGCGAGCACAAAAGTAAAGCGCGAAGCATTTGTCTTACTTATGTTGATTTGATACATCACATTCTCCCAAGTGGTCTGCTCACACAATGCTTTCGAACCGCCATGTCCTAATGGCAACATACTATTGAGAGCTGCAGCATTCAACACATCACCCGATGTAGCAGAAGTGGTTAATCCTGCAAGACCTTGTTCTGGTCCGAAGAAGACATACAATTCCGAGAGATTCCTATTCCCGACATTCTTCCAATCGAACGACAAGTCGTAATGCTGGATATCCGCAGTATCTTGCGGGAACTTAATTTTCCTATAAGCCATTACAGTGTTGGGATGCGCACCATATGAAGCAGTGAAACCGCTATCAACCGAGATATATAGTGCTTGTCTTCCATCGCTGCATACTGCTTGTCCCATTACCCATTTGTCGGCTGACTGAGGAGTATTCTGATTCAATACCCAAGGAGTATTATCTTCTGTCTCCTCAAAACTATTTGAGAAGGGCATGGTAATCTGTTGAGCACATGCTAATGCTACCCAGCACAACAACATCAATATGTTAATGCATCGTTTCATATCCGATGTATCAGTCTTTTATTTTTATTCTTATTCTTTCACCTGCTTTATATCCTTACCTCCAGTATCGATAATCTCAAACTCTACACGACGGTTGTTCTGACGACCTTCGTCGGTTTCATTTGTATCGATAGGTTCGCTCTCGCCACGTCCTTCTGCTTCTATACGACTACCGTCAATACCACGAACGATCAAGTCGTTGCGAACAGCATTGGCACGTCCTTCCGACAATATCTGATTCGATTCGTCGCTACCTACAGCATCAGTATGACCTATAATACGTATTCTTACAGTAGGATTCTCATTGAGGAATGTTGCTAACGACTCCAACTCGGGCTCCGACATAGGAAGAATCTTCGTCTTGTTGGTAGCAAAGAACATGTTGCGCATAATAACTTTTATACCTTCCTTAATGCGTTGCATATTCAGATATATAGTATCTTTCACATATACTATAGTATCATTCTTCGGCATATAACCCTGCGCAGTCATACGAGCAGGATACTGACCTGCCTTCAAATCAGTTACGAACAATCCTTCTTCCGTAGTCTGACCTGCATACAACTCTTGCCCATTAACAGAATAGATAACCACATTGGCTTCTATTGGGTTATGAGTATCGACATCACGCACATAACCAGCCAAAGTAGGCTCTATGGGTTTTGGCACAGGTGTAAGTTTTACGACAACAGTATCCTTCAAATCAGCATCATGATTATAGGTGATTGTGTCACTATTCAAGTATCCAGAGCGTTGTGCCCAAAGTTGGTAAGTACCACGACGCTGTTTGCCAATAATGAGACCACTCTTGCCAGTAGTCTTGCTTTGTACTCTATCTCTTTCGATATGAAGCATCGAGAGCATTGCCCCACCAATACCAGCACCTGTTTCTGCATTCTCAACCTTGGCTGCCAATCTAGGCAACGGTTCAGCAGGCATAGGCAACATCTTTTTCTGTTTGCGAGGGAGTTCGTAGAAAATTGCAAATTTTACACCAACAAGGAAAGGATTAACTTTCACACTTTGCGCCCTTTCAATACTCAGCATCGGCACCATTGACACATCGAGCGGTTGCTTTGGATCGTTAAACAATACAGGCAACTCTCTACCAGCAACTGCATTTTTGCTATTCTGGATATTTAAGACTCCATAATCTGCAAAAATTCCTATTCTGTAGCGAAGATTATCCCAAAATGACTTATCTTCTTTTTTCTTTCCTTTCTCAGGTTTCTTGTGAATCCACTCATCGAGATATATACCGAATTCCGCTGCCAGAGTAAGGTCGAATCCATACGACATTTTTTCTTTATTTCCTTGCTCGAAACGATTATTCACAAGAGTATGGTTTTCCATTTCTGTGAGAGGTGCAATCAATTCATCATCAACAATTGTGGTAGTCATAAATGCAGATGTTGACGATTTTCCAAGGACATTGAATCCTACCTTAGGACCTGCGAGGAAGTAATATCTTCCCCACTCTCCTCCGAACAAAACAGGCAACTGCAGATATCCGACGGCAGATTTATCGGCAAACTTATCGAAATTGTAGGTATACGACATGCTTGGATATGGCATCATCGGGAAAGTCTTCGAGAAACTGCCACTATTGGGAGTGGAGAATCTGGTGAGCGAGTTGTAGTGCTCATATTCCAGACCTGTGTTAAAGAGCAAGTGTTTATATTGCAACTGATAACCCAGTCCTACTCCTCCCCCGAAACCACCAATCGACTTTGCAGAAAAATCGTCGTTGGTTACATTCTGGAACAAAGAACTATATCCTGCATATCCCCATACACCAAGCGAGTGATGAATATCGCGATGATTGTATGCATTGGCTCTTGCATTATACTTCTTCACCTGTTCTACTCGAGCTCTGTAATCGGCATTAGCATCTCTATCCTCTTTCTTAGCAATCTGCTCTTTCTTCCGAGCTTGTTCTTTATGCTTTTGCTGGGTCTTCCGTGCTTGCTCCTTCTGACGCTTCGCACGCTTTTTGGCCTGTTCTTTCTGTCTCTTCTGTTTTGCTTTGTCACGTTTCAGTTTGGCTCTCTCTGCTTGTGTCAGTTGAGCTGGAGCTGCCGACAACTGCATGTCAACCATCGGAGACACACATATCATCAGCAACACTATCATCAGTCGTCTTACTATTCTCTTCAACATAAGCAAAACCTTTTACTAACTTATAAATAGTTGTCAGTACATATCACACACTTCTTCTTTTCTTTACCGACAAGCAGCATCGTCAGCCTTAATCCAACCTGCATATCTGTCACATACGCATTCTCTGTTTCTGATGCTGAAAACACGTAGGTCTGCTTGAAATCAACTCCTGGCCACGTGTCAACATTTTGGTAGTCAACCAGACCGCCTGCCAACTCACTCTTTCTCAGGTTCAACACTCCGGCTTCCACATACACGCCAAGACGCAACTCCATGCCTTTGCCGGTCAGTTTGTCTTTGCCTGACTCGTTTGTAATAAACGCATTCAGTGGTATTCCTACTTCACCCGCCAATCTCAGATTCACGTTTGTCGAGTACTTGCTCCATGGTTCTGCTATCTGCCTGCCTTTATAAAGACTATGATTATCCATCTCCTCAAATTCACCAATCAACCCTTCGTACTTACCGCTTGCATCCACTTTCGATTGCTCTCGGTTTCTGCCCCACATGTTAAGCATTAACTTCGGACCTACAAGAAAATACACATAGTCAAACCTGCCTCCCAACATCAGCCTCAAACCGACATTGGCTTGTTCTGCCTCGTCGGTTCTGTCGTAAAACCTGTGACGCCAGGTGAACTTATCACCCTCGGTATCAACTGCAGTATAATCTCTTGAGAAATCTTCCACTTGATTACGCAACCGGGCGTACTCGCCTTCTGCACCTACATCAAGTATAAATCGCTTGTGCTTCAGTTCGTAACCTATCCCGAGGCCTCCTCCACCGCCTGCTCTTGGATTGCTCAGTCCGCTGTTGTCAAGCACAAAACTCATGTTCCCATCCACCGACATATATGCCGAGTGCTTGGTCTGAGCTGCCATAACACTTGAGAAAAACACGCAACATAACAATATTTTCAGTCGTATATTCATCTGTTGTGTATTGCTTTATACAAGCTGTAGTTCTTCTGTTTGCGAAATTACTATAATTATTTGAAATATCAAAACTTTTGCAAACAAGACTCAATATTTTTCTATTTATTTAGGTTTTTGTTTTGCAATTAATCTTTTTTTAACAGAGAGCGGCCAGGTTGTCTGACCGCTCTCTGTTTACAGTCATGCATACACACTATTTTACTATTACGCGACCATTGTACTGTGTTCCGTCACCGGCTGTTATGCGTATGTTGTATATACCTGCTTGATAGAATCCGCCTATTGCTATCGGCTGAATTTGAGGACGCAGTGTTGCAACACGTTTGCCTGTCATATCAAATATATCAACATTCATATCACGCATCTGCTTGTCGCTGAACTTACCCACTACATTTATCAGTTCGCCTACACTGATTATGTTCGGAGCCAGCGTCAGTGTGTTGCCTGTTATGTTGTCAACACCTTCTACCAGTTGAACATGCAGTGTGTGAATCACTGTCACCTCGCAGCCCTCACCACTCACGGCTATTGTGTCAACATAAGTGCCGGGGAAGGTGTTAACGCCGTATGTCAGCGACTCGTATGTGTATGGCAACTCATCCGTTGTGATGGTAAACTCTACACGCAATGTGTCAGTCGGATAATACTCAAGCACTAGCACTGTCAGCGAGTCACAGCCTATCACGCTCGTGCCGCTCTGGCGATATACGCCTGCCTTGCTCACATCGAAGCCATGCTGCTTGTATGTGCTGCCCGGGCAGAAGTAGTCGCGTATCGTGTCAACCAACTCCGGCAATACCGTCAGGTCAAGTGTTACCACTGAGTCACATCCGCTGACTGAAGTCAAAGTGCGTGTGTATATACCACTTGTTGACAATATAGTGTCGCCAAACTGATATGTGCTACCGTTGCATATCTGTACCTTCTCGCTCACACCCTCCGGCTCACGGACAAACAACATGAAGTTGATTATCGAGTCGCAACCGGTTACAAATGATGTCACTGTATCTACATACAATCCTGAGCGGTTCAGCATCTTGCCGTTGAAGTTGTAGGTCTGACCACGGCAGATAGTATCTTCAGCATTAGCATAAACTCTTTCTGTTACATACAGATAGAACGAGCAGATAGAGTCGCAACCGGTTACTTGAGAAACGGTTTTCTTCTTGTACAAGCCGCTCTTGCTGATAGGTTTGAAGTCGTAACCCGAGAATGTCTCACCCTCGCAAATAGTATCGGAAGGCAACTCAACATGAGGAGCTTCAGATACATACAGTTTGAGTGAGCGAACAGTATCGTTGGCATTGGGTTTCACACTCATGTCATAGGATGCTATCTCAATCGTTCCAACTTCAACATTGTCACCATTTATCTCAAACAACGGAGTACCATCATTATTAACGAAAGTACTGTAGTAGTCTTCATACTGGCAAATATTGTTCTCTTCAAACAGATTTGTTACATAATTAATGTGAACATCATCTATATGAATAGCATTGTCAGTATTGGCTTTCTGAGACTCTACATAGAATGCAACACGAATCGCCTTACCCTGATACTTGCTCAGGTCGATGCGAATCATATCATCGGTTGCCACGTTGCCTTCCGTGAAGCGGATGCCATTAAGTGAGTAATCACCTACTCCATAATAGTAGTTCTCACTACTTGGATCATCAGAAGCCTCATTGTTCCAAATGATGGCATTCTCACGAGTCCATGTTTTGCCTCCATCTTCGGATACGATTACCATGAACTGATCGTCAACACCCGTGAGACCTGCTGCACCGGCTTTATTACTATCGATAGAATAAGTAAACGGATCGGTTGCCCAGTTGGTGTTGTACCAGATATAGTTCAGCTTGAACGAAAGGATAGCATTGTCGGTCTCATTAAGCATCAAAGTAGGAGTTATCATCCACCATCTTGGTGTGAGAGAATTCCTTGTACGAACAGCATAATGCTCACCGCTCAAACCTTCGTTCTTGTTGGCATAATACCAACCATTATCATGTCCTGGCAGAGCGGATTGTACTCTGAAACTTCTTCCAACGAATACGTCCTTAGCAAGACCTGTAGCAAACGTCCATCCTTCTGCCAACTGATTAGACTCAGTGAATGAATCATGATAGAGAGGAGCCTTAATTGTTTTGAATACTATAGTCTGACCCCATACTCCATAACCATTCTCAACGCATCTCAACTTGAGACGTGCATAGTAAGTGGAACTTGCAGACAGACCTGTTACGAATACACTTGTTGAAGTTCCGGGAACAGTATCTTCAAATACCATCTGACTTTCGTCTTCGAACAGGTATTCGGTAGAAACCTGAATGATGTAATCCTGAGCATCGTCAGCTGCAGACCAAGTAAGCGTAGTGCTAACATCTTTAATGTCTTCAGCCGCGAGATCTTGAGGTGTAGCACAAGCTTGCAAAGGCTCAACTGCGAAATCGTCGATATAAATCGTAGTCTGGCTTGTTGCAGCAGTCTGTCCGGGATTAGGTTTCTTGTCGAATATAGCACGAAGGAATACGTATGGTCCTACAGCGCCAGCCATCGGAACAATGAACTTCTGGAAGGTGAAGTCATTAGCTTGGGTAGCTTCTGCTTTCACTACCAATTCGCTAACCATATAACGGTTATACTTCAATGTATCGAGGGCAACGTATGTACTCAAATCGTCAGGATCGGTACATGTTCCGATTTCCACTTGAGCAGCATTAGCTGCAGCCCATGCAGCTGAAACCTGATTGAGATATGTTCCACTGACACCATGAGGACACGGAGTCATCCAGAGCGAGATCTGCATTGAATCCATATCGATGTTCTCAATACGCGGTGTAACCACATAGTCGAGAACAGTTGTACCTGTAGCATACAACTTCAAGCCATAAGTACCTGTTAGAGCATAACTTACGGTTGAAGTAGAAGGCATGTCGCTCGGATAGTATGATGCATTGATAGTCTTGGTGGTACCATCATTATCATATATCCAGCATTTGTTCTTCAAGAGTGTGGTTGTTGTGGTGCGATAGTTCTCAGAATCTTCGAATTCGAAACTGGTATTCAATCCACCCTCTACAGGAATACATTCTGTCCAGAAGTCATGAACCGGAGTAAACTCAGAGTCACCATAAGGAGTGCCAGTTTGCTGAACTCTCCAGAAATAATGACTATCAGGAGTGAGACCAGTGATAGTGGGATTAACATTATTAACAACAGTATCAAGCAATGGTGTTGTAAAGTCGTTAGTTGCGCTAAACTGGAGTCGGAATCCGGCACCAGTCTGTTTTGCATACCACGACAAATTAACCGAAGTAGCAGCCGTTACAGCTTTAAGGTTGGTAGGAGCAACAGCCGTCTGACGAGTCTGGATAGTCATATCATCGAAATACTGGGTTGCGCTCTTAGCAGTGCTACCAGGCTGATAGAATGCTATATACTTACCATAACCGCTCTTCAAAGGAACAACGCATTTTTGCCACCAGCTATCTCCATTCGGGTCATCGGTTGTGAGTTTGGACGTAGTCAGATCTGCGGATGAATACTGATAATAAACAGTATCTATCGGAGCAAATGTAGCAACGGCGTCTTCAGGATCATCCACCGTACCGATAATAATATTATCGATGTAGGTGCTTGTATTATAAACAGCTGTGATCTTGTTGTTGCTCGGATTATGATATGCCAAACGCATATCGAATACCAACTCATAAGCATCCATATCACTAATATTCTGATATGGCATAACAATATAAGAAGGTCTCCTATCACCGGTAGTCGTTTCCATTTTCAGAGCGGCATTTCCGTTGTGAGAATAACCAATAGTTGTAGTGTTAGTCATTATACGCGGGAGATAGTTGGCCGGAGTAGTATTATCAACACGGAGTATGTAATTACCAGTACCATAACTCCAACATTCATTCAAGAAATAATAATTGGTATTGTATACGTAGTAATCATCCTCAAATCCATATACAGGTATCTCTGCAGGCGGTGTACACATAGTGCGTACTGTCTTACGAACAGATACCAAACCCGGCTTAACATTACCTGCTTCTGCCAAATATACATAGTAACTTGTTCTTTCAAGAAGACCTTCTATCAAAGCACTATTAGCACTAACGTTCTCTACCTTCTTTACAAGATGACCTCCAAGTGTGTCTGTAAAGTATACTACAGAGTCGAACACAAGTACGTCCCAAGCAGCACTACCATTAGACTCCCAGTTTACTGTGATTGAATTATCTGTCACAGCAGTTGACTTAATCTGCGGAGTAGATACTTGAGTCTTGGGTTCAATTGTAAGGTTATCAATATATGCATAATCGGTAGAAGGAGAACCTTTAGCACGCGAGAATACTGCCAATATTACTGCACGTTTACCTTCGAGCGATGGAAGTGGAACAGTATTGTGTTCAAACATGTAGTTGTTTTCAGCCGATCCCACTTCAGCGTCTTTGAAGTTAGAAGTTATACACAACCTATCAGGTGTACGCATTTCATAAAGTTTCTGGAAGCTCTCCAAGCCTGCACCTTCATCGAATGTACCTACCACAATCGACATTCCGGCTGCATAAGGTTCAATGGCTGTTAATCCTCCCAACATATTTGGATAATTAGAATGGGTAGGACACCAAGCAGAACCTCCACGAACATCGAACGTCAACTGCTTTTCTGAAGAGTTATTGATAATCGGGAGTATAACAAATGCAGTATCCACAGTTGATGTTGTAGTCATGCATAAAGCTCCATCAGTATTATCAGGATCAACCTCATCATATACAGGACTGATTCCATAAATACGATCAGTCTTTGTATTCAGTCGGCGATAAACATTTGTGGCAGTAGTTGTGCTCTTATTATTGCTACCTCCAATCAAAGCAGGATGTATATAAGAACTTGTTGTTCCTTCTATAAGTACCACATGCTCACCACCAGAGAACGTCCACTTGTAGGTATCAACCTCATACTGTGTATTCATCTTAATAGGTTTGCTCCAATCGGACTTATCTGTAGCGCTGCAAACAGTACGAACTGATATGTTGTAGATTACAGATGAAGGCAGATTGGTGATTACACAGTCGAATGTATCTACAATCTGATATATTGTATCAGGATTTGCTGCCTCCGAATCCCATGATGCCACCTCCCATAGATTATCGGTTTCGCTAGCAGGGAGGAAGTGCAAATCTATAGTATGCAATGTGCTCTTCTCTGCCCATACATCATCACCTTCCGGTGCTTTGCAAGTAGGAATCAAGCGAATGTCCATGTCATCAATATAGAATCCGTAGCTTGAATTATCCGTTTTGATAGCTATGTGCTTGATTCCTGCAAGCAATGCCGGATCAAACTCATCGAAATAGATAGTATATTTACGATAAGCAGACCCAGGTGTGATTGTAGCAAGAGTAACAAAATTATCGTTAAGATCATTCGATTCGCCTTGAGCAACAATCTCTTCGGGAACGATACCTATATTCAAGTTTCCGCCTTTCGTAGCACGTGCATAGAACGAAATCTGCACTTTACCAAGATCATCTACATCAAGCAACGGGCTTACAAGAATTGCATTACCAGCGTAAGCATCATCACTAGTATAAATAACATTGGTTCCACTATAAGCAGAATTGGATGCATTAAATACATACGGGAACGAAATTGTCATATCTGTAAAGTTGCCGAGCCAGCAGAATGGACGTTTTCCTGTCGGCATACCTTCGAAATCGGTGAAGTACGGCAACGGCATTACTGGCGGGCATTCGGTGAGGAATTGTTTTCCTGCGAAATCGAAATCGGTAGTGTCAGAGCCACATATACCTGCCACATGGAAATAGTAGTAAGTCGTATGTTTAAGACCGGAAATCAAGCAGTGTGCATCAGGAACTATGGTATCGATGACAAGGTTAGCAATTTGTCCTCCCTTGTTCAATATGGTATCTGCCACTTCTTTCGTAGTAACAACCACACGGTATTTCTCATTATTACCTACCCAACTGAGCGAAGCTGACTGATGGTCGACAGCTTCAACAGTCAGTTTGCCGGGTATAGCGCATGGCGGAATATCCTGCAACTGAATATTGTCGATACCAATATAGTTATTCATAGTACATTCCGAATAGAATATAATATGCTTACCCATATTGCCGTTGAGGTCGCCTTCATATTTGGAGAACGGAACGAGATACTTGCCGGCCTTTGCTGCAACAGTAAACGTATCAATAATCACGATGGTAGAGAGGTCAAGCGGGTCAGTTACAAGACCCACTTTCAGTTGATGAGCAGTATTAGTTCCAGTACCAGAGCTTGCATAGAACAGAAGTTGTTTTGTACGAATGTCCTCAACATCAAGTATCGGCGATATCGCATATGCAGCTTGATTTGATGGTGTAGTGTAGAAATACAAATACTTGCTTCCATCAATTGTATAAGAAGAGTTTGTATTTACATAAGGAATATATGTATCCGAAGAAGAATTGGTATTTCCAACGATCCAGCAACCAACTGCGTTACCACTACCGGAAGTATAACTGTTAAAGTCTTCTGCAAAGTCAGTAACAGGTGAGCACAAGGTATTGAATTCATAATGCGACCATTGCGAAATCAAACCATTCTGCAAATCGCATGCTGCAGCCACTGACAAATAATACTTGGTACTTGCCTGGAGACCAGCCAGAGTTTTGAATCGAGAGGAATAAGGCAGAGTGTCGGAATCGATTACGTGAATAGTATTGTCTGCACTGAGCACTTTCACACCTCCGACTTCCACAACAACAGGATTACCTCCTTGAGAAGCCAACATGTCGTCGGAAACAGCCTTATCTGTCAACAAGTATATCCAGTCGCTCTCTCCCTGCAGACCTGCGGTCAGACGAACGCTATTGTTGGTTATACGCGAAAGTGTAGACTGAGGTGAATAGCAACCAGTACCATCGATTATTATATCGTCGAGGTAGATTTGCACGCCAGTTACTCCATAAGGTGTACGGAAAGCGATATACCTACCATTGCCGGTATAATTCTCCAGAGGTACTTCGAAGTGAATATCATTATTTGCACTTGTTCCTGTACCAGGACCGATAGAGTCTAGAACGGTGAAGGTGTTGATGTCAGTCGGGTCTTCCATCACACCTACAATCAAGCGATGAGTAGCTGTTGTTGCCATTTTGAAACTACCCTTCACCACTATTGCACGGAAGTCCTCATCGGAATCAGCATCAATCTTAGGCATAGCAGCCCAAGACGGAATATGCCCACTTGTACTCCGGAAATACAAAGAGTTGACACCTGAATTAGAATAATGGAAGGTCGTCAATGCCGTTCCTTTGTCATTGTATTGAGAAGCGATATAATTAGCCCTACCATTGGTTACTATGTAAGGATAATACATACGAATTGTTTGATTACCAGCTGCAGAAGGATTGACATCGTATCCTGTAGTAGCATCGAGGTATGTACCAACAGTCCAACATTCAGGAAGTTTTGCATTCTTGTAGTATGAAACACTCGAAGTACCAGAGACAAGTGTTGCTGTAACAGTTGGTCCACATGCCTCAAAGTCTTCGATATACAGACTCTTTGCCGGTATTGTTGCACATTCTGTCATAACGGTAACTGTACTCCATACAGAATCACCACAGAGAGCGTGAACATAGATGTAGTACATTGTCTGTTTCTGCAAACCGGTTACGACTGCACTATCAGCAGTTGTCACGACCTTAGTTGTAAGCACTTCGGGAGGAATTGTATTTGGATCTGTGAGTTCTTCAGTCGTAAGTTCACGAGTAGCAACTACATATTGCCATCCATCAGAACCTGCAGCAAATTTGCCTTTCCAACTGAACTTAAGCTCAGTTGAAGCAACACTATTTACAAAGATATCAGGTGCTTGACATTCAACAGAAATAACACGAACATTATCTATATACCCTTGCATATATGATGCATTACCACGGAGCTTGCCACAAGTGAAAGCAATATACTGTCCGTTGCCATTGTAATCGAAGAATTTGACAATTTGATCCTTAAACCATGTATTTGCCACTTGCGGGATAATACTATCCACAACCTCGAAGGTAGAGAAGTCATTAGGATCGGTCATGACACCGATATACAATGCGCTATTAACCAAAGCAGCACTGCGATAGTCAAATTCAACCATGATATCCTTAACCGGAATGTTGAATGCAGGCATAACAGCCCATCCAATCTCAGTAAGACTATTGGTGCGGATATTCAAGCATCCCTTGTTAGGTCCTTGATTGTCAGAGTCGTATGCGCCATCGAGGTATTGATACTCACTACCTCCCCAGCTCCAGCAAGAAGGATGCAAACTGGAATTAACACCACCCTCACGTGCTCCATTGAAATTCTCAGCATATGGGATATTGATGAAGGAAGGACAATCAGTGCGGATAACATAAGCAGAAGTCCATTCGGTGAGTCCACCATCGCAAACTGCCTGAACATATACATAATATGAAGTGGCATAAGTGAGTCCCTGAACAGTTGCACTCGGTTGGGTGACCTGACCATTGAACATATCACCAACTACTGTAGTTTCAGGAGTGAGATCTACATCTTCAAACGGAGTGCTGTTGACCTTTACATTCCATGTATCAGCAATACCCTTGTTCCAGGAGATAACTGCAGTAGTATCGGTAGCAGTATAGCTTAATCCTGAAGGGATAGGGCATTCAACGAGGTTGGCAATAGTTACATCATCAATATAGTTGGTAGAGAAGTTTTGACCCTCCGGCTCCATCCATCTGATGGCGATAAACTTACCTGCGCCCTTATAATCGATGAAGTTGCTATAGCAACGAGTCCATTTCTCACCAGCCTTAAACTCAGCTGTTTTCACGAATGTGTTGATATCGGAAGGTTCGGTCATGACACCAACTTCCACCATACAACGAGGTTTGTTGACTGCTGTTTGCGAGGATAGATAGAAATTGATCTGCGAATGAGCGACATCAGCCACCATCGGGAATACAACCCAAACATTCTTACCTGCCTGCATACTCATATAGAGTGTTTTCTCACCTTCTTTAGCAGGAGCAGAGGCAGTAGCTGCAGTATTGCGTGGCCAATCAGCATCAGTAGAATACACCATAATGTTGTTCGGATAGAGATACTCAGCCACATCGCCGATGTTATAATATCCCTCAGAATCCTCGAAACCGAAGTGCATCGGCAATGTCATTGCTGCCGAAGTAAAGAACTTTCTGGGTTCCGACCACTCTGAAACGCCATTTCCATATGCAGCCTGAATAGATACAAAATAACCATTCTTAGTCCAGGATTGCAATCCGCTTAAAGTAGCAGACGGAGTTGTAGAAGAAGTCTCTATAATCTTGTCGGTGTAAACCGGTTGACCATTTTTAATCTTGATGCTCTTGGCAACAAGGATGTTGTAGGATTGAACGCCAGCACTAGGAGCAGCCCAAGTCATTTCTACACTGGTTGTAGCGGGAACGAAATGGAAGGTATGATAGTCGGGCTTAGCCATTGCCGGGCGTTTTTCGATTGTCACCTCATCAATATAGAACTGGTTGGGTTTGTCGAAATTGCTGATGAAAGCGACAAATTTGCCATTTCCTGTATACTTCTCCAACGAAACAATATATTCTTCAATAGAATCTTTAGTTTCAATAGTGATAGTATCGAGAGGCATAAAAGTGGTATAATCGTTGGCATCTGCACCAGCAGCAACAATAATAGAGTTTGCCTGCTTGCGAGAGTGACGCTGAGCCATAGTTGCCCAGAAGCGTACTTGGCAGTCTTTCAGATCTTCGCCCGTAAGTTCAGGAGTTGCTATCCAAGCAAGAGTATGTGCAGGAATAGCAGAACGGAATCTTCCGTAAACCGGCGACTCCGAATAACTTCCATTGAACATTACAGCAGGATCTAAAACACGAGAATAGATGCCATAATACTGACTTGTTACAGAGAGTCCGACAACCGGAGGCGTTGCCCCACCCCAAGTCCATGACTCAAGTTGCATTGTCTTGGGATCATTGGGATTGAAACTCATGTCAGTCATAGCGAAGGTCTCAGTATAAGGAATCTCCTCGCGGAAAGCCATGGTGAATGTCTGCGGTTGACTCCATTCGCTTATTTGACCAGCGCAAATCGACTGCAGATATACCCAATATTGAGTGTTTTCTTTGAGTCCGGTAGCTGTCAGACTGAAGATACCATCGTAATCCATCAGAGTATCAAGAACAATCACGCTCGGATCTGCCAAAGCAGGATCGCTGCCTTCCACCTGAACGGTGGTCAGAATGATATGGAACTGATCGGCATCCCAACTTGCATGCCAACCAATAGTGGCTTGACCATTGGCAACACCAGTAAGAGTGATGTCGTAGGGCAATGTACACTCTGGATATGAACGCACCACAATAGAGTCGAGAACGATACCACGACCCATGTTATCAGAACCTTCGAATGCGATCTGATACGATTTGTGGTTGAAGTTAGGGAGTTCATACTGCTCTGCTGTCCATCTGGGCATGGCTTGTGTATATTCAGCCTTTTTGCCAGTTTGAACATCAGACAGGAGAAGCCAATCTTCTTCCGGGTCCGTACGATAGTACACTCTTAGGGTATCGACATCAGCAGTCCATTTGTCCTGCGCATGGTAGAAACGCAGTATCGGACGGTAAACACCAGTCAGGTCCATCGCCGGAGTTATCAGCCTGGTCGTATAGCCGATTGTCTGACCTGTCGTGTTTCTTAAGTAAGCACGGTAACTACCGCCGCCACCGGCTTTGGAGTCAGGTATCTTACCGGATGGATAAGCATACTCGGCAAGTGTCTCTACTTGCCATTGTTGCTCGCCGTTCACATACTCTTGCGACCATGTCGCCGGTATGCCGGCCGACTCAAAACTTTCTTGCAAAACTATTTGCTGGGCTTTCACTGTCGGCATGAAAAGAAACATCAATACCGGCAAAAGAAGATAAAGTTTCTTCATAAGCACAATCTTTTAAGTTATACTTTATGTTTATTAATTTGACTTTATCAATGCTATGTAAACAGCCGACCTGTACCCCCTAAGCAAGGCACAATTCACAGACTATTCACGTAATCGGCGGCAAAGATATATAATATTTTTTTAAAAACAAAATATTTATACAAAAATATTGCCTTTTCCCCTCTTTAAGTCATAAAAATACAGAATCTTCGCACCTTTCGAAAGAAAATCAATCTATTTGCTTTCATTTCCATCACACGACATAATATTTTATCATTTTCATACACCCCTCTATAATATATACTGCAAAAAACTTCGGCATATCTGATTATTTTGACGGCAAAGCCGAAAGACTCAAAACTCAACCTACTGATAATCATACACCAATAGCGGCAAAAAAAAATTCATGCCGGAAGTTATGCCGAATATGCCGAACAATGCCGACTATCTGACAACTATCTTTTTTACTGAAATCTGTTCGCCTCTGCTAATACGAACCACATACACACCCTGCCTCATAGGTGCAGCCATGCTGTACGGAAGTTTTGCGTGCTTGCGCTGATCAACTGCTGCTCCGTTAACATCCAGAATCTCTATTTCTGCCGTCTGCTTGTCCCCTGATTGATTTCCATACACACCAAACGTCTCCCCTTGAATTAGTAGCGTTGGCTGCACTGTTATTTCTGATGCCGTCACGTATCCTATTGCCGAGGGGGTCAATGTCGTGTCTGGCTTTATCGTGTCAGGTGGCAACGGTATAGTGTCAGGAGTAACAACTATCGAGTCCTGCCCTGTGGTATCTATCGGAATAATGTACGACTCAGGTCTGTCATAACTCAGTATCACCGAGTCCTTCCTTACCTGCATATACATAAACGAAGGCGAATATCTGGCGTATGATATATACCAGTCTGCTTGCGCTGTATCCCGATATATATGCGCCAGTCTGTAAACCCCTTCCTCGCAACTGCTTGTCTTGAACGAGAACACCTCACGCAGATTCTTGTTGGTTCCCGTGCGGAAATAGCCGCTTCTCAGGGTCAGATTCCTTTTGTCAAGCACACTCACAATGCTGTCTTTGTCGGCATCCATTAGTGCAAGTCCGTACTCGCCCGCAAAATCATACAGACCGAAGTTCTGTACTCGCACCATGTTCACCCGTATCGTGGGAGACAAGTCTATCCAGCCGCCCAAATAAGATTTCCCGTTCTGATACTCTGTCTGGTCAACCGTCAGGCTGTCTATTCCCATGTGTGATGCTGGCAATGCGTTTTCTGCTGCAGGCTGCACACCGACTATCAGAGTCTGATTCATGCCGTATGTCTTGCCGCCGCTACCAGCTCCTTGCGAACCTGAAGGAGAGAAAGACGACATCAGGTAGTAGCCGTCCGAGCTTCCGCCCCAACCCCAGTTGATGTGAAAATACCCGTCCCTATTATATCCGTCTGCAAGAAAGGCATGGCGCGTATTCTGCTCAGATGTACCGGCTATCATCACAGGTCTGCCCTCTGATAGTTCTCTGTACATTATCCTGAGCACACTGTCTCCTGGCAGTACGTTGCACTGAATGTTCTGTATGCCTTTGTCATATCCGAAATACTTGACCAGCGATCTCGCTGCCGTTGTCGTGCTCGCACTGCTGCTCGCTCCGTATTTCATATCTACCGACACTCCGCAGTGATACATCAGCGTCGATATCTGGTCACACTGCGCATTGTATATCGCAAGTGTTGTCTTGGACTTCATCAGCTCCCAGTTGTATGCCACCGAGTCGAAACGTGCATAAAGTTGCACTGTGTCACCTTCCCCTCTAACCCAACCATAACTATGTTCTCCCACACCTATGCTCGGGTAACTGTATCGCGCCATCATTTGTGCCATCGCCGTTGCCACACAGCCTGTTGCCGACATGTTACCCGACTTGTACTCCGGACACTTCTGGTTGAACGGATTGCTCTGATTCCATTTCGTCGTACACAGCGGCTCCACTGTCTCCTGCAACCCCTCGCCTGTAACCTGAAACCTGAAACTTGCACAGCGAAGCAGATCGTTCCCGAAGGGATAAGAAACCTGAAACTTGAAACCTGAAACCTGAAACCTGTCATAACAACTCAGCCAATATCTCAGGTTATCGTTTATCGAGTCTATGTCAAATCGTCCGTTGTCGCTCCATCCCAGCACCTCCGGCAGTCTGTCGTCTGCGCCTACCAACACGAATCCTTCGCCCGTATTCACTGCCATCCATGCCTCCGATTCAGCTGCTAATTCTGCTTTCGCATATCCTTGAATCTGTCTTTTCTGAGTTGCAGAAACTCCATGTTTTGAGCCATTAATATAAGAAGACGTTTCTGCGCAAACCTGACGCTCCGCTATCTGCAAAGCCTCACTCACACTGCGCCTCTCCGCATACAGTGAGCATACCCATAGCATTACAAATAATATCGTACACAGTCTTCTCATCATACAACATTCTAAAATTAACCTTAGAACTAACTCTCAACTTTAAACTACACAACTTCTCTCAACTTTAAACTTTAAACTTTAAACTTTCAACTACACAACTCCCCATTAGACAGACAGCCCGAAACCAATCGGGCTGTCCGAAATGTGCCGTAGCACAAAGTTTTTTATTTCACTACCAGTTTTGCCTGATATGTCTCACCGCCGGTTACTATGCGTACCATATATACACCTGCAGCAGGCAGCGGATCTATCGTCACAGGAGCCACCTTCGGAGTCTTGCGACTTACCAATGCACCTGTTCCGTCATATACCTCAACCGTCATATCGGCCACTTGTGCAGCACTGAAGCTTGACAGTACAGTAACCGTCTCACCCGTCCTCACTGGGTTCGGAGCCAGTGCCAGCGAGTTGGCGAATACTGAGTGCAAACCATCCGGAGTACCTACTGTGAGAACCAGAGTCACCTCACCGCATGCCAGATTTACGGTTGTAGTATATACGCCTTCTTCTGTTCCTTCGCCATAGAGTTCCTCGCCATTGAGCACGTACGGCAACTCATCCATACCTATCTTATCATTAAGAACTCCATTCTCAGCTATCATCAAATGCAGCGTCACTGTTGAGTCGCAACCGTAAACTGTCTCAAGATGACTGTCAAAGTCTCCTGCGTCACGCAGTCCGCGGAACGGATATACATCGTATGCTCCGCCTGAACATATCGCAGCACGTACAAACGTCTTAGCTGATGCCACATTCGTAACGTGTACAGAAACCACTGTATCACATCCTAACGAGTTCTGTATCGTGTCTATATACAATCCTCCGTCAGTAATTTGTCCGAACTTGCTGCTATACGGCCACTCGAATATTGAATCAGAACATAGATATACTTCTTCAGGAGTACCTGCCAATACGTCATTCACTTTCAAGTGCAGTGTCACTATGCTGTCACAACCTAAGGAAGAAGTGAATGTCTCTTCCACTGTGGTTGAAGTATAGTATTTTTTACCACCAAACTCATAATATGCACCTTGGCAAATAGTTGCCTCTACATCATTATGCAGTTTAGGCAGCACGGTCAGATTCAGAACAACCACTGAGTCACACTTGTTCTCACCTTCAAGTTTCAGCTTATAGGTATTCGACTTTGTCACATTCTCAATTGAGAAACCATAACTCTTGAAGTCTTCACCTTCACATATATTCTCTTCGAATGTTGTCGTTGTATCACAATATACCGTGAGATTCAATATCGTGAGGCTGTCAAGTTGGTTATCTGCTTCAGCAGGAACATACTTCGTGTAAGTCGTTGTTGTGTTCACATTCAAATCATATGCATCAATATTGAATGATTCGTCAGTAAAGTCGTTCCACTTGCAAATCTCCGAACTGTATTCTTTCTTTTCAAATACGTTGAGCTGAACATTGTCCAGATATAATTTGTTTCCGGGAGTTAGACCGGGACACTTCGAACCTGAATAGAAAGCAATCATAATTCCTTGTCCGACCCACTTGCTCAAGTCAACAAAGTATGTGGTGCGTTGCGGACCCACTTTGTTGAAGTCATAGTCGCCCGTACCGTCGGTCTTCCATGAAGCAGCTATATTTTCTGCCTTCCATGTCTTGCCGGCATCTGTGGACACTATCACCATGAAGCAGTCATCCTCACTAAGTGGATTCAGATTTGTTCCTCCGTCTATATCCCACATACCTAGTTCGAAACTCAGCATCATATTGTTTTGTTCCGAAGTAAGCAATGAGATATTAGGTGTCATCAGCCATGCGTATGAGGCTGCTGCAGCAGTACCGGTACGGTTGCTTGCCATCGAGTGCCATATCGAACCGCCACCCATACCATCACTACCTGAATTACGTCTCCATGCAGCATTCGATGTCGCAGTCTCTGTAAGAGTTGCTATTTTCAAACCATCAAACACGTTTTCTGCTGTGCATGCCATCGATGCTGTGGTTGACGTGTTTCCACCACGCGTCCAATGTACAGGATATGTGCGGACTGTTGTAAAATCTTCTTTGAAACGAGGAGCCTCATAGTTGCAAGTAAACGACTGAATAACCGACCATTGAGATTCATCCTCATCTGAGCAGTAATGCTTAACGGCATAATAGTAGTCACTACCTGGCTTGAGACCCGTGAAGGTGTATTCATGCGACGGAATTACAGCATCAATCTGTGCTACAAGACTATCGGTGGGTTCCTTGCCTGCAACTGACAGATATAGAGCTACACCAACTGAATCGCTTGTGCCTTCTGGCAGGTCCCAGGCTATGGTTGCCTGACGAGACTGAATATCAGCCACCCTTACATTGCTTGCTGTTGTGCAGAACGAGCCTTTCACTATCTCCAGGTCTTCCACGAAGAAGTAGCTTGTTGGAGTTGAAGCGCTAGAGAAGTCGGCAGGATTGGGCGCCACAATAGTTATATTACCTTTTCCTGCATATTTTGCAAGCGGCAATGCATACTCCTGCCACCAGTTATTACCCGTCTTGTCATCTGACATGTAGCGGTCAGCAACAGATGCCACCGTACCAGACCACACTTTGTCGTAAGTAATTGTATCCAGCGGAGTGAATGTTTCGAAATCTTCCACGTCTGTCATTACACCAACTATCAACGTTCTGCTGTATGCACTGTTTACTGCATACAAACGCTCCTTCGTAGCAGCCGTAGTATGAGTATTCTTGTAGAAATATGCTGCACGACCCCAGAAGTGAAGCGTCATACTATCCAGTGCAAAGCCCATCTGCGGGAACGCTATATAGTTGTTATAAGCCGTTTTAGTTGTGTAGAAACGCAATGCGTAATCATCATCATCTTGCGTACGGGCATAGTTGGCACCTGTTGCTGCGGGTGCGTTTTTAACAGCATAAGGCAGATTGCTCTGAGTCGTCGTGTTTCCACCTACTGTTGTACACTCGGGAATCAAATAGCTTGCACTGCTTCCATATTGGTACAGATTTTCATTGAAGCTCCAGTAAGCAGCACTTTCTTCTGTTGGCTTACATGGGGTCTTGAATTGAATCTGAACTTCATCGCTCACCTCGTCTGTACCGCAAACAGCTTGTACAATGAAAATGTATTCTGTCTGTTCTGCCAGATTATTAATCACATAGCACATCTCGGTAAGATTATTCTTCTCGACCTCTGTCAAGCCTGACTCCTTGTTGATAACCTTCACGTTCCAAGCAGACTTCGAGCTACCCCATACAAACTTGGCAGCGTTGTATGCAAGCGAATCCAATGTAACCTGAACTGGCATCGCACAACCCGTTTCTTTCTCTACAATCACATCATCCACATAAACCTGGTTGCTGTTAAAATCATTGGAGAATACTATGTATTTACCTTCACCTACTCCGTATAGCGGCACTGTTACTTCCTCCCAGAAACGATTACCGGTAGGATCATCTTCTATCTTCACCGTTGCCGTTATTTCAGGATATACGTACGTGGTTATCTCCTTAAATGTGCTGTAATCATACGGGTCGGTCATGTAACCTATCTTTATCGAGTGTGCATACGTACCTTTCGCATAAGTGGTAGTCACAGCACGGGTATTCTCATTGCAATATGTTGCATTAATCTTGAATCGCAACTGCATCGAGTCAAGGTTGCAGTTGATTTGAGGCATTACTGTATAGCCGGCATAAGTACTCGTGCTATAGAAACGCATACATGTGTCTCCTGAGAAAGAATACCATGAAGTGCGCAGTTTGGAGGTGGAATTGATGGTATTGCTGTATAGATATGGTACGTATGTATTGTTAAATGAGCCACGAATCATACCTTGCAACCAACCTTTCTCCTTCCAAGAGGTCGAGTTGTTGAAGTGTTCCTGTGTAGCTTGGGAATCAAAGTTCCAGAATGCATCCTTAACCTCTACTAAATAGAGTGTGGTACCTGTTGCAGGAGTAGCCACCCATGGAGACACATTACCGTTTGCATCTACTGCACGCACATAGAAGTCATACTCTGTAGATCCCTGCAGACCAGTAAACACACCGGCTGTCGTGTCAAAGGTTTGTACTGTTGCATTCTCCGGTATCTCCTCTCCTGACTTGACTGCTACCACTTGCCATTGAGAGTAACTACCCAAGGTCTGAGTCCAACTTAGTTCTGCAGTCGAGCCGAACGTCTTACCACAAGCAATTGTTGCTGGCGGGAATACTGCAGGAGCCTCAGCTATCTTAAGATTATCCAAATATGCGTATGCTAACGTAGATGCGCTATAGTCATTACCGCCAAACATGGTCAAAACCACGTATTTGCCATCTCCTGCATACTTGCTAAGTGGCAGCATCTCATGCTTCCATGTGCCTATATAGCCTTCTGTTGTCACTGTGTCAAGGTATTGTACCGTCGCCAATAGTGAGTCGTACGGCTCTGCCACCTTTGCTATACCTATTGCCAGCTTGCGCAAGTTTGGAGATGTTGCAGAGTTTGTAGTCGAGCTGCTTCTCCAGTCAAATTCAAGCATTGCCTTGCTTAAGTCTGCGTTTATCATAGGCAATACGGCTACCGCTGATTTAGGATTCGTGGTTGTACTACCTAACGTACTTCCTAAATACAAGCCGTTGTCACCGGTTACCGTTCCGGCATAGTTGGCAGAAGCGTACATACGGCTGTAGAACGAAGAGCCGGACAAATAATCTTCTATCGCTACTCCGTCATAGTAATGTTGCCAGCAGTCTGCGCCGTCATATGGTACCGAGGTCGTAACCACTTTGCCACTGAAGTCATTCTGATATGGCAATTCGTAAGATGGAGGACAGATGGTCTCAAACCAGCGCACATTCGACCACAGGCTTGTGCTTGTTCCTTCACCTACTGTCTGCACATATACATAGTAGCGTGTCAGCATTGTCAGACCTTCTATGCGGGCACTGTTGCCGGTCACCGTACTGTCACACACATCACCTGCCTCACTCGTCGGGTCTATTTTCTTGCTTGAAACTTTTATGTTATACTTTGTGCCTACCGAATCCCAGGTCAAAACTGCATAATCCATGCCGGTCTCTGTAGCCCACACTTCAAGTGGTTCTACTACTTCACCTATCTGATAAAATTCGATATTGTCCAAATATACATAATTCTGCTTGTCACCCGATTCGCTGAGGAACATCACTCTGTTTCCCTTGTTGCCACGCCAGTCTCCTTCATAGGTGCTGAAACGTACCGTATAGCGATATGCTTCGTCAAAACCATATTTAGTTGCAGCTGAGGTTGCAGCAACCTGGTTTAGTTTCACAACCGTCATCGGTTCGAAGGTGGTCAAATCGGATGCATTCGTAATCACGCCCACCGTCAGTTCTTTCAAATATGCGGCCGTTGATCCGCCATGGGCATCAAACGATACTTGCCATTTGCTTATATCGTCCACATCCATAGGTGGCATTACTGCATACGCACCATCCGTAGAAGCCACATTGAACATGTAGAAGTATTCATTGACAATCTTCAGGTTGGTCGAAACTATATCGCCATTTCTCATACCAATAGTCCAACAGTCGATATTCTGAGCGGTTGAGAAGTCTTCGGTATATGTTGCTATATCTTGTGCCATACACATCGTAGCAAAACTTGCTTCCCCACTCCATTCACCGGACACTGTACCGCAAATTCCTCTTACGTAAACATAATAAGTTGTGTTCACCTTCGCAGAATCGCTGCTGAATACATACGGCTTGCTGTTTACTGTTTCCCACGATAGAACAATAGTGCTGTCTATTTCTGTTCTGGAGAGCAAATCAAGGGTGTCTGCATCGAGCGATATCTTGCTGACCAACACCTCCCACTGCGTTGCAGTCTCTGATTGCCAGTTGATTGTTGCACCCGATGTACCGATGTTGGCAAACTCTACATCCATTATCTTAGCACACTCCGACAGAGGTTCTACCAGTATGTCATCTATATAATAGTAGTGCTTGGCTGCAGTACGTTTTACTATGCACAAACGTTTCCCTGCTGAAGTACCTTCATAGCTCGACAAGCGGGTGATATACTCTCTGTATTGGGCCGTACCTTGCACTTTTATATAGGCGATATGCTCAAATGCACTCAAGTCAGTGGCATCTTTCGGAATAAGACCTACATCTATGCTATCATTATATCCTCCCATAGCAGGCTTTATCCACATTCGCAACTGAAGAGTATTTATTTCTGTGTCAAACTCGGGCATCGCTAACCACATATCGGTCGTTAAGGTTGTTGAAGCACCAAATACCATTGTTTGCTTGCCTGAATGTGTATAACCCTCCGTAGAGGAAGAACTGAAATATGGATAATACTCCGTATGAGAATAACTGCCACCCGAATTATATGATTTCCATGCTGACCCTGTCCAGCAGCTTGGATACTGCTTGAACTGGGCACTGGCAGCATAATACTCAAAATCTTCAACATAAGGTATCGTCTGCTTTTCCTCACAGTCTGTCATGAAGGTGAAATTATTGATACCTTCTAAAGTGTCATTATCGTATATAACTGACACTGACAATTGATATACTGAATGAGGATCCAGTTTGACATCCAATCCTAAACCGGTAACGGCTGTATCTGCCATTAACTTATCCATGATATATCTAATACCATAAGTACCGTAGTTGTCAGCTGCATATGCCTCAGGTTTCATCTTGACAATGGAAATGCTGTGTTTTGCTTCAGCATTGCCCTTCCATGTTATATTTGCTGACAACGTACTGGCATCAACTGCCACATCATACGGACGCATTCGGCCGGCCTGGTTATACATATTTATGAAGTGTATATCCATATTCTCTTCGGTATTGCCACTCTTAGGCATTACATATTTGAATGCCAAATACCTTCCGCTACCTGTGTAGTTGACAAAGTTATATGCGCAATTCTGGGCTCTGGGAGATGTCGTACCTGTTCCATCAAATACTGCTACGCTGTCAAAAGTACTGAGATCATACGGATCGGTCATAACACCAAGTGCCACACGCGCATCATCCACATGAGTCGCTGAACTATAATACGGAGCTATGGAGAATGTAACAAACAAATCCTTTATGTTGAAATCCGCTGGCAGAGCAGATATCGCAAGATAATCACCAACATTTCTCAGTACTATTGCCGGCTCTGAGCTATAGTACCATGCCGCATTGTTAGCCTCCAACCCTCTTGCCAGAATAACATCATTGAACATCTGTCGTGAAGTTATTGTACGTACTAACGGATTTATATCTTTGAGGTAGTCATAACTGCCTGCATTTATTGTCGCTGCATCAAACTTAAGTTCAAATGGTATGCTGTCAATTACATTCTGAAATTTCATTCCCACCGGCAATGAATATTCAGAAGCATCTGTTCCATTTATTCCCTGCACATATACATACAACAACTTATTCTTCAATAGTTCCGACTCAATCTCTAAAGAACTGCCCGACACATTAGTCTTCTCTATTATCACACTGCTCGGTTTCTTGCCGTTATATGTGAATTTGTCAGAAACTACAATATTCATAGCTGTCGCATTACCCAAGTCTGCCACATTTACTGTTACCTTGTTGTAACTGATATTTGAAAGTGTTATACCCTTAGGTATGCTTACTTTGGCAGTGTAATCTACCAATACATTATCAACATAGAAAATGTTTTTCTTATCCTTGAAGTTACTTGCAAATGCCACATATTTGCCGTATGTCGTCTTGCCTTCACTCTCATAGCCCTTATAATCCTTCAAATCTACCACAAACTTGTTGTGCTCATACTCTTGTGTCATATAGCATGTATCCACTGCCACAAATGTACTGAAGTCTTCCGGGTTTGTCATTACACCAACTATTATTCCGCCGGCATAATCTTCACCTACATACCTTTCCGAAGTGCCCCAGAAGGTAACTGACAATTTTGTAATGTCTTCGCAGTTCATCTCTGGTGTTGCTCCATACACATACTCTCCGGCTGGTATAGCCGTCGATATCGCACGTGCACCGGTAAACACATAGCAACGTGTTGAGTCGAACGAATATGATTTGCAACTCTCATCCGATGTCATTTGGTTTACAAAAGGCATGTACTCCATCGTACCGTCAGTCTTCGTAATGCTGGTTCCCTGCGTCATATATGACATGTGATTGACAGTATTTGAAGCATACACCAAATTAAACTTCTGCTCGTATGGCACCGAAGCGAAGTTTTTGGTACGGAAGTTTATTCCTATCCAATCTGTCTCATGATCTGAACATAGTGAGCGGACATAAGCATAATATCTGGTATTCCGCGTCAATCCGGTTAGACTGTAAGAGAACTTGTCGGTTTTACCGTAGGCGACTATTGCACCGAAATCCGGATTTTCCAGATCAAGTTCCTTGGTCGCTACCACAACTTCTATACTATCCGCATCCAGAGAGGCCTGCCATACCAATGTCGCGGTATTCACCGTAATCTCAGTCGCCTCAAGATTATCAATCCAGCACGTTGGATTCGGACGAACTATAATTTCATCAAGAGCGATACCCCATCCGTAGTTATCCACACCTTCAAAAGCAATCTGAAATGTGGCACTCCTGGCAGGAAGCTCTAATGTCTCTTCTGTCCACTTTGTGTATTTCGGAGTCTGCGCATCAGGATAGGTTGCAAAACACTTCCATTCCATATCTGCAGCTGTTCGGTAATACACTTTTAGCGTATCCACGTCTCCTGTTCTCTGCAACTGAGCATGATTAAAAATCAATATAGGCTCAGTGACATCAGCAATAGAAAACACAGGAGACACCAGCTTGACACTACAATTCTGTGTCTGCCCTGTTGCATTGCCGAATGTAGCACGGTAGTTGCCTCCATCTTTCGGAACACCTGCAGGATGAGACGCCGTAGAAGCTGATTCTACAGACCATGTCACATCTACACCGTCCTTTACACCTTCCAAAGTCCACCCTTCTGGCAATTTTCCATCTTCGAAGCCTGTATACAGGACATACAGGTCTTCCTTGGCTGAATAAGCTGTTACTGTCATCAATGACAACAACAAACCCAAAAGTAAATGTTTCTTCATAAGTTATATGTGTTTAATTAATAATTAGTTAATCCGCATCTGCAACAACATCTCCTTTGTACCTTTTCAAAACAGATTATGCATAATACAAATTTGGGCACAAAATTACATAAAAGTTGTGAATAGACCAAATAAAACTTACATTATTCTTCAAAAAACTCACTTTTCCTATCATTTTGCACCCACCTTATCCACTTTCTGAATAAAAATGCAATTCACAACACCCTCACTAAATAACTAGAACTTCTATAACTACTAGAAAGACTATAACTTCTATATAAAAAACAAAAAAAGAGCCCGCCTGAGCCCTTTAAACTTTACAAACTTACCAAACTTTACAAACTCTCATCCTTACCAATCCGGCGTACAGCGGCAAGGCACTGCGTCTCTTGTCACGTTAAACATCACGGTCAGCCTTACGCCTACCGTCAGAAAATGTGTGTTCCTCTTAAGCAAGTCTGTATCAAGCACGCTGTTCAAAGCCAGGTTCTGTCTCATGTCAGCCTCGGTTAGTGCAGACACATCTGAGTTTATCTTGTCATACACACCAAGCATACCTCTCTTCACATTTCCTATCGGCAATGCGTACTCGGCAAACACTCCGGCACGCATACCCGTTTTCTTGCTCTTCAGCGGTATCCTTCCGCCTATCTCTGCTGTAATTGCCAACTCTGGCAGTGCAGCACGTATAGCCTTGCCTCCATCCGATTTGTATGGAAAGTCCGAGTCTGCATAGTAGCCGTATGCATTCAGGTCCCTGCCTATCTCAGGTATCGAGCGGAGTGGTTCCGAGCCGAACTCATATACACCCTGTGTCAGCAGTCTCGTATCCGTATTGTACATTGCTAATACAGGTATCTTCAGTTTTGCTCCCACCGAACCATATACATACTGGTGAAACCAATAGCCAAACGCTATTCTCAGTCCTGCCGACAACCTGTGCTGACGCTCCAGCAAGTCGTCATATACATACTGATACTCCACCTCATGACCCTCATAGTCCGCCGTTATCCTGCTGTCTGTCTCCACCAGCGAGTCTAGCCACTGACCTGTGTATCCGTAGTCCACCGTCAGTCCTGCATCGAAGAAGAATCTGTGATACTCCACTTCATACGACAAATCAAAACCGGCACCTGCGCCGCCCTTGTCCTTCAGCTCTATGCCTTCCCTTGCCTTGCTCAACGAGTTCGACTCACCGCCTTGAAGCGATAGCATCAGGTAGTGCTGAGGCTTGTTGCTAAGCGAGTTGTAGTACTGGGCACCCAGTGGCAGCGATGCCAACACAACCACCGATAATATTATATTCTTAATGTACGACAAAACGAATCACTTTTTTACTGTTATCTGTCACTCCGAAATACACACCCCCTGTCATCGGCGCTTTCATCTGTGCACTACCTTCTATTCTGTCCACCAGAAGTCCCAATGCATTATATATCGTCATCGATACCTGCTTGTTTATGTATATCGTCTCGCCGGCTCCGACATACGTAGGACTCAGCAATATCTCACCCTCTATATCATCCGACGCTGTAGCACCTTCCTTGAATACTATCGGACAGAATGGTACATCAGGGCAACCTTCTCTCTTCAGCATCGCGGTGAACTCTGCACCTGCGTCTGCATTCGACATCGGCAGATACGATTCCGTAGCACCTTCTACCGGCATACCGTTCTTGTACCACTGGTAACCGTCAAACCTGTAGCCGCTGAACTCCTCGTTCTGCACTACCAGCACTCCGTCCTTCACTTTCACTACCGACGACGGATAACTTACCTGAAGCACAAGTTTCAAGTCTGGTACTGGGCACTGTTCTGTTCCTAACTTAAGCACATAATTATAGTAGCCCACCTCTATGCTGTCAGGCAGTTCCAGTCTGATCTCCTCGTTTGCGTCAAACACGTACTCTGCCTCAAAGCCCGCTGCCTGTGCAGCCGAGTCAAACACAAGGGTTATATCGCCAAGGTTGCCTTGCAGCACCTCGTATCCTATCTCTACCTCCTTTACGTCAAGACATTGGTTGGTTGTATCCGCCACACTCAGCACCAGCCTTGGCTCCACATGCACATTCAGTGTCACTATGCTGTCCAATTTCGGATACACTACCCTTGGAATATTCCTCGTATATACCCCGCTTGTAGTTATCACCGTGTCACCCAATCTGTATTGGCCTCCTTCACAGATGAACGTGTCAACATTAAACTTAGTCTCATGTATGTTCACAAACCATAATCTCTCGCAATCGCCTATCATCTCCACTACCGTATCCGAACCGACACTCCAATATGTGTTTCCTATAGCACCGTTGGTATATCTGAACTGATAGCCTTTTGCTTCATGCAGTTCCACATCTGCATAACCGACTTGGGGTACAGTCACTTTTACTGCCACAGAGTCCAGACACATATGATTCGTCCCGTTCAATGCTCCTATCATCCATACCGTATATTCACCTCCCGTCTTGGGATATATGTGAGATACAAGAGAATCCGGATTACTCTCACGCTCCGAGCCGTCACCCCAGTCCCATACTATATCGTCCAATGGCTCGCCTTTCGTGAACTCCCTGTCGACCACCATGACATAGTTCTGTTCCTCCTCTACCCACACTTGTTTATATGCTTTGTATAATAGGTATGAGTTATTGTAGAATGTCACCACATTCTGACATTTCACTTCCTCTATCTTACTTATCCCGGCTTCTGTGTGAGGCAAGCGGGGAATACCTCTCACATCCAACGTATGGTAACATTCTGCATTCCCGAGTGAAATCAAGTCAACATGGTAGGTGGCGGTGTCCATGGCAGGAATGGTGTATGAACGTTTGTTGCCATTCGGAAGAACTATCTTGTTACCATTCACATCCAAATCTTTCCACCATCTGTATGAAAAGCCGGCAG
Source organism: Paludibacteraceae bacterium (assembly GCA_017477325.1). Lineage (GTDB taxonomy): Bacteria > Bacteroidota > Bacteroidia > Bacteroidales > Paludibacteraceae > Colicola. The sequence continues at coordinate 253,298 of JAFUWV010000010.1, forward strand.
GTGCACTTACATTGGTTTCCGTGTTATCTTCGCCGCAATTCAAACCCGACATCTGTCCTGTCTCACACGACACTGTTAAATATGCATAACCGCCATGGGCAGAGAATGTACAACCGGTTGTTGTAAATACCATCTTGAACTTCTTACCTTTGTACTCTTTCATGTTCAACGACACTGTCTTCCAGTCTGTATATAAATCACCGCTCAATGACTCATGCCAATCAGTATCAGTATATCCCGACGTAAAGTTGGCATCACCGCACCCGTTGGGAACTGGCTTGCCGTCAATAGTCGTTGTCATCATGAAGGTCGGGTTATTGACTGGGATTTCCGGGTGAGGATTAGGCAGCACCAATGCATATCTGATTACTAATATCTGTTCCTCGGATTCCGGAACACTGTATTCATACTCCACCCTGCTTATGTGCGTAGGAGCATAACGTCCTATCCTCACTGAAGCCAATGCACCGTCTGGCTTGGTCTTCAGATTTCCATCTGTAAATGGGTCTGTCTCTCCCGGTATGTAATGAAGCGCATGAGTCGTATTAGAATAGTCGTTAAAATCACCACTACCGTATATTCCCTTCGTGCTCAATCTTTCCGGCAATGCCATTGATGTACCTTCATCATTTAATGTCGGTGCTGACATTGAATATGAACACGTAGTCTTGTCCAGTTTCATATAATCTATGCATCGCTTTCCTTGCTGGAAATACAGGAACATCTTCTCTGACCACTCCGAGTGGTTATCTCCGCACAAAGCACGTATTCTCACCAAATATACACCTTCTTCCAAACCATCCATTGTAAGCACTTTCTGCGAACCGGAACTATTCTCGACAATTTGTGTCTTCCAAATGTTCTTTTCCATGTCGCACAACTGGAACTCATAACTGTCCACCGCCGATATCGAACGCCATTTCACATCCAATGTTCCATCTGCCTTTATCACTTCTTGAATATTTGTCGGTTGTGGACATCTGACCGGAACATATATTTCTATATTGTCTATCGCAAACGACGGATTGACAGCCATTCCCTTTGAGGTAAAGAACACAAACATCAGCCGCCTTGTCTCCTGGACGTCTGCTATATGCAGTTTCAAGCTGTCTGCCTGCCAATATGAGTTACCGAACAGAGGGGTCGTCCTCAGTCTGTAATTATTACTTTGCATCCATGGCATCATTGACGTCGTGACCATTGTCATTGCTTCCTCAGTATCCGGTACCCAAAATACATACACACCTTCCTCGCCGGTATCCTTCATCCTTCCTATCCGGTCAAAACGAATATTATAATCACCTTTCGGCAGTGTCAACTCACGATATGCCACTGCCATCATCGTTGCTTGACTGCCATATATCAATGAGTCTTTCTTCGCTTGCTGAGCCACGTACAAACCGTTGCTTCCGGTAGGACCATAGTTACCTGCACTACCCATATACCATAAGTTCTCACAACGTGACGACCTGTCAGGGTAGTTGGGATCAACATAATTCAAGTGCCACTGGCTGCGCTCAGTCGCATCCTCAAAATCACACGACCACAATATCTGCGCTGCCATGTCTGTGCAGAGCAAACATAAAACAAAACTAAATATGTAACCCAGTCTGCTCATCTGTACTTATTCTGTCACACTTATCATCACCGTCTTTACGCCCTCGCTTGTCTCTATTCCAAGCATATATACACCCTGACTGGAGGGCACCTTGTAATAGTTCGTGCCGGTTGTCAGTTCGCCCGACGAGGCAAGCACTCCTGAAGGACTATAGCACTTGTAAGAACCATTCTGAGGCATAACCACCTCTATCTGCTCGCCCACTCTCGCTTTGGTCGGCCTGACTTCTATATTCTCCACATACTCTTCTGCCTCTATGGCACATGTCGTTAGCACCGTACTGTCACTCATTATCAGTTCTACCTGATACAAAGCGTCAGCATCCAATCCGCCCTCTGCGTAATAGTACGATTTATCTTCACCGGCTATCACCTCACCGTTCTTAACCCAGCGGAAACCGATAATGTCATATTCACCGCCCATCATACTGGGTTTCTTCACACTTAGAACATCACCCCAGCGCTGGAACAATATGTCTGCTGAGAAATTGATTTGCAATGAAAGAGGTATCTCCACATCTTGGCATAGCGGGTCAGTAAATACAACCACCATGTCATATATTCCAGGTGTAGTCACCTGCGATATGTCTATATCTATTCCGAACTGTTCACCGTCTCTTAGATATGTTAATGTTCCTTCTGTATCTTTCAGACCTGCAGATTTTGCTTGCTCACTGAACTGCAGTTTGTAGTCCGTCAGTATTCCCGAGTCTTTTACAAAACGTATCTGCATCACATCATCATCCATACATGCAAAATCTCTGTCAACCTCTTTCACACCCAGACACTCATAGTTCATTATCACTGTGTCCGACACCGAGCAGCCGAAATCATTGAAGAACTCCAGTTCAAACATACCGCCATTTAACCCTGTCAACGCTCCGTTCTTCTCACCGTTGACAACATAATAGTCATATCCCGTACCACCTAACACTATAGCTCCCGAATTCAACTCACTCGTCACTTCCTTCACGTCTATCACGGGCTTTATGCTGTCCATGACGGTCACATTCATAAACAGCGTACTGTCACACATGAATCTGTTCTTGTGATATATCACGAACTTACCCGACTCTGTATATTTATATCGCTGACCGTCATAATAGAGCGGCTCCTCTGCACATATAGTCGTATCAGGCAAATAAGTCGTATCGCGAGGATTCATTTTGACGTTTAGGTAAACCAGCGAGTCACAACCAACTGATGTCTTCCATGTATTGAAGAATTCACCTTCTTTGCCGATATACTGAGGTCCGAACACTAAATAGTCACCATCACACATCGTCGTATCAACGTGAACTTCTTTGTCGCCTATCGCTGGCAAAGTTATCGTTATCGTCGTATCATCCACACACCTTCCTTCTGCTATCGATGCAAACAATGTCACATCATACGTACCGCCTTCATTGGGGAATACAAATATCGGATTGCGTGTCGAACCCACCTGACCTGTGCCGAATGACCATTCATAGTCATCACACTGCTGGTCGTAATGATATTCTATCACGTTATTGAACTTTGTCATTATATGGCTCTTGTTGGTGAATCTCACCCTGTTCTGACATTCCTGAGGAACGTACTCCCATTCAAACGATGATATCGGGAATCTTGGCAATGCAGCACTGTATAAGTCAAAACCGCAACTCTGTTCTTCCAAAAATGTCAAGTGACAACGATAGGTTGTCGTATCCGAGGCATCCACCATTAAGGTTCTTCCGTCATTGGACAAATGGTCTGAAGGAACAGGACTGTCATATTTGTCAAACCACTCGTAAGAAAAGCCCTCAGGGGCTGCAATTGACAACTGCGCATCATCACCGCAACTCGTTCCTGTTATCTTTGCTGCTGCACAATCAAGTGCAAAGTATGCATAACCATAGTGACCGCCTAACGAACAGTCATACGATGTTACTCTGATTCGTATCGTCTCGCCCACTCTGTCTGACAAGTTCAGACCTATCGTTGTCCAGTCTTTCCATGTCACTTGAGAACCGTATGCATGCCAGCCTTCTCGCTCTATGTCAGCATAGAAATCCGCATAACCGCATGACGGGTTGATCAGTTCATCCCACTCATCCAATATCTCTAATGTAAAACGAGGTTGCTCCCACTCGTCATGATCTGGATCCTGAAGTACTATTGCATAATGCATCAACAATATCGCAGAGCTCTCATCTACTGTGTATGAGAATGTTATCCTGTCCACACCGCTACCCGAATTCCAGTTTCCCAAACGGACTGACGCATACCCGCTTGGAGGTATCGTGGATAACCTATAGCCCGTACGCGGATCATATACATCCAACTCATTATTTATCGTATGTAACGAAGTCACTGCATCTGAACCATTATCCACAACACCAAACTCCATATTCTTGTATGTGATATCATGAGTCGTATAATTCACGGAGAAGGTTCCGTGTTCAGCCTCAATATTCGGATTGTTTTCAAGGTGAACAAAGTCTATGCAATGCCGCTCCGGATAATATACCAGGAAAGAGTTCTTATATAAATATGCACTCGTATCCACATCATTGCACACACCTCTTACGCGCATATCGTAGAAACCTTCATCAGGATTCTCTATTATATATTGCTCTGTGGTCAGGCCTGTCGTGACATTCCACACATTCCTGCCACTCTTCCGATATTCAAAAATATACTTCTCGCTCGTACCGACCCACGACACATATATACTGTCGCCCGCCAACTGCACATCCATATTCTTCGGCTTGGAACAATTGGCAGACACAATCTGTATGTTGTCTATACATGCAGATATCGGCTGAGGATAATATTCCGAATTATTACTCGACCATATAAAATAGAGTCTGATCACACGTGAACCATTCGAAGATATCTTGAAACTGGCATTCTGCCATCTCACACTTCCGCGCATTCCAGATGTTTCATTCGAACATCCTCTTGCCACCACGTCCGGTATCTTGGCTGACTCGGCATTTAGCATCAGATTCTCTACCGTCAGCTTGTCATACACTCCTGCATACAAACTGCTGTTCGGGCCGCCCATACAACGCCAATCAAAAGTACATTCGTACGTCCCTTTCGGAAGCAATATATCTCTGTAAACATACTGTGTTACTGTTGCTATGCCGAAAGTGTCCGTCAAACCGTCATTCGAAATATATAAACTTTGCTTACCATCACTGTGCGCCGCCGGACCAATAACCCACTTCTCTTTCAAGGTGTCTATCTTACCCGGATTTATCACCCAATTGGCAAGCTCTGCCGCCTCCGACTCCTCAAAACTGAATGAATATGGAACCGATATATTCAAATTCGCTTGGGCATATATTGCACTTGTCAACAGTAGCAACTGCACTACCGGCAATATTCTTCTGTAAAAATTTTTCATATACTTCTCTTCAAGTTTACACGACTTATAACACATCGATGCAAACTAACTCTAAATTACATTTTGACCTGCAAAATTACAAATAATATCTCAAATAGCCAAGAAAAGACATAAAAAACTAACTATTTTACTATTTTTTCATAATTCTCCCCCCCACTCTAATTCACTTTCCGAATATTTATACAAGAAAAAACATACAACAAAGCAATAAATAAAAAACAAAGCAAGAGAAACAACAAAGCAGGAGAGTTCTCACTCTCCCGCTCTTCCGTAGAGACGTCGCATTGGGACGTCTCTAAATTATGCATTATGCATTATGAATTATGAATTATGCATTGCTTACATCATCTCCACGCTTCTCTTCACGAACTCTGCCAGACCTTCGCCCTTCAGTTGTCCGCTTGCAAGCAGTGCTATGTCTATCAGTTGCTTTATTCGCTTGTTTTCCTTGGCTGCTTCCTGATATACCTGTTTTATCTGGTTCCTCAGGTCGGCCACCTCTTTCGTGATAGCCGATGCTGCATCTTTCTGTTCCTGACTGAGGTCCTCGCTCTTTATGTCTTTCTGCTCCGCCTTCAGTTTTTCTTCTTCTGCCTGCTTCTCCTGCAGTGTCGTCTCCAGAGATGCCACCTTGTCCGCAACTCCGTCCCGCAACTCTTTTGCAAGCGATGCCACAAGCGGATGAGCCGTGTTGACCACCATCGTGTACTGGTCAGGCATCTCGCCGTAGAACGACATGCCTTGCTGGTGTTGCGACATCTCTTTCATTCTCCTCATGAACTCATTCTGAGTCAAGAACACTGGCAGTGCGTCTGCCGACACCGACTCAAGCGATACGTTATAGTTCACCTTCTCTGCCTTTGGCATCTCGCCCTCAAACGAGTATTGCAGCGCACTCTCCTCTGCGGAATCCAGACCCTCGGCATTCTGCTTGTCCTCTTCTTTCTTGATTAGGTTCTCTATCACGTCCGAGTCCACTCTCACGAAGCGCATCTTCTCCTGCTTCTGTTCCGCCTGCGAGATATAGTGCACGTCCAGCTCGCCTTGCATCAGCAGCACGTCATAACCCTTCTCTTTCGCCCTCTGTATGTACGAGTAGTTCGAGTCCGGGTCCTGAGTGTACAGCACTATCAGGTCGCCGTTCTTGTCCGTCTGCTTGTCTTTTATCAGCTCTTTGTACTCATCCATCGTGTAGAACTTGTGCTCAAGATTCTCGAGAAGAGCAAAGCCGACTGCACGCTCGTAGAACTTCTCGTCTGAGAGCATGCCAAACTGAATAAACAGTTTTATGTCACCCCATTTCTTCTCGTAATCTTCGCGCTGGTTCTTCATGAGTTCTGCCAGCTTGTCTGCCACCTTCTTCGTGATGTGGCCCGATATCTTCTTCACTGCGGCATCGCTCTGCAGGTAACTGCGGCTCACGTTAAGAGGTATGTCCGGCGAGTCTATCACGCCATGAAGCAGTGTCAGGTATTCAGGCACTATGTTCTCCACCTCGTCTGTCACGAACACTTGGTTGCAATACAGCTGTATCTTGTTCCGCCTTATGTCCAGATTGTTCTTTATCTTCGGGAAATACAGTATTCCTGTCAGGTGGAACGGGTAATCCACATTCAGATGTATGTGGAACAGCGGCTCGTCAAACTGCATCGGGTACAGCTCGTGGTAGAACTTCTTGTAGTCCTCTTCCGTCAGGTCCGCGGGTTTCCTTGTCCATGCAGGGTTGATATCGTTTATTATGTTGTCCTCATCTGTCTCCTGCTCCCTGCCGTCTTTCCACTCTTTCTTCTTGCCGAACACTATCTCCACAGGCAGGAACTTGCAGTATTTCTTCAGCAGCTCTTCTATTTTGCTGTCCTCCAGATACTCCTCGTGCTCCTCGTCTATGTGCAGCACTATGTCTGTTCCGCGCTCGGCTTTTATCGTCTCCTCCATCTCATATACCGGACTGCCGTCGCAACTCCAGTGTACTGCCTTGGCGTCTTCCTTGTAGCTCAGCGAGTATATCTCCACACGCTTCGACACCATGAATGCCGAATAGAAACCAAGTCCGAAGTGACCAATGATAGCCGCTGCGTTATCTTTGTATTTCTTCACGAACTCTTCCGCACCCGAGAAAGCTATCTGGTTGATATATTTGTCCACCTCCTCCTCTGTCATGCCTATTCCGTGGTCACTCACGGTTACTGTCTTCTTATTCTTATCTATAAGTACGCGCACGCGTGTGTCACCCAACTCTCCCTTCACTTCGCCTACCGAACTCAGTGTCTTCAGTTTCTGTGTCGCATCTACTGCATTGCTTATCAGCTCACGGAGAAATATCTCATGGTCTGAGTATAAGAACTTCTTTATCACGGGGAATATGTTATCACTTGTCACCCCTATATTACCTTGTGCCATAATATATATTTATTTAGTTATTCATTCTTCACTCTTCACTATTCATTCTTCACTCTCCATTCTCTCAATTCCCGTGCCAACCCCTGCCTTCTGCCCTTTCTCTGCCTCTGCCTGCCATTTTGGCAGTCCTGCGACTCTCAAAAAACTCATTTACGTAAAAAAGACGTAAACGACACGTAAACGACACGTAAACGACACGTAAACGAACTATCTCTCATCTGTCACTCTTTACTCCATCCTTCTACCCGCAAAACTTTTCCGTCTTGCACCTGTAAAAAGTTTTTTGTAACTTTGCGCCCAAATATGCGCTTACGCCAAACCAACCTTACAAACTCATCAAACTTGGCAAGCTTAACAAACTATAAATCAAACACAGCAAACTAATCAAACGTTTTATACCCATCATGAAAAAGAACATTTTTCTCATTGCAGCGCTCATCTTCGCTGCATCAGTATCGGCTCAAGTCGATCCTAATACCGTTCTCATGACTGTCAACGGCGAACCCTCCACTGTCGGAGAGTTCCTCTACATCTATCAGAAAAACAATCAGGAAGCACAAGTTGACCAGAAGAGTATCGATGAATATGTCACTCTCTTCACCAACTTCAAACTCAAAGTAGCTGCTGCCAAAGAGGCTGGAATTGATACCACAGCCGCCTTCCGCAAGGAGCTCGAAGGCTACCGCAAGCAGGCTGTGCCTAAGTATATGACTGACCCTGTCAGTGAAGAGGCTGTCATTCAGAAAGCCTATGGCCGTATGCTCACCGACCGACGTGTCAGCCATATCGCCATTCGTCTCTCCGATGCTGCATCGGGCAGCAAAGAACGCGAAGAAGCAATGGCTAAAATTCAGCTCATTCGCCAGCGCGTAACCACAGGCATCACTGTCACTACCGGCAAGGGACGCAAGCAGAAGACAGTCCAGATGCCTCCTGAAGACTTCAACCAGGTGGCTCTTGAGACCTCCGAAGACCCCAGCGTTAGCGAGAATCTCGGTCACATAGGCTTCGTACGACCCTTCCGTTTCGTCTTCCCGTTCGAAGAGGCTGCCTACAACACACCCGTCGGAGAAGTTAGCGAAGTCTTCCAGACACCCTTCGGATTCCATATCTTAAAGGTGGAAGAAGAAATCCCGCACCTCGAAGTGCAGGCTGCTCACATCATGAAGATGACTCCCAGAGGCAACGATTCCATCGAGATTGAGGCAAAACAACAGATTGACTCCATCTACCGTCTCCTCCTTGACGGTGCAGATTTCGCACAGGTAGCCACTCAGAACTCCGAAGACCGCGGTTCCGCAATGCGTGGAGGAGACCTTGGGTTCTTCTCGCGTGGACAGATGGTACCTGAGTTCGAGCAGACCGCATTCTCTATGCAGGAAGGCGAAATCAGCAAGCCTTTCAAGAGCCAATACGGATGGCACATCATCAAGCGTGGTCCTTCACGTGGAACTCCCGACCTCGCAGACATTCGCGAGGATGTTAAGAAAAACGTCAATCGCTCAGAATATCGCCAGCTTGTCAATCAGGGCTTTGTTGACAAACTCAAAAAAGAGTATGGCGTCACCACATACGATGCCGCCCTTCAGCAGTTGAACGAGGCATGGGTCGCTGCCGAAGGCAATGACTCACTCTTCAAAGCCTCTACTAAGTCCATGTACGACGCTCTCTGTGTCATCAACTCAAAGCACTACACACAGCATGATCTCGTCGAGTATATCGGTCTCAACCCCTTTGCTGCAACCAAGGACATCAAGCAATATATCGCTGAGAAATACAACATGTTCCTTGAGAAAGAACTCCGTGCCATCGAGGATAGCAATCTCGAGCAGAAATATCCCGACCTCAAGAACCTCATGACCGAGTATCACGACGGTATCCTCCTCTTCGAAATCTCCCTCAAAGAAGTCTGGGATAAGGCCACGCAAGACACTGCAGGCATCACCGAGTTCTTCAACCAACACAAGAAACAGTACAAGTGGGACTCTCCGCGATTCAAAGGAGCCATCATCTACGCTAAGGACAAGAAGACTGCCAAAGCCGCGCAGCAGATACTCAAAACTGCCAATCCCGACTCCGTATCTTCATATATCAACCAGCGTCTCAACACCGACTCCGTCAAGTCTGTCCGCTATGAGCGCGGCATCTTCAAGAAGGGCGACAACAAAGCCATCGACCGCCTTGCTTTCAAAGTCAAAGACAACGGTTACACACCTTCAGAACAGATGCCTGTTGAGATCCTCGTAGGTAAGAAGATAAAGGCTCCTCAGGAATATACCGACGAACGCGGACGTGTCACTTCCGACTATCAGGACTATCTTGAGCAGCAGTGGGTAAAGAAACTGCGTGAGAAATATCCGGTTGTAATCAATCAGGAGGTTCTTAACTCAATAAAACAATAAACCTCTCAAACTCTGCGAACTTTACAAACTTTACAAACTCAGCAAACCCATCAAACCCCTCCCAACCATATTGTCTCTTCTGGCAGTTGTGCTGCTCAATATTGCAGTACAGTTCATGCATCTGCGGCTTGACCTTACGCAGGACAAGCGGCATACACTCAGCACAACAACCAAACAGTTGTGCCACAGCCTCAACGACCACGTTGAGGTTGTGGTGTATCTGCAGGGCAGTGTCAACAGCGGATTCATGCAACTCGAGAATGCCACACGCAACATCCTCAAAGAGATGTCGCTCTCTGGTAACTTGACATTCCGTTTCGTCAACCCCAACGATCTGTCAGACTCACAGCAACAGGCACTCATTCAGTCACTTCAGCGACACAATCTCCACCCTGCTGCCATCTACGAGACTGCTGGCAATGCCCGACGGAGTGAGACTATTGTCTATCCCTTTGCACTTGTAAGGAAGGCAACTCCCAAAAACAGTTCTAATCTGTATTCGGGCAAGTGGGTAAGCCTGCTTGAGAATCGTCGCGACCTCTCTGGAGCGGAGAATCTCAACCGCTCGGCAGAGTCGCTTGAGTATAAGTTTGCTCTTGCGCTACGCACTCTTGAGCAGCAGCAACCCGACCGCATTCTCTTCCTTGAGGGACAAGGGGAACTGCCCGAACAGAACACTCAGGACGTGCAGTCTCTACTCGCACAGCATTTCGACATCTACCGCGGTGCTCTCACTCCCGAGTCCGACTGCCTCAACTCCTTCAGCGCAGTCATCATTGCCGACCCGCAACGGTCTTTCTCGGAGGCTGACAAGTATATCCTCGACCAGTATCTAATGCAAGGCGGCTCTCTGCTCTGGCTCGTCAATGGTGTGCGTTTCTCCGAGCAGGTTCTCGAAGATGAAGGCTTTACCCCTGCTCTCGCTCTTGATGTTAACCTCACTGACATGCTCTTCAGGTATGGGGTACGTATCAATCCCCACCTGCTGCAGGACCTGCAGTGTCTCTCTGTGCCTGTCGATGTCAGCCGCAATGCCGACCAACCGCAGTGGCAACCCATGCCTTGGACTTATGCTCCCCTGCTCCAATCTTCTAACCTCTCACCCGTAACCGCTAACCTCTCACCCGTCTCAGCCACCTTCTGCTCCGACCTCACCGCTGTAGGCGACGACCCTGACATCAGGCACAACATACTCCTGGCTTCCTCTCAGAATAGTCGTATCACACTTGTACCAGGTGAAGTGAATCTCAATGAGATTAGTCAGGACCCGCGTCTGTTCAACCTCAGTTATCTACCTGTGGCAATGAGCCTTGAGGGGCGGTTCCTCTCTCTCTTCGAGCACCGTCTGACACCAGAATCTGTAGTTCAGAAAGGCGACAAACTCACTGTCTCCACTCAGGCCAAACAGATAGTGGTGGCTTCCGGCTCCGTCATCAGCAACGACTTGCAACAGGGGCAGCCTCTGCCTGCTGGCTACGACCGATATTCACGCATGCAGTTTGCTAACCGTGACTTCGTTCTCAACTCAGTCCTCTGGCTCTCCGGCTATGCTGATATCCTAAGCCTCAGGCAGAAGACCATACCTCTGCGTATGCTCAACAAAACACAGTTGCAAAGCGGTCTCACTCTCTCTGTCACCCTCTCTCTCATCCTGCCATTGCTCATCCTTGCCATCGCAGGAGTCACAGTGCAACTACTTCGAAAACACAGATATACCTCATGAAAAACCGATTGATCATACTACTCACCATCGTCTTTGCCCTACTCTCATGCTCCTCTGAGCCTGAACTCACACGCAAAGACTATCTTGCTTTCGCCTCCTGCCTGTCTCGCTCGCAGATGGCTCACAATCCCGAACTGTGGCAGTCCGACTATGTCAAGAAGCCTAAGTGGGACTACACTCAGGGCATCATCGCCAACGCAATGCTTGAGGTATATCTTCAAACCGGCAACAACTCGCTGCTGCAGTATGTTCAGCACTTTGCCGATTATTTTATTCTTCCTGACGGCAACATTCAGGTCTATGACCAACAGAAATACAATATCGACCACGTAGCAGGTGGCAATTTCCTCTTTACACTCGACCAGATTGCCTCTAAACCCGAGTATCAGAAGGCTATTGCACTTCTGCGTCAGCAACTGCTCACTCAGCCTCGCACATCAGAAGGAGGCTTCTGGCACAAGAAAGTCTATCCGCATCAGATGTGGCTCGACGGACTCTATATGGGCGAACCTTTCTATGCACGCTACGCTGCGGCATACAACCAACCCGAACTCTTCGACGACATAGCCCTCCAGTTCCTCACTGTCGACCGCCACACCTGTGACCCGCGCACTGGTCTCAACTACCATGGCTGGGACGAGAGCCGTGAGCAGCAGTGGGCAGACTCACTCACCGGTTGCTCTCCCAACTTCTGGAGCCGCAGCATCGGCTGGTACGAGATGGCACTCGTCGATGTACTCGAACTCATGCCCGCCGACCATCCACAGCGCAATGCCCTCTTGCAGATCTTTCAGCGTGTAAGCAAAGCCCTGCTTAACTATCAAGACAAACAGACAGGCATGTGGCGGCAGCTCACTGTCTTCCCTGTGGGCAATGGCAACTACCTTGAGAGCACTGCTTCGGCAATGTTCTGCTACGCTTTCGCAAAGGGTGCAAGACTCGGTCTGCTGCCTGAGAAATATCTTCACTATGCCCGCCATACTTTCAACGGCATGCGCCGTACTGTCATTCGTCAGAACCCCGACTCCACTGTCTCGCTCACGCAATGTTGCGCTGTCGCGGGTCTCGGTGGAAAACCTTATCGTGACGGCACATACCGCTACTACGTCTCTGAGCCTGTGCGCGACGATGACCCAAAAGGCATAGGACCCCTCATCATGGCAACGCTTGAACTTGCCAAGTGCAAGGCTGACATCATCGTAGCCAAAGACGGCTCAGGCGATTTCCGCACCATACAGGAAGCAGTCAATGCCGTACCCGACTACCGCAAGTCACGTACCCTCATCCGCATCAAACCGGGAGTGTACTGCGAGAAACTCATCATTCCTGCATCCAAGGAGCATCTCTCTATCATAGGCGACAATGCTTCCTCATGCATCCTCACTTTCTCCGACTATGCAAAGCTCCCAAGCCCTCTCTTCCCCGATGAGACGCTGGGCACTTCAGGCTCTGCCACACTCTATACTGCTGCCGACGACCTTTACGTAGAGAATCTCACTATCTGCAATGCCGCAGGCGAAGGCAAATATATCAGTCAGGCTGTCGCTGCGCATGTCAGTGGCAAACGGGTAGTATTCCGCCGTTGCCGCTTCCTTGGAAACCAGGATACACTCTATACGTACGAGAAAGGCAGCTTGCAGTGGTACGACCAATGCTATATTGAAGGCACCACCGACTTCATCTTCGGCTGGAGCACTGCTGTCTTCACCGCCTGCCATATACATAGCAAGAAGAACTCATACGTCACCGCAGCCTCTACTCCCGAAGGACAATCGTCAGGCTATACCTTCTTCTATTGCGACCTCACCGCTGACCCCGAGGTTACGCAGGTCTATCTTGGCAGACCTTGGCGTCCTTACGCACAGACAGTATTCATCCGCTGCCGTCTTGGCAAACACATACGACCCGAAGGATGGCACAACTGGAACAAGCCGCATGTAGAGAAAACAGCCTTCTATGCCGAGTATCAGAACACCGGCGAAGGGGCAAATACAGACCAACGTGTCAGTTGGGCACACATTTTGTCGGATAGTCAGGCAGAAGCATATACTCCATACAGCCTGCTCCACCCCACTGATTGAATACTAACTGAAGATTAACCATATATCAGCAACCTGACACCATAACGATATCAAACTATAGGAGGTAATACAATGAAAAAGACCTTACTCATATCTCTCGCCTTACTCTGCGCAGTCTTTTCCAATGCGCAACGACTGATCTATCATACCGACACCATCAAAGGTAAAGTGTTCTATCGCTACCCCGTGCAGAAAGGCGAAGGTCTCTATCGTATCAGCAAGAACTTCTCCGTCTCGCAGGAAGACATAGTCAAGTACAACCCTGAACTGCAAAATTCAGGACTCAAACTCGGTCAGACTATACTCATCCCTGTAGTCATGCCTGTCGATTCGGCTCAGTATATTGTCCACGAGCTTCAGCCTAAGGAGACTCTGTATGGTATCTCGCGGCTCTATGGTGTGAAAATCGCTCAAATCGAAGAACTCAATCCCCATACCTCCAAGTCGATGCGTATAGGAGAGAAACTTCTCATACCTAAGACCGACAAGTCTGTATCTGTTGCACAGAAGTTGGTAGCCGAAACCAAAACCGGCGATGCACAGACTGACTCCGGCAATACTGGCACTGATGTCAACAAAGACAACACTCCTGCCGAAGAAGTTAAAACCGAAGTTGTGGAGACAAAACCTGCCGACACAATCACCGACACTCCTGCCCATAAGCAGACTTCTGAGCAGATACAGCATCTTGTGCAGCAGTCGTTCTCTTCTGACTCCGACTCCGCTCTGTCTGAGCAAACCGACACTCTCACTGCAGCTCTCACTGCCGACACACTCCTTACCTCTGCCGACACTATTTCTGCAGATTCTGTTTCTTTGCCACAACCACTGAAGATTGCTGTCCTCTTGCCTCTTATGACCGATGCACCGAAGCGTGATGCTGCTGTCGAACGGTTCACCGAGTTCTACGAAGGACTGCTCATGGCTGTCAATCGCGTTCAGTCAGAAGGTGAGCGCTTCATCATTCGCACCTACGATACCGACAAGACCGAGGCACGCATACTCACCATCCTCGCCGACTCTGCCCTGCAGGACGTTGACCTCATCATCGGACCTGCCTACCCTGCGCAGACTACTATCGTATCTGAATTCTCGAAACAGCATCAGATACCTATGATTGTGCCCTTTACTTCCAAAATCAGCGATATAGACTCCAACCCCTATCTCTTGCAGTTCAATCCTTCAGAGCAGGTGGAGGCACAGGCTGTTGCAGCACGTATCAGGCAGTACGCAGACGACATTCATTGTATCGCATTCAACGATCCCTCTCAGCCGCTTTCCGATAAGGCTCAGGCTTTGAGAAACGAGTTCAAGGAGCAGAACCTCAGCCTCTCTGCTGCACCCGTCAGCCTTCTTATCGCCGACTCTGCCTCTTATCTATTCAATGCCGACAAACTAAACATCGTTCTCCTGCCCTCCGACAAGTACAGCGCTGTGCAGTCTGCACTACGCCATCTTGAGAGCCTGCAGAACAAATATCGCATTTGTGTAGTCGCAGAATACGCATGGCAGAAAGAGAAACTCAATATCAAGCAGACCTACACTAACCTTTTCGATGCCTCTCGTCAGTTCTCAGGCGAAAACCTCTACTACAAGATGACGCGCAAAATCTATTTCCCTTACGACCCCAAAAACGACTCTCCCCGATACGACCTCCTCGGCTACGACATCATGCGTTGGGCTGTGCTTATGCTTCAGCAGCCTGCTGAGACTCTCCCCGAGAAAGTCCTCTCCGCAGGAGAATACGAAGGCCTGCAATCATCTTTGCGGTTCGAGAAAGTCAGTGAAGAAGGAGGCTGGATGAACTATGGCCTGAAAGTCGTCGGAATGTAACAATAATATAGCAATCATCAAGCAATAATCAAGCAATAACCAAGCAATCGTCAAGCAATCGGTGTAATACCATTCTCTATACTATGAGATATCTCTTGCATATAACTATCATACTTCTGATGTCTGTCCTGACTATCTCAGCGCAGCCCCGTCTTCAGCAACCTGAATACTACTTCGGTGTACAAGGCGGAATCATGGCTTCGATGATGCATTTCACTCCCTCAGTAGTCATGTCCCCTCTTAACCCGCATTGGGGAGCCAATGCAGGACTCGTCTTCCGCTATGCAGGACACAAGTTCTGCGCCGTGCAAGTCGAACTCAATTGGATGCAACGCGGTTGGTATGAGACAGACATAGCCTATGACCGCACTCTCAACTACATAGAACTCCCTCTGCTTTTCCATCTCTATTTCGGACGCAAAGTGCGAGGGTTTATCAACCTCGGTCCTCAAATCGGATATTGTGTCGCCGAGTCTGACTCAGGCAATGCCCCATCTGAGACCAACCAATATCTCAAAATTGACAAACCTTTCGATTGGGGAGTGGCAGGCGGACTGGGTATGTACGGCAGAAGTATCGCAGGCACTTGGCAGATAGAGGCTCGCTTCAACTATAGCCTCGGAGATGTATTCAAGAACAGCAAGGCTGACTGGTTCTCACGCTCCGCCCCTATGAACCTCAGCCTCAACCTTGCTTGGCTCTGGGAATTCCGTAAAACAAAATCAAAATAAAGACACTTATAAAAACATCATAACAAACTAAACATTATGAAACACTTCTTTCCCATCCTCCTGTTCATTGCAGGCATTATGCTTTCTGCTTGCGGCACTCAGACCACACCTGATACCACTCTCCAAGGCATCAGTATCAGAAAGTCGCTCACCCTCGAAGTAGGCGAAACACAACGACTCTCAGTATTCTTTGAACCCGAAGAATTAGAAGATCTCTATGCCGATAAAGTAACATGGGAATCATCCCGCACACGTATTGCCACCGTTGATGAAAACGGCAAGGTAAAAGCAGTAAGAGAAGGCACCGCCGAAATCACTGCCACATGCATGGGCTTCGAAGCAGTATGCAAAGTGGAAGTCATCACCGAAGGTACTACTCCGGAGACACCCGAAACTCCCGGGAACACGAGCATTGATCCCCCAACCGGACCCTATTTCTCTTATGCCAAAGACAAGTATTTACGTTTTGCACCAGGCAATTGTATCATGTCTATCACTGAGGGCAATGCAATGGAATTTGCAAAAGAACAATACTTACTAGGTAGAAGTTTAAGATATGACATTGCAATGATGTATACCAACCAAAGTTCACTATACGACATAACAGGACTCATTGCAGGAGCTCCAACAGGCACATGGTTCACTCCAAGCAAAGAACAACTTAACTATATTCTCGACGAAAGAGCCAATGCTGTCTCACTCAAGAGTATAGCAAAAGTAGGTGATGTGCAAGGATTGCTACTCCTTCCCGACAACTTCACCTATCCTTCCGGAGAGAAAACACTGACTGAATATGGTACTCAAATGCCAATATTCACTACCGAAACATGGAAAGCAATGGAAAATAATGGAGCTATATTCCTCCCTGCCACCGATGAGAACGCAATTGATGGCAAATATTGGACATCAACAAGAGACGGAGACAGTAATGCATTCATGCTCCATTTCAACACTAATGGATGTGCATTTGAATCAACATACTATAAAATCCCTGGAAAACTCCGACTCATTGACTACTTATAATAATTAGAATAAAACAATCACAACTAATATATATGAAAACTAATTACTGCATACGCTATGCTGCGCACCCTGAGGATGCCAAGCATTATGACACACAGCGTCTTAGACGCGACTTCCTCATCGAGAATGTTTTCACACCCAACGAGGTAAACATGGTCTATTCCATGTACGACCGTATGGTAGTAGGCGGAGCAATGCCTGTTGGCGAAGTGCTCACACTGGTAGCAATCGACCCTCTCAAAGCTCCACACTTCCTGACACGCCGAGAGTTGGGAATCTACAATGTAGGCGAGGGCAAAGGCATAGTCAAAGTGGAGGATAAGCAGTTTGAGTTGGACTTCAAAGAGGCACTATACCTTGGTAGAGGAGACAGAGAAGTCACTTTCGAGAGTGTTGACCCTCAGCACCCTGCAAAGTTCTACTTTCTCTCTGCCACCGCTCACACCACTTACCCTGACAAGAAAGTAACCAAACAGGATGCAGTCGTTGCACACATGGGCAGCCTTGAGATGTCCAACGAAAGAAACATCAATAAGATGCTCGTCAACCAGGTACTCCCCACCTGTCAACTGCAGATGGGTATGACAGAACTTGCACCAGGCTCAGTGTGGAACACTATGCCCGCTCATGTACACTCCCGCCGAATGGAGGCTTATTTCTACTTTGACATACCTCAAGACCAGGCTATATGCCACTTTATGGGAGAAGTCAACGAGACACGCCATATCTGGATGCGTGGTGACCAGGCGGTACTTTCACCTGAATGGTCTATTCACTCGGCAGCTGCCACCCACAACTACACCTTCATCTGGGGTATGGCTGGCGAGAATCTCGACTATGGAGACCAAGATTTCAGTCTCATCACTGACCTTAAATAGTCATTAACTTCAAAACAATATCTAAGGACAAATCTATAAAACCACATCTTATGACCAATCTATTTTCATTAGAGGGCAAGAATGCTTGGGTAACAGGTGCATGCTACGGCATTGGGTTTGCTATCGCAAAGGCATTTGCAGAGGCAGGAGCAAGCAACATCATCTTCAATGCCCGCAGCCGTGAGGCCATCGACAAAGCTCTTGATGACTATCATGCTGCTGGCATCAATAATGTATACGGCTATGTGTGCGACGTCACAGACGAAGTTGCTGTTAAAGCCCTTGTAGAGCAGATTCACCATGAAGTAGGACAAATCGACATCTTAGTCAACAATGCAGGCATCATCAAGCGTATCCCTATGCATGAAATGGAGCGCAAGGATTTCCAACAAGTCATAGACATTGACCTTGTGGCTCCCTATATCGTCAGTGCTGCAGTTCTGCCTGAGATGATGAAGCGCCGCGAGGGAAAGATTATCAATATCTGCTCTATGATGTCCGAACTCGGCAGAGAAACGGTCAGTGCATACGCTGCAGCCAAGGGCGGACTCAAGATGCTCACCCGCAACATCTGCTCTGAATATGGAGAATACAATATTCAGTGCAATGGTATTGGCCCCGGCTATATAGCCACACCTCAGACCGCACCTCTGCGAGAGCGTCAGCCCGACGGTTCACGCCATCCTTTTGATAGTTTCATCTGTGCCAAGACTCCTGCAGGACGATGGCTCCAACCGGAAGAACTGGGAGGACCTGCCGTATTCCTTGCGAGCCATGCTTCTGACGCTGTCAACGGTCATATTCTCTATGTGGACGGAGGTATTCTTGCTTATATTGGCAAACAACCGTAAATACATAAACAACTACTTTCTATTAATTTACAACTGACTATAGAAATATGAGATTCAAGACTATTGTCATATTGGCTGCCACCCTCCTTGTAGGTTGCACAAAGCCGCTTACATTGGTTGTGAGCAACCCGTCTCTGCAAGAACGCAACAACACTCTTGCCGAGGTAACATTGCAAGACCTCGGACTCACACTTGAACAACTGCAGCAACGAGCACTCTTCGATGACAAGGGAGAGAAACTTGCATATCAAGTAATGTACTATGGCAACTCTGAACCGCAGTCTATTGTTTTCCTTGTGGACAATATCCGCGGTGGTATGCGTCGCGAATATAAGTTGCGAGGTGGAAAACCTCTGCCTGTACCGCAATTGTGTACTGCACAGTTTGTCCCTGAACGCAAAGACGACTTTGCTTGGGAGAACAACCTTGCGGCATATCGTATGTATGGTCCTGCACTTGCTCCTGAGAACCCAAGCAACGGAGTGGACTTATGGCTCAAGTGCACAGACAAGCCAATAGTGCAAAAGTTCTACAACGATGACCTTCATCACGGAAAACCATACCATGTCAACTATGGAGAGGGACTCGACTGCTACAAGGTTGCTCACACTCTCGGTTGCGGAGGTATAGCACCATATATTGATGGCAAACTCAATGTGCTCGACCACTACACGTCTTACGAGATTATAGAGGCAGGTGGTCTGCGCTCTGTTTTTCATCTCACATACCCCACTCACACACTCACAGTCACCTGCGATGCCGGAGCACAACTCAACAAGGCAGTAGTAACACTGAACAATTCAAATGACTCTGTGAATACACTTTGGGCTGCAGGAATCTATCTTCACGACAAGATGGACAATGTAGTATTCTCCAAAGAAGCAGGATGGGCTGCATATGCTGAAGATGCAGTGAGTGATGCAGGCGAGCCTCAAGGCAGAAACTATTGTGCAGTAGTAGTGCCTCAAGCAGAAGATATCAAAGTGGAAGACGGCCATCTGCTGGCAGTAGGCAACATCGCAGAAGATGGTACTCTCACCTACTGGTTCGGAGGTGGTTGGAGTCAGTGGCAATACCCATCTGACAAAGACTGGTTCTCTGCCACAGCCTACACCGCACACAATGCCCTCCTGCCACTGCAGATAAAATTAAAGGAATAACAACTTAACTTGCCAACCTATTAACTTATTAACTTTCAACTAACAGAATGAGGAGCATTAACTCCTCATTCTGTTAAATAATAGTGCCAGTGCAAATATCGGATGATAGTATTTTCTGACAGAGCAGTATTTGTGGGGCACTGAGCCGAATTGTTTGTAGTGGTTTGCTACGCCGCGAATCATTGACCCCTCGAAGTCGAATTGCACCCCTTGCTGACGAGCCGTTTTTATTGCCTCCCACACCAATAATGCACCGGCACCCGAGTCCTTGAATCGAGGTGAGTAGCACGGAATAAGATAATACAAAGTGGTTTTATCACGCACAAGAAAAGCAGCAGCGGCAGTCTCACCGTCTGCTGTTTTTATTCTCATTATCTTGCACTGCCCGTGTCTGGCTGCTTTCAGATACAGCACCATCAGGAACTCCCTTGTATATGTAATCTTCTTACCCTGCTCCTCAAGACATTGCACATGGTACCTATAGAAATCTTCTACATTCATGTCTGTGTCCGCATTCAGTGTCAGTGCTTTCTGCAGTTGGCGACGTTTGTTCTTTGAGAATCTGCCCATCACTTCGTCCAAGTTGCTCAGGTCGTCTATTCTGTAGGTCACACGCTCCTTAACCTTCAGTCCGCGTTCTTTCAGCAACTGTGGCAAAGGCGAATCTATAGGATATTGCTGGTAGTAATACCAAAGTTTCAACTCTTTCAATCTCTCTACTATATTATCTGCCAATCTTTTCAGGAACTCTTCATCCTCACGTTTATCCTCTCTTATCCATACTCCGCCTATCTGAGTCTGCTGAGGCATCAGCACATAGCGTATTCCAAAACGTTTTCTAATCAGATACGGCATTGCAGCTGCTATATCTTTAACTGACACTTGTTTGTTGGGCACGGCAGCATCTTCTTCATCATTTACATGCCCTGCGCCCTGTAACTTATCACCCGTTACCATATCTTCATCAAACAGCATCACGTCCCACTCTTTACCTGCGCAAACTGCGTCCATCCACCATGCTTGCATGAAAACGGGCATATTCTCTTGAGTCTTGCAGAACTCTGCATATAGTTCCTTGTTTGTCATAACTGCTCTCTTATTATTTTCTTTGCGCAAAGATAATACAAATAAATATTTCTTGCAAATATGAGACAAAAGTCTTATCTTTGCACGCATTTTTCAGGCTAGAACAACCAGACGCAGATATGACTTTCCGGCATCTCATACTCACTCGCTTCAATATTCAATACGACAAGCAGTCCTGCGATGGCATACAGCCTCAGTGGTTAGCTGACCGTTGCCGTCTGTTTGAAACCTATTGCCTCCCTTCGTTGCAACAACAGACATGCACGGATTTCACATGGGTTATACTTGCAGACCGGCGTACTCCAGAGCCATATCAAAGCCGAATAAACAGCTATGAAACATTGCTACCTAATATCAAGATACATTGGACTCCATTTTATGATGATTATAACATCTTGTTTCAACAAATAGGCAAAGAATATGCACAAGGCTTCGACCTTCTGCTCACAAGCCGTATTGACAACGATGATGCCTTTGCTCCCGACTATGTACAAACTATACAGCAAACTGTTCGCAACAGGCATCTCGGAGTAGTCAGTTTTCCTGTCGGACGCCAGACTTTTCTTGATAATGGCAAGTCATATCAAATCAGATATACCGAGAATCATTTTCTAAGCAGAATAGAGGCAAGCGGCTTCTTTACAGTTATGGGGTTTGATCATAGAGATGCACGCAAATACAACTTGCTGACCATAAAAACCGACCATCCAATGTGGGAAGAAATCGTGCATACTGGGAATATTGCCAACCAATACGTACCTTCTTTCCATCACAAGATAACCGGAATGTCCGACTTTCTCGACCTCTCCCGTCGCTACTGGTTAGTGACCAAGAAGCGGGCAAGAAAACTATATGATATAATTTTTAGGAGACAACAAGCATGAATACTTTTGGCAACATATTCCGTTTCACCGACTTTGGAGAGAGTCATGGTGCTGCCATCGGAGGAGTAATCGATGGCTGCCCTGCAGGACTCACTATTGATTTTCTGGCTATACAACACGACCTCGACCGCCGTGCCGGACGTGACAGTCAGTTCTCCGTATCCGAACGTGCCAAGCACGAAGCAGACAAAGTAGAATTCCTCTCAGGCATTTATGATGGTATAACCCTCGGCACTCCTATTGCCTTTATTATATGGAATACAGACGCCAAACCAGAGGATTACGAGGCTATCAGTGATATATACCGCCCAGGACATGCAGACTTCACCTATCAAGCAAAATACGGAATTCGTGACCCGCGAGGAGGAGGACGCGCCTCAGCACGTGAAACAGCAGCCAGAGTTGTGGCAGGCAGTATTGCCAAACAAATTCTCAGCAAGAAGGGCATTGGTATCAATGCCATAGTCACTCAAGTCGGCAACGAAACAGAGCCGGAAAACTTCCCGACTCTTCTCTCTGACATCAAGCAAAAAGGCGACTCCATCGGAGGCATCGTCTCATGCACTGTCTCAGGTCTTCCTATTGGTATAGGAGAACCCGTCTTCGACAAGCTGCATGCCCGACTTGCATACGCTATCATGTCTATAAATGCATGCAAAGGCTTTGAATACGGAAGCGGCTTTGACGGGATAGATAAATGCGGAAGCCAACTCAACTCCTACTCAGGCGGAGCTCTTGGCGGTATCTCCGACGGCACTGACTTCTGCTTCCGATGTGTCTTCAAACCGACACCAAGCATTAGTCAGGAGCAGCATCTGCCTGATGGTTCACAACTTACTATTCATGGTCGTCACGATGTGTGTGTTGCTCTTCGTGCTCCGGTAATAGTTGAAGCCATGACTGCACTAACCTTGGTGGATTTAATCTGTTTAAATGATAGATAATAATAACATATTATTCCTTCAGACTGCACATGAGGCAGACGATGACCGTGTTCTTTACCATCAGTCAGTCAGTCTTCAGAGGCACGGCTTCAATTGTCACACTATATCAATCACAGGCAAAGATGCCAAATACAAGCAACTGACAGATGCTCTCAAAGGCACTCTCAGCACTTTCCACGCTGCTGCCATCATTTGTGACACACCTCTTGCTGTACTCGGTGCCAAGAGAACAAATAAGTCACGTGCTGTCGTCATCTACGATATAACAGAGTGGTATCCATCAAAGAAGAATCTAAGAAACACACCTGCCCTACTCCGGCCTTTTAAGGCTCTAATGCTTATCGTGGCTAATATTATGGCAGGAATCCTTGCTGATGCTTTCATCTTTGGAGAGACAGACAAAGCCCGCCCCTTCAGACGCCTCTTTCCTTACAAAAAAAGTCTTCTGCTTACATATTATCCACTACTTGAATATATCACTCCACGACCCGCTAACACCGACATCAAACGTCAACTTCGCTTACTCTATGCAGGTCCACTAACAAGGGAAAAAGGTTATCACCGAGTAATAGACGCTATCACTATGTGTGCCCGATGCCAACCCCAAACCGCATTCACACTGACAATCATTACCGATAGTCCTTTACCAATTGACCAACCATCTCTGCCGGACAACTTGTCACTAAACTATATACATGAAATGCCATTTCAGCAGTTCTGTTCACAAATTACGCTACACGACATTTTCTTCGACCTAAGAGACTGCGACACAGAGAATACACGCTGCTTGCCCATCAAACTATTCTATTATATGGCTGCAGCACGACCTGTCATCTACTCTGACCTCAAAGCTATCAGAACCGCCGTACCAGAGCTTGCCAAAGATGACTGCTCTCTTGTAAACCCCGACAACATAAAAGATGTTTCCGCCATTTTGCACCGATATCTCACAGAAACATCTTTCTATCAAACCATATGTCTAAGGAACCGTCAACTAATAGAGAATCAATATAATTGGGACAAACAAGACCTAACATTCATCAGTTTCATAAAACTCCTGATATAATCAGAACACTCTTAGTGAATATGAGCAACACAAGCAACCATATATCACTTTTTTTCCAAAAAAACACGTCTAAACTTGCACAAAGCAAAAAAAGGTTGTAAATTTGCAGTCGCTAATATGTGCATTCAAGTCGAAGACTGAATGGCATAATATTTGTTGCATTACAAGTATATAATTTTGTTAATCTTAAATAACTACCAATATGCAAATCAAAAAGTCAATACAAGCAAGCCTTGAGGATAAGAAGTTCACTTATCTGCTCATGGGTTTCGTGTTTGTACTCAGTGTTTGCTTCGTTGCCCTTGAATGGACGGAGAAAGAAGTAACCAAGTATGAAGTTCAAGACATGGATTTCTTGATTGAAGACGAAATCGAAATCCAGCAAACCTCTCAGGATGTCACCCCTCCACCACCACCTCCACCAGTACAGGAAGTGGAAGTGCTCAACGTTGTTGAAGATGAGAAAGAGGTTGAGCGCGTAGAAATTAACACTGAGGAAACGAAAGAAGAGGTTATCATAGCTCCTCCTGTTGAGGAAGTGAAAGAAGAAGAAGAGGAAGAGCAGGTCATCTTCGTTGTTGTAGAGACAATGCCTGAGTTCCCCGGGGGACAAGCAGCACTCTTCAAATACCTCTCTGAGAACGTTAAATATCCTGTTATTGCACAAGAGAACGGTATTCAAGGTCGTGTTATCTGCCAGTTCGTGGTTAACAAAGACGGTTCAATCGTTGATGTTGAGGTAGTTCGTTCAGGTGGTGATGCTTCGCTTGACAAGGAGGCAGTACGTGTTATCAAATCCATGCCTAAGTGGAATCCCGGTAAGCAACGTGGTAAAGCCGTACGCGTTAAGTACACTGTACCTGTTAACTTCAAGCTGCAATAAATATATGTAAAATATGTGGAGCCATATTTCGATATGGCTCTTTTTTTATAATAATACAGTATATGAAAAAGATTCTTCTCGGACTGCTTATTCTGTCATTTGCTTCATGCTGCCGTCAGACCGACAACAGTCAGCCCCAACAGCTCATCTATGGAGCTGACGTGTCTGATGCTTTCTACACCGACCGGCTGCCTCTTATCGACTCTGCTTTCCAGCGTTTTGTTGACCATGGGTATATGCCTCATGCTGTAACCATGGTGGTACACAAAGGCAGAGTGGTCAATCTCTCTGCGCATGGATGGCGTGATATGGAGAACCATATTCCATGTCAAACTGACGACATTTTCCGCATTGCTTCACAGTCAAAAGCTATATCTGTCATTGCTCTCATGACCCTATTTGAGGAAGGACTTTTCCAACTTGACGAGCCTATTAAAAAGTACATACCTGAGTTTAGCAATCCCCAAGTATTGGTGTCGTATGACAGTAAGACAAGCAAATATACCACCCGACCGGCAGTCCGCGACATCACCATTCGCCACCTAATCACACATACCTCAGGCATTTGTTACGACGGCATCTTCGACAAGATTCTCAAAGAGAAAGGCGTAGCCGGGCATAACACACTGGACACTATTACTCTTGCACAGGACGTAAGCCGAATGGCTCTGGTACCACTGAAGCATGACCCGGGTGAAGACTTCACCTACTCCTACAATATAGACGTGCTTGGCCGATTGGCAGAGATTCTCTCGGGGCAAGACTTCTACACCTTTATCAAACAACGCGTGCTTGACCCATGTGACATGCACGACACATATTTCCATGTACCAGCAGAGAAGCAAGACCGGGTGGTCAAACTATATTCATACAAGAAAGCTGCTACCGACTCGGAAGCTTCCACTCTGCCCCATGGTACTGCCTATCAAGGCAATGCCCGCGGTGGACTCGCTCTTAGCGACAACCAACTATTCCAGACATTCCCTTACGCCGGTGCAGGCACTTTCTGTTCGCCTTCGGCAGGACTATGCGGGACTATAGAAGACTATGCCAAATTCTGTCAGATGGTTCTAAACGGAGGTACATTCAATAACCATCGCATCATCGGCCGGAAGACCTTGGAGATGATGCAGAAGAACGGAGTCGGGCACATGCGCGGAGAGATAGGATTCGGTATGGCATGGGATGTCTTTACTCCCGAGAATGCTCACAACACCATAGTATCTGAAGGCTCTATGCGCTGGGGTGGCATGTTTGGAAGCGACTATATCATCGATCCAAAAGAACAGCTCATAGTACTCATGTATGTCAACAACATGCCCAATCTTTCGGGTTACAATCCGAAGACACTCATGCATAATGTCACATATCAAGCACTTAGATAACATAACGTCCAACAATAGTATGAAACGGTTTCTCATTATTCTTCTGGTTGCCATAATCGGGGCCAACGGTTTTGCCCAGCAGACCTACCCCTTCGTTGAACGTGACACTACACTTCACCTCGATATTTACCGCCCATCGGTATCGAACGGCTATACCATTATTCACATATTCGGAGGCGGATTTATAGGAGGTTACAGGCAGAACAAGTGGGATGCCGACTACTGCCGCAAGCTCACAGAGAACGGTTATACTGCCGTAGCAATCGACTACCGCCTTGGTCTGCGCGGAGTAACCAATGTAGGCTTGGGCAATCTCACCGCTCTCAAGAATGCTTTCTATATGGCTGTAGAAGACTGTTCTGCCGCAATAGCATATCTTGTCAGCAATGCAAGCAAACTTAATATCGACCCTCAGAAGATAATTATTGAAGGTTCGTCGGCAGGAGCCATCACTGCTCTTATGACAGACTATGCACGCTGCAACTCACTGCCCTGCGCTTCAGAACTTCCCAAGGACTGGAGACCGGCAGGAATAGTAGCATATAGCGGAGCCATATATTCCGAGAATGGAAAAGTTAAATGGGAGAATGCACAGCCTTCACCGACACTGCTCTTCCACGGCACTGCGGACAAGGTAGTGTTTTACAAGCAGCTGGAACTCGGCAAGCAAGGCCTATACGGGGCTAATGCTCTGGCAAAGCGCTTCAAGAAGTACAATCTCCCATTCTGTATCTACCGTTATACCGACTTGGGTCATGAAGTGAGTGTAGGCGGGCCTGTCACCATTGACGAGCTCAACCTCTTTGTCAAGCAGTACATTACCGACCGTAAGCCACTGCACACAGACATCACGCAGACCAACGACAGCATACTGCCTACATACTTCAGCAATATGACTGTACGCGACCTATACCGCCCCAAAAACCGCAAAGACCTGTAATCACCCAACATTCAACACACCAATTGGAACTTTCAGAGCAAAATATTACCTATCTCACGGGTGTAGGACCCAAGCGGGCTGAGATGCTCAAGAAAGAGTTGCACGTAAATACAGCTCTTGACCTGCTGTATATCTTTCCGTACAAGTATATTGACCGCAGCCGCTTCTACAAGTTACGTGAGATTGAGGACAGCGAGACGTATGTGCAGATTATAGGAGAGTTTCTGGACTGGCAGACTATCGGCATAGGCAAGAAACAGCGTCTCTCGGCAAGATTTACCGATGGCAATGACATAATAGAGGTAGTATGGTTCAAGGGGGTACAGTATCTCAAACTCCAAAAGGGAGTCAAGTATATATTGTTCGGGAAGCCTTCATACTTCAACCACCAGTATAACATAGTCCACCCTGAACTTGAACTGCTGAGCAAAGTCAACCTGGAGACACGTCAGGGTCTGGAGCCACACTACAATACTTCAGGTGAGATGAAGGCCGGTTGGCTCAACTCAAAGGCAATGCGCAAGATAATTGAGGGGATTATGCCAGACCTCAAGAAAGGTATTCCAGACACTCTGCCCCTCTCGCTACGTGAACAATACCACCTCATGGACCTCACGCAGAGCCTTGTCAACATACATTTCCCCAAAGATGTAGCCTCTTTAAAGAAGGCTCGTGAGAGACTCAAGTTCGAAGAGTTGTTCTACATACAGCTGCAGATACTGCGTCAGATGAAGCGTCGCGAACTGCAGTACGCGGGTTTTCGCATGCCGCGTGTGGGTAAAGCATTCAATGACTTCTATTTCAATCATCTGCCCTTTCAACTTACTAACGCCCAGAAGCGTGTAGTCAAAGAGATACAGGCAGACATGCGCTCAGGCAAGCAGATGAACCGTCTATTGCAAGGCGACGTAGGCTCAGGCAAGACTCTCGTTGCCCTACTCTGTGCGCTGCTTGCCAAGGACAACGGTTTCCAGACCTGCATCATGGCACCAACGGAGATTCTCGCCAATCAGCACATGGAGACTCTGTCACAACTATTGCAAGGCACGCAGACTACGGTTGCTCTTCTCACCGGCAGCACAACAAAGAAGCAACGCGAAGCACTACATTCAGCTCTGCAAGCAGGGCAAACAGACATACTCATCGGCACACATGCACTCATTGAAGACAGTGTCCAGTTCTGCAATCTGGGACTGGTCATTGTAGATGAACAACACCGATTCGGTGTTGCGCAGAGAGCCAAACTCTGGACAAAGAATGTCAATCCTCCGCACGTGCTGGTGATGACTGCCACACCTATTCCACGTACACTGGCGATGACTGTCTATGGTGACCTCTCCGTGTCCATCATAGACGAACTCCCGCCCGGAAGGAAACCCATACAGACTCTGCACTACACACAACTACGCAGAGACAGCATTAACCGTTTCCTACGCGAACAGATACAGAAAGGCAGGCAGATATACGTGGTATATCCTCTGATAGAAGAGAGCAAGAAATCGGATCTGGTTGACCTTGAGAACGGATTCAACTACATGCGCGAACACTTTCCAGACTGCAGGGTAAGCATGGTACACGGGAAAATGAAGCCTAAAGAAAAAGACTTGCACATGCAAGCCTTCGCCCGTGGTGAGACACAAATACTGGTTGCTACGACTGTAATAGAAGTAGGAGTAAACGTGCCTAATGCTTCGGTTATGGTTGTAGAGAATGCAGAGCGCTTCGGTCTAAGCCAGTTGCACCAGCTTAGGGGCAGGGTTGGCAGAGGTGCAGAACAGAGCTATTGCATATTGCTGACCAGAGTGGAACTGAGTAAGGACACACGAAAGAGAATGGACATCATGGTAGCAACGAATGACGGATTCCGCATAGCAGAGGCAGACTTGCAGCTCAGGGGACCCGGCGACCTTGAAGGCACACAGCAGTCAGGTCTGCCATTCGAGCTTAAGATAGCTTCTCTATCCACTGACGGGCAGCTATTAGAGGTAGCCAGAAAAGCCGCCTTGGACATTCTGGAGGAAGACCCCAACCTTGAGACGGAGAAGAACAGGATGTATGCAGCACAACTCTCACGCCTAAAGCAGCGCGTGGTTGACTGGGGCGTGATCTCGTAGTCCAGACAAGAATGCCTAATGCAGGAGACTTGACATTCTACATTTCCCACTTACCAAAAATCAGCAGACACCGACGTATGGCAGATTGCGAGCCATGCTGTTGTCGTCGAGTCCGCAACCTACAAAGAAGTCTTCTGACTCGTCCAGTATTCCTGCGGTCAGTTTCACACCTTCGTCAAGAGTGTATCTGCCTTTGCGGGCAAGCAGAGTGATGAAACGAACATCTGCGGGATTCTTGGTCTGCAGCCAAGCATGAATATTGTTGAGAGTGTTGCCGGAGTCGCAGATGTCATCAAGCACGATAATCTCTTTGCCTTCCCAGTCTATCTCAGGCAGATAAGTGACCTTGAGACTGCCTCTCGTCTGCCCTGCGTAAGACGACACTTTGGCATATTCCTCTCTGACGGGAGTGTTACCAAAGCGGCTAATGAGTTCATGCGCGAACCATGCTCCGCCGTTCATAAGGACAAGGAACACGGTATTTTCCTTCAAAACAACACTTTCGGCGAGTTTGTCAATCACTGCCGACACTTCTTCTTTAGAGTACTTAATCTTATACATACAGGTGGAATATTGATTATTTAATGATTTTGGTATTGCTTAGTTTCTGCTCCGTATCTCTATGAAAGACGGCAAGCGAGTCTTTGTCCCAGCGCGGCATGCTGACAGAGCCGAGTGTGTCATAGACTTCAGCAGTGGGTATGAGGTGATATTGTTTTCTGCCCTGCCAGATTCCTTTATGTACGTAGATAGGAATATATCCGGTATCTACTATCTTCTTTGTCGCTGCACTGATACTCACTTCTGCCATTATACCTCCGTTAGAGCCTCTCCAACGCTGGTTGCTAAGCATATTACCGAGCGAATAGAAGACAGGCACCTCTCTTCTGTCGGCCGCCCGCAGCACTTCATACTCCTGCACGACATGGGGATGCGAGCCTATAATAAGGTCAAAGCCACGGTCAGCCAGCCATTGCGCCATCCTCCGCTGACTCTCAGAGGAGTGTTTTTTGTACTCTACCCCCCAGTGAATACACATTACTTTCAGGTCCGCCTCTCTCTCCATCTCCTCCAAGTCGGACACGATCTGCGCGGTATCTATCATGTTCACGATGTTAGGCCGGGTGACCGAGAGGCCATTGGTGCCGTATGTACAATTCATAAAGGCGACTACAAGCGAGTCGTAGTCAGTGTAGAATGCCTTGTAGAGAGGATATCGGCAACTTCTGGCTTCCTGCGTCAGGTATGCTCCGGCATAGTCAACTCCCTGCTTTTCCAGTGTCTTGACAGTCCTCTCAAGCCCCTCTCTTCCACGGTCGGCGATGTGATTATTCGCCAAGAGAAACAAGTCGAAACCGGTCCGAGCCAGTGCCATAAGGTATTCGTCAGGGGCAGAGAAGCGCGGAAATCCGGTATAAGGCTCTCCAGCCAACGGTGCCTCAAGATTTACGGCAGCGTAATCAGCCCGCTTGACATAGGGTTCGACAAGGGCAAAGCAGGGTGAGTAGTCCAGTCCGGTATCCGTTTTAGCCCAATTGACCTGTACTACATGAGACATAGCATCGCCTGCGAAGAGCAGTCTCAATGTGTCTTGTCCGCGAGAGGCAGACGCCATGAGCAGCATTAACGATATCAACAGACATCTGTGCCTCATTCAGTGCATCCGAGCGTATAATAGTTTTATATCAATATTGCTCCGTTTCGCTTGGGAAAGAGCCATCCTTGACAGCAGCTACATATTCTGCAACAGCAGCCTTCACCTGCACTCCCAACTCAGCAAAGCGACGCAAGAACTTAGGTTTGAAGCCTTCGTTTAACCCGAGCATATCGTGCAGGACAAGGACTTGTCCATCAGTTCCGTTGCCTGCGCCAATGCCAATAACGGGTATATGCAGTTCTTCGGATACGCGTTTACCGAGAGCAGCAGGAATCTTCTCCAGGACAACACTGAAGCAGCCTGCCTCTTCGAGCAGGTGAGCGTCGTGCACCAGTTTCTCCGCCTCGGCGTCTCCTTTAGCCCTCAGGCCATATCCGCCGAACTGATTTACGGACTGCGGAGTGAGTCCGAGATGTCCCATAACGGGTACACCTGCCTGAATCATATGCTTAATTGCGGGCAATATCTCCTCTCCTCCTTCGAGTTTGACAGCGTCCGCACCAGAGAGCTGGAGTATTTTCATAGCGTTTCTTACCGCTTCCTGTTCGGATATCTGGTATGAGCCGAAGGGCATGTCGCAGACAACAAGTGCATGTTCTGCAGCGCGTCTGACGCCTTTAGCAAGGAATATCATCTCATCGAGAGTGATAGGGAGGGTAGTAGAATTACCACAGACGACGTTAGAGGCACTGTCGCCAATTAATATAATATCCACTCCTGCCTCATCCAGAAGTTTTGCGAGTGTGAAATCATAGGAGGTGAGCATAGATATCTTCTCACCATCAAGTTTTTTCTTTATAATGGTCTGCGTTGTCTGACGCGCAGTAGCCGCTGAATGTACTGACATTATAACGATTGATTTAATAAACAAATAAATGAAATAATTTGCAAAGGTAATGCTTTTTTGGCAGACAGCAAAATGAAAAGTGCTTGCAGGCAGACAAGCAGCGAAAAGGTATTGCAGTTTCAGGTTTAGTTTGCATACCGGATGCGTACACGCTATGTATCTTTCATGTTTCGTTTACGTCTCGTTTACGTCTCGTTTACGTCTCGTTTACGTGTCGTTTACGTCTTTTTTACGTAAATTGCACTAATATGGAGCACAAATGCATTATGATGATGTTCGGATGTAAAGTTAGGGTTTCAAACCGGAATAGTGTTCCTACTCACTGAAAAAAGACAGGAGTGCTTTTTAGTTATATTACAAACCGCTTTGGCACGTTGTTTGCTACTAATAGTGGGCTTTAAGAAAGATTCAAGGATATAAAAAAGATAAACATTCATGACAAAAACTACTAACAATTGTAAATTTATGGCTGTCATAATGGCAGTCGCATGCCTATCTGTGCCATGCATGGCAGGTGACACCATCCGCTACACTCTTGCTGCATGCCGCAGTATGGCCTTAGAGAAAGGCTCTACCAGCCGCTCCAGTCAGGAGATGATACGTGCCGCTGAACTGAACCGGAAGGCAGCCTTAGCGGCAGCGTTTCCGAAAGTGAGCGCCAACGCAGCGTACTCATGGAACTCAGAGAAGATGCACCTATTAGGGAACGAGACAGCCTTTGACTTCGGTACGGCAGGTGTGGCAGCAAATGGTACACCTTACTTCAACTGGAGCAGCGAAACTCCGCTAAGCCGTTTAGCCACAGCCTTGGACGGTACACATCTGCAACAACATATATTAGAGGTGCAATCGGATGCGGGTCAGAAAATAGCCCAAGCGTATCAGCAGGTGTATAACACCATGACCGTTGATTTGACACATGTGGCATTGGCACAAGTGGGTATTACCCAGCCTATCTACACCGGCGGCAGGCTCACGCAGGTATATCAGATAGCAAAAGCCACAGAGCATATTGCCTCCATAGAAGCCGAGACCAAGCACGACGAGGTGATAGCCAAAGTAGATGAGGCATACTGGCGCGTGGTATCTGTAGAACAGAAGCGGCGTTTGGCAAATAACTACTACGCCCTGCTTTGCAAGTTAGAGAGTGACGTGAGCGAACTGATGCATGAGGGACTTGCCACACAGTCCGACCTACTGAAGGTGCGCACCAAACGTGGCGAGGCTGAGGTGAAGAAACTGCAGGCAGAAAACGGTCTTGTGTTGTCTCGCATGGCTTTGGCTCAACTATGCGGGCTGCCTTTAGAGGCTGTATTTACCTTAGACGAGAGCGGATTGGGAGAGACGACACTAGCTACAGACACAATAGATGCGGCAAGTGCTGCATCCAACCGCAAGGAGTTGCAACTTGTAGAGGAGGCAGAGCACATAGCCCGCAGCAATGCCAAGCTGATAGCAGCAGGTCTGCAGCCTAATATTGTCGCTTCTGCGGGATATATATACACAAACCCATACGCCACTAATGGTATCCGCAACGACTGGCACGGGCAGGGATTCTTCTCAGCCGGCGTGGTGGTCAACGTGCCTATTGCGCATGCCGACGACATTCTGCGTTATAAGGCAGCGAAACATACGGCTGACGCTGTAGCAATGAAAGTAGATGAGACCAAAGAGATGCTGACGCTGCAGATAACACAAGCCAACCAGAAACTGCTGGAGTCGCAACAGAAGATTGCCGTAGCACAACTGACATGCAACAACGCCGACGAGGTGCTGCGCATGGCACAAGAGTCGTTTGCCTCAGGCATGATTTCGACCTCGGAACTGATGCAGGCTCAGACGGCATGGATGGCAGCGGCCACTGACCTTTTAGATGCAGAGACAGAGGCTAAGGTGAACGAGACACGTCTCAGACAATACACCCAAGGATTATAAGTAATTGCAAACAATTTGTATATAAAAAAACGAAAGAGATATGAGAAAAGAAAGAGAAGGAAGCCTGCTACTTGGCTTAGTTGCACTATTGGTTGTTGTGATAGTAGTAGCGTTAGTCGGTGTGTTTGCCCTCCGCCCGGAAGAGACCTTGATTCAAGGCGAGTCGGAAGCAGCCGAATATCGTGTATCGGGCAAGGTTCCGGGTCGAATAGAGATGTATTTCTACGAAGAGGGCGACCTTGTGAAGAAAGGCGACACCTTGGTTGCCATCTATTCGCCAGAGGTGGAAGCCAAGAAAGAACAGGCCTTGGCAGCCCGCGATATGGCAGAGGCAGTAAACCAGAAAGCCAAGAACGGAGCCCAGCGCGAACAAATAACCGGTGCATACGAGTTGTACCAAAAAGCCAAGGCAGGCGAAGAGATCTACCGCAAGAGCTACGATCGCGTAGAACGTCTATTTGAGAAAGGAGTGGTCAGTGAGCAGAAGCGAGATGAAGTAAAGGCACAGTACAAGGCTGCCGTAGCAACAGTTCGTGCGGCAAAGAGCCAGTACGACATGGCATTGGCAGGCGCACGTAAGGAAGACAAAGCCGCTGCGGAAGCGCAGGTAGCACGTGTGGACGCAGTGCTCAAAGAGGTAGCAGCAGCCGAGGCTGAGAGGTATCTGCTCTCTCCATGCGACGGCGAAGTGAGCGAGATGTTCCCCAAGGTCGGCGAACTGGTAGGACAAGGCAGTCCGGTGATGGCTATTGTTGATATGAGCGACGTGTGGTTTACCTTTGCCGTAAGAGAAGATATGCTCCACGATTTCACTATTGGCAGCGTTATAGAAGTGAAGATCCCCGCCTTGGGTGACACCAAGTACCCGCTGACCGTGACTCATATCAAAGCCATGGGCACTTACGCCACATGGCGCACCACCAAGCAGAACGGCGGTTATGACGTCCGCACGTTTGACGTCAAATGCCGTCCTCTGAGCACAATACCTAACCTACGGCCGGGAATGACGGCTTTGGTCGTAAAATAATCTCATGACATTGAATATACTAATCAATATATGGCATGTAATGCAGCGTGAGGTCAGGCAGATGTTTGCCCGTCCGCTGTATATGTTCGCCTCGGTGGGCGTGATGCTGCTGTGCACGTTTTTCTTCCTAACTCTGATGCGTCATGGTGCGGCAGAGAAGATGCCGATGGCTGTTGTGGACTTGGACCAGACCAGCATTTCGCGACGCCTATGCCACGAGATGCAGGCGACATCATCGGTTGATGTATGCCTGATAACCTCATCCTACTCCGAAGCGCGCGAGGCTATGCAACAGGGGCACATATACGGTATTTTTGTTGTACCTGAAGGGTTCTATAGTGACCTTGCTGCTTTCAAACGACCTCAGATAGACTTCTACGTTACCAACGCCTATACCGTAGGTGGCAACACAGCCTATAAGCAGATGCTGACAGTAGCCAACCTTGTATCGGGAGCGTTCCAGCGTGAGGTACTCAGAAAGAAAGGCATGTCGGAAGACATTATCATGAAGCGTATCCAACCTCTCACCATCGAGGGGCACATGGTGGCGAACCCCTGGGGTAACTACTCAGTGTATCTGGTCAGCACCATACTGCCCGGCATATTAGGGCTGATATGTATCATGCTCACAATCTTCGCAATCGGCTACGAACTGAAGATGCAGACCTCACGCGAGTGGCTACACACGGCAGGCAACAACTATACGGTGGCAATGATAGGCAAACTGATACCTTACACGCTGATATATATCGTGCTTGGCATAGGTTGCCACACCATTCTCTACCGCTTTGCAGGCTTCCCCGTCAACGGCAGTCATGCCCGTCTGCTTTTCGGACTGATGCTGTTTGTCTTTGCAATGGAGGCGATGGGCATCTTCCTCATAGGCTGTCTTCCAACATTGCGTGATGCCATCTCTATAGGGGCTCTGTACTCGATGCTGGGTTTCTCACTGTCGGGCTTCACCTATCCCGTAATGAGTATGCTGCCAGCAGTACAGGCACTAGCCAATCTTGAGCCGCTGAGGCACTACTACCTCATCTATGTAAACGAGGCACTGATGGGTGCGCCAGTGCAGAACAGTATGGTTCCGGCCTTGTCGCTATGTGCGTTTATGCTACTCTCGCTATTAGTGGCACCACGACTGCATAGGGCTTTGATATATCAAAATTATCCGTTTAAATAATGGCACATCATATATACAGACATTTGTGGCTTCAGACATTGGATACGTACAACGTATTCATTGCAGAACTCAGACGCATCTTCCGTGACCCGGGAGTGATGGTTATCTTTATTGTAGCCACACTCGCCTACCCATTTCTCTATAAAGGCATCTATTGGAACGAACAGATAACCGACATACCCGTAGCCGTCGTTGACATGAGCAGCTCGCCAGAAAGCCGCGAATTTCTGCACAACTGGAACGCCACACCAGATGTAAAACTTGCTTATAGCTGTGTATCGATGGCAGAAGCTGAGAAACTGCTGCGCGACCAGAAAGTGCACGGCATCATATATTTCCCCCACGACTTCGCCTCACAACTTGCCGACCCGTTCGGGCAGGCACATATATCGCTATACTGCGATATGTCGTCGTTTCTGTACATGAAAGGCGTGTATCTGAGCTGCAATCAGGTTATGCTTGAGTCGATGCGCAACATACAGATCGACCGCTACGAGCAGATGGGTATGGACAAAGAGTTTGCGTGGACATTAGTGCAAGATGCGCCATACACCGAGACAGCACTCTTCACACCTACAGGGGGTTATGGTTCGTTCCTCATACCGGCGGTATTGGTACTCATACTGCATCAGACCTTGTTTTTCGGAATATGTATGCTGGGTGGCACCGCACGTGAGGAGAACAACGAACTATATTGTATTCCAGGACGGCGCCGCAGCTATTCTGTATTGAGAATCATTTTAGGCAGAGGTGCCGCCTATTTCGTTATTTACTACACCTTGGCAGTTATCCTATTGGTAGGACTACCGCGATTGTTCAACCTGCCTCACATAGGGCAAGTGGGTGATATTATGCAATTTATTGTGCCTTATATATTAGCCACAACATTCTTCTCGATGTGCGTGAGTGTGTTTATCCGCAATCGCGAGTCCGGCATGGTGCTACTTATTTCCTCTTCTCTGATATTCCTTTTCATTGCGGGCATATCATGGCCCAAGGAGATGATTCCCGATGCATGGCGCTATCTATCATATATCATCCCGTACACTTCAGGAGCCCACGGGTTTATTCACCTCTCGTCAATGGGTGCCACACTATGGACCACACGCGCCGAGTACTACACTCTATGGATTCTGACCGCAGCATATTTCATCACCGCCTGCCTGCTGCTCTTCGCTACCGGCTGGTATAACGAAAGACGAAATGCCTCAACTGAAACAGAGGAAGAGCAAAACTAATCTGCAAGGAGTATTCCATAAGAAACATCAACTGAGTTGCATGCCAGTTGGGCATCTATAAAATGCGGTATTAACAAATAAATTTGCGCATTCAGATAAAAAGCACTATATTTGCAGACTGTTTAAAGTTTCAGGTTTCAGGTTTCAAGTTTCATAATTCATAATCAAAACAGATGTCGGAACAGAACAAGAATTACCAAAGACTGAATCAGTCGGATATATTTTCACATTTCTCTTCTATGGGGTACCTTCCGCGTTGGGGGGTGTTGCTTATCGACCTGCTACTATGTATAGTAGCGTTTGCCATCAGTTACCTGATAGGCAGCGGAGTTTTCACATACGGCGAAGACGAGACGATGTGGCCCATCTGGGCACAGATGCTACTACTGCTGGCAGTGCAGACACTGAGTTTCTGGTGTTTTCACACATACTCAGGCGTGCTAAGGTACAGCACATTCATAGACACGATAAAGATACTGCTGTCGGTGGTATCGTCGGGCATAGCGGTTCTGCTTGCGAGCGGCATATCGATACATCTGTCTGGTCCGAAACTATGTCTGAACACCGCAGTCATCATCTATGTGTTTGTCAGTTTCACCCTTCTGTTCTGCCTCCGTGTGGGCATAAAGACACTGTTCGAGACCATGCAACAGAGCGTCTCGTGGAGCAGGAAGGTGCTGATATACGGCACGAAGCAGGCAGGCATAGCGATAGCCAGAATGCTGCGCTCGTCGAACGACAGCGGATACCGCGTTGTGGGCTTTATAGAGGACGGCAAAGACGGCAAGCGCTTCAATTTGCTCGGTATGAAAGTCTATCACAAAGACAACCGTCTGATAGAGCGCATGCAGAGCGAAGGCATCAGAAACATCATTGTATCCCCAATGAAGATGAAAGAGATCCGTCCGAACGAAGATCTTGCAATCTTCCTTGACAACAACATACACATACTGACGACGCCCTATTTCACCGAGTGGGAAGAGAACAGCGACCTTGCTTCGATGAACAGGATAGGCAAGATAGACTCGATAAAGATAGAGGACCTGCTTGAGCGTCCGCAGATTCACATTGACACGGACAATGTAAAGAAGATGCTTACGGACAAGGTTATCATGGTTACAGGCGCAGCAGGGAGCATAGGAAGCGAGCTGACGAGGCAGATACTCGGTTTCAACCCCCGTGTGGTCATCCTGTTCGAGCAAGCGGAGAGCCCCCTGCACGACTTTGTACTGGACCTGAAGGCAGAGTTTCCAAGGCAACGCATAATAGCCTGCATAGGTGACGTGAGAGACAGACACAGAGTGGAAGAAGTGATATCGGACCTGAGGCCCTCAGTGATATATCATGCAGCCGCCTACAAACATGTTCCGCTGATGGAAGACCACCCCAACGAAGCCGTACATGCGAACGTGGCCGGCACCAAGAATGTGGCAGACATGGCGGTCAAGTACGGCGTGGAATGCTTCGTGATGATATCGACTGACAAGGCTGTGAATCCGACCAACATAATGGGTGCAAGCAAGCGAATAGCCGAAATGTATGTCCAGTCGCTCTACAACAGTCTGTGCTCGGACAACAAGCCATGTCCCCGGTTCATCACGACACGCTTCGGCAATGTGCTCGGCTCGAACGGCTCGGTGATTCCATACTTCAAGAAACAGATAGCGGCTGGAGGCCCTGTCACTGTCACCCACCCCGAGATAATACGCTACTTCATGACCATACCCGAAGCCTGCTGCCTTGTTCTCGAGGCAAGCACCATAGGCAACGGCGGAGAGATATTCATCTTCGACATGGGACACCCGATAAAAATACTTGACCTTGCAAAGAACATGATACGTCTGGCAGGCTACGTCCCCGGAAAGGACATCCAGATAGTGTTCACCGGACTGAGGCCAGGAGAGAAACTATACGAAGAACTGCTCAACCAGAAAGAGACGACTCTCCCAACAGAAAACGACAAGATAATGAGAGCAAAAGTGAGAGAATATCCTTTCGAGCAGGTGAACGAACAGGTGAACAAACTGCTTGAACTGAGCAACCAGTCGAAACCATTCCTTACAGTATCACTGATGAAACAGATAGTGCCAGAATACTTGTCACGGAACTCAGTGTACGAGCAGCTGGACAAGTGAGGTGATGTAGTTGAGAGTTGAAAGTTGAGAGTTGAGAGAAGTTTTATAGTTAAGAGTTGAGAGTTGAAAGTGGAGAGTTGAGAGAAGTTATTATTAGTTGAGAGTTGAGAGTTTAAAGTGGAGAGAAGTTGAATAAAGTTAAGAGTTAAGAGTTAAGAGTTATGAATACATTTTTTGATACATATCCTGCGCTGATAGGTATAGTATCCTTTCTGATAGGACTGGCATGCATGCCGGTAGTACTGAAGATAGCACGGGAGAAGCATTTTCTGGTGAAACCCAACAAACGCATGTCTCATACGGGCGAGATACCCAACATTGGAGGTATAGACATCTGCGTATCGTTTCTGCTCACATACATCATATTCGAGTATGCGAGTCTGACAGAGTCGCAGTTTCTGCTTATAGGACTGATAGTGATACTGTTTGTAGGCTTTGCCGACGACATACTGGACCTCTCACCAATCAGCAAACTGCTTGGCGAGATGCTTGCTGGAGTGGCAATGATAGGCTTTGCAGACATCCGCCTGACGCACCTGCACGGGTTCCTCGGAATAGAAGAGATAGGTGTGGTAAGCAGTTATCTGCTCTCGTTCTTCGTACTGGTAGCGATAATCAACGCCTTGAACCTGATAGACGGCGTTGACGGTCTGGCTTCGGGACTGGGAATACTGTATTGTGCATTCTTTGCCATCTGGTTTCAGCTGGCGGGCGAACTGAGCTGGGCGACACTGGGGTACAGCATGATAGGCGCCCTGGCGGTGTTCTTTATCTACAACGTGTTCGGCGGCACGAAGCGCAAGATATTCATGGGAGACTCCGGCTCACTGCTGCTCGGCTATCTGCTGACAGCCTTCGTGTTTCGCTTCTGCACACTGAATGCCTATCACCTTGTGCCAGACAACATGATATGCTCGGCCGCCCCGGCAGTATGTATATGCGTGCTATCGGTGCCGATATACGACACGATAAGAGTGATGCTGACCCGCATCAAGCACAAGAAGTCGCCTTTCTCACCGGACAAGAACCACATACACCACCTGCTGCTGCGCACGGGTCTGAACCATATACAGACCACCTGCGTACTACTATCGGTAACCATACTCTTCATTGGTCTGGCACTATTAGGCAGGAACTGGAATATATGGGTGCTGGTAGGAGTAGATTTCTGCATCTGCACACTGCTGACCTTCATACTGTGGAGAGCAGTGGACAGGAAGTTGAGAGCGGAGAGAAGTTATTAGTTGAGAGTTTAGAGTTGAGAGTTGAGAGAAGTTATTATTAGTTGAGAGTTGAGAGTTTAGAGTTTAGAGAAGATATTATTAGTTGAGAGTTTAGAGTTGAGAGTTTAGAGAAGTTGAAAGTGGAAAGTTGAGAGTGGAGAGAAGATATTATTAGTTGAGAGTTGAGAGTTGAGAGTTAATAATATATGCTATCGATAGAACATCTGACAATGGAGTTTTCTTCCAAGCCTATTTTGGAAGACATCTCTTTCCTTATCAACAGGAAGGACAAGATAGCCCTTGTCGGAAAGAATGGTGCGGGAAAGACAACACTGCTCCGCCTGATAGCAGGTGAGCAGACTCCGACCTCGGGTGTGATAGCAAGAGAGCGCGACCTGAGTATCGGCTACCTGCCCCAGGTGATGATGCTGACAGATGACAGCACCGTGATAGAAGAAGCCAGAAAAGCATTTGAAGACACACACGACATCGAGCAGCGTCTGGAAAACATCAATAAGGAGCTGGCAGAGCGCGACGACTATGACTCGAAAGAATACGAAAGACTGCTTGAGAAGCATGACGAGTACCAGCAGATAGTGAACAACCTGCAGCCCCAGAAGATAGAAGGCGAGACAGAACGCACCCTGCTCGGACTGGGCTTTATGCGCACAGACTTTCAGAGGCCATGCTCGGAGTTCTCCGGCGGCTGGAGGATGCGCATAGAACTGGCAAAGATACTACTGAGGAAACCTGACCTGCTGCTACTGGACGAGCCCACCAACCACCTTGACATCGAATCGATACAATGGCTTGAACAATTCCTCACAGACAGCCCATCCGCCCTTCTGCTTGTAAGTCAC
The DNA here is from genome assembly GCA_017477325.1 of Paludibacteraceae bacterium. Taxonomy (GTDB): domain Bacteria; phylum Bacteroidota; class Bacteroidia; order Bacteroidales; family Paludibacteraceae; genus Colicola. The sequence goes on from JAFUWV010000010.1 coordinate 294,780, forward strand.
GACCGCGCCTTTATAGACAACGTGACCAACAGAACGATAGAAATCTCGCTGGGCAGAATATACGACTACGACGTCAACTATTCGCACTATGTAGAACTGAGACGCGAACGCCACGAGCAACAGGTGAGAGCCTACCTGAACCAGCAGAAGATGATTCAGGATACAGAAGATTTCATTGAGCGTTTCCGATACAAAGCGACCAAAGCCGTGCAAGTACAGAGCAGGATAAAGCAACTGGAGAAACTGGAGCGGCTGGAGGTTGACTTGGAGGACACCTCGCGCCTGAGGCTGCATTTCCCCCCTGCCCCCCGCAGCGGTGATTTCCCGGTGATAGCCGAGGATGTGATGAAAGCCTTCGGAGAGCATGTAGTATTCCACGATGCCAACTTCACAATCAGACGCGGAGAGAAAGTAGCCTTTGTTGGCAGGAACGGCGAAGGCAAGACCACGATGGTGCGCTGCATAATGCAGCAACTGGACTATCTTGGCACACTGAAGACAGGGCATAACGTGAAGATAGGCTATTTCGCCCAGAACCAAGCAGCACTGCTTGACGGAGAGCAAACAGTGTTCGAGACCATAGACAGAGTAGCGACAGGCGACATAAGACTACGGATAAGAGACATATTGGGTGCCTTCATGTTCGGGGGAGAAGCATCGGACAAGAAAGTGAAGGTGCTCTCAGGCGGTGAGAGAAGCCGCCTTGCGATGATAAGACTACTGCTTGAGCCAGTCAACCTGCTTATACTGGACGAGCCTACCAACCACCTTGACATGCAGTCGAAAGACATACTGAAGGACGCATTGCTTGCTTTTGACGGCACACTGATAGTGGTGTCTCACGACCGGTATTTTCTGGACGGTCTGGTAAGCAAAGTGTATGAGTTTTCAGGGGGCAAGGTGATAGAACACCTGGGCGGCATATATGACTTTCTGCAGAAGAAAAACATCACATCGCTGCAGGAGTTAGAACGAAAGGCAGTCACAGCAGAGGCAGAGCAGACACAGCCGTTGCAGCCCAGTACTGCCAAACTGGACTTTGAGGAGCAGAAACGCAGACAGAGAGAGCAACGCAAACTGGAGAAACAGGTGACGGAGACGGAGACTGCCATAGCAGACCTGGAGAAAGAGCAAAAAGAGATAGAAGAAGCACTGACGCTTCCACAGAACCAAACAGACACCTCACTCTTTGAGAGATACGAGCACGTGAAACGCCAACTTGAACAGCGGCTCTATGAGTGGGAGATACTATCGGAACAACTGACACAAACAAAATAATACCATCATGACTGACACTATCAAATACCTGCTTTCATTCCTTCTATACGGCAATCAAGACGCATTGTCGCTGGTAGGATACACTTCCGACGAAGAGGAAGCCAAACGATATAAAGTCACAATACGCCCGTCAGACAACTCACCACTTGCCCATCCGGAGAAATCGTGGGAGGACTTCTACCCGGAAGTCAAGCAAGTGCTTCACCAACGAGCAATAACACCGGAGACAGACATAATGAGTGTGGCCTGCTTTCTGATGTCAAGGGCAGAAGAGATGGTTATTCAGGAAAGAGACGAGCACGGCCGGTTTCTTGCCCGACACTCGCTACTCTCAGAAGGCAACCTGCTCTCGATTCCACTGATTGACGAATACTCACGGTGGCTGATGAAACGTCTGGAGCTGCCTCTGCCGGAGCAGAAGATAGCATGCGTAAACCTGACGCACGACGTGGATACAATAGCACACTACCGCCATCTGAGAGGTTTTCTGGGCGGTATAGCCCGAGGAAAAGCCAAACAGGCCATAGCCGCTGCGCAACACCTGCACGACGACCCAGCCTTCACTTTCCCCTGGCTCAGTCATACAGACACCAAACTGAGGAACAAGCTACATTCCACCAATATTATATATTTCATCAAAGCCTCGACAGGCAAGGGGTTTGATTATCCGCAATACAAGCTATCAGGCAAAGACTTCGGGGAACTGCTGAAGTACATCAACAAGTCAGGTGCAGAGATAGGTCTGCACAGCTCCTACCAAGCAGGGGCAGATGCCAACCTGATAAAACAAGAGAAACAGAAACTTGAGGAGGCACTCTCGGCAACCGCCAATCGGCAGCCAGTAACCAAGAACCGCTATCACTGGCTGCGCTGCACTTCAATAGACAACATGCAGATACTTGCCAACTCAGGCATCACCGACGACTACAGCATGGGGTTTGCCGACCGTGCCGGATTCAGACTATGCACAGCAAGACCTGTGCGCTGGATCAACCCGAAGACACTGAAAGTAACACCACTCACTCTGCACCCTCTGACAGTGATGGATTGCACGCTGAGCAACGACAACTACATGAATCTGACTGAAGAGGAGGCATTCTACCTATGCCAGCAACTGATAGACAAGACAAGGCAAGTAGGCGGAGAGCTGACACTGCTGTGGCATAACAGCATATTCACCGACGACAACTATCACAAGAGCCTTTACCCTGCAATACTCAACTACCTGAGACACCAGTAATGCCCAAACGTCTGCTCATACTATGCGACGCCTTTGTGCCACCAATGTACGGTACACGAATGCGCAATCTGATAAGAAACCTGAGTGATGAATGGCAGGTAGATGTAGCATGTGAGCAAGTGAGAGAGCATGAATACAGTATTCCGACAGCGACATTCCATCCTTTCACCTACTACCCTGAGAAGAAAGGCATAGGGCGCATTGTATGGTACTTTCAGTGGCTGAGAGACAAACTGCTTCACAGGAAAGAGAAACAGTTTCTGCATTTTCTGATACGGGAGTTCAGGAACACCAAATTCGACCTGATACTTGCAAGCGCATACACGTTTCCCCTATACAGCGCGAGAGAGTTCTCACGACTCACAAAGACACCGCTGGTATTGGACCTGAGAGACGTGTTCGAGCAGATGGGCACATCGCACTACTTCGCCTCACCTATGCCCCGCCTGACGAAACTCACACGTCTCTTTGAGGCGGTGTCTGGTTTCAGGTTCCAAGTTTCAGGTTCCAGGTTTCAGGTTTCAGGTTCCAAGTTTCAGGTTTCAGGTGGCAGGTTCCAGGTTTTCTCCAACCACTACGCAGAATATGTACTCCGTGAGCGCAACAAGGCTCTTGAGCAGGCAGCTGCGGTGACAACTGTATCGACATGGCACAAAGAGCTACTGAGCCGATACAACACCAACACATATCTTGTTTACAACGGTTACGACGAACAGACATTCGCACCCAAAGACATACGTGCGGAGCACTTCTCCATAACTTATACCGGCAGAATGTACGAGCAGTCGCTACGTGACCCCGCACTGCTTTTCCAGGCCTTGAGCCACATGCCTTCGCTACCCTCACTGAGCGTGGACTGGTACACAGACGAGGCGGGGAAGGCGGCAGTGAGCGCTATGGCAGAGCAGTATGGTGTGGGGCAGCTGATGCGTTACCACGACTATGTCGCACCTGACAAAGTATGTGACATACTTCACAAGAGCAGCATCATACTGGTGCTGACCAACAAGGCAACGGCCGATGGTCCACACGGCATAATGACCACCAAGTTCTTCGAGGCACTCGGATCAGAGAAACCTGTACTGTGCGTCAGAAGCGACGAAGAATGTCTGGCACAGGTAATAAAAGACACCAACGCCGGTCTGGCAGCCACTACAGCCGAGCAAGTAGAGCAGTTCATATCGGACAAATATGCACAGTGGAGAGAAAAGGGCTTTACGCACCAACAAGTCAACCACGAGCAGAAGTCACTCTTCAGCCGTCAGAAGCAGGCAGAGCAGTTTGCCGAGATATTCAGAAACACCATCTGCCGCAGTCAGACCAGGTACACCTTAACCGACATCTGCTGGACACTGTTCTCATCGAACACCACGTTTGACTTCTTAGACTTCCTATTCAGCAGTGACGCTTCATACAGAAGACTGAGAAGGTTGTTCAAGACGAGAGCCGGCAAGTATGCGAACCTGATACTATACAAACTATTCCGCTATGACATGCACAGGCGGCTTGCAGCAAGACACCTCAAAGGCATGACCCGCACCGAGCTGGAGCAAAAGGCAGAGCAGTTCTACCAGAGTTACCTGTTGCCAAGAAAGATAGAGGATGTGTGGCGAGTGCTGCCGAAAGAGAATATTGTAATAGCGTCGGGCACACTGGACGTGATTGCCAACACAGTGGCTAAACATATCGGTGCAAACAAAGTGTATGCCTCGAGGCTGCAATACGAGAATGACGTATGCACAGGCACACTAAGCGACATACTCCTAACCAAACATCTGCAGATAGCAGACATAGAGCATTTTGACATAATCACCGACAACCTGACAGACGCAGAGCTTGTGAACAAGTCGGAGAAGGCGACTATAGTGACATACGACAACCTGAGCAGATGGGAGAAACGAGTAGGAAACAACCCCTCAACAGAAATCACATACATTGAAGCAGAGACAGACAGATATTAACACAGAGGCAGATTTGACAAGAGTGAGCAACGCAGTCTTCTATCTGCCATTTGCCTACAACTACAGCGTCAGGCTGCGCACCCCGGGGAAACTGCTATCATGGATGCTTATCTACCTGATGCCCACGGGTTGGTACTCGTGGCTGGCAGCGGGCGGGGTCTCATGGCTCTTCTGCATCAACTACCTGCTGATACTCGTTGCAGCCTTCACACTGTATGAGATCGGCTACATACACAACGACACCTTCGCCACACTGAGAGAGCAGAAGCCTACACTGAGGCTGAGCGAGAAGAACTCAGAGTACTTCTACTCGCACGCGGGACATATCTTTTTTGCGAGAGTGACAATTGCTGCGATACTGCTGACAGTATTCCTGCTGCTTAACGACTTCAGTGCAGGAGCCATAGTAACAACAGTGTCAACAGGGCTGATTCCGATTGTGTTTCTAATATACAACCGGTGGCGCAACAGGTGGAATGTACTACTCTACCCTATACTGGTATTCTCCAGATATCTGCCTTTCCTGCTGCCATACTCACCCTCATGGCAGATATACATGCTGCTTTTTCTCAGTTTCCCATGCTGCAACATGCTTGAAAGGTTCTCTATGCCAAGTTACCGCTTCCCCGTCATCAGAAAGATAATACCGACAGAAAGCAGCAAGACATACTTTAGAGTAGGTTACTACGCCATAGCTCTGGCTCTGTTGCTACCATTCTTCGGTATAAGAGAACTGATTCCGCTCGTAATACTGGGCTCATACAGGTGTGTGGTTGCCCTGCTACTGCAGTTCTACAGCCCCAAACGCTATCTTAAATAACACTCTCTTTTCGTCATAATTTACACATACGCTTGCAATTATAGCAATATCTTTGCACTCGTATAAATTTGTACTTATATGAAAAGAGCATTGACTTTGTTTTGCTGCATTGCAGCTGTTATCTCACTATATTCAGCCACCTACTATGCTTCGCCCAACGGCTCGGGTGACGGTTCTACCGATACGAAGGCAGGCAGTTTCACTTCGCTTCTGAAGAAACTGAAAGCAGGTGACATATTGTATCTGCTGGCGGGTCAGTATGACCTTCAGAAGGTCTCATTTGCTTCAGGCGTGGCAGGTAGCAGCAGTTCGGAGATTCTTATTACAGTAGCCCCGGGAGTGGCATCGCGCACAGCCATACTCGACTTCCGCAACCAACCCTACGGCGAGCGAGGTCTGCAACTAAACGAGGGTAACGACTACATACACATCAAAGGTCTGACCCTGCGCTATTCAGGCAAGAACGCGCTTCACAACAGCGGCAGCAACAACATATTCGAAGACCTTGACGTATATGGCAACGGTGACACGGGAGTGCAGATGAAGGCAGGCGGAGGCAACCAGATTATCAACGTGGACTCACACGACAACTGCGACTATCAGTTAGGAGGAATTAATGCTGCCGACTTCGGCGGTAATGCCGACGGATTTGCAGACAAGCAATATACAGGAGGAGCCAATACATATATAGGTTGCCGGGCGTGGAACAACTCTGATGACGGTTGGGACTTCTTCCAGCGAGTCAGCAACGGTACGACGCCGACGAAACTTATTAACTGTATATGCTATAAGAACGGCCCTGACTACTACGACTTCACGAACCACGGCAGACGCGAAACAGACAAGAGCTGGTTTGACCAGTTCAGCAAGACCATCACCATCACCGATGCTGACGGCAACAAACTGCAGGCCAGCCTCAGCCGCTATCCAAACATCGGCAACGGCAACGGCTTCAAGATAGGCGGAGGCTACACCAACAACAATGTTCAGCTGGAACACTGCCTGGCAGTGGCAAACACAGTAAAAGGATTCGACCAGAACAACAACTACGGCAAGATGACAATATACAACTGCTCTGCCTACATGAACGGTATAGACTACGGCTTTCATAATAAAGACGGAGGCACACTCATTATCCGCAACTGTCTTACCTACAAGACCAAATCAGCCAACGTGTTCACCTGCAAGAGTGTGACGACAGACCACAACTCGTGGAACACAAGCGGAATAAGCGTGTCTGACAAAGACTTCCTATCGCTTGACACGACTCTTGTTCTCACAAGTCGCGACTCAGAAGGCAACCTGCCGGAGGTGGCTTTTATGCGTCTGAAAGAGGGCAGCAAACTGATTGATGCCGGTGTGGATGTGGGGCAGAGTTATACAGGCAATGCTCCGGATCTGGGTTGCTACGAGTATGGCTCAGGTGAGATAATCATGCCCGCGACACTCACTCTCATAAGCGGCTCACCAAGTCAGACACTGCGGTTAGGCGAGGACCTAAGCCCAGTTGTAGTGAGTTGGGGAGGCAGCGCAGAAACAGTAGATTACACCACTCTCCCTGAGGGCATCAATGCCGACATTAACACCACGGACCAGACTATCACTATCAGCGGCAAGCCGACGCAAGTGGGCACTTACAGCATTGCTATCAGCACTGTAGGCACAGCAAAGACGAAGACACTCACTGTCAGCATAATAGTCAAACCAGAAGGCAGCGGCTACAGCGTAGCGTATGTAACCGTGCCTGACGACAGCCGTGACCAGCTGATACTCAACAGTCTGAATGCCGACCCATGGTTAGACATAACAGTGGTGGATGCAGCAACAAGCATCAATGCTGCCGACTACGACCTCATAGTCATCTCGCCTGTACCGGGAAGCATGGCTGCGGGACTCAGCACACTGAAGACTATCAGCAAACCTACATTGCTGCTCAAGCCATTCATGCTAAAACAGTCAGTCTGGAACTGGGGGAACTCAGTCAACACAGCTGAGAAGACAATAAAGATAAGCAACCCGGAGCACCTTATCTTCAGCGGCATAGATATTGAAGAGGGCAACACGCTGAGTATATTCACCGAGGTTCAGACCAACGGTGTGACAGCCATCAACGGCTGGTACAACTCTGCAGTATCGGAGATTGCCACACCTGAGACTGCAGCGGGTCAGAGTATAGTAGAAGCCAAAGCCGGAACCAACATGAACGGCACCACACTGCAGGCTGACTTCATGATGATAGGTGTAAGCGAATACTCAACGGCATATCTTACCGAGTCGGCGACAAGACTTATTGACAACGCATGCCGCTATCTGCTCGGAATAAACATAGACACCACTGTGACCAATCTGCAGGACACCAAGCAGACTTACGATGACGTGATTTACACACTGATGGGAATAGCCGTTGGCAAAGGCAAAGAGGACATTAAATACCTGCCTGCAGGAATATACATAATGAATAGGAAAGTGGTAGTGAGATAATGCAGAATGAGTTTTGCATCATTCGTTCTGCATCTGCACCAGTTTAGTATAGTAGCCGTCAAGGGCGAGGAGCTGTTCGTGAGTTCCCCGCTCTACTATTCTACCTTCGCTGAGGACACAAATGAGGTCTGCCTTCCGAATAGTTGACAGGCGGTGAGCCACAACCAGCGTAGTGCGGTTCTTCATCAAGTTGTCGAGTGCTTCCTGCACAAGACGCTCATTCTCGGTGTCGAGTGCCGAAGTAGCCTCATCCAGAATCAGTACAGGCGGATTCTTGAGTATAGCGCGTGCGATACTGATACGCTGCCGCTGTCCGCCAGACAGACGCGAGCCCCGGTCACCAATGACCGTCTCGTAGCCATCAGGCGTTGCCATGATGAAGTCGTGAGCATTGGCTATCCTGGCAGCCGCCACCACCTCATCCATTGTGGCATTATCTACACCGAAAGTGATGTTATTGAGGAAGGTATCGTTGAAAAGTATGGCTTCCTGATTCACATTACCCATCAGTGACCGCAAGTCATGAGTCAGGACATCTCTGACATTGACTCCGTTGATAAGAATCTGTCCTTCGGTCACATCATAGAACCTCGGCAGCAGGTCAACAAGCGTTGTCTTACCCGAGCCGGACTGGCCAACGAAAGCGATGGTCTGGCCTGCATGTATATCGAGATTGATATCGGTCAGCACAGGCACACCTGAGGAATAAGAGAAACCGACATGGCTATATGTGATGCTATGCAACTCGGAGCCTAACTGTTTAGGCACGGCAGGCTCATGTATGTTGCTCTCCACGTTCAGGATTTTGTCGATACGCTCAAGCGAAGCCATACCTTTGCGGATGCTGTAAGACGCCTTTGTCAAGTCCTTAGCAGGGTTGATGATGCTGTAGAAGATAACGAGATAATAGATGAAAGCGGCTGCATCGATAGTGCTGTGATCGGCAAGGATAAGTCCACCGCCATACCAGAGCAAGACTGCTATAACAGCTGTGCCGAGGAACTCAGACACAGGGTGAGCCAGCGTGTAACGGCGATTGATACGGTTGAACGTCTTGCGGGTCTGGTTGTTGAGTTTGTCGAACCGCTCTGTCAGACGTCTTTCAGCATTGAAAGCCTTCACTACTCTGAGTCCGGAGAGCGTCTCCTCTATCTGAGTGAGCAACTCGGCAGTCTGCTCCTGCCCCTTGTTAGAACGCCGCTTCAGGCTCTTGCCTATTCTGCCTATCAGCCAGCCACTGACGGGCAAGAGTACAAGCACGAAGAGTGTCAGTTGCCAAGAGACAAAGAACAAAGCTGTCAGATAGATAAGTATCATGATGGGGTCCTTGAGGAGCATATCGAGCGACGACATGATACTGGTCTCCACCTCTTGCACATCGCTCGTCATGCGAGACATGATATCACCCTTTTTCTCCTCCGTGAAAAAACCTATCGGCAGCGACACCACTTTCTCATAGAGCTGATGACGCAGGTCACGAAGCACACCTGTGCGTATAGGTATCATGAAATAGGACGCCAACCACGCACAGAGACACTTGAGCAAGGTCATGACAACAAGGAAGAGACCCAGCAGAAACAGCACCCAGCCAGAGCCTGACGCTGCCATCTGGTCTTGAATAAGCCAGAAGACATTGTTCTTCAGCGCAGCCAACCACTCTTCCATACCGGTTGCAGCAGACAACTCGACATACTCAAGCGCAGCATCGTTGATGCCGAAGAGCAACCTTAATACAGGTATGATGGCAGCAAACGAGAAGAGGCTGAGCACGGTACTCAGCAGGTTAAACAGAACATTCAGCACCAACTCTTTCTTGTATGGCGGAATGAAACGTCGTATGAGAGCAAATATCTGCATCTTAATATAACCTAAGTTACTAAAGTTCTCTGCCGGGGTGTACCTTCTTGTCTGCTATTCAGTAACCATTATCCATTACCCAAATAATGCAATATCGGTTTGAGCATCTGCTCTTTCTGCGACTTGAAGTCAACAGTGACAGGCAGAATCCAAGTACAGTCTTTCAAGGTTCGGGCATAATGATTGTCGTTTTGAAGTCTTGCTGCATCTTTCTCGGTAATGATAATCATGCCGCAACCCTGATCCCGGTAAGTCTTTTCAATGTATCTTATGTCTTGCTTGCTGAAGCGATGATGGTCGGGATATGCAAGAGGAATCACCGTTCTGTATTTGCCTTGCAGATACTCATGCATCGGTTTGGGGTCGGCTATAGCAGTCAGAGCAAGCACGGTATCAGCTTTGACAGGTTCGCTCTCCTGAGACATAGGCCTCAACTCTTCATACTTCAGATAAGAGAAAAATATCTGCTGATACTGAGGCAGATGAAGCGAAGTCTCAATCACTCTGCGGTCGATAGGCTGCATTGACTCCTTGCATTTAGTCACAACAATCATATTGGCACGCAGAGCAGAGTTGACGTTGTCACGCAAACGACCATAGGGGAGGAAATGGTCGTTAACATATATATTGTCGGCAGATGTGAGGAGAATATTGTAACCACAATTCAGACAGCGATGCTGAAAGGCATCATCCAGAATCACCAGTTGAAGGTCGGGGAAGAGTTTTCTCAGCCGTTTAATACCATACAACCTATTCTCACACACAGCTACAACGACAGGAAAGCCGTCGCCTGCACCTTTTAACTTCTCATACATCTGCATCGGCTCATCGCCTATAGTCAAAGCCGTTGACTTCTCGTCTGCCAGACGGAAACCTCTTGTTTTGCGTTTGTACCCCCTGGACAGTACAGCCACTTTGTACTGCTTTGACAGTTCGCGAGCAAGAAACTCGGTATGCGGAGTCTTGCCCGTGCCACCGACAGCGAGATTGCCGACACAGACAGTGGGCAGAGGCGCTTTAGAACTAAACAGGATATGCTCATCGTACAGCACATTCCTTACAGTCACTACCGCACCATACAGCCATGATAATATGAGACGAATAATTTTCGTAGTATCCCAAACTTAAAAACACCGGACTACTTTATCTCTATTCCGTAGGGCAAGCGAGCTTGCAGACTGTTGTTGTCAAGCATATTCTTGAGTGCTTTGTAGCCGCGCACCAGTTCCTGGTCGCTGTCGTCAAGCCCGTATATCTCCATCAGAGTTTCCATGAAACTATTCTTGGCATCCTCTGCATCTATCACCTCATACTTTTCCAATTCAGCGATATCGGCCGCAGCCTTGACTGCGTCATCCAAATTGCCGAAAGCATCCACCAGACCTATCTGCAATGCACGCGAACCGCTCCACACGCGCCCCTCTGCGATTTGCTTTATCTGCTCCGTGGTCATATCACGACCAGCAGCACAACGGCTGACAAACAGCTCGTATCCGCGGTTGACATGACCCTGCATCAGTTCACGCTCTTCCGGATTCATACCTTTCTGTATGAGATTAGATTCGGTCAGACTCAAGCGGTTGGTTCCCACGCCATCGAAGTCAATACCAATCTTGTCAGCCAAGCCTGCTACAGAAGGAATCAAGCCGAAGATACCGATAGAGCCGGTGAGCGTAGTCGGCTCTGCAAAGATGCTGTCTGCCACACAAGAGATATAGTAGCCGCCAGAGGCTGCATAGTCGCCCATGGACACCACAAGAGGCTTCTTCTCTTTGAGCAGTGACAGAGCGTGCCATATCTGTTCGCTGGCATAGGCTGAGCCACCGGGGCTATTAACGCGAAGCACCACAGCCTTCACATCGTCATTTTTTGCAATCTTGTCAATCAGCTTTGTCATTTTAGTGCCTACTATGCCGTCACCGCTGTTGTCGGTAATCTCACCTTCGGCATAGATGACTGCCACCTTGTTCTTCGACGACTTGATGTTATCTTCAAGACCGAGCATCTCGGTGTGGGACACGTACTTAAAGTCCTCACTGCCGGTCATGCCTATCATAATCTGCTTCACATCCTGCTTGTAAATCAGAGTGTCGATCAGACCGCAGGCTACAAGACTCTCTTCAGGCTGAAACGACATATTCAGGTCAGCCAGACGATTGAGTTCTTCCACACTCAGGCCCCGGCTCTCACTCACCTGACTGGTCACCACCTGCCACATATCCTCAAGCAGCACGTTCATCTGCAAACGGTTGGCATCACTCATCTTAGTCAGTATATACGGTTCCACAGCCGACTTGAAGGTGCCGACTTTCACCACTTGCATCTCCACTCCCAACTTCTGCAAGGCACGAGAATAGAACGTCAAGTTGGCAGACAGACCTGCCCACGAGAGCGTGCCGTGGCTATTCAGGCACACCTTGTCAGCCACGCTGGCGAGCCAATAGTTGCCCTGAGTGTAGTTGTCGGCATAGGCAACAATAAACTTGCCGCTCTCCTTGAAATCGAGTAATGCGCGGCGCAACTCATCGCGAGAAGCGAAACCTGCACTCAGGCTGCCACCCTCCAAATATATACCATCGATATGCTTGTCTTCTTTCGCCAAGCGTATGTTGCGAAGTAAATCGTCCAAGCCCAACTGTTGAGGCACTTCACGCTTAGAAGCACGAGCAAACACTTCAGCCATAGGGTCAGTATCGGACTGCTCCTGCAACACGCCCTCCAGACGAATACGATAGACACTGTGCTTCGACAACTTTGTGCTCTCACTGCCTGAGATAGCAAAGCCTATCAACGAAAAGAAAAACATAAACATCGACAATGTCGAAAGCAAAACAATACCACACACCGTGGCAAACATGTACTTTAAAAAATCTTTCATAATCTTGTCATTTTTATCAAGTGATTGTGAAACTTTTTCACGCTACAAAGTTACATCAAATATCTCAAATACACAACTATTTCAGCAGTACGATAAAAAAGAAAGAATTTATGCCATACAATATCCGAGCATACTCACTGATGTGTGAAAATGTGGAAATGTGGGAAGGAGTATGCTTAGAGTGATAGATATGTCGGCCAAGATAATTCCACTTTTTCACATTTCCACATATTGAAGAATAGTATTATTCTTTGGTAATTTCAATTATTATTCGTAACTTTGCAGCGTATTATGCGTAGTAGGCTTTTGCTGATATTAACCGCCCTTATGGTACTGACACTCAACTCATGTCACACCACCAAGTTTGTTCCCGAAGGCAAGTATCTTCTGGACAAAACCCGTGTGCGCGTAACCGACACCAGAGACGTTCAAGCAGACGAACTACGCAGCTATCTAAGGCAACGGAACAACTCGGAGGTACTCGGGTTCTGGAAGTTGCAACTCGACATATGGAATCTGCAGAAAGGAGACTCCGCCAAATGGATCAACCGTCAACTCCGGAAACTCGGAGAGCCGCCAGAAGTGTTCGATGAAAGTCTTGCTGACGCCTCGATGAAACAGCTGAAGCTTGCGATGAACAACAAAGGCTACTTTGCCTCCAGCGTGGATACAGCGATGGCGTTCAAGGGAAGGAAAGTGAGGCTCAAGTATCTCGTCACTGCCGGAGAGCCATATCACCTCAGAAACTACAGAGTGCAGCTCGACCAGCCCGACCTTTTCCGCATCGCCAACCGGCGCAGTCTTATCACGGAGGGAATGGTTTTCGACAGCAACATCTTCGACGAAGAACGGCAACGCATAACCAACATCATGCGCAGCCGCGGATACTACTATTTCGACAAAGAGCTTCTGCAATACATAGCCGACAGCACATATAGTCCGCGAGAGATTGACATGCAACTAACGCTTCAGGACTATATAGACGAGCTTAGCGACACACTCAAACAACGGATCTTCACGCAGTACAGAATCCGGCACGTCACATTCTCAACCAATAGTAACGTAGCCGAAGAAAACGAGCAGGCACCTGACACGGTAGAGAGCGGAGACTACTCATTCCTCTACTACGGCAGACGTCTGCTGCGCGAGAAGACACTCAAGCGTCAGTGCGCTATCCGTCCGGGAGAGATGTATGACATACGCAAGGTTGAGAAGTCATACACCAACCTCAACCGACTCTCCGCAGTCAAGTATGTGAGCATCGACTTCGTTCCAGTGGGCGACAGCCTTCTTGACTGCCACGTGCAGGTAGCACGTGCCAAGATACACAACGTAACAGCCGAAGCAGAAGGTACATTCTCCGCAGGCGACTGGGGAGTAGGTGCAGGAGTGACTTATACCAACCGCAACCTCTTCCGCGGCTCGGAAGAATTCACCATCAGTGCCAAAGGCTCGTACGAATGGAGACAAAACGGCAGCCGTGCCATAGAAGGCAAAGCCAACGCCTCGCTACGCTTCCCAAGCAACGTGAAGATAAGTCTCGGCTATAGCTATCAGAACCGCCCGGAAGAATTCAGCAGAACAATAGCCAATGCTGCTGTCAGCTATTATGTACTTACCAACAACAACCGCTGGAGACACTCGTTCAACCTGATAGACATCAGTTACGTATATCTGCCGTGGATAAGCGACCGGTTCAGAGCAGAGTTTCTCAAACCGACCAACATACTCAAGTACTCCTACGAAGACCATTTCATCATGGATTGGGCGTACTCGGGAACATACTCTACATACAACTCGCGCCAACCGCTACGCAGCTACAGCAATCTTCAATACACAATAGAGACAGCCGGCAACTTCCTATATGGCATCAGCAACCTCTTCCGACTTGAGAAGACCACTCCAGACACAGAAACAAGTTCGGGCTACAAAGCGGACAACCCATATTACAAGCTGTTTAATATACGCTTTGCACAGTATGCGAAGGGCGATATCAGTTACACATACAACTGGATTTTCAACAAACTCAACCGGCTTGTGTTCCATGCGGGTCTTGGCATAGCAGTGCCCTTCGGCAATGCTTCTGTCATACCATTTGAGAAGCGCTATTTTGCAGGCGGTGCCAACAGTGTGCGCGGCTGGACTATACGCTCACTCGGACCGGGCAGTTATCGCGGCACCGGCGACCGTATAGACTTCAACAACCAGTCGGGAGACATCAAATTAGATCTCAACCTCGAATACAGACTAAAACTCATCTGGGCTCTTGAACTGGCACTGTTTACAGATGCAGGCAATATATGGACTATATTCAACTATGAGACACAGCCATACGGACAGTTCAAGTTCACCGAGTTTTACAAACAACTGGCATGGAGCTACGGCATCGGACTTCGTCTCAACTTCGACTTCCTCGTTCTGCGTGTGGACTTCGGTGTCAAACTATATGACCCGAGCAGAATCAACTATGACGGACGATTCGACTCGGAGACTAAATTCGGAGGACCATGGAGAACAGTCAGCAACGGTCTATGCTGGAAAGATGACATGACATTCCATTTCGCAATAGGATACCCGTTTTAGGGTTGGTAGGTTGGTAAGTTGATAAGTTATAAGTTGGTTATGCTTGAGCAATGTTTGATACATAATGTTATAGAAGCCGGATGCGACGAAGCAGGCAGAGGACCACTTGCCGGACCAGTGTTTGCAGCAGCCGTAATCCTGCCCCCTGACTTCAAGAACGAACTACTCAACGACTCCAAGCAACTGACCGAGCACCAACGCGACCAACTGAGACCAATAATAGAACGAGAGGCAATAGCATGGGCAGTGGCCCAAGTGACGGCAGAAGAGATAGACAGGATAAACATACTCAATGCTGCCATACTCGCCATGCATCGGGCACTTGAACAACTCGTTCCGCAACCTGAGCATATCATTGTTGACGGCAACAGATTCAAACCATATATACCTGCTAACAGCCTGATTGCAATACCGCACCAGACCATAGTCAAAGGTGATGGCAAATATATGTCAATAGCGGCAGCCTCGGTGCTGGCAAAGACACACCGCGATGAATACATGCGCCGCCTGCATGAAGAATATCCCATGTACGGGTGGAACAGGAACATGGGCTACCCAACCCCGGAACACCGCAAAGCGATTGGCAAATACGGCATCAGCCCCTATCACAGGAAGACTTTCAAGTTTGATAACAAATAGAATATGACCGAGATTACGTTTGACCTGAATATTGCAAAGACTCCAGGCTACTCACATCTGTGCCAGAGTATGCAAGTCCGTGCCCAGCGCTACATTCAGCGCACAGACCAGCAGCGTTCCGCCGCTGCATATACCTTGCTAAGCAAGGCTCTTAGACATCTCAACATAAATCAGTCAGACTTCGGGATTACGACGAACAAAAGCGGCAAACCGTATCTTACCGACTATCCTAATATACACTTCTCACTCTCACACAGCGGCAGTGTGGCAGCATGTGTAGTTTCCGACAAAGAGGTGGGCATTGACATTGAGGACTCAAAAAGCTTTGATGCTACTGACTTGGAGGAGATGGCAAAACTCACGATGAACGAAAAAGAGCAGCATATAATAGCCCAAAGCACCAATCCGGCACAAGCATTTCTGCTACTGTGGACAAGAAAAGAGGCCATACTGAAACTGACAGGAGAAGGGCTAAGAAACAACATACAAGATGTGTTAACCAAAGAGAATAAGATAGTAATCCACAGCAACATTATCGGCAACAGATATATCTACTCGACTGCCCAGTATGAATAAGAAACAGCAAGAATATAAAGCACTGGTCAAGCAGTGGCAACTGAGGATTCTGCCTATTATCGCCGGCTTACTTATTGCAACCATCATGGGTGTGCAGTTCTACATCTCATACCAGCGTGAGCAAAAGGCTGTGAATGAGATGATGCTATATGAACTCGCCATCGCACAGAACACTGCCACCTTTGAGTTTTATGACATGGTTGACGGAATAAGCAAGATGCAAGATTACGTATTGAAGAATATAGACAATCCGGACATCATACTTGAAAAGACCCGAGATATAGCAAAGCGCTATCCAGACATGGCCAGTTGCTACATAGCCTTCGCACCCAATTTCTTCCCTCAGAAAGGCTATTGGTATGAGCCGATATCATACTTCATGAATGACAGTCTGATTTCCAAGAATGTTGGCAGCGAGCGAAATAACTACTTCGAGAAGGAGTGGTATCAGGGAGCGCTTAAAGCCGGTGAGGAGGGCTATTGGAGTCAGAGCTACCAAGATTACGAACTAAACAAGATGATCTGCACTCACTCAAGACGTCTGATTGTAGGTGACCGCTTGATAGGCGTTATAGGTTTGGACTTCACTCTGGAGTGGGTAGAAGACATGTTGGAAAATGCGAAACCATACGAAGATGCGACATGTCTGCTCTACTCAACCGATGGCACTCTGCTTAGCCACTCAGGCGACATGAAATTTGACGAGACAACACATATAATACTCTCCTATATGTTAACTCCGGTGGAGATGCGTATGGTGCTGGCTGTACCGAAGCAGCAGATACTTGGCAACATTCGCCGCGCAAGCGTTATAATCTTACTGATTATCTTCTTTGCCATAGTGCTTCTGGGCTATTTGATAAACCGCTACATACGCAACATCAGAGAATACAGCCGTGTAGAGTCAGAAAAACGACTCATGGACAACGAACTACAGATTGCTCATACTATACAGATGGACATACTCCGCCGAGATTTCCCCGACGACAACGGAGTACGTCTTGATGCGCGACTGAAACCGATGCGTGAAGTAGGCGGCGACTTATACGACTTTTATACAAGAGAGGACTGCATATTCTTCATTATAGGCGATGTCTCGGGCAAAGGGGTGCCTGCTGCGATGCTTATGTCGGCTACAGTAAACCTTTTCCGCTCTGCCGTCCGCCGACTGGCATCAACCAAGCAGATAACAGAGGAGATAAACGACATACTCTCTAACAACAATCCCACCCTAACCTTTGTTACCGCCTTCGTCGGCAAACTGCATATTCCGACAGGCATCTTCTCATTCTGTAATGCCGGACATCTGCCTCCAATAGTAGCAGGAGACGGCAAACAGGGAGTGAGCAGTCTTGACATAATGCCTAACATTCCGCTTGGATACAAGGAGGGCTACAACTACATTGAGCAAGGCACCATCTTGCTAAAAGACGACACAATTGTTTTATATACCGACGGCATCACAGAAGCACGCAACGAATCAAACAAGATGCTGGGCAAACGGCAATGGGGAGAGATAGTAGCCAACAATGCGTCAAACATTGAGGCTATGATGAATGCAGTATCAAGATACATAGGCAAAGCCGAACAAACAGACGACATTACCCTGCTCAGCATACAGCAGAAAGCTCAGCCGCAACCGTACAGATGCACGATAGCAGCAAAGATTGAGAGTTGGCAGAAGGTGAAATATCCGCTTATGGAGATATGCATGTGTGCAGGTTTTCAGAAGCGCAGCATAAGGAAAATAGTGCTTGCTGTAGAAGAGATAATGGTCAACATAATCAATTATGCTTATCCTGATAACAACCAAGGAGAAATAAGTCTGACCATTAGCGCCGAAGACCAGTGTCTGACAATTCAGATAGAAGACAGCGGCATCAGTTTCGACCCTACAGCGCAGCCACAGGTTGATGCAGATGAGGTGGTCAACAAAAGACAGATTGGCGGCTTGGGAATAATGATAGTAAAGCAGATTATGGATGAAATCCACTACGAAAGGACAAACGACAAAAACATATTAACTCTAAAGAAAAACAATTATGAATCTTAACATTAAAGGCCAAGACCAGGACTATGTTGTAAGTCTGATTGGCGAATTAGATACTGTTGCCACAACAGAACAAGCAGACACTCTGAGTCAAGTGCTCAAACTCGCAGACAAGCACCTCACTATTGACTGCACAGACTTGGAGTATATCTCATCGGCCGGTCTCCGTTTCTTCATGCAACTAAAGCGCGAGAGCGAAGCAAAAGGCGGCAGTATAGTACTGGAGAACCTGAATGAAGATGTTAACGACATATTCCGCATGAGCGGCTTTCAGAACATCTTTGAAATCAAGTAGTAATTATTTTTTGATAAATTACAATTAATCATATCACAATTATGAAGTCTCCTCTTAGCCAAAGTCAGTTGGGCGTATTCTATGCCTGCCAGGCAGATAATCCCGGCGAACTGAACTATCAGAATCCTGTATTGTTCACTCTCCCCGAGTCAACAGATATTCTGCGCCTCAAGCAAGCAGCTACAGATGCCATGCTTGCACACCCATACCTTCTCAGCCATATACAGATAGCCGATGACGGATTGCCAGAGATTGTGTCTGCAGAGGTTGACGCAGAAGAGATAGTAAAAGTGGCAGAAATAAAAGATATTGCCCAAGTGCAAGACTCGTTTGGCAAGACGATGGATATTCTCGGCGACAGACTATACCGCATAGAGATTTACTGCACAGAAGATGGCAAACAATATCTGTATATCGATATTCACCACGTCCTGGTAGACGGCTTCTCCATCACAGTCATTCTCAAAGAGATCAGCCGTATATACGACGGCAAGAAACCCTCAGGAGAGATGCTTGACGGCGCAGCCATTGCTCAGGAAGAGATGCGTCTGCGCTCAGATGAGACCACAATGACTGAGGCAAAAGAATGGTACGCCAAGACCTTTGCAGATGCGTCGGAAACAGATTCGCTGCCTATACCGGAATCCACATGTACAACCGACCCGACCACAGAGGAATATATATACAAGCATTATCCTCTGAGCATTACGCATGAGCAGATAAAACTTATTCAGGAGAAATACGACAAACCTGAGAGTATAATTATGCAAACTGCATTTGCTCTGCTTCTTGCCAGTTACACGGCAGAAGAAAAAGCCTCATATTGCACTGCATATTTCGGCAGAAGCGACCGCAGGACATTGCTTACCACCACCATGATGGTACATACTCTACCCGTATTCTTGCAGGCTAAGAGTGATACTACCATAGCAGAGGCAATGCAAACGATGCAAGAGCAGCTACTGCAAGGACAGCGATTGCAATACTACAACTATCAGGATGCAGCACAAGACCTCGGCATAAGCAATCAGGTCATGTTTGTATATCAAGGCTCAGTCCTGGCTCAGAAGCGCAGCCTGGTGCTTGACGGTGTATTTGTTCCATATCAGGACCTCAGACGACTGACTCCGGGCTGGAAACTCGTTGCCGAACTATTTCAGACAGAACAGGGCTACTCACTCAAACTTGGCTACAACAACTGCGACTACACTGACAGTTTCATGCGCGAGTTTGCCAACTCGATGTCTGCAATTCTCGCCTCTATGACTTCGGCAGAAACAGTAAGCGACATCGAGGTATGCCTTGCCGAGCAGTATTCATGGCTTGACAAAAGAAACAACAAGTCAGTGAAGGTTGATTATTCACGCGGCTTGGCGGCAAGGTTCAAGGAGTTTGTACAAAAGCAGCCTGATGCGATATGCGTTGTTGCAGGCGAGACCAGACTAACATACAAGCAGGTTGACGAACTCACCGACAGCATCAACGAAGAATACACATATCGATGCGGCGACCATGTCATAGGCTACTCGGTGCCACGCAATGAGCAGATGGTGCTCGTACCGCTCAGTATTGCCAAAGCAGGCTATACGGCCATGCCTCTTGACAACAGCTATCCTGAGGAGCGACTGAGCTTCATGCGTGAGGATGCAAGCAAATACGAAGGTGGAGACGCTTTCGTACTACTATATACCAGCGGCACTACCGGCATTCCTAAGGGCGTGATGCTCAGCGAAAAGAACTTCATCAGTTTCTGCGAATACCACGATAAGAACATCAGCCTCACAAACCATAGCAGATATGCCACTTATGCCGGCTATGGCTTTGACGCTTTCCAACATGACCTATGGGGATGTTTGTATGTAGGCGCAGCTATTTATATAATAACAGACGATATCCGTTTTGACCTCGAAGGTATCTATCAGTATTTTCTCAAAGAAAAGATAACTCACTCGTTCATGACCACTCAGATGGCTACTCAGATGGTACTCAACTATCCTCATATAGAAGGACTGGAATATCTGGGTACAGGAGGCGAGAAACTGATGAGTCTCGACCCTCCGGAATACAAGCTACTGAATGCCTATGGTCCCACAGAAACAACAGTTTACGTATGTTCGCATTTTGTGGACAAGAACGAGAAGAATATTCCTATCGGGGTTGCCAATGACGGCACAGAACTCTTTATAGTCAACAAATACGGCAAACGCGTACCATGGGGTGCAATAGGCGAATTGCTGGTTGCCGGCAGTCAGGTCGGTATAGGGTACCTGAATCAGCCGGAGAGGACAAAAGAGAGTTTTGTCGATTGGGACGGCAAGCGGGTGTATCGTACAGGCGATATTGTACGCTATAGAGAAGACGGCAAGATTGAGTTTGTCGGACGAAAAGACGGGCAAGTGAAGATACGCGGATTCCGAATAGAGCTAAAAGAAGTGGAGGCAGTCATCAGGGAGTTCGCCGACATAAAAGACGCTACAGTGCAAGCCTTTGACGACGAGGCAGGAGGCAAGTTCATTGCCGCTTATATTGTAGCGGACACAGAGATTGACACAGACGCTCTCAACCGGTTCATTGCTGAGCAGAAACCACCATACATGGTGCCGGCTGTGACAATGCAGATAGACAAGATTCCTCTCAACCAGAATCAGAAAGTGAATAAGCGCGAGCTGCCCAAACCACATCCAGCAGAAAGAAGCAAGGCTGAAACCGAGAGCAGCAACATTCCTATGAATATGCTGGAGGAGCAACTGCATCAGATGGTTGCCGAGATAGTCAACCACGAAGACTTCAGCATAGTGACTCCTCTGAGTTATGCCGGTCTCAGCTCCATATCCGCAATGCGTCTTGCTACACAAATATACAAACGATATGGAGTGCGCCTGGATGGCAAGAGTATTGTAAAAGACGGCACTATTCAAGATATAGAAAACAAGATTCTAACCGACATATTAGCCGGAAACGGTAAGCAGGCGACTGAAGAACAAGCCGCTCAGCCTCAGAAAGCGATTGCTACCACATACCCTCTTTCTCACTCACAGACAGGCGTATATTTCGACTGCATGAAGAATCCCACATCAACAATATACAACATACCAATGATGCTGGAATTCCCCTCAGAGACTGAGACAGACAAACTCAGGCAAGCTGCAGAAAAAGTAGTGCGCCTGCATCCCGAACTGTTTGTACATTTCACAAGCGATGAGACAGGTATTGTGCAAACTATTGACACAGAGCAAGAAGTTAAGATTGCAGCCAAGGAGATGACAGAAGAAGAACTTCAGAGTTTCAAGCACGATTTTCCACAACCCTTCAACCTGCAGAAAGACCTGCTCATCCGACTTTGCGTCATTCGTACAGAGAAAGCCACATACTTGCTTTGCGACATGCATCACCTTGTGTCGGACGGTGCCTCGTATGACATATTCTTCCACCAACTATGCGACATACTGAACGGAGAGGCGGTAGATGAAGAGCTGATAAGTTACGCCGAGTTTGTAGAGAATGAGAAACAGGCGGAACAAAGTGCGGAATATGAGGCAGCACGAGAGTTCTTCCAAAGTCAACTGGGCGAAGTGACAGAGAACACTGACCTAATGCCTGACCTAAAGAATCCCGGCAGCAGTAAAGGCAGCTTGCAACAAGTGTATTCTCCGCTCGCCTTCAATGAGATAGAGCTGTTCTGCCGAGCAGAAGGCATCACACCTGCTCATCTTACACTTGCAGCAGTTTTCTACACTCTATCCCGCTATGCAGCAACAGAACAAGTATGTATCACCACCATATCCAACGGCAGAAGCGATGTCCTGACTGCCAACACGATAGGTATGTTTGTCAACACTCTGCCTCTTGCTGCCAAGATACAAACCCAGACAGTAAGTGAGTTCTTGCAACAGGTAAGCAAACAGTTTGCCCAGACGATAGCACACGAGAACTATCCCTTTGCGCAGATTGCAGCCGATTATGACCTCAGAGCAGATATAATGTTTGCCTACGAGTTGGGAGTATTGAACGAGTACAAGGTTGGCGGAAAGTTGCTTCGCATGGAGAATCTGGAACTCAACATACCAAAATTCAAGATAGCCTTCTATATTGTAGATGTAAATGGCCAGCCTGCAGTGGCAATAGAATATGATGATGCCCTGTACAGCCGCGACATGATGCAGGAGTTGAGTCAGTCTGTTGCCAATGTCGCACAAGCCTTTGTCAGCCGGAAAGACAGTGCTCTTAGTTCCGTCTCGCTGCTGAATGAAGAGCAGACAAAAATACTTGACAGCTTCAATCTGACCGACATCAAATACAACGATAGTGAGACCATAGTATCGCTATTCTCAAAGCAAGCGGAACTGACACCTGATAACGTAGCCGTCATATATAAAGACGTAAGACTGACATACAAAGAAGTGGATGAGCGGACAAATGCTATTGCGGCTCTCATTCTCGAGAAGGCTAAGCCGACGACTGAGAAAGAGCCTGTCGTTTCAATATTAATCAACCGCAGCGAGTGGATGGTGATAGCCTCTCTTGCAGCATTGAAAGCCGGCTTTGCATATCAGCCTCTTGACCCTTCATACCCAAGCGAGCGGCTCAACTTCATGATGCGTGATGCTCAGACCACCTTGCTTATTGCAGATGAAGAATTGCTTGAGCTTGTAGGTGAATACAAAGGGGAGACGCTAACCACTACCCAACTGAGCAAAATAGACAAACAGGGCAGACCTGTCAAGCCAAGCGCACCAATTACTCCTCACAGCCTATTCATTCTGCTTTACACCTCAGGCTCGACCGGCACTCCCAAGGGTGTCATGCTTGAGCACGGAAATCTGGTAGCCTTCTGCCACTGGTACAGACACTACTATAACCTGCAAGCGGGTGACAAAGTGGCAGCATACGCAAGTTTCGGATTTGATGCCTGCATGATGGATATGTATCCGGCTCTCACCACAGGAGCAGCTGTGTGCATCATTGCTGAAGACTTGCGCTTGAACCTGCCGCAACTCAACGACTACTTCAACCAAGAGGGCGTCACTCACTCGTTCATGACAACCCAAGTGGGCTATCAGTTTGCCACCAACTTCCCCGACAACCATTCACTACTCCACCTCTCGGTAGGCGGAGAGAAGTTGTCGGCCCTCACGCCACCTACGGCATACAAAATGTATAATGGTTACGGACCAACGGAATGTACAATATTCACCACCACATATCTACTGAACGGGTATGAGCAGAATATTCCGATAGGCAAGCCGCTGGACAATCTGCGACTATTTGTTGTTGACTCAGATCTGAACCGTCTGCCTGTAGGTGCTGCCGGTGAGTTGTTAGTCACAGGTCCGCAAGTAGGACGAGGCTACCTTAATCTAACGGATAAGACTGCCGAGACATTTATAGAGTGGAGCGGTAAGCGGGCATATCGCACAGGCGATATCGTACGCTATCTGAGCGATGGCAACCTGCAGTTTGTAGGACGACAAGACGGGCAAGTGAAGATTCGCGGATTCCGCATTGAGACCAAGGAGGTAGAGGCAGTGATTCGTGAATTCCCTGACATAAAAGACGCTACCGTGCAAGCCTTCGACTATCCCAGCGGAGGTAAATTCATCGCGGCATATATTGTCAGCGACAAGAACATAGATATTACGGTTCTTAACACCTTCATCCGTGAGCGCAAGCCTTCATATATGGTGCCAGCCGCAACGATGCAGATAGCTCAGATACCGCTTAATCAAAACCAGAAAGTCAATCGCAAAGCACTGCCTGCTCCTCAGATTCAGATTGACGAGAGCAGATATGTGGCACCAGCGAACGACACCGAACGCACATTCTGCGACATCTTTGCCAGCATACTCACACTTGACAAAGTGGGTGCCACCGACAACTTCTTCGAGTTGGGAGGCACATCGCTCATGGTTACACGTGTGATTATCGAGGCCAACAAAGCAGGATATCATGTGGCATACGGTGATATATTCGACAACCCGACCCCAAGACAGCTGGCCGTGTTTGTAAGTGGAGCTGAACCAACAGACAGCCTGAGCGACCCGGAGATTGAGAACTTTGACTACTCAGGCATCAATGCCATACTGCAGCATAACAACATGCAAAACTTCCTAAGCGGAGAGCGCCAGCAGTTGGGCAATGTTCTTCTGACCGGAGCAACAGGCTATCTCGGCATACACGTGCTTCACGAACTCATCGAGCAGAAAGTAGAGAATATTGTATGTCTCGTCCGCGGAAAGGACCAGCATGATGCTGAACGTCGTCTGAGGAATCTGCTGTTCTACTATTTCGACAACCGCTTTGACTCGCTCTTTGGCAACACTCTGCACGTGGTCAACGGAGATGTAACATCCGACTTCGGGAAACAACTTGAGGCATTAGAATTTTCCATCTCAACAGTCATCAATTGCGCTGCCAACGTAAAACACTTCTCCAAGGGTACCGACATAGAGGATGTGAACATTGGCGGAGCCAAACGTTGCGTAGAATATTGCATTCAGACCGGTGCAAGACTGGTACACGTAAGTACAACATCGACAGGCGGAGTGTGGATAGAAAACGGCGAGACACCTCCGGTTCTTACCGAGCAAAACATATACTTCTCGCAGTACCTCGGTAACCAATATATGCACTCAAAGTTCCTGGCTGACCGACTGATACTTGATGCGGTGGCACACCATGGACTCAATGCTAAGATAATGCGTGTGGGCAACCTTGCGGCCAGAAGTTACGACGGAGAGTTTCAGGCCAACTTCTCATCCAACAGCTACATGGGACGAATCAAAGTGTTCAATATGCTCGGGTGCTGTCCGTTTGACCAATACGACCAGCCAACCGAGTTCTCGCCTATCAACGAGACTGCGCGAGCAATTGTGCTGTTGGCAACCACGCCAAAAGAATGTGTCGTATTCCACCCATACAATAACCATACACACCTGTTGGGCGATGTACTCAGAGAACTGGGCGGTGTAACCACAGGTGTCAGATTCGTTGAGAACAACGAATTTATGCAGGCTATGGCTGAAGCACAGCAAGATCCGAAGAAAGCAGCGTTGCTGACAGGTCTGCTGGCATATCAGGATCTGGCACACGGAAGAAAAGCCTCACAAGTGGAGCGGAACAACAATTACACATCTGCCGCATTGCATCGCTTGGGATTCTACTGGACCGACACTTCGGAGCAATACCTGCACCGAATGCTTTCTCAGATTGCTGCATTAGGATTCTTTGAATGATAATATTAAGTTTGAAAAGTTTGAGGGGTTTGAAGAGTAACCTAATGAAAAGAGATACATACGGCTTTACAAACCATACAAACGAAACGAGACCCCCCTATCATAAGATGAAACTAAAGAAAATAAAAGTACCTATCATTGCACGAGTGTTTATAGCAATGATTCTGGGAATCCTTCTGGGCTTGATTGCACCGGCATGGATTGTACGTATATTTGTAACTTTCAACGAGTTCTTTGGTCAGTTCATTGGATTTCTTGTTCCGCTTATCATCCTTGCCCTTGTTACCGCCTCGATAGCCAATACCAAGCAGAACGCAGGGCGAATGCTGACCATCACCATGGTTATTGTATTCCTGAGCACTATATTCTCCGGCTTGTTCTCATACGGTATAGGAGAGACCGTGCTTCCGTTTTTTGTCAGCAAGGACACTCAACTGAACATGGAACCACAGCAAGGAGGAGATTTTGCCCCTTATTTCACTATCCAACTGCCTCCCCCACTCGACGTCATGTCGGCATTGGTGCTGGCGCTAATGCTGGGGTTAGGCATTCGCTCGGCTAAGGCAGATGCACTTGAAAAAGCCATCGAACAACTGCAGAAGGTAGTCATGTTGTCCATAGAAAAAGCGTTGGTGCCACTGCTGCCGATATATATCTTCGGTGTGTTTCTGTATATGTCCGCCGCAGGCGAGGTGCTGGGGCTTATAGGTGACTTTATGCTTGTAATACTTTTGGTGATTGCAGTGCAAGCGCTGTGGGTAGTGCTACTGTATGTAATTGCAGGAATACTCGCCCGGCGAAATCCGTTCAAGATGATGGGTACCATGCTTCCGGCTTTTCTCTTTGCCTTTGCCACATCTTCGTCTGCAGCCACCATACCTATCACACTTGAGAATGCGAATAAGATATGCAACAAGGAGAGCACGGTCAAGTTTGTTGTACCACTATGTGCCAACCTGCATATACCGGGTCTGAGTGTTCATGTCGTACTATGTGCAATGGCCCTCATGATGTCGGTCGGGCAACCAATTGATATCATTACCTTCATAGCATTCATCTTTATGCTATCTATCACGTGCGTCGCTGCCCCCGGTATTCCGGGAGGCGCAGTGGCAGTGCTGCCTGTACTTGCATCTATTCTGAATTTCTCTCCTGAGATGCAGGCTGTCTGCTTGTCACTATGTATTGCCCTTGATGCTCCGATCACAGCTGTCAACGTGCTCTGCGATGGTGCAGTAAGCATCATGGTGGACCGAATGGTACCTGAAGATAAACAAGAAAAAGACACATTATTATGAAACGTAACTACACAAAGTGGCAGAGTATTGCCCTTATCGCTGCCATCTACATCTTGAGCGGTATAGCAGGTGTAGCCTTGTTCGCCTGTCTTACTGATTATTGCTCACTATCGCCGGTTGCGGCCATCTTCTGTGCTGACGTGTTGGCAACCGTAATAGTATGGGCAGCAGGCTTGCTGTATGAGAACGTATCGGTATATGACCCGTACTGGAGTGTGTTTCCTCCTGTAGCTTTTCTACTTTACGCTCTGTACACACATCTCTGGTCACTACCAATAGTATTGCTACTGATTGCTTCCTGGTACTGGGGATGGAGACTGACACGCAACTGGGCTATCACATTCAAAGGTATAGCACACGAAGATTGGCGATACAGCCGCTATAGGGACACACTGCACCCAATGCTTTTCCATATCACCAACTTTCTGGGGCTAAACATGGTGCCGACGCTCGTAGTGTTTGCCGCCATGTTGCCCGGGTTGAGACTATATGAGATTAGTCCTGCTGATTCGGCCACAGACATACTATCGCTAAGCATTCTGATTGCGGGCTTTATTGTATGTCTGTCGTCTGCCACCATACAACTGATAGCGGACAAGCAGATACATGATTTCCGCAGGGAGAATCCCGGCAAATACTGCAACGTGGGACTATGGAAACATGGCAGACACCCCAATTATTTTGGAGAGATACAGTTCTGGTGGGGCATATGGTTGATGTACGTATCTCAGTGCGGCATCGACTGGTACGTTTTAGGACCTGTTGCCATGACTGCACTCTTTCTGGGCATCAGTATTCCGATGATGGAGCGCAGACAACTGCAGAACAAACCCGGCTACGCTGAATATAAGAAACAGACACGTATGCTGATATAATAATATACACTTTGATAGTTATTATGAGTAGGATATAGAAGTATCTTAAGTATCTTAAGTGTCATAAGTATATACTAAAGAAAGACTGCACTGCAGGTTGCATGGAGTTAATAATTTTATACAAATAGAGGTTACTTAAGTTTCTGATAACAAGCCAGGGGACAAACGGGTGACAGAAGAAAAGCAAAAAAGACTGCGCAAAAATGATAAGATGCAACCTGTTTTTGTCTAAAATATAGAGTTGGTAGGTTAGTAGGTTGGTAGGTTAATAGGTTTGTAGGTGCTGTTGCGCTGTGGGTAAGTGGGTAAGTGGAGGCGGCTCTGTGGGAGCCGATGTCGAAATTAATTTCGACGCAATGAACGAAGATAGGGACGGAGCCAAGGTCGGATATATCCAACGCAATGGACGGAGAAAGTTTTCTTGAGAGGGGATATCGGGATGGAACCACAGCTTCACAAAATCACTACTTGTGTTTTTTTGTGCGGATAATGCGCATGGAGTTGATGAGGGTGGTAGTAGTGTCAGGATTGACGATGTATGAATCCAGCAGCAGTGCCCTGCGCGTAACGGTCACTCGAGTGTAGCACGGTGCTCCGGGCTGACCGAACATACCGGTAAAGAGGTCGAAATAGTCGTGCAGACGGTGAGTGTTGTAGGCTTTGTCCATCTCCTCACGCGTAAGAGGTGTATAGCGTTTAGCCCCGCAAGTCGCACCAATAAAATACATTGTACCATCAGACACATCATAGGTACCGCCACGTTTGCCCGTGAGGTTGCCGAGAGAGTCTATAGGCACAATCTCCTGCTCTGTGATAGCCGAGAGTATGGGAGTGCGTGTATCAGAATCGACGGGTCCTATGACTTCATAGGTATGGTCGTGACCTTGCAACACAAGATCCATCTCACATCGTTTGAACACCGGCAGCAAAGTCTCACGCATGAGTGGTGTCTCCTTGTCCCGCTGATGGTCAGACCCTGAGAAGAGATTCTTATGAACGAGTCCTACACGATATTTCGCTTTAGGGTGCTCACTTACTTGCCGTCTGAACCAGTCTCCCAAGTCGCGCGAGAAATACTCTGATGTGAGAGTTTCATAACTATAGTCTCCATGCCAGAAGTCTTGCATTGAGAATGCCATAAGCAGCAAGTCACCATACTGAAAACTATATGTTATGCCGGCAAACTGCGGTTTTACCTGAGTCTGAGTGTTGAAACTGCTATCGGTGTTGAAATGATAGGTGTAATTGAGCAGAGGGCTGTCGTCGTGGTTGCCGTCTGTAGGCACTATCGGCATCTGCATTATCACAGGGTTGAGAGCCTCCTCGAACCATCGCTCCCACTCCCATTCGGAGTTGTTCTCAGTGCCTGTATCCACAAAGTCCCCGGGGAAGACACAGAAACGAGCCTGAGGTTCATTCTTGGCAACAGCAGTAGCACAGAGCCGAGCTTCGTCGATATAATGACGGTCTTGAATATGACTGTCGGTCATATAGACGAAAGAGAACGACTTCTCCCTCCTGCCTTCGGTGCGGAAATGCGCTATTTTGCTCCAATGCCCTTCAGTGCCCACACGCCATGAGTAGTCGGAGCCGGGTCGAAGGCCTTCTGCCAGGGCTTTGTGTGAGACATAAGTGAAAGACGTATGTTTGTCCAGTCTAGCTGCACGGAGTATGCCAGAGGTGGAAATTGCGTAATGAAGAGGCGGAGTCACAGTTGTATTAGCAGAGAGAGTGATGACCTTGCCGTGCTCAAAATCTTCAGCAGTAGCATTCTTCTTTCTGAGCAGTTGCACACAACCGTCTGTCACCCCTTCATTGGTAAACCAGCAGAAAGCCATACGAGTGGCAGGGTCACCATTGATATTTGCTACCATACAATAAGGCGTATGCTTGTCTTGTAGATTACCGATAGCCGCCTGCAGGGCTTTCAGGTTCTGCTTAGAGGAGTCAGCTCTGGCTGCCTCTTTGGCAATGAGGAAGGGCATGAAGCTGGGCACAGCGTAGTCTGCCATCTTATAGAGTGAGTCGGCAAGAAGCACTGCAGGGTGAGTGATGACGAGAGGCTTTGGCGTAACCACGACTACAGCGCTGTCTCTCAGTTTGCCAACCTCAGTTACAGCAGTCAGTAAGGCAGAACCGACACTATGCGCCTCCACTCTGCCCCTGCTATTGACACTCACGATAGCTGACGAAGCAGACCAGCGGAGAGTCTTGTCTTCTGCTTGATAAGGCGTGACAACAGCATGCAGACAGGCTTGTTCACCTTCTACAATATATAATGTGTCTTCAAGAATGTCAATACTCCGGGGCTTGTCACTGCGCGGCACATAAGTGAAACAACCTGCCTTACCCGTTAGCGGGGAGCCTTGTGAAAGCGAGAAATCAGCAGCAAGCATCATCTCTGCCTCTTCTCCCGACTGAGGCATACCTGCAAAGTTGGTAGGATAACGGAATCGCGGACCTTCGGCAGCAGTATTGCGCATGTCTAACCATGGCTCTGCATAGAAATGCGATTCGAAACCCTCGTTGGCATAGTTGGTAGCATGCAGAGAGAGACTCTCGTCGGAGACATAGTTGGCAGGGTCAACAAAACCATCTTCAGACAGGTTACCCCACATGACGCTGTTCTGAACCGTGCTCTCCGAGTGTATTCCTCCATACCTGTCGCCATAGTTATTAACGATAGTGCAATGACTCACAGTGCCATCAAAATTAGCCACACCCCCTGCATCAGGCCAGTTATGACCAGTGGCAGAGCAGTTGTACACAAGACAATACTCCAGCCTTGCACCGAGAGCAGACGCCTCTGCAAGGTCACCCTTGATAAGAACTCCGCCTGCTTGCTGACCGCTGCAACCACGAACAATGCAGTGACTCATAGTTATTGCTCCAGAAAGCATGGCTGCACCTCCCACTCCATCATGGTGAGCATTCTGCAGAATGAGATTGCGTATAGTGGTGACGGGTGACGGGTGACCGGTTACAGGGTTAGCGGCAGTAATCAGTCTTGAGTTGAGACCGGTGCCATCGAGCACACTCGAAGGCAGACCTGTAATAATGTCCGTCTGTCCGACAAGACTCACACCTTCTTTAAGGCTGACCGGCTGATTATAGATACCGGAAGCGAGGAAGACCGTGTCACCCCCAGAGCAGAGATTGACTGCCTGCTGAATATCTTGCAGAGCCGTCTGCCACGAAAGGCCATCGTTTTTGTCATTGCCATCGAGAGAAACATAACGGTTGGCGGCAGAAAGACCCAGCACCAACACCAATGAGAGAACTGAAGTGAGATTGCGTTTCATTTGCTTTGTATGTCTTGGCCAAGCGAAGTATAACGCCTGCCGTTGAATAATATGAGAAGTTGTCCGTCTTGAAATATTTTCTTTACAGAGGTGAGTGCTTCCGGCAGATTGTCAATGCCGGTGAAAGGAGTAGTGGTACACCATTGTGCAGAAGCATCTGACAGAGAGTAATTGCCCCGGTCATCGGTTGCAAAGGCGGAATAGTAGTACACATTGTCGGCAGAAGCCTCCATATCGGTGAACGACTCAGCCTTGCCTCTGTACACCTCTTTGCCGTCAGTAGGCGACTCAGAGAAACTGTCGTCTTTACGAAGAACCACCGTCTCGAGGAAATCGGGTGCCGGCACGATGTCGCCGCTCAGGCAGATATCATCCAGAAAGAATGTACCAGAAGCAGCATTGCCGGTAGAGATAGAAAACGATATTCTTTTTGCACCCTCGCCATGATTGAGGTTGTCAGAGTTAGTGTACCATGTGAAAGCTTGCAATTTGCTTAAGTCAACAAAGTATTCTTTCCACTGCGTTGAAGATAAGGTGATTTGCTCTGTGTACCACCAGTCTTCATGACCGGCACTGAGGTTTTTCAGTACCAAACGAAGCGGAGTTGACGAACCATCACCTTTCATACGGAAAGTGAGAATCATGGTCTTGCTTATGTCTGTAGGCTCGGCAAACACATAGTCCAAAGAAGAAGTCTTCCAAGGCTCTGAGATACTATAGTCCGCCTTGATGGCTCCGTCTTGCACTGATACACTCATCGTGGAACCCGTCTCCTCGTCTGTCTCAATGTTTTGCATGTCTTGACTGAAGTCTTGCAGAGTGCTCACCAGATGCTGCAGATGTGTGGGATTCTTCCAGAATACGGTGTAATGACCATCTTCAGCCCTGCCGGTCATACCTGTTGGGGCAGGCGGAGGAGTAGTGTCTTCAAGCAGATTAATCACAAGAGGCGATGCCGAGAGATAGGTCTTGCCTGCGGAGGTTATAGCGGCATATACATAGTATGTGCCCTTTGGTTCGATGTTGCGTGTATGCCAAACATATTTATCCGTACCGACCTCTATACCTTCTGCTATCACCGTCATCTGCTTGGTGTCTGTGACAGATGGATTTGAAGTATAATACAGTGACACACGAGAGCCGCCTGCAGGGTCGAACCTGCACCAGCGAAGGCACAACGAGTCTTCTGCCGAGGTCTCCGCATTAGTAAAATTGACAGCCGGCGTGATGACTTCTCCTTCATGCAGAAAATCATAGGTATAGAATTTGTTTCCGACCGAGTCGTAAGCAGTGAGCAAGATATGAGAAGCATCGGCCGCCATATCAAGAGTAGAGAAGCACGACACTTTTCTGTAGAACATTGAATACTTGTAGTCCACAAGTTGCTTCTGCTGCGTATAGTTGGCATCGCGTCCGCAACCTGGCCTTACATAGTGTACACCATCTTTATACAAGTGCTCGAAAGAGTGGTCGTCACCAGAGAGCGAGATGATGCGCTTGCCCTTGGCTGCATATTTCTCCAAGAGAGGAGCCACCTGCTTTGGCTCTTCCGACCACTGACCATGGTAGCCTGTGGTATATATTCCTACATGGTGGCACACTATAATCCACGGCAACGTGCAAGCATTGAGCACTGAGTCTGCCCAACGATACTGCTCACTACCCGGGAGAAAATCCGGAGAAGAAGCATCACCGTTCAGGTTGAGCATGATGACATCAGCGTTGCCGTATTGGAAATGAAAATATGCCTCTCCCCGAGGGTCTTTATAAGGATCAGTAGACGCACCATGCGAGAACTGGTGGAAATAGTCGTAGAAAGATGACCAGCGATAGTTGCCCGGCACACCGGTCTCATGGTTACCTACCGACGACATCACAGGGCACGTGGCCAGGAATTGAGCACCCGGTGTGAAATAATAGCCATTCCAACGGCGGTCGGCACCATTGTCACTTACGAAGTCACCATTCATGAGCGCTATGTCAGGCTCAAGGCCGCAGATAAAGTCTTGCTGGCGCGACCAGTTGTTGCAAGCATCACCATGTATGTCAGAGATAGAGAAGATACGATAGGCAGTACCGGGCAGTGGTGCTGTCTTGGTATAGCAGGTGTCGGAGAAACGGCGAACAGAATCGCCGACAGTGAAGTAATAGCGGGTGAACGGCTCAAGACCGGTCAGAGTCACTACATGCACATAGCCCTCGCCTTCTACATTCCACCCGTCGGCAGTTGCCACTTTCATATTCAAGTTCTGCTTCGAGGTGCCATAATGCACGACCGCTTCTGTAGGCTTGGTCTCGGAGTCCATCTGCCACAGTATCTTCACCGAATTTGTGGTCGGCGACATAGAGTAAGGCTTCTTGTAAGGCACGTAAGGCGCATCAGGGTCGAAGTATTCTTCATCAACCGACTGCCACCGCGGGTCTCCCATATCTCCTCCGTCAGAGGCAGAACCGGTGGCAGGCGAGTTGGCATAGAAACGATAGTCTCCACCGTCGGCATTGACAAACAGCGGATTCATGCTCGAGACGTAGGAAGCAGTGTAGCCTGAGCCATAGACCGAAGCTTTATGGCAGACACTATGGCTGATTGCAGACATTTTGCCATACAGGCAGAAACCTTTGTTGGCTTCGATATTCTCGCGGTTCATCAGTATCGAATTGGTTACCTGCGCACCATTGATGTTACCCAGATAAACTGCACGAGTGTCAACAGAGTTGTAGAACGTGCAGTGGTCCACGATGCACGATTGTATAGTGGTGTTTTCAGAGGATAACAGATAAATCATTCTGCCACAGCCTGCTGCACCACCCGTAAAAGTAGAGTTGGTGATAGCAACATCCGCCAGCTGCACCTCGGCTTTCTGCGCCTCCAAGCCTCTGCCTGAAGAAGGCAGAGAGAACAGGCAATCGTCTATCTTAAGAGAACCGATGTAAGGAGCCGTCTGGTCAGTGTTGTACACACGCAGCGTGCGAGAACTGAAATCAGAGAAACTGCAACCGCTGATAGTCACGTCGTATGGCGAAGCACCGGGCACCATACGCACACATTCAGAAGAAGAGTTGGCACGAAAATCAACGCCTTTGATTGTGATGTCTGCCTTCACCTCCAGACGTGATGCGAGACTGACAACAGGCTTTGCACCATCTGCCGCAAGAATACACAGCGGCACAGCGGGTTTGATAGAATTGCTTTCGGCATAAGTGCCTTCTGCCAGAACGAGTGTGTCTCCATCAGAGGCACTGCCAACAGCATTGTAAAGAGCGTTAGCACCGGGGCTAAGCATTATGGTCTTAGCCGAAACTGTCAATGACAACAGCAAGAGAACAGGGAGTAGATTTTTCATAATATAGTAATGTTAGTTTGATAAGTTTGTAAGGTTTGATAAGTTTGTAAGGTTTACTTGTCAAACTTGGCAGGCCTTTCAAACAAGTCAAACCACCCAAATATGCGTTGCAAAGATAGAAAAAAATATTCCGCATGCAAGCAAAAGATAATATGTTGTTCAGCACAAATGAACGAAACTGACATTAACTAATTGATCTGCAGCAATCAAACACAGAGCTCAGAGAATGGTTTTCTATTTCGCAAGGTTTCGAAAAATAAGATTAAAAACAAGACTACAAGACACTTCATAAGACACAACCACTTTTCGAAACCTTTCGAAAAGTAAAACATGTTTCATTTCATACATATCTATTAATCAGCATATTATATTTTACAACATTTCACAGACTCACTTTTATTGAAAAATATCGATTAAAATATTTTCTTTTTGAAACTATATATCTTACTTTTGCAGCGACAATAACCCCCAAAATCCACACAACATGAAAAAAATCTCTACCCTACTCGTGGCATTCTGCTTCGCTCTTACAGCAACTGCCACCGACCGCTACGTCTCTGTTAGCGGTGACGACACAAACGATGGTCTCTCATGGGCTAAAGCCAAAGCCACAATCAAGAGTGCCATCAGCAGCGCCTCTGCAGGCGACAACATCTGCATTGGCGCAGGCATCTACAATGAGGCTGTCTCTGTCAAAGACGGAGTAAACCTCCTCGGAGGTTATAGTCCTGCCTCAGGCGGACGCAACATCGAAGTGTTCAAGACTGTGCTCGATGGTACTGACCTGGGCAAGTTTCTTATCGTCAAATACGACAAGGACTGTACTCAACCCACTCTGATTGAGGGTCTTACCATACAAAACGCGGAGCACTCCTCAGAAGGCGGCGGAGTTTTCATTCGTGGAAACATGACTATGAGATTCTGCACCATAACAAACTGCAAGACTTCGAGTTCAGGAGGAGGTCTGTATGCTAAGGGAGACAATGCAGATACACCTGCCATAATAAGCAACTGTATAATAGAGCTCTGCTCGGCAGGCAGTAGCGGTGGAGCCGCATATCTGTATCAGAATGCTGTGATGGACGGCTGCATCGTTCGTGGCTGCCAAGGCAAGTATGGTGCCATACGTAGCCACAAAGCCGGAGTGAAAGTACAGAACTGCGTGCTGCACAACAACTCCGCCACTGTCGATGGTTGGCCTGACTCAGGTGGCATATACAACGAGACAGGTGCAGAAGCATACAACCTGACAGTATGCAACAACTATGGTACCAAGTATGCAGGTATTCACTCCGAGGGCAAGATATACAACTCTGTCTTCTGGGGCAATAGAGCAGAAGACGGATTCACCGACCCAGCCAACTTCATCTCTGCCTCTTCGGCTTCTTCCGACAACTGGGCAGACCAGGGTTTCGACGGCGAGTCGTTCGCAAGCCTCACACTCTCCGTGAATAACACCGACTCCAAAGGGCCTAACTTCAAGTTCCCCACTACCTTCGTGGGCATACCGAAGAACGCAGGCGAGATATCTGCCATGCGTGCTGCCGATTTCTCACTCGCATCTGCCTCTCCTCTTATCAACAAAGGCAATGCTGCCAAGGCTCCCGCATACGACATAGAAGGCAAGACGCGTCCTATAGGAGCAGGAGTTGAAATAGGCGCATACGAGTACGACCCCAATGCTGCCAACGTGAAAGTGACAGGTGTAAGCATCACTGTTGACACCTTAACTATAGTAGAAGAGCAAGTGGACGGTCTGGTGGCTCTGGTAACCCCTAATAATGCTACCAACAAGAAAGTCACATGGTCGATTGCCGACCCCAAAGTAGCATCTATCGACAACAATGGTGCCGTCACAGGACTCACCGTCGGCAAGACCGTGGCTACTGTCAAGACCGAAGACGGAGGTTACACTGCCACTGCTGTAGTAGTGGTTAACCAAAAGCCGCCAGTGTTCTACCCCAAAGAAGTGCTCGCTGCTGACACTCTCTACCCCATTGAGAACTACACTATTCCGAGCTACATACCGTTCTGGATAGCAAGAGAAGAGGCACGACTCGACAGTCTGACCAACGACCACGCAATCATAGGCGAGAAACTGGCAGAGATGAACAAGGCGATAAACAACCTTGTTGGCAAAGAAGAACCTTACTGCATGGTAGCCAATATCAACGGTGACCCCGCTACACGCATGGCTTTCTGCTGGTTCACCAATGAGGGTGTTGAGCAAGGTGAGGTGCAGATACTGAAGAAAGCCGATGCTACTGCTGCCGACTTCAACAATTCGTCGGACATCATCACCGTGGCTGCCACACCTACCACCACCAAGCCTCTGCGCTATGCCGTGTCCACCTCAGGAATACTGAAAGCTGCCAAGATGGACTCGAAACAGGCATTCAAATATGTCAGCCACAAGGCTATAGCCGAAAACCTCACACCAGGTACAAAATATAGCTACCGTGTAGGCTACAACGGACACTGGAGTGATGTGGCTCAGTTCCAGACCAAGGCAGTGGCAGAAGGCGAGTTCTCGTTCGTATATATGACCGACAGCCACATTATGGACAAAGAGTATGTTGACAACGCACGCTGGTGCGCAGAGGCAGTAGCCAAAAACGAGAAAGATGCACGCTTCTGCGTCTTCCCCGGCGACTTCGTAGAGACAGGCACCAATGCCAACTCCGAGTGGGAGTGGGAGCGCTGGTTCGAAGAGTCAATAAAGCCCGTCATCATGCAGATGCCTATCGTACCCACCGACGGCAACCATGACGACACCGAAAACCTCAACTACAACTACCACTTCAACACCGACAACCAATTCAACAAGCAGGCTAAGACCAAACCGCAGTTTGAGGGTATAACCTACAGTTTTGTCTATGGCGACGTGCTCTTCCTCGTCTATTCACTGCAAGACTGGTGGCGTGCAAGCGGAAGCAGCGCAGAGAGACGAGTGTCAACATACCTGAGCAACGACCTCGGCAAATGGTTCCGCGAGCAAGTGGCAGCGCACCCGGACACCAAGTACCGCGTCACACTTGCGCACAAGAACATCTTCTCCGGCTCAGGACACTCAGTGGATAGCGAGACGCCTATGTTCCGCGACATCATGTTGCCCATCTTCAAAGACTGTGAGATTGACCTCGCACTGCAAGGACACGACCATACCTACGAAGTCATAGGACCCGTCAACCCTGATACACGTACCGCTATCACAGAAGCTATTTCAGGCGTGAGCACTGAAGCCGTTGACGGTAACACCAATGCTACAGGAAAGTCGGGAGGCACATTCGTTGTGGACGACGGTACTCTGTATTATATAGGTGCCACCTGCGGACGCAAACGCTACTACCCGTACAACCGCGCCACAATGGAGAGCAACTACGACAAGCATAAAGTGACCAACTACTTCGACCTCTTCACCAGCCGATTCGGACAACCGGGGGCACCGAGTTACACCCGCGTCACAGTAGCTGAAGAGGGACTCACTCTTGAAGCCTTCACCGCTGACCAGACTGGCGGAACCAAGTCTTTCAACACTATTCAGGTGGTGCGCAACAAGAAGCACGGTCTGCCTACAGGTTACGAAGATATTGAGGCTGAGCCCGTGATGAGAGAAGGCAAGAAGTTCGTTCGAGACGGACAGATATTCATTCTGCACAACGGCATCACGTACAACATCTTCGGCGCAAAGGTCGAATAAAATCACAATCTGCAGAGGCTGCCTTGCGTAGCCTCTGCAGGTCGCTACATCAAGCAATCAACTAACAATATTAACTCATTAAAACAACATCTATCATGAAAAAAACTATCCTCTTTGCAGCTGCTTTACTGCTGACAGTAGCTGCCAATGCGACGGTATGGAACATATCGCCGACCAACAACCCCGAGTCTCCGCGTACAGACTGCAACCTCTATGTCGTACTTGACCGTGTTGCAGGGGCAGGCGACACCATCCTGCTTGCTGATGGAGTCTATGACGAGCCATACTCCGCTCCTATCAAAAACCCGGTTGTCATCATGGCTGCAGAAGGTGCCAAACCTGTGATTAACAACAAAGGCTATTTCGACGTCAAAGCTTCGGCTAAGATTATCGGACTCAAGTTCGAGTTCAAAGGAGAAGCTACCAACGGCTATGGCTTCTATCTGAGAGAGAACACACCAAAATACCTGATTGTGGAGAACTGCGAGTTCACTGCCTTCACCAAGTATTGCATCACAGGCAGTAGCAGCAGCGCACATGCCGACTCAGTCATCGTCAACAACTGCTATTTCCACGACAACGCGCTCTCACCCATCTATTTCCCCGCGAGCTCGCTGGCTGACAATGTTAACCTCTGCAACTACGTGAAAGTGACTAACTCAACTTTCACCAACACGACCACACTTAATGGAGCAGGCGTCATCGACAACCGTAACAATGGCAGCAGCACCACCGAACCAACCTCTAAGTTGGTAGTTGACCACTGCACCTTCTACAACTGCAAAGGCTATGAGCGACTCATACAGTCATACAAATCGCCACTGGCTTACGTAACCAACTGCATCATGGCCAATCCCTTGGCAGAAGGCGAGGAGGCAGCTATTTATGCCACCTATCTCTATGGCGGCGAAGTGCATCATAACCTCAACTATCAGACCAAACGCCAATATGGTAGCGGTGTGACCGTCACTGACAGCATCTGCCGTGACCCGCAATTCAAAGATGCTGCCAACGGCGACTACACACTGCAGGAGGGTTCGCCCGCTATCGGAGCAGGCACTGAAGGAACCAGTCTCGGAGACCCGCGCTGGTGGCCCGCTGCACCAGCTGTAGAGAAGAAGACACTCGCTCAGTTCAACGCTGACGCTGACAAGGAGAATGCTGTCGTTCTCGAAGACCTGACAGTAACATATATATATGAGTACGGAAAGAACGTCTTCGTGGTTGACGCAGAAGGTACCGGCGGTTGCATATACGACAAAAACCAGACTTACATCACACTCGCTGACCTCAAACCGGGTAGCGTTATCTCCGGACTCAAAGCCAAATACGACATCTACAACGCTATGCCCGAGATTATGCCTGCCGAAAAGCCCGAGGCTGTAAGCGAAGGCACTGCACCTGCTGCAGCCGTGCTCACCGCCGCACCTACCATCAGCGACGCTTGCAAACTCGTCAAAATAGAGTCTGCTCTTGTAACTAAACAAGGCAACAACTTCTACGTGATGGAGACCGTACAGCTATTCGACAAGTTCAAACTCAACTACACCGTAGCCGAGAACTACACATACGACATCGTCGGCATCGTCATTCCTTACGCCAAGACAGGTGACCCCATCATAGAGATATGCCCCACTGCCGCTCCAGAAAATGGTACACCAAGCAGCCTCAACAAAATCAAAGCTGACAGCAAGGCTATAAAAGTGATTGAGAACGGACAGATAATGATACTCAGAGACGGCAAACGATATAATATGCTCGGAGCTGAGATCAAATAAACAGCACAGGATTATACTAGATAAAAAGAGCATGCCAATGCATGCTCTTTTTATCTAGTGAGAGACGTTACGGTGCGACAGCGCATCATGCGCGTCTCTACAAGCGGATGTGAGAACAGCGCGTCAGACTATCTTGACTTCGATGCCGGCGTTCTTCAGACGCGTCTTCATACCGGCAGGCAGACCGTTGTCGGTGATGATGCAGTCGATCTGCGAGGTCTCGGCTATATGCACGTAGCTGCGTTTGTTGAATTTCGACGAGTCGAAGACAGCGATGACCTTGCCCGCCTGCTGAATCATCTGCTGGTTGAGCAGCGCCTCCTCCAGACTGGGAGTGGAGACACCCGAGTCGAGCGAGAAAGAGTCGACACCGAGGAAAAGCTTGTAGCCGTTGAAATTCTTCAGCACAGAGAGGGCAAGCGGCCCCACGGTGGAGTGCGAGTTGATGCGGACATTGCCGCCGAGCATAACAACATTGAAACGCTTGTAACGCATCAGTTCGGTGGCAATATTCATTGCATTAGTGAGAATGTCAAGATGCTGAAAGCGGTCAAGATGACGAGCGACCTCCATAGTAGTAGTGCCGCTATCAAGCATGATGAAGTCGCCATCGTTAATCATAAGCGCAGCAGCCTGACCAATACGCTCTTTCTCTTTGAAATAGAACATGCGCTTCTTTGAAATAGCCGTATCCTCGTTCAGATTCTCTACCGGCCGGCGAATAGCACCGCCGCGGGTGCGGACAAGAAGGTTTCGAGACTGCAAAAGCGTAAGGTCCTTTCGAATGGTCACTTCCGAAATGCCCATCTCACGGCTCAACTGCGTAACCGAAACCTCTTCATTGTTTTCTAACAGACGGAGAATCAACGCCCTGCGCTCCTTGGCAGAGGCGGAATTCTGCATAGGGGAAACATTATTCATGGCATACAAATTAAAAGTTTGCGGCAAAGATAATACTTATTTTACAAATATGAAAGTATTGTAACACTTTAGTCTATATTTCGAAATGTTTCGAAAAGAAATTCAACCACATTTTCCAATATAACGCACTGATTTTCAATAACTACAACTATAGACATCCAAATATGTTATAAAACATATAAATATACTTTCGAAAGTAAAATAATCAAAATAATTTTGCATGTCGAAATACAGGAGAAAGAGAACGAGGTACAGAATCCTCGCAATAGTGCCGCAACCATCATTCTCCACCGGAGAACAAACGGGTGACAGAACCCTACCGACTTACAAACGTACAAACATATTAAAAACCACTATATATGGAGACATTCACTCATAAAGAGATTCACCAACAGCCGGCGATGTGGAAGAAAGAATACGAAGCATTGCTGCAGAACAAGGCTCAGATAAGTGCATTCATGCACAAGTACCTCACCCCTGAGACAGACATCGTGCTTACCGGTGCAGGCACCTCAGCTTTTATTGGTGACGCTATAGAACCTATCATGCGCGGCATCTGGACAAACGTGCGTGCCGTACCTACTACTGACCTAATTACACATGCGGAGTATCTGCTTGACGCAGAACGCCCGCTACTCCTCATCAGTTTCGCACGCTCAGGCAACAGTCCCGAGAGTGTGGGAGCAGTTAACATAGCAAACAAACTATGCAAGAACGTAGCACACATCTACATCACCTGCAATAAAGACGGGAAGTTGGCAGCCGAGAGCGGCAAAGACAATATCCTGCTTGTGCTGCTGCCCGAAGAGACCGACGACAAGTCGCTTGCCATGACAAGCAGTTTCTCTACCATGCTGCTCACCTGTATGATGCTCAGCCATATTGACACACTTGAGCAGGACAAGCCGTTGATAGACTGCACCATCAAGAACGCAGAAGTCGTGATTGCCGACTATGAAGACAAACTGAAGGCTATCGGCGAGCGCAAGTTCGAGCGTGGCGTGTTCCTCGGCTCGGGTGCTCTGAAAGGTATTGCTGAAGAGTGCCACCTGAAGCTTCAAGAGCTGACAGACGGCGGTGTAGTGTGCAAGTTCGACAGTTTCCTCGGATTCCGCCATGGGCCAAAAGCTGTAGTGAACGACAAGTCGATAGTAGTTTATCTGATGACCGACGACGAGAAGGTGCAGCGCTACGAGCGTGACCTTGTGCGTCAGGTGAGCAGCAACAACCACCCCGTGGCACAACTGATAGTGACTGCAGGCCACTGCCCCGAGATGCCCGACGTGAATGCTGACCTTATAGTAAAAATGCCTAATGGCAAGCCTCAGACCGACTTCTACGGCATAGTGCCTTACGTGCTGGTAGGCCAACTGCTCGGCTTCTACGCTTCACTCGCTCACGGACTCAACCCGGACGCACCATCAGTAAGCGGAAACATACACCGTGTGGTGGAGGGAGTGACAATATATGAATAAGTAGGTTCACCAAGTTCGTTCAGTTTGCCAAGTCCGCTAAGAAACTTAGCAAACTCCTCAAACTTAATCAAACTCGTCAAACTTAAATAACTCTATATTATGGCAAAGACTGAAAACATTCTCCGCGTGATGGAGGAATTGAAACAAAAGACCGGCGTGCCCCGCACATTGTTTGCTGCATGCCCTAACTCATTGTCAGTAATCAAGGCTTCGTTTCGTGCTGCAAAGCGCAACAACTCGCCTATCTATTTTGCCACCACTCTCAACCAGGTTGACTGCGATGGCGGCTACACAGGCATGACTCAAGCAGAGTTCACCAAGATACTTGCCCGCGAAGCAGCAGCCGTACACTACACAGGTCCGTACGTAGTGGCTATCGACCACGGCGGACCATGGCTCAAAGACAAACAGTCGATAGAGCGCTGGGACACCGAGCGCGCTATGCAAGGCG
This sequence comes from Paludibacteraceae bacterium, assembly GCA_017477325.1. Lineage (GTDB taxonomy): Bacteria > Bacteroidota > Bacteroidia > Bacteroidales > Paludibacteraceae > Colicola. The sequence goes on from JAFUWV010000010.1 coordinate 337,814, forward strand.
TAAAGAAGAGTTACGAAGCAGCCATACTGGCTGGCTACGACCTGATACATGTTGACCCGACCGTTGACATCTTCCTGCCCAAAGGACAGATAATAGATATTCACGTGGTAGTAAAGCGTACGGTAGAACTGATTCTGCATGCCGAGAACTTCCGCAAAGCACAAGGTCTGCCACCTATCTCATACGAAGTAGGAACAGAAGAGGTGCACGGCGGTCTGGCTGACGAGAAGACTTTCGACACCTTCCTGGAAGGACTGAAGGCCGGTCTGCACGAAGTGGGACTGGACGACATCTGGCCATGCTTCATAGTAGGCAAAGTGGGCACCGACCTTCACACCACCTTCTTCGACGCTGACGTGGCACGCAAGCTCACCGCGAAGGTGCGCCCTTACGGCAGTTATATAAAAGGTCACTACTCAGACGATGTGGACAACCCCGAAGACTACCCGAAGGCAGGCATGGGTGCTGCCAACGTAGGACCTGAGTTCACCATGAACGAGTATGACGCTCTGGCAGAACTGGAGGAAGAAGAGAAGAAACTATTTGCAGAAGGCAAGGTAGCTCAACTGAGCAACATGACACAAGTGCTGTGGCAGTGCGTATATGAGTCGAACCGCTGGAAAAAATGGCTGCACGGCGAAGAGGTAGGCAAAGACCTGAAGGAGTGCACACCCGAGCGCCAGCTATGGCTTGTGAAGACCGGCTGCCGCTATATCTGGCAGAAGCCCGAAGCACTGGTTGCACGGCAAACACTGTACGACAACCTCACACGTCTCGGCATTCAGGCAGAAGAGGTGGTGCTGATGAGAATTGAGCACAACATGGACAAGTACTACAACGCCTTCAACATTGTCAACCTGAATGACTATCTTAAGGAGATTTGAGGATTTAAAGAACTGTCTTCTAACACAGAGTGATTTCACAGAGAGAACATACCAAAACTAAAAACTCAAAACTAAAACCATGAGTAGTAACCGTATGTATATCCTATTCATATCTATAGTGACGACGCTGGTCATGGCGGTTTCGTGCCAGAGCACTACTCCACCCGAGCAGGAAGGGCAGAAGACCGACACGACAGAGCAGGTGCAGCCTGCCGACCTTGAGCCGCTCACACTCTCCGTGCCAGTCACGGAGGACTGGGTGTACTCGGGCAAGCCTCAGATCACCATCCATGCCGAGAACAAGAATGCTGTAGCCGTGATGGCAGAAGCCAAACTGCGTATTGCTACCGACATGAAAGAGTTAGTAGTGACAGAAACTGACAGCGTAGAGATACCTGCCAAGAGCGCAAAAGACATAGTGATGACTACTACCGATCCGCTGGCACCGGGCTTATACCGCGCTACATGCAGTGTCAACGGCAAGGGTGCCCGCAACTCTTTCATCTTCGCTATCGACCCCTTTGAGATAAAGTCAGCACCTGACAAGCAGGCAGACTACGACAGCTTCTGGCAGACAGCGAAAGACCAGTTGGCAGCCATCGACATGAAGGCTAACCTGATAGAACTGACAAGCAAGAGCAGTGCTACGAGGAAAGTATATCTGGTGGAACTGAACTCTGTGCCTGACGGTTTGACAGGTGAGCCGGTAGTGGTTCGCGGTTACTACTGCGAGCCGCAGGACGGACAGAAACACCCTGTCGTAATGCACTTCTTCGGCTATGACACACAGAAGACAAAGGCGAAAGTGAGTTGCCCGAGCGGAGGTACGTCAGAATATGCCGAGTTCTATCTCTCGCATCGTGGGCAGTATATCAACAACCGTCCCGAGTCTTCGCGTGAACCGGACGGGTTAGGAGATTTGGAGAACCCATACGGCGACTGGTTCTCGTATAATTTCGGAGACAAAGACAGCTACTACTACCGCGGAGCCTTCATGGACTGCGTGCAGGCAGTGCGCTTTATGGCAACTCGCGAGACAAGCGACATGACGAAGCTGTTTGCCGAAGGCTCAAGCCAAGGCGGAGCACTCACCTACGCAGCAGCAGCTTTGAGCGACTACCCCTTCTGCGCAATAGCAGCCAACGTAGCTTTCCTCGGAGACTACGCTGACGCAATGAAGATAGGCGGACAGGCAGCAGAGACGGCCAAACGCTGCAAAGGGTCAATGACGGACGAAGAGATGCTGCGTTTCCTCTCGTATTTCGACACGAAGAACCTCGCCACACGCATCTCTTGCCCCGTGCTTGCCAGCAGCGGTCTGCAAGACAATGTGTGCCCGCCTCGCACCAACATAGTGCCTTTCAACAATCTGCAGACACCTCAGAGCAAGAAAGAGTACATCTTCGGACCTGAGATGGGACACGACTACCCCGCAGGGTGGAACACAAAGATGTGGAAACTATTCAGAGACAATATGTAGAGATTTGAACGGAGCTGCGCTCCTATTTGAAGATTTAACATAGACTATAAAAATTATTACCATGAAACAATTTGATATAATAGCCTTAGGCGAATTGAATGTTGACCTGATTCTGAATCAGATAGAAGGTTATCCCGAAGTAGGCAAAGAGAAGTTCGCAGGTCAGATGACGCTGACTCTGGGCAGCAGCACGGCAATCTTTGCCGCTAATGCAGCTGCCCTCGGAGCCAAAGTGGCATTCTGCGGCATGATAGGCAACGACAGCTTTGGCGACCTGGTAGAGACAAGTCTCAGAAAGAAAGGTGTGGACACACGCTACCTGATTCGTCAGGACAAACATGCTACCGGTGCCACCATCTGCATGAGTTACGACGAAGACCGCGCCAACCTGACTTACCAAGGGGCAATGGACTACATGTCGCTTGAAGACATCAATCCTGAGGTGTTCAAGAACACAAAGCATATTCATATCTCGAGCATCTTCATGCAGAGCGGAGTGAAACGGGACCTGAAGAAGATTCTGGAGCTCTGCAAGCAGAACGGTGTGACCACATCGCTTGACACACAGTGGGACCCGGTGGAGAAATGGGAGCTGGACTACAAAGAGGTGCTGCCGATGCTGACAGTATTCATGCCTAATGAGACCGAACTCAAGTATCTCACCCACAGCGAGACTCTGGATGAGGCAGTAGAGAAGATCCGTCCATACGTGAATGCAGCCGTCATCAAGTGCGGCTCACGCGGCTCACTGCTTCTGCAGAAGGGTCAGACCGACCACATGCAGGCAGCACTGCTGAACAAGCAGGTAGTGGACTGCATAGGTGCTGGCGACTCGTTCAACTCGGGCTTCATTACCCGTCTGGCAGAAGGAGCCACACTGCTTGAATGCCAGCAATACGGCAACATGACAGGAGCCGTGAATACCACTGCCGCAGGAGGCACTACCGCATTCACCTCAAAAGAAGACGTAGAACGAATAGGCAAAGAACGCTTCGGATGGAGCTAATACCACGGTAACCAGTAACCAGTAAAAACACGCATCATGAAAAGATTATTCTCTCTGCTGACAATAAGCTGCATCACATCTATGATGTTTGCAGACGTTATGGCACTTAATCCTGCCACCGTGCTGGCTGACACTGCCAAATACGCTCAGGCAGACTACACTGTGCCGAGTTACACGCAGTATCTGATAGCCAAAGAGACTGCAAAGGCAAGTCCTACGGAGGCCAACCTGCAGGCACTGCATGACCGCATGAGTGAGCTGCAGGGCAAAGAGGAGCCGTATTGCATGGTAGCCAACATCAATGGTGACCCTGCTACACGCATGGCTTTCTGCTGGTTTACGAACGAGGGAGTAGAAAAAGGTGAGGTGCAACTTGTAGCCAATGCCGATGCCACCGAAGCAGACTTTGCAGGCTCAGGTGTGATAACTGTGGCTGCAACCAACACTCTGACCAAGGGTTTGCGCTACACGGGTGCTGTGCCATATATTACAAAAGCATCGGGAATAAAAAGCAGCATACGCTATAAATACAATACTCATAAAGCTCTTGCCGAGAATCTGACTCCCGGAACAGAGTATTCGTGGCGCGTAGGTTATGCAGGTCACTGGAGCAAGATAGCGCACTTCCGCACAATGGACGAGAAACAGGGAGAGTTCTCATTTATATATATGACAGACAGCCATATCATGAATGATGAATATATCAGCCATGCCCGCCGTTGTGCTTTGGCAGCTGCGAAGACAGTACCGGAGGCACGCTTCTGCGTCTTCCCCGGTGACTTTGTAGAGGACGGTGGTGGTGCCAACTCAGAATGGGAATGGGAGCGCTGGTTTGAGGAGGCATTGAACCCTGTAATAATGCAGATGCCTATCGTACCAACAGACGGCAACCACGATGATAGTCCGAACATCAACTACACCTACCATTTTAACACCGACAACGAGTTCAACCGCGAATACACCAACAAGCCACAGTTTGAGGGGATTGTGTATAGTTTTGTATATGGTGATGCATTGTTCCTTGTATATTCAATGCAGGACTTCTGGCGTGAACCTTACAGCTACAACGATTTCACCTCTACCTATCTCGGCACGAATCTTGGCAGATGGTTCCGCACAAAGACAGCACAGAATGCTGACACGAAATATCGATTGACTCTGTCGCACTTTAATTTGTTCTCCGGCTCCGACCACTCTGTTGATGAAGAACCCCCACTCTTCCGCGCCACTATGCTTCCTACACTAAAAGCATGCGAGATTGATGTGGCTCTGCAAGGTCATGACCATACGTACGAAGTGATAGGACCCGTCAACCCGGACAACTGCACACCTATCCTTTCGGCCATCACGGACAGAGAAGAAGTGGCAGGCGGCAACAGCAAGAACATGACAGGATATAAGGGCGGCACATACTGCACTGACGACGGTACACTGTTTTTCATAGGTGCCACTTGCGGCAGAAAGCGTTATTATCCTCACACCAAAGCCAGAATGGAGAACGACTACACTGAAGACAGCAAACTATTGCAAGACGGCAAGCACCACAACGTGAAGAACTACTTCGACCTCTTCACCGGCATGTTCGGACAGCCTGAGGCACCAAGTTTCACAAAGATAACCGTGAAAGACGACTGCATAGAGTTCAACTCATACACTGCGGACGATGATGAAGGCAACGTGACACTGATTAACACAATGCGTATAGTCAGGAACAAAGAACACACCATACCCACAGGCTTTGAGGACCTTACACCAGAGCAAGCTCCAAGAGAAGGACAGAAATTCATACGTAACAACAACATATACATCCTCCACAATGGCAAGACATACAACCTGCTTGGAGTAGAAGTTAAATAAGACATTCATAAAACTCAACATACATCATGAAACGATATTTTATACTTGCAGCGGCAGTGCTGACGATGGCTGCCTGCACAACAAAGACAAACGAGAATCAGACAGAGAATCCTGCGGACAAAGTGCTGCTTAGCGACTTCCGTCCTCAGAACGTGAACAACATCCCTGCAACAAAAGTGGAAAAAGCCAAGTTCCCCATCATCGACATGCACTCGCACGACTATGCATCAAACGATGCTGAGATTCAGGCATGGATAAAAGTGATGGACCAAGTGGGCGTACGACACACGGCTGTGATGCATTGCGCATGGATAGGCCGCCCGTTTGAGGAAGTGGCAGCAGCATACGCTCCATATAAGGACCGTTTCCGCCTATGGTGTTGTTTTGATTACACAAATATTGACACTCCTGAAGGTCTTGCAGCCTCGCTGAAGACACTGGAGCGCTATCATGAGATGGGTGCCGTAGGTATAGGCGAGTTGGGAGACAAAGGCTTCGGTGACCTGTATGCACGCCCCGTAGAAGGCATGGGTATTCATATCGATGACCCGCGCGTGAAACCACTATTGGAGAAATGCGCAGAACTCAAGATGCCTGTATCAATACACATTGGCGAGCCTATATGGATGTATCTGCCTATGGACGAGACCAACGACGGTCTGCCCAATGGTGCTGTATGGCATGTGGACACAACCGACGTGAACTGCCTCGGCTACGACGGCCTGATACGCACCTTTGAGAACGCAGTGCGCGAGAACCCCAAGACACTGTTCATCGCCTGCCACTACCTGAACATGAACCACGACTACGTACGCCTTGGAGCGATGCTGGACAAGTATCCTAACATGTACGTTGACATAGCAGCACGTGTAGCAGAAGCTGCTCAGACACCACGTGCTACACGCGAGTTCATACTGAAATATCAAGACCGCATCATCTTCGGCACTGACAACGGCATGTCGGCAGACATGTATCAGAACATCTTCCGCGTACTGGAGACCAACGACGAACACTTCTACATTCCGGAATACAACTACCACTGGTATCTCTCAGGCTTCAACCTGCCTGACGAAGTGCTGCAGAAGATATACTACAAGAATGCAGAAAGGATACTGGGGGAGTACAAGTAGTTTAAAGTTTAAGGTTTAAAGTTGAAAGAAGTTGAGAGTTGAGAGTTTAGAGTTTAGAGAAGTATTTAGTCTATAGATTAAGAGTATGAAGATACAGAAATTGATATTATTCGGAGCAGCAGTGTTGCTTATGGGTTGTCAAGGCAAGGTGGCAACCGACCGCCTGATATGCGACGAAGTGGAGATACAGAAGTTTCCATTCGGACAGAGTGGGTTCTACGTAGAGAAACTGCAGACCGTGACTCCCGTGAAAGAGTTCCCGGGACTGGAGGTGATAGAGACTAAATACGTGAACCACGGCAAGACCATTACTGTTCGCGCATACGAGATGTGTCGTACCGAAATTGAGGCTGAGGACACAGTGGTATGGTCGTTACAGCCCTCATCGAGCAATGCCCGCATGGACTGGGTACTGCCCGTAGAGCAAGGCTTCAAGAAGGAGAACTATCTGGGCATGAACAACAGCGACTACGGCGGCGGCATACCGATGCTTGACCTTTGGCAACGAGACGGCGGAGTGGCAATAGGTCTGTTCGAGCCGGTGCTGCGCATGATAAGTATGCCGGTAGAGTGGAAGCGCTACGACAAGAAGGTAAGCATGGCACTAAGATACGATTTCCCAGAGCCGATAGAGTTCCAGAAGGATGACACTATAAGCTGCTTCAAAGCATTCCGCCTGACTCACAAGGGGGACTACTTCAATGCACTTCGCACCTTCTCAGAATATATGCAGAAGAACGAGGGAGTGAAGATGCAGCCATCTGAGCCGGAAGCCTTCGAACCTGTATGGTGCGCATGGGGCTACGGCCGTCCGTTCACAGTGCAACAAGTGATAGGCACCTTGGACAAGGTGGCAGAACTCGGGTTCAAGTGGGTTGACGTGGACGACGGCTACCAGATAGCAGAAGGTGACTGGAACCTGAACAGCCGTTTCAAACCTGGTGACATGCGCCGCATGACAGACGAGATACACAAGAGAGGCATGAAAGCCAAACTATGGTGGGCGCCACTGGCAGCCGACCCCGGAACGAAGATTCTGAAAGAGCACCCCGAGATGATGCTTAAGACTGAGGAGTGGGCACCAGAGTTCATCACATGGTGGGACAGTTGGTACTTGTCGCCTGTGAATCCGGTAACCGATGCCTACACCAAGGACCTGCTGAAGATGTTTTATGAGACATGGGGGTTTGACGGACTGAAGATTGATGGTCAGCACCTGAACTGCTGTCTGCCGGACTACAACGAAGCATCCGAATTAGAGTATCCAATGCAAGCACCGGAGCAGATGCCCGGATACTTCGGCAAGGTGCTGAACTGGTCGAGACAATACAGACCAAACGCAGTGGTGCAGGTATGCCCCTGCGGCTGTGCAGTCAACTACTTCATACTGCCTAACATCAATCAGGCAGTGGCATCGGACCCGACATCGTCGCGCCAAGTGCGCATGAAACGCAAAGCATACGCAGCCATGACTCCTGATCTGGCATACTACGGCGATCATGTGGAGCTTACCGACGGCGGCAACGACTTCGCAAGTCAGATAGGCACGGGTTCGGTGATTGGCACCAAGTTCACCTACCCGAAGGACAACCCTAATTGGAATGAAGGTCCGTTCCTGCTCACACCTGAGAGGGAAGCCTTGATAAAGAAATGGATGCGCATATACAAAGAGAATAATCTCGCTCGTGGTGAATACTTGAACCTCTACACGTGGGGATTCGACGCACCTGAAGGACACGTGATACGCCAGAACGACGCTATGTACTATGCCTTCTATGCCGACCAATACAAAGGAAAGATAGAGCTTCGCGGATTAGAGAAGGATGCCCGGTATGTGGCAACAGAGTACACAGCCGACGAGCCTCGCCAGTTCACTATTGATGGCAGCAACCCATACATAGACGCCGACTTCACTAAGAACTGGCTACTGAAGGTAACGAAACAATAATCACAACAAACCAACAATATCAACTAACACAATTTAATCATCATGAAACGTTTACAAGCAATCTGTCTGGGTCTTTTGATTGCAGTGGCAGCCATGGCTGACATCAACGTCAAAGGAACAGTTATCGGTGCAGAGGACGGCGAGCCTATGCCCGGTGTTAGCATTCTTGTGAAGGGAACCACCACCGGTACCATCACCGGCATCGATGGCGATTTCACCCTCACGGTTCCCAACAACGCAGTGCTACAATTCTCGTTTATGGGATTCAAGACGGTGGAACAAACCGCTCAGCCCAACATGAGAATCACGCTTGAGACCGAAGCCACAGAGCTGCAAGAAGTTGTCTCTCTCGGTTATTCGGCAGTAAAGAAGGCTGAACTTAGTTCGGCAGTAGTAACGGTGTCAGCAGAGCAGTTGACCGACGTCACCACAAGTGATATAGGAAACATGCTTCAAGGTAAGGTTGCCGGTGTGCAAATTACCAATGCCGGTGGCCAACCAGGTGATGCAGCACAAATCCGTATCCGTGGTACAGGTTCAATCACTGCAGGCAGCGACCCTGTGTATGTGGTTGATGGTGTGATGGGTGGAACTTTCAATCCCAACGATGTGGAGACCATTTCTGTATTGAAGGATGCAGGTTCAACAGGTATCTACGGTGCAGCCGCTGCAGGTGGTGTCATCGTTGTCACAACTAAATCGGGTAAGAAAGGCGACAAAGTGAAAGTGGACGTCAAGGCTACAGCAGGTGCAAAACAAGCACTATACGGCAATTATAAGATGATGCAGTCGGAAGAACTTTACAATCTGCACAAATCACTTTTCTCAAAAGCCGTATTTGGTGCCACCTACCCCAAACTGGCAGATCTTCCGGACTATAACTGGCAGGACGAATTCTTTAAGACAGGTGTTATCCAAAATTACAACATTGCAGTACGCGGAGGCTCTGAGCATGTAGGCTATTATGCTTCTCTCGACTACTTTGGTGAGGATGGCACATTGATCACCACAGGCATGAAGAAAGTGAGTGGTCATGCTTCTTTGAAAGCGGACATTGCCAAATGGCTGGACATGAACATTAAGGTGGACTTCAACAAGTCAACCGTAAACTATCCTTCATCGTGGACAATGTTGGGAGACGCCTTCTACAAGATGCCGTGGGACTGCCCATACGAGTATGACAAAGACGGAAATGTCACCAACAAATACGTAATGATAGGTGGTTCGAAACGTCCGGATAATGGAGGAAAATGGTGGAGCCAGGAGCAATGGAATGCACTTAGTTCAACAACATACAACTATGTTAAGTCTAACAACTTCGACTTCTCAGGTGTACTCCAACTTGGCGTTCATTTCACCGACTGGTTGCACTTTACCACTACCAACACATTCAGTTCCGGGTACTACAAATCGTATGAATATACTGACCCACGTACTGCAAGTTCTGACCATGCTACAGGCTATCTGAGCAACTCTATAGGCATAAGCAAATCGTTTGGTACTACCAACATTTTGAAAGGTGGATACCAGTGGGACAAACATAGTTTCAACGCTATGGCAGGTTTCGAATATGGCTATTGGATAAGCGAATATACAGATGCCGCAGGTATAGGCATGCCTAATGGTGTTGATGCTCTCAATGCAAGTTCAATGTACAGCATAGGCGGATATAAAGTTCCGGGTGCAAGTTGGGCCACATTCCTGCAAGCAAGCTACGACTATGGAAAGCGCTACTTTGTGACTGCCACATATCGTGCTGAAGCAAGTTCTATCTTTGCCCCCAACCATCGTGTAGGTCACTTCCCGTCAGTGGCAGCAAGCTGGCTGATTAGCAACGAAGAGTTCATGAAGAACCAGAATATTGTCAGCTTCCTCAAACTGCGCGCAAGTTATGGTATCACAGGTAACAACAATATTCCTCCATACAAATATCTTGCTACGTATTCACTCAATGCACTCTATGGTGGCAATGTCTCGGCAGCACCAAGTCGTTTGGCTAACCCCGATTTGCATTGGGAGACAGCCAACATGGCAGCCGTTGGTATCGACCTGACATTTATCAAACGTATTGACATGTCAATCGACCTCTACCAGACCGACAACACAGGTCTTCTGTTGAATGTGCCGATTGCTCCTTCTACAGGTTTCTTCGAAGTAACCAAGAACGCCGGTTCTGTTCGCAACCGTGGTATAGAATATCGCATTGATGCTAACATCATCAACATCGGCAAATGGCGTTGGGATGTAGGCTTCAACATCGGCTTCAACCAGAACCGCGTAACTAATCTTCCTGACCACACTCCATTCCTGCAAACAGCCTCATCTGTTAGCCAGCAGGTAAAAGAAGGTCAAGACATCTACTCATGGTACATGAAAGAGTGGGCAGGAGTTGACCCAAAGAATGGTGACCCATTATGGTATGTAGTTGACGACAATGGTGAGTACGTACTCGACGAAAGCGGAAACAAGACTACCACCAATGACTACAATGCAACGCAGGCCAAAGTGGTAGGCAAAGCTACCCCACTCTTCTCCGGAGGTTTGAACACACAACTCAGTTGGAACGGCATCTTCATCCACGTGAACAGCAATTTCATGTATGGCAACAAGATCTATAACTACACACGTCACTCAAGTGATGTGGACGGTGCATATCTCGGCTACAACCAACTCTCACTGGTCAACTCGCGTCAGGGCTGGACTCGTTGGGAGAAAGAGGGCGACATAGCCACACACCCAAAAGCAATGAACAACGGTAACAAGGGTGCCAACAATATTTCTTCACGTTACTTGGAGGATGGCAGCTACTTCCGTCTAAAGAACATCACCATCGGCTATGACTTCCCCAAAAAATGGATTGAGAAAGCTCACATGACAAAACTCAGAGTATATTTCACTGCTGACAACATTGCAACCGCATCGAAGTTCTCAGGAATGGACCCTGAAATCACTCTTGAGACCAGCATCTATGACCTTGCAGGTATGTACTCAACCAACTATCCTGTTGGTCGCTCATTCCTCGGAGGCATTGAAATATCATTCTAAATAAGTACGGTATAGATTTAGAAATTTAACAACTAATAAGTATATAATTATGAAAACAAAATTCATGCACATAATCGCAGCACTATGTTTAGTGCTCGGTCTTGGCAGTTGCAATCTCGACTACTTTCCAGATGACGAGCTCAACAGCAATGTTTTGTTGCAAGACGCAAAAGGCGGAGAGTACATCATGGATGGTTGCTATGCCTTGCTAAAAGATGAAGTGGAATTTCTTGGCTATGCCAGCGGTAACACTTATGTGCGCCACTACATGCAGATGACAGAATTCCCTGCTGACAACACGTGCCTTAGTTCGCACACCACAGACCCACTGTATGAAGCAACAGCATATATGATGACAGACAATCTCAAGAATGTGGGCACTCTGTGGATGATTGCATATAAGGTTATCTTCATGACCAATACCGTCATTGAGAATATGGGCACCGATGATAGTGACAAACGTCAGATACTTGGCGAAGCTTACTTCATGCGCGCTCTGATGCATCTACACATGGTCACTCTGTACGCTAAGCCATATAGCCATGGGCGTGAGAACCTTGGAGTACCTCTGCACATAAATACTACAGATGGTACCACCAAGCGTAACACTGTAGGCGAGTGCTACGACCAAATCGTCAAGGACCTGCAGATGGCAGCCGACCTTCTTGAAGGTTCTCGTGGCAACGCCGGTTACCCAAGTAAAGATGCAGCTCTCGGAATCCTGAGTCGCGTATATCTCTACATGGAAGACTACGACAACTGTATCAAGACTGTTGACCAGATGCTTGCAGGTGCAGATCCATCAAGTAAGATTATGTCAACAGCTGATTTTGCCACATATTTTGCTAATACAAAGACTGCAAAAGAGACTCTCTTCTGCATCGCTCATGAGATTACAGACGATACCGGACAGAGTTCTGCAGGCTCAATGTATTACAGAGATGAAATAGGTAAAATCGGATGGGGCGAGATTTATCCCTCCGTTCCGTTGCAGTATCTCTACGATAGATATCCGACAGACATCCGTGCTACATCATTATTTGAACCGCGCATACTTGATGAATCAGAGGAATTCATTTGGTTCCCGGATCCTGAGACTCCTAACGACCAATCAGGTCGTATGAACCTCAAATTTAAGGTAACCAAATCAGGGGAAACCTACTCTTTCAAGGATGAAGACGGCACGACCTACAATGTGGAGAAACGCACTGTCAACGGCGAGTATTTTGAGTACCACGTTAAATATAAAGGAGAAGATTGCGTAGCTCGCATTACACCTAAGATGGAAGAGCGTAATACTCATCCGAAGGTGTACATCAAGAAACTCAGTTTCCAAGATGGCAACCCGATGCTTTGCTCGCCGGTTATGTGCCGCTGGGGTGAGGTCATTCTGAATGCAGCAGAGGCTTATGCCCGCAGTGGTAACGACACAAAAGCGCTGGAATATGTAAACATCATCCGCACGCGTGCAGGCATTCCTGAAGAAGGTCTGTTTGCAGCAGGCAAGATGCACGGCTATAGCAGCGTGGCTGACGTTGTGATGGACGAGCGCCGTCTGGAGTTGGCATTTGAAGGTCACCGTATGTTTGATGTCTATCGCAACAAGCAGAACATGGACCGCCGCTATCCTGGTGCTCAACCTTGGAAGATAGTGGAATATACAGAGCCGCACATCCAGTATCCTATTCCTAACAACGAATGGACAACAAGCGGTATTCCACAGAATCCGGGATATTAATGGAGATGTTTAACGTTTAATGCTTAATGTTTAACGTTTAATGCTTAATGTTAAAAAACAAATCCTAAATATAATCAATCAACAATCAACATAATTTATTAACCAATTAAAAACATTACAATCATGAAAGCAAATTGGAAATTCGCACTTTTGTGCATTGCAGCTCTCTCAATTGCAGCATGCAACAGCAAACCGACTCCAGAACAGCCACAAGGAGGTGGTGATGACACAACCCAAGTTACTCCTCCAGATGATGGAGAATTCGTTTCAAAGATCAGCGTTTCAGACAACAGTCTTGCTGACTGGGATAAGGTTCCTGCTGCATTCCTGGCAACAGCTACCCGTCCGGACGATGCATACGACCTCGGTCTGAAGAGCGTTAAGGTTTATGCTGACGAGATGTACATCAATGTTCTTGTAGAGATTGATGATGAAGAAATTACCGATCGTGCTTGGACTTCGTTCCACATGTACATCGATGCAGATGGCAGCGCCGCAACCGGTGGTTATGGCGACGAGTTTGCAGATGCCAGCATTGACATTATGCTGGAGACCGCTGTTTTCGCAGAGAACCAACCCTACAACTGGAACCCCGGTGTAAGTTGGTGGTACGGCGAAGTTAACGGCACAGGATGGAACTGGTGCCCCGAAGGAGCAGCTAACGACGACAGCGACTGCTGGTGCGCAAAAGTATGCTCAGGTGACTCACCAATCGGCAACAGCCAGTACGTAGATGGCAAGTTCGAGATTCAACTTCTCCGCGAACTCATCCTCTCTCCTGTTGAGTGGGGTGCAGAGTTCGGTATCGGATTTGACATTCAGCAAGCGTGGACATCCGTTGGTATCCTTCCAACTGCTGCAGCTGTTGACGGAGCCAGAGGATTGGCAAACGCTCTGAAAGTTAAAATCGATAAATAAACCATTTATCAAACAAACACAACAAAATTAAGCTTAATGAATGTTGATTGAGAGTATCGGTGCGGCTGCGCACCGCAGCCGCACTGATACTATTTTATATGAAACACAACTTACTGCGATGAACGCCATGAAACACTTATTTTTAATCACACTTATTGCTCTGCTCACCGCAGCATGCAGCAACCAACCTCAACCGGAACCAGACCCGGAAGGCACAATCTATTACACTGAGACAGACGAACTGTTTCCAAATCCTGAGCGAGGATTTCATTCACAGATATACTATACTTCCGCCGACCTTAACAAAGAGGCCAAAGCAAGTGGAATCGACCAGAACAGAACTTCCACATACTATCTGACTCTTTATCTGCACTCATATTATCTAACCGACTATATGGAGAGCGATATACCACAAGAGTTTCTTGACCGATTAGACCGAAACATGCAAGCACTACGCGAGGGCGGAGCAAAAGCGGTGGTCCGTTTCTCGTACAAAGATAACTTCAAAAACACCTCTAAGCCTTGGGATGCCTCTCAAGAATGGATTTCACGACACATAGACCAAGTGGGTCCATACCTGATGAAAAATGCAGATGTCATATTCTGCATCCAGTGCGGCTTTATCGGCTCCTGGGGCGAGTGGTACTACACTACCGCCTTCAAGTTCAATCCCTCAAAAGACGAAGACTTCGAGCCAAGATGGAAGATGGTGGAGCACCTGATGGACGTAACCCCCAAGGACCGCCAGATAGGATTCCGCACTCCGGGCTACAAGATGCGCTATCTGAAGATGCGCGGCGACACTACCATGGCGCCTCTGACTGCAGCCGAGGCATATCAACCTACAATAAAAGCACGCTGGGCAGGACACAACGACTGCTTCGTAAGTTCACAAAACGACGTGGGCACATATTTCTCCAATGCAGAACGCATATTCTGGCAAGAAGACACCAAATATACCGTTATGGGAGGAGAGACCTGCGAGAAGGCAAATATGTATTCAAACGGGGCAAATGCCATAAAGAATATGGAGATGTACCACTGGACATATATCAACCGCGACTATCAGCGCGAGGTGCTCAACTCATGGGTAGTTGACCAACACATGGACGAAATCAAGCGCCGACTGGGCTACCGACTGGCACTCGACAAAGCATACCTCACTCCCAACCCCCAGGCAGGGCAACAGTTTGACGCCAAGATAACACTGCACAACTCAGGCTTTGCCGCTCCTGTGAACAAACGCGATGTGGAACTGGTGTTTGTCAATACCACCGACAAGACTGACAAATATGTATATCCGCAGACCGAAGACCCGCACTTCTGGATGGCAGGCGACACCGTAAGTTTCACACTCAGCTGCACACTCGACAACTCAATGGCAGGCGACTACAACGTATATCTTAACCTGCCCGACCCATACGAGTCGCTGCACAACGACCCACGCTTCTCTATCCGTCTTGCCAACGATGCTATCTGGGAAGAGGAAACAGGCTACAACCGCCTTGCAACAGTCAACGTAAAATAAAAGTAGATTATGAGACGCCTTGCATACATTTCAGTCCTGCTCGGTCTGTGCTTCGGCATACAGGCTCAGACCTATTGGTGGGGAGCAGCAGTCGGACTCGGGCATGAGCAGCCTTATACCGAGTATCGGCAGTTCAATCTTCTCACTGAAGATGCCAATAACCAACTTGTGCCTCTTTTCCTCTCTTCTGAAGGAGAATACATGTGGTCTGACAACGCCTTCACTTTCTGCGCCAAGCAGCGCAATATCATCACCTCAGAGCAGTTGCAAACCGTCAAAGTCGGTACCACACTGCGCGAAGCTTATATGGCTGCGCAGCAGAAATATTTCCCTGCCAACGGTATGCTACCTGACACGCTGTTCTTTACGAAGCCCCAATACAACACTTGGATAGAACTGATGTACAACCAGAATCAGGAAGACATCCTTAAGTATGCTCATGCCATCATCGACAATGGGTTCCCCGCAGGAGTACTCATGATTGATGACAACTGGCAGAGATACTATGGCAACTTCTCTTTCAAAGCCGAGCGTTTCCCTGATGCCAAGCAGATGATTGACGAACTCCACTCCCTCGGGTTCAAGGTGATGGTGTGGATTTGCCCCTTCGTCAGCCCCGACTCGCCCGAAGCACGTGACCTGGCTGAGAAAGGCTATCTGCTCCGCAACTCTGACGGAGGCACTGCAATTCTCAACTGGTGGAATGGATACTCAGCTTGCTACGACCTTACCAATCCCAAGGCTGCAGAGCATTTCATCAACGTACTACGCCAGGCACAATCAGAATACGGCATCGACGGATTCAAGTTCGATGCCGGCGACAACAACTGCTATGCCTCAGCTCCGTGGGTGGCATACGACAAGCAGGCTACCAATGTGGACCACACCACGTCTTGGGCTAAAATCGGGCTCAGTTTTCCCGTGAACGAATATCGCGCCTGCTGGAAGATGGGAGGACAACCCTTGGTTCAACGTCTCGGCGACAAAGACTATAGTTGGCCGGCAGTGCAGTCGCTCATTCCGCAGATGTGCACAGCAGGTTTGCTCGGCTATGCTTACGCCTGCCCCGATATGGTGGGAGGCGGTCAGTTCACTTCTTTCCTCAATATCGATGAAGACAAGTTCGATCAGGCTCTCATCGTCCGCTCTGCCCAAGTTCATGCTCTGATGCCGATGATGCAGTTCTCCGTGGCTCCATGGCGGATACTATCAAAAGAGAATCTGACCATAGTGCAACAAATGGCAAAACTGCATGAGCAGTTCGGACCATATATAATGAAATACGCGCATCAGGCTGCAAAGACCGGTGAACCGATAGTCCGCTGCATGGAGTATCAGTTCCCGCACCAAGGCCTGGCAGAGGTGAAAGACCAATTCATGCTCGGCGACAAGTATCTGGTGGCACCTGTTGTCACCAATGCCCTCTCGCGCCAGGTACGTCTGCCCAAAGGCAAATGGCGCGACGAACTGGGGAAGAAATACAAAGGTGGAAAGACATACACAATCGATGTTCCCCTCAGCCGCCTGCCATACTTTGAGAAGATAAAATAGATTGGAATTACAGCAATACCAGATTCCTGGAAATTCCAGACGTTCCTGATATCCAAGTGTAGCAATAAATCATAAAAATATCAACATATCATGAAAAATAACATCTTAAAAGACAAGCTTTGGCTGGTGTTTATTCTCATCACCGTAGTAACATGGGGTGTGTGGGGAGCCTTCTCCGGTTATCAGATTCAGAACGGCATACCCGACACCGTAGTTTACATCGTTTGGGCATTGTCGATGATTCCGTGCGCTATTGTGGCACTGATTATCAACAAAGGCAAGTTTATGTGCGACGGCAAGTCCATACTGCTGGGTTGCACCGTGGGTTTGCTGGGTGCAGGCGGTCAGCTGGTGCTCTTCAAAGCCCTCACTCTCGGACCAAGTTACATCATCTACCCCTTCATCTCAATGTCACCCGTTATCGTAATCAGCATGGCTGCCATCTTCCTGAAAGAGAAAGCCACACGCTGGCAGATAGCAGGCATAGTGGTGGCATTGGTTGCTATCCTGCTCCTCTCGCTTGAGACAGGCAAAGAAGGTAGTCCCGTCAGCGGATGGCTGTGGATAGTGCTTGCCATACTGGTGCTGCTGGCATGGGGCGTGCAAGGCTTCTTCATGAAGTTTGCCAACAACTCGATGGATGCAGAGTCGATCTTCGTATGGATGGCAATCACGGCTGTGATACTGATACCTGTTGCATGGTTTATGAACGGCGACGCTGCCGCATTCATGCAGACAGAGCACGCAGTACGCGACTGCTGGGCTTCGTTCGGCATACAGAGCCTGAACTCGATAGGCGCCCTGACCCTTGTATATGCTTACCGCTACGGCAAGGCAGTCGTGGTATCACCGATGGAGGGGCTATCGCCAATGGTGACAGTGCTGCTGTCGCTGATTATACTGCAAGTTATTCCCAATCCCATACAAATAGCAGGCATCTGTTGCGCAGCATTCGCAATGTACGCATTGTCGAAGTAAGGGTGAACAGGTGAATAAACCAAATAACTTAAGGTTAATACATAAGTTGATTAAAAGTTGTGTTTCAAGAGAGCAGCACGATGAGAATCGCGCTGCCTCTGCTTTGAATAGTGGTGAATGGTTAACGGTTAGGGGTTACTGAGAAAACATTTTGCCATTTGAAAAAGTTTCAGTACTTTTGTAGTTGCAAGCAAAACAATCAATACCTATGCAAAACATCATCTCACAATTCCGCTTATCAAATCCAATAGGCGAACCCCGTCCACTGAAAGTGGGCCTTATCAACGACAGTTTCATACTCCCTGCAGCAGAACAAGGCGGTGAGTCGTATTTCCTGCAGCGCATCAATCACCATATCTTCACCAATGTGGAGGGTCTGCAGCGCAATATTCAGATTGTGACAGACCATATAAGAGAGAAACTTATCAGCCAAGGCGTAAGCGACATTGACAACCGCGTGCTGCGCCTCATTCCTACCAACGACGGCAAACTATACTACAAGACTCCTCAGGGTGACTACTGGCGCGTGTATCATTTTATCTCAGCAGGCCACTCAGTAGAGCGGGTAACGGCTGAGTCAGCCAATCTTGCAGGCGTTGCTTTCGGGCAGTTTCAGAACCAACTGAGCGACCTGAAGCACTCCCAGCTTTGCGAGTCGATACCTAACTTCCACAATATAGAGTTCCGCCTGTGGCAACTCAGCGAGGCTGTGAAAGAGGATAAGGCGGGGCGTGTGGCATCATCGAAAGATATATTAGACGAGATCAACCGCCGTGCAGACGACATGTGTCTTGGAGAACGCCTTTTCAGGGAAGGCAAACTAAAAAAGCGCATCAACCACTGCGACACCAAAGTCAACAATATGCTCTTCGACGATGAGGGCAAACCTATGTGCATTGTCGATCTGGATACAGTAATGCCCGGATTCGTGTTCTCCGACTTTGGTGACTTCATGCGTACTGCAGCCAACACAGGTGCCGAGGACGACCGGGACCTCAATAATATTCATGTCAACATGGAGGTGTTTGCTGCCTATACAGAAGGCTACCTCAGCGAGGCACAGTTCCTTACCGACATAGAAAAGAAACTGCTGCCATACGGCTGCCGGCTCTTGAGCTACATGCAGACGGTACGGTTCCTGACCGACTGGCTCAACGGTGACACCTACTATAAGATCCAGTACCCTGAACACAATCTTGTCCGCACACGTGCACAGTTGCAACTGCTGAAAGAGCAAGAGCGGATGCAGAAAGATATGCAAGCAATAGTGGAGCATTGATTGCAAGACAACTATTTTTTCACCCTACTCTTTCGTATTTGCCCAAAATATAGTATCTTTGCAGCCGTTTATGACAACCATAGAGCAAATACGACAACCGGTAGCTGAGGAGTTCAGACTGTTCGAACGCAGTTTCGAGCAAGCCCTTCAGACAGACAACACACTGCTTAAGGAAGTGTTGTCGGTAGTTCTTGCCCGTCGTGGCAAACAACTCCGTCCGCTTCTGGTATTGCTCAGTGCCAAGCTATGCCACGGCATCAATGAGAAGACCATTCAGACTGCCGTTGCTTTGGAACTTCTTCATACCGCCAGTCTTATACACGACGATGTGGTTGACGGCAGCGACACACGGCGTGGTCTGCCATCGGTCAATGCCAGATGGAACAACAAGATAGCAGTACTGGTGGGCGACTATCTGCTGGCTAAAGTCATAAACATTCTCTCCGAGATTCGCAACGTAAAGATACTGAACATCGTATCCGATATGGGCAGAGCATTGAGCGAAGGCGAACTGCTGCAACTGCACTCGAAAGACGACATGTGGATTACGGAGAAAGACTATTTCCGCATCATCGAGCACAAGACAGCCCGACTGTTTGCCGCTTGCTGCGAAGCAGGTGCAGCCAGTTCAGGTGCCACCATGAAGCAAGAGACAGCATTATCCTACTTCGGCGAAGAGTTGGGAATATGCTTCCAGATGCAGGACGACATTCTGGACTACAGCGACTCTGAGGAACTCGGGAAACCCACTATGGGGGACATACGCGATGGCAAGGTGACACTGCCCCTGCTAATCTCTCTTAACCGTGCACCCAAACAAGAGGCTCAACGCATCATAGCTCTTACGCAACAAGATTTCAGCCTGAAGACCGAGAACGACATCAAGTCCTTCGTGCTTCGCTATGACGGTATCCGCTATGCACAGCAACGCATGCGCGAACATCAGCAGACCGCTCTCTCGGCACTCACAGCCTTCCGCGAGAATCTTACCACGAACGCTCTTACTCTTCTACTTGAGCACACTGTGAACAGAGTATTTTGAAAGTGGAGAGTTGAAAGTTGAGAGTTTAGAGTTCTTATCCTCGCTTTGCTCGGAACGATTGGCAAAGCCATGCTTATCCTCGCCTTGCTCGGAACGATCGGCTGAGCCGTGAAGAGAAGTAGGAATTTTAGAGAAGTTTATTTAACAACAAAAGGGCACCCGTCACCGACGGACACCCTGGATATATATACTATTATGAAACGAAAAAAGTCCTAAGAAATCAAATCTCATCGTGAGCATGCAACTGCTGAACGTAGATAGCATGCATCATCTTCTCGCGCTTGATTTCTGAAGGTTTCTCAAACTGCTGACGACGGCGGAGTTCTTTAACTACACCTGTTTTTTCGAATTTACGTTTGAATTTCTTCAGGGCGCGTTCTATGTTCTCGCCTTCTTTTACGGGTACTACAATCATTGTTTTTGCCTTTTAGTTATTGTTGTTCTTTATTTTAGTTATTATTTTCGGTTACGCACTTCGCGAAACGGGTTGCAAAATTACAGCAAAACTTTCACATACGCAAGTGTTGAGCAAAAAAAATTTGTCTATTCCACAAAAAACCACTACCTTTGCGCCTACTTATACGTAAAATATTATGCTTATGCATAATTAAAATCCTTAAATCTTTGAATTATTAAATCTATAAATCATCTATAACGTACAATGAACACACACCTACAGAGCGTCGTTGTCAGGTTTTCAGGCGACAGCGGCGACGGTATGCAACTTACCGGCACTCTATTTTCAAATCTATCTGCCATCTTGGGCAACGAGATCAGTACTTTCCCCGATTTTCCTGCAGAGATACGCGCTCCACAAGGCACACTTGGCGGAGTGAGCGGCTTCCAAGTGCAACTGGGCAGCAGCCATGTATATACGCCCGGCGACAAAGCCGACGTGCTGGTGGCAATGAATCCAGCAGCACTGAAAGTCAACACGGGCAATATCCGGCCTGACTCGGTAATCATCATCGACACCGACTCTTTCACCAAGAAAGACCTTGAGAAGGCACTCTACACCACTGACAATCCGTTCACGGAACTCGGGTTGCCGGAGAGTCAGCAGATTATTCCCGTTGCCCTCACAACGCTTACCAAAGAGAGTCTCAAGGACTCCGGCATGGACAACAAAGCCATACTGCGCTCGAAAAACATGTTCGCCCTTGGTCTTGTATGCTGGCTATTCTCCCGCCCGATAGACAAGGCTGTGCATTTCCTTGAGAACAAGTTCAAGAAGAAGCCGGACCTGCTGACAGCCAACGTCAAAGTGCTGACCGACGGCTACAACTACGGGCAGAATCTGGCGCTCAACATCAACACTTACACCATCAGCAAGTCAGAAAACCTGCCGCATGGCGAATATACTTCCATAGCCGGCAACAAAGCCACAGCCTGGGGACTCATTGCCGCAGCAGAGAAAGCAGGCAAACGACTCTTCCTCGGCTCCTACCCCATCACTCCCGCTACCGACATCATGCAGGAGCTGGCTGCAAGAAAAGACGTAGGAGCAGTGGTAGTACAGGCAGAAGACGAGATTGCAGGTGTCTGCACCGCCATAGGAGCCAGTTTTGCAGGCTGTCTGGCTGTTACCAGCACCAGCGGCCCCGGACTATCGCTTAAGTCAGAAGCTATAGGTCTGGCAGTAATGGCGGAACTACCATTGGTAGTGATTGACGTTCAGCGAGGAGGTCCGAGTACAGGTCTGCCTACCAAAACCGAGCAGACCGACCTCTTGCAGGCAGTGTATGGCAGAAACGGCGAATGTCCTGCAGTGGTTATTGCCGCCTCCACGCCTGCCAACTGCTTCAAGTATGCTTACGAGGCAGCACGACTGGCATTGGAGAACATGACACCCGTCATTCTGCTCTCGGACACCTATCTTGCCAACGGCACTTCTCTCTGGCGCCTGCCTAAGATGGCGGAACTGCCACAGATTAACCCCCAGGGAGTGCCGGAAGAGCTTCGGGGACAATACAACCCCGCCCTGCGTGACCCGGAGACACTCATCAGATATTTCGCACCAGCAGGCAAAGAGGGCTTTGAACACAGAAACATAGGCCTTGAACGCGACAGCAAGAAAGGCTCTATCTCAACCAACCCGGAGAATCATGCACTCATGACAGAAAACCGCAAGAAGAAAGTGGAGCAAGTGGCAAAACATATTCCTCTGCTTGAGGTATATGGCAACAAACAAGCCGACATCCTCCTTGTTGGTTTCGGGTCAACCGAAGGACACCTGAAAGCGGCAGTGGATGCTCTCAACGAGCAAGGTACACCTGCCGCACTTGCACACTTCAACTACATCAACCCCTTGCCACTGAACACAGAGCAAGTGCTGCGTCAGTACAAACGCATCGTGGTTTGCGAGCTCAACACAGGACAGTTTGCCACTTATCTCCGTGGCAAGATAGAAGGACTGAAAGTAGAACAATTCAACCGCCTCGGCGCTCAACCTTTCCAAGTACATGAGATTGTGGAAAGCATTAAACTTTAATCTTTAAACTTTAAACTACTACAATGGAAGCAACAGATTTCAAATCAGACCAATACGTACGTTTCTGCCCGGGTTGCGGCGACCATGCTATCTGTGCAGCGCTGCAGAAAGCAATGGCACAAATAGGCGTACCAACACATAAAACAGTAGTAATCTCAGGCATAGGCTGCTCAAGCCGTATGCCTCACTATCTCGCCACCTACGGGTTCAACACCATACACGGTCGCGGCGCAGCCATTGCCACTGGCGTGAAAACCGCCAACCCTGACCTCACAGTATGGCAGATGACCGGCGACGGCGACTGTCTCGCCATAGGAGGCAACCATTTCATTCACAGCATCCGCCGCAATGTGGACCTTAACATCTGCCTCTTTAACAACCGTATATACGGTCTGACCAAGGGGCAATACTCCCCCACCTCGCCAAAGGGGTTTGTGAGCAAATCCTCACCCTTCGGAACTGTAGAACGTCCTTTCATACCTGCCGAACTCGTGTTCGGTGCAAGAGGGACATTCTTTGCCCGCACGCTCGACGTAGATATGCCCGGCACTGTCAATTGTCTGGTGGAGGCGCAGAAGCATAAAGGAGCATCAGTAGTGGAATGTCTGGTCAACTGCGTGATATTCAACAATGGCACACACTCGTGGATAGCCGACCGCGAGACACGGGCCGACCGCACCATAGTGCTCGAACATGGCAAACCTATGATATTCGGCAAGGAGAGAGACAAGGGTCTGGCACTCGACTACACCGCAGGACTTATTCCCCGACTGATGGTTGTCCCGGCTGACGACAAGCGCGTACTCGTGCATGACGCCACCACGCCCGACCCGACACTCCACCGTATGCTCGCACTAATGGGGCAACCTACGGAGGCAGGAGTACAGCCTGAAGACCTGCCGGTGGCTCTGGGTGTCATTCGCAATGTTGCAGAAGAGACCTACGACCAGGCTGTCAACCAACAGATACGAGACGTACAACAAAAGAGCCGCGTACACTCGTTTGACGAACTGGTGGGTACGCTGGAGCATTGGGAGATATAAAAAGAATACACGGGAAAAATCTCCACCTCACTCTTAAGTCTTTAGTATGAGGCAATCATGCTCTACTTCCTCACCATCAGTGCTGCAACCGACTCCGTTCAGCAGAGCACCCCTATCGTCTTCTTTACCGAAAGCGGTAGCAGACTGGCTCCCTCGCAGCCCGTCATCTATCAGCCTGACGCAAACCTGGGAGAACTGCGTCAGCCTGTCGTGCTCATGCCGCAAGAAGACAACGAACAGACAGTTTACAAGATTATCGAGGACGACAAGGTCATCATTATCCGCAATGGTGAGCGCTTCGACATCTTCGGAAGAAAAACGAAATAATAATTAAAAAGGCATTGTACAATAGTGTAGAGAAGGCGTGGAGAATACGTTTCTGAATAAGTGCCCACACCCGCAAACACACCCGCTTGTAGAGACATTTGACCAAATGTCTCTCAATAAAAAGAACAATCTGCGCTATCCGCAACAAATCCCGCAAAAAGAATCTGCACAATCTGCGTCATCTGCGCGAGAAAGATTATGCATTACGAATTATGCATTATGAATTAAAAAAATTTGTGTATATTAAAAACTTTCACTACCTTTGCATCCGCTTTTAGGAATTTGGACGTTGTACAGTCCGAGGTGCCGAGCGCGAGAGCGCGACAGGCACCAAACAATCTTCTGACTACGGTTAGAGGTTGTGAGCCCAGATGGCGGAATCGGTAGACGCGCTGGTCTCAAACACCAGTAGGTTCACCCCTGTGCCGGTTCGACCCCGGCTCTGGGTACAATACGAAAAGATTAGTCCCTTGTAAATCAATAATTTACAGGGGACTAATTTCTTGCAAGGTGTACTAAAAGTGTACTAATACACAAACTTTCGCAAAAATAGGTGTACTTTTTTATTCTGTAACCATTCTTTTTGCTGTCTCATTAGCCGGCATAAGTTCCTCAAGGAAGGTAAGCGCCATTTTTATTTCCTCGCTGTCCTCAAAAGGCGGTTTGACATTGGCGCATAGAAATAATAACGCATTGTGCAAATCTTTCCATTCGGCTGCAACATCATCGGGTGTGCTGCTCTTGCCCAAATCAATTTCGATTTTGAGTTTGTGAGGTTCAAAAGTTACCATAAGTTTGTCCTTTCTTTTAGTGGTTTGAAACTAATTGTATATGAAAATCTATAATTTAAAGTCCGTAAAAGGCTCTTAATACATTGATTTTCAGCAACAAAGTTACATATAATAGTCCAATCTCACAAGTATTAACACACAAAAAACGCCAACAAATAAATTGCCGGCGTTTAAATATTACTCTATTCCCAAATCAAGTACTTGTATAAGTGGGGGCTGGGGTAGCTCGGGGTCAATATATTGCCGTGGTTTACCAAAAGCGCGGTCTAACAATCTTTCACTAACATTAAACGCTGTTTCTTCATCGGAGCTTAATAACAAACTCGCTTGCGTGCGCATATATACTGGCATTTTCTCATTACGTGCCACCCCGCGCAAATTTTCCTCGTTCATAGCAAGCAATAAACAAGCGGATTTTTTTACAAGTTCCCTTGTTATGGGTTCAACTCCGAAGGCGGCTATAATATCAGCTACTCGCTGTGCCTTGCGGCGTCTTGCCATGCCACTTGCTATGCCGCCCCTCCTTCCAAATTCCCGTGCTTGGCTTGCACTGGGAGTAATTAAATTTTCCTCGTTCATATATTTTGATTTTAAGGCACTCTTATGCCGTTGTAGTAATTTATATTATTTATATACAAAAGTCGCTTAAATCGCAAATAAAAGCCATTTACGGCGATTTATCTTTAACAAGTCCGTTGTATAACGCAATATATTCCGCAAAAGTGTGGATAAATTCATATATCCCTCCGGCGGCTCTTACCTCGCATTGCACTTGCAGTTGGTCGGTGCGCGGTCGGTCCTTGCCTGCCTTCACCTCCAGTTGTACAGACTTGCCGTTTATTATGGCGGAAACATCTGCCATACCTTTGCGGGCGTTGGTGCGCCTATACACTCCCCTTTTGCTATCATATACGCCGGTAGTATTGACGCGGGCGGCAAAGTGTCCTTTGTACTCGAGGTGTGCAATTATCGCGGCTGTGAGTTGGTTTGCTGTCTTATCTGAGAAACTTGTGCGTACTCTACATTCCGGCGGTATCATCTGTTTGTTATCGTACTTGTGTGCATTGTACTCCGTTTCAAACGCTACGAGCTCCGCGGATTTAATATACCTTTCTCGTGGTTCTTTCGTGGTTTGCTCACCAACTGCCCGCAACCGCCGCAACCTGCTCCAGTTGCCTAATACTATTTCGCCCTTCATACGCTATATTCCATTCATCTGCACAACTATTATGCAATTTATCGTCAATTTTGCCCGCAACAGAGCCCGCTCCCCACTCTTTTGTTAGCATATACTTTAAACGCTGTTCATAAATATACCAGCCCGTGTGCTGTGGGTCCTCGCTCTGTATCTCTTCAGTAGTTGGCGGGTGCTGTCGTATAAGCTCTGCTATTCGCTGCTCCTTTTCTTCGTCTGATAGGCTCAGCGCTCCCCTGGGCTGCCTATACTCTATACTTTTTGCCCCATACGTGGCGATATACTGTTTTGTTGCGGCGGCATTGCCGAATACAAATCCGTCTATTTTTTGTGTATAGAGGGAATCGGAAAGCCATACAACAAACACACTGTCTAATACCTCCACTTTGGTTATTGCACATATAGCGTCTAAATCGTTGCAGCCTATAGCCTCCACAAAGTCGGCTATCATTGCGCCCTCCATAGGCGTTATAGTACTTGCTTGTTTAGCGTGCCAATTCCGCAACACTCTTTCGGGGTAATTTACAACATTGCCGTTGTCGGCTTGTTGCTTGCACCAGTTGGCGAAAGTCATCGCGTCTGACTTGGGATTGATAATTCCACGTCTTAAAAATTCCGTGGCTGCTATAACAAAATTTTTCATATGAAAATAATATTAAAAAAAATATTCTTTCCCTTCCTCCTCCCCTCCCTTCTTTAGGGAAGAGGAAGAAGGATTATTGTTTATTGTTTATTGTTTATTGTATACAGGTAACCGTTTGCAATTCGTTTTTAATTCGTTTTGGGTTCGTTTTCGTCTTTGTCCTTACGGTTCAGCGCTTTAACTCTCCCCTTGCGCACGATTTGCCGCATACCAATCCATGCAAGTTCAGCCATTTTGTCGCTAAACTGCGTCGTTTCCTTACCTAAAAACGCATAATCTGTTATCGCTTTGTACAATTCAAGGCGTGCCCGTTTGGGACATTTCTCTATCGCGTCAAGATAGCTTTGCCAAAAAGTAAAACTTTCCAGCCTTCTCCCTTCTTGTATGGCAATATCCTCCATATTCATATATTTGCCCTCCTTTTGTTTGATTCAACGTAATTTGTTACTTGCTGTTCTACCTCATCAGCCGTTGGCACACGGTGAGCTAATAGCCAATCCTCTATCTCTGACTTGCGGAAATAGGTAAACTTGCCGCCCTCGCTCTTGTAGTAGGGTATTCTTTTGTAGTGTACCAGTTTGTAAATATGGCTTTTCTTTAAGCCGGTAAGGTTTACTACATCCTCCATTGTTAGCGCGGTTTTGACGCTTAACAAGGTTAAATCTTTGAGTTTCTGCAACTCGCTTAAAATTTGTTTATCTGCCATAGTTGTATATGGTTTTTTCATTTCGGCGGTTCGAGTGAGCCGCAACACTCCCCTCCCCTTTGCCGTTGCTCATCAACTTGCAGGCGGTTGCGGTCTGCCCGCTCATTGACAAGTAACGCACAATAATAAAAGTGCGCCGCATTTCATTTCTGAAACACAGCGCAAAGGTACGTGAAGGTTTGAAGAGGCACAAAGTGGCAAATTTGCCACGTTGTTATTATTGCAATTTATTGTCCTTTCGTTACCATTATAACGTAATATAAGATAGACGGTTACTGCAAGTCAAAAAAAATCTAAAAAAAGAAATATCTTATCCTTTCGCCCCCTCGTTTGCCCCTTTTTTGCGGTAGCGAAATTCTTTGGATAGTCCTAATTTTTTTGTGGTTTCTGTTGTGTTTTTGTTCCACCTTTCGAGCGGAATATTATAATTCAGCTTTTTATTACACTCTTTAAGGTACTCAATTACTCGCTCATCTTCTACATCGGCATAATCGAACATACAACGGGCAATAAAGGAAATAGTTACCCTTAAGTTTTTTTTGTCTCCAACTTCAACACGCGTAAAATCTCGTGTATTTACCATTTCCAAAAATTTAACTCGAGTAACCCCGCGGAAGATATT
The DNA here is from genome assembly GCA_017477325.1 of Paludibacteraceae bacterium. Taxonomy (GTDB): domain Bacteria; phylum Bacteroidota; class Bacteroidia; order Bacteroidales; family Paludibacteraceae; genus Colicola. Next base: position 366,016 of record JAFUWV010000010.1, read on the forward strand.
TGCATAATTGTCAAGCCTATTCCACGAATCGTATATCCACATTACCCTATCATCGTTTGTAGGCATAATATCATTTTCCACTTGTTCAAATAAATACTGCATATATGGTAGTGGATACGTAGCCTTTAAAAAGGGGAGAGCCTGCCTCAGCTGTGGCTCAATAATAGAGGCATTTCTGTATATAGTTTCGTTATTAAAAACGCAACCATTAGTTGCCCGTATCAAGTCAACCCATATATCAAGCGGCACACTCTCACCATTTTTTATATATTCTACAACTACCTCGGTAATTACAAAATATTTGCCTTTGTAAATATATGCTGTAGCCATATTATTACCCTCCTTAAAAATTAGCATTATCAAGACTTGGAAGGCTGTTTATTGCCTCCTCTTTAAGTTTATCAACCGCCCGTGTATATCTTTCCGTATAGCGCAATCCGCTGTGCCCTAAAAGGCTTGCAACCGTCTTTATATTTGCCCCATTGTTTAAGATATTCACGGCAAAACTATGGCGGGCACAGTGCCAGCTAATATGCTTATTAATTCCCGCTCTCGCTACCCACCTTTTTACAGCCTTGAGGCACATTTCATAAGAAGGTAACGGAAATATAAGACTATCGGCTGTTTGTCCCTCTGCGGGCTCTCCAATAAGCCGCAACAGCCCGCTATTAAGCGGAATAATTACGCCACTGTTTGCGCTGTGTCCCTTGGTCTTGCTCTGCTCAAACTTTAGTAAGCCCTTGCTATAGTCCACATCGCCAAAAGTTAGGTCTTTCACATCGCAAAAGCGCAAACCGCAATACAAACAGAATATAAAAGCACGTCTTATATTGACATTTTCCCCCGTGTAGTGGGTGGCAATTAACGTGCTTATTTCGTCCTCGCTTAATATATCCTTTCTTAATATCTGCTCATCAATAGTAATTGTTATTCCCTTGCACGGGTTGTTGGGCATAATTTTGTGCTCAACGGCGTAATTAACAACTTTCTTAAATCTGTTATATATACTCTTTGCCCCCTCTCCCCTGCTCCGGCTCTGTAGATACTCGGTAAAGTCCAAAATCATATCTTTAGAAATCTGTTGCGGCTCTATCTTGTTTTGAAACTTGCTGTACTCGGGCGTTTCTTTCAGAAAGTCGCGGAATCTGTTTAACGCTATTTGCACCATTCTTATATCTTTCTTGGTATAATTAGATATATAGTTTTGGAAATAGTCAAGAAAATTGACGCGCTGCTCTCTCTGAAGGCGAAATCCGTCTTTTTTCTCCTTCAGCTCTTGCTCTCTTTCAAATCTAATACGCTCTGCTAATTTTAGCGTTTCCTTGTTTTGCTGCTTTTCGAGTGGGAGGCGGGGCTTTGCTATCAAATATAATCCTAAATTCTCTTTTTTGCGTATGTGGGTAATCTTGTATTTAGGCATTCCTTTCATTCTGCCACTTTCGTAAAGTTGCGGCTCTCCGTACTCATCAAGCACGGGCTCACTTGTTCTGCCCATATAATACTCCAAATACAAACTTATACGCCCGTCTGACATAAGACGCTGCTCCAGCTTTGGGTTTTCCTTGGATTTAATTTCTAATTTCATATTCTTTTTGTTTTCTTTTCGTATGCAAAGGTAGTACTTTATTTTCACTTGTACAACACTCAAGGTGTACTAAAAGTGTACTAATTAACAAAAAATAGGTAAAAAAAGAGAAAGCAAACAAAAAGCATAAAATTATAAGTGCTTAATTTACAGTGCTTTTGTAGGTATTATTTTTTCCTTTATTTTCTCGGTGTTGTACCGGCTCTGGGTACAACAAAAAAACAGGATAACAAAGGTCCTGTTTTTTTGTTTTGCACCAACACTCATATCCCATTCTTCATGGATAACGAAAAAATATCAGCACAGAAGTTGTGTTCAAATGTATTTTTACCACAAATCCACATTTCCACATAAAACAACATACAACAGCAATGCGTATTTTTCGCTTTTTGAGGGGGGATATTGAAGTGACAAACCGGTTTCACGCCTCCGTCCGTATAGCCCGACTTTCAGGCGCTGAATACAGGTACAAAGTACAGTAACCTGTGCAACCTGAAGTATATGACAAGGATTTTTGCGTAATAGAATTATTTTTCGTAATTTTGCAGTCTAATTGACAAACAGAATAAACACAACGATATGGCAACACAAGAAGAAACCTTCAAAAAGATGGTAGCTCACTGCAAGGAGTACGGCTTCGTTTTCCCCAGCAGCGAGATTTACGACGGACTTGGCGCCGTGTACGACTACGGACAGAACGGCGTAGAACTGAAGAACAACATAAAGCAATACTGGTGGCAGGCAATGACTTTGCTTCACGAGAACATCGTGGGCATCGATGCCGCCATCTTCATGCACCCCACCACATGGAAAGCGTCAGGTCACGTGGACGCCTTCAACGACCCTCTGATAGACAACCGCGACTCTAAGAAGCGCTATCGCGCCGATGTGCTCATTGAAGACCAGATACAGAAATACGACGAGAAGATACAGAAAGAGGTTGAGAAGGCAAGAAAGCGCTTCGGCGACAGTTTCGACGAGCAGATGTTCCTTGAGACCAACCCTCGCGTGAAAGAGCATATTGAGAAGCGCGAGGCTCTGCACGAGCGCTACAAGAAGGCAATGAACGAGAACGACCTGCAGGAGCTGAAGCAGATAATTCTCGACGAGGAGATAGTGTGCCCGATAAGCGGCACCCGCAACTGGACGGACGTGCGCCAGTTCAACCTCATGTTCCAGACCGAGATGGGCAGCACCGCCGACGGCGCAATGAAGATATATCTCCGTCCTGAGACCGCTCAGGGCATATTTGTCAATTTCCTGAACGTTCAGAAGACCGGACGCATGAAAATTCCTTTCGGCATTGCACAGATAGGCAAGGCTTTCCGCAACGAGATAGTGGCACGCCAGTTCGTGTTCCGCATGCGCGAGTTCGAACAGATGGAGATGCAGTTCTTCGTTCGCCCGGGCGAGGAACTAAAGTGGTTTGAGCACTGGAAACAGTTCCGCCTGCGCTGGCACAAGGCTCTGGGTCTGGGCGACGAGAAATACCGCTTCCACGACCACGAGAAACTGGCACACTATGCCAATGCCGCCACCGACATCGAGTTCCTGATGCCGTTCGGCTTCAAGGAGGTGGAGGGTATTCACTCGCGTACCAACTTCGACCTCAGCCAGCATGCCAAGTACTCGGGCAAGAAGATAGAGTATTTCGACCCCGAACTGAACCAGGGCTACACTCCGTACGTGATAGAGACGAGTATCGGCGTTGACCGCATGTTCCTGAGCGTGATGTGTGCAGCCTACAAAGAGGAGCAGCTGGAAGGTGGCGACACTCGCGTGGTGCTCAACCTGCCGCCTGTGCTCGCACCGGTGAAAGCATGCGTGATGCCGCTTGTCAAGAAAGACGGTCTGCCCGAGAAGGCACGTGAAGTGATGGACCTGCTCAAGTTCGACTATAAGACCGCATACGACGAGAAAGACTCTATCGGCAAGCGCTACCGCCGCCAGGATGCCATAGGTACTCCGTTCTGCATCACCATCGACCACGACACTCTCAGCGACAACTGCGTGACCATCCGCTACCGCGACACCATGCAGCAAGAGCGAGTGCAGATAGCCGACCTGCCCGCAATAATCGGCAAGGCTGTCAGCATGAAAGAGTTGCTGAAGAAAATATGATGCAGGACCGTTTTGTAGAGCCATAGCACGCTATGGCTCTTTTTTTTCTCATAACCTATCGACCTATCGGAGGGTTAGAGCCTACAGGAAATAGGCATTACTATGAATTATGAATTGCTCTATCTGGTCAGCATCAGTTTGATATTGATGCCGGCATTGTCGGAGCGGATAGGATAAGAACTGGAGATGAGAGGTGTGGTGCCTTGGTGGTCGTAGAAGAACTGAAGGTTGATCTTCTGCGAGAGCACGTAGTCGGCACTGATTTTTATTCCAATCACTTTGTTTCCGGCGCTTGCCTGAGTGATGTTCTCCTCCACCTTGCGAAGCAGAGTCTTGATATCCTTGTAACTTACGTCGATGGCGAGTTTGAGGTCGTTGCTTACCTTCTTCTGTCTGCCGTCTTTGTTTTTGGTGGTGAAGTTAAGGTCTTTGATGGTATAGCCGAATCCAGCCACAAACTCCTTGGTGTCGCCCTCCATGAGCTGTGCGGAGGTGACGTTCAGGGTGAGGTTGCGCTGTTTGCGATACTCCACTTTGGCAGTCATCGAGTTCTTCATCGCCACATTCACTCCGATGAGCGGCGAGAACTGTTCGGTGAGGCTGACGCTTGCAATGTCGAAGGCAGACGAAGGTATGGGCATGTCGGTCTCCACGTCGCGCACGAAGCCCACTTGCTTGTTCTTGCCGTCGCCTACCCCGACCCAAGTCGAGTAGGTGCCATAGCTGCCTATCGAATATTTACACGTATATGCGTGCGTGAGGTTGACGGAGCGGAAGTGGTCGCGCATCCAAGGCAGTTTGCCGAGTCCGTCGTAGGTCACACTCCAGTTAGGCAGGATGTTGAGAATGCCGAGGAAAGGATTGGTGGTGGCGCGGTGAGCATCTCTGCCAGTATAGGCGGCAAGGAAAGCGGGCACGAGCACGTCGGCCGAGTTGCGGGCTATCTGGCCATTGCTCTTGTCGTATTGTTTGCCTGCCAGCACGCTGCCTCGCATGAAGCCGGTGGAAGGATAAGTGACTCCCTCATACTGCTGCTGCACGCGGCCCTGCATTATATCACGATACTCGAGGAAGCGGTCGAACGAAGCCGAGTGGAAATTGTCTTCCGCCTTGCCAATCTTGTCGAAAGCAGTGGCTATGGCTACCTGCGTGATATTGAACGAGCCGGTCATGGTCTCCTGCAGCCGGTCGTAAGTGTAGATGATAGACGAACTGGAAGAGGTGTAGCGCTTGCCGTTGACCTGAATCTTGAATCCGGGGAATGGCTCCAGACTTATCTTGACATCGAAGTCAGTAGTGCTCGACTTGATAGCGGGCTGAACGACCGTGGTGTCTTTCGAGAGCCACTCGCGCTGCTTTGCCTTCTCAAGAAAGTCTTTTGGCACAAAGCCGAAAGCGAAATCGAAGCCCGGGGCATAGACGCCGTCAGTCTTGCGCTGACCCATGAAGCCTGCCTGAGGATAGAAACCCGGAACGACGAGCGAGTTGGTTGCGCGGTAGGTAACCTGCGCCTTGCGTATGAGCATCAGGAAGCGCATACCAAGGTCGCCTGCCGTCTGAAGAGGCGTGCGGGAGTTGGGGTCTTGGCTGGTGATGCTGACACTCAGGTTGTCATAGTCTTTCTTTGCAGAAATCTCTATCTTGTTCTGGTCAACGGTCTTGGTCTTCACCTGCACCTTCTTTCCCTTGCTGTCGGTTACGATAATCTGCAACTTGTCGGAGCCGAGACGGTGACTGAGTTCTATGGTGGAGTCGGCCTTGAGGTTGATGGTCTGAGTGTACGTCTTCGGACGGAAACGCGAGCGCTGCGGACGACCGCTGAAGCGCTGGTTGACCTGCTTTAGGTACTTGGACTTGTTGTACAGCGTCTCGAAGTTGAGTGCTCCGTCAGCCTGCCACGAGCGCATCGAACTGATAGAGTTGCCGAGGTTGGCCTCGGTCTCGCCCTCCTGCTGCTGGCGTGTGGCGGTGCGGTTCCAGTTGTAAGTGGCATTATACGAGCCGTTGGCCGTAATCCAGTCGAGCGACTTGAAGCGGTTGAAGGGCACGCTGTAAGAGGCTGTGAACACTTGCTGATACTGATAAGGCACGCCCATGGTCTTCATCGAGCGGAGCACAGTGTCTCGCCATGCCTCGTAGTAGTCGTGCGTGAAGTTGTAGTCCTTGATTATCTCGGGTGTGAACTTAGACTCGTCCACAGTGCTGTTCATCGCTGTCTGGAAAGTGAATTTGAGCGTCTTCGTAAGGTCGTACTTGAAGTCGAAATTGCGGTTCCACATCCAGTCTTTCGAGAAGGTGAGGTCTTGCTTCTGAATGCCTGTCTCGCCCGTGAAGTCGCGCATGCGCATGTGGGTGTATTGCCGGCGCATGTCGGTCGAGAACGCCCACGACTGAGGCAGATAGTAGATGTTGAGTTCGCTTATCCACTTCAGCTTCTGCACCTTCTGAATCTTCTTGAAAGGCTCCCAAGGCTTGGGGTTGAAGTTGTAACTGTAAGTGAACTGCCCGCGCTCTTCCTTCTGCAGGTCGCGCTCCAACTCAGGCGTATGCTTGTCCTGTTCCATGCGGGAGTAAGAGATGGAGAAGTTGGCAGGGTCGTAGAACATGTCTCTCTTCTTTGACTTGATGTTGACCTTGGCGTTGGTCACGGAGAAGTTGGTAGAAGTCTGCACCGTGTTGGACATTGCCTTGACCGAGTCGCGCTCGTGCTTTGTCTCGTAGGTATCCAGATTGTCTTTCAACTTGATATCGGTGTCAAGAGGGTCATATTCAGGCGAGAGAGTCTCGTTGGTATATGCAAAATAGAGCGGAATCTGCAGCTTGGCCTGCTCGGGGAAGAGCCGGCCTGCCTCGAGTGCCGCACTGACCGAGAGCTGGTACATGTTGTCCATATTGCGATCGAGCACGTTACTCTCTATGCTGCCATAGCCTGCCGTCTCCAGGCGGCCTGCCACGTTGACTTGCGCAATATCGCTGATAGCAAGTGCCACATTGCCCATGGCTGCCACACCACCCTCTTCGTTGAACTGCGACATGCGGAGTTCGTTGACCCATATCTCTCCCGAGTGAGGCTGACCCGACTTGTTGCGGATACCTATCATGATGTTGTCCACCTCGCCGAGCGTGGGGTTACCCATGACTGTGATACGGTTCTCGGGGTGACCGTTGCCATCGTCATAGACAATGTATGGCTGCGTATTGCTTACTCCGGAGGCTCCGCTGCGCTTTGCCTTGTTTCTTGCCACCTTGGCGTTGGTAAGCACTTCGAACGGGAAATCGAACTCATTCTCGAGTGGCCATACCTTGTGGCGGTCGGCTTCGTTGTCGTTGTTGTACAAGCCTTCGGGAGTCAGATTGAGAGGAATCTCGTATTCGTAGTAGTTGTTTCGCATGTCGCTGCCCAAGCGGATGAAGATACTCAAGTCGCCGTCTCTGAGCTCGTTGTCCTCAGGCAGTTGCTCGGCATGCACAAACATCTGCAGGCGCTTGTACTGACGCATGTCGTAGCCAGTCTTCTTATACACGGCACGGGCATCAGCAGGCGCAAGGTCGTGCACACGCAGCACCATTGCCTGCTCGTTCTGCGCAATGAGTTGTGCCTGACCCGGGTCGGTCTGACGGGTGATACCCGGAGGAAGAACATAGTTGACAGGAGTCTTTGAGGAGTTCTCCTCTATGTTTACCGCCTGCACATCAAGTTGTGCGCTGGTGGTAGGAGGCTGGCTGACAGGGTACAGGTCCTTGGAGTAGCTGCGCCACTCGCCGCGCACAAGGTCGAACGAAGCCAGACGCAGGTGGGTCTCCTGCTTGAAGCCGGTCATGTACAGACGCACAAAACGGATTGACTTGAAGTTTCTCACGCCTCCCACTTTCTGGTAAGCATTCGGGTCGCGGATAGGTATCTTGAACTGATACCATTTCACATCGACCAACTCGCCGTTTGCCAGTTTCACTTTCGTCATGTACTCCTGGGCAATATACTGCTTGCCTACACCCAGCAGTTCGGGGCGAAGCGAGACATGATACTCGTAATATTTCTCGTATTCCGACAGTGTGTTGTCGGAGTTGATGTCTTCTATGTCAGGCGTGAGAGTGGCGGCCGTACCGTAACTCTCGGTATTGTCTTCGGTTGCAGGCGAGTTGCCTTCCGTTCCGTTATAGTGCTTGTAGCGTTCTACAACGGAGAGCTCCTGCCGGTCGTAGTCGGTTCCGCGGTAGTAGTGGTAGTTGTCGCCCGCAGGGTCATTGAGAGGCGAATATGGGTCATCCTGCCAGCGAGCAAGCACATCGGCACTCACCTTGCTGCGCAGTGCACTCACGTAGTCCGCATAAGGCTTCTGACCGGCATACTCGAACTGAAACTCCTCTGCGGTGCTCAGACCGTTCAGACCCACGTCCTGACGCGCACGTGCGCCTGCTTCGTTAGAGAAGGCGGTCACAGTGCTCGTCGTCTTGGGCACGCGTCCCCAGATGGTTGACTCCACATTGGCCTGCTCGGCATCGTTGACCGGCAGACCGTGCTCGAAACTCTTCTTGCCGTCTTTCAATATATCCTCCGAGACATCTCCGAGGTCGATATAGAGGTCACCGCCTTCGTAGCCTGCCTCAGGGTTGGTGAGCGAGGGATCCATCATCCAGAACTCGATATATTCGATGTTCGCGGTCTCGAAGTCGGTATTGTCAAGTTTGCGCATCATACCGCCCCAGCGCTTCTCCGGACTGGTGAGCAGACCGTCGGAGCCAATCTCAGCCGCCGAGATGTTGTACTGACCGCGCTCCTGCGGATAGTAACTCAGGTTGAGTATTGCCATACGCGTGTCTTCGTTGGCAAGCGACTGACGGTTGGGGAATATCTCCTCCTGATATACTATACGGGTGCGGTGGTCGCTGAGAATATCAAGATTGTCGCGGATATGCTGAGGAGTATTGGGGAAAGGATGACCGAATATCTGGTCAACGATATACCATGACAAGTGCGCACGGTTTTTGCCGTATTCCACGCTGTTGCTCAGTTTCGACTCGTCATATCGGCTCGGCGTACTTGCCAGATGCCAGTAACTCGGGTAGTGAATATCAATATTGGTCTTTGTCGCCTCGAAGTCGTCGATATAGGCAGTACCCGCTTTTCCCACTTCGCGGGTGTGACCCGGTACAAGATGAGCAAACTCGGCATTCACCTGAATGCTTGACGGCTGGGTGGCATTGATCCATGGAATGGCGTTCAGGCCGTTGGTCAGCCACATGAAATCTTTTTTCCAGCTGCCGTTCAGACCCCATATCATGTTGCTCAGCGGCTCACTGCCGGTATTGACTTTGGTCGTCAGCGGCCGCTCCGACATATACATCAGCGTACCGCCAAGCACGAAGTCTTTGGAGAAGGCATACTCCATGTGTGTGCCGATGAGCGACTTACGCTTCATGGAGAAAGTGCTCTGGTTCTCAAGCTGCACATCCACATTGGTGCCAGACTCCAGTATCGACTGGTTGAGAATGGTGACTGTTCCCATCGTGTAGTCCACCGTGTAGTCCACGTTCTCTGTTAACGTGGCGCCGCCGGCTGTCACCTTGACCGACCCGCGTGGGATATTCATTGCGTTGAGGCGTATCTCGCTGCCTGATGAGCCCTTGTATTTACCCGTCAGGCGGAATTTGTTCTTCTCCGACATCTCTTGTGCCACCACAAGAGTCGAATCGTAGAGTTCTTCAAACACATACTTGTCGGCTATCGCATCGTTGCCGATAGTCTTCCTCAGGTGACTGCCAAAAGGCTCCAGTACGGGGAAGATGATGCGGCCGTTGCTCGAGATGGCTGTGTAGCCCTCCACGTAGTCGAACTTGCCGTCAGGCGACTGGTTGTTCCTCGAGTCAAGGCGGTCAAGGTTCATCACGCGAAGCAGCTGCGTACCTTTCACCTCGCCCTCAGGCAGATACTGCAAGTCGGTACCTACCGAGTCGTTACGATACATGATGTACAGCTCGAACTTGTCGCTCGACATCTGCATTGCTCCCAGAGAATACACGTTCTTCATCATCAGGTCCCAAGTGCCCTTGCCCTTGGCAACAGGCGAGTTGGTAGTACTCTTCAGCATCTTCAATATCAACGCATTGGGGGCGCGCAGACTCTCGCTCGCATCCGTCGAGAATTCACCTACCTGATAGACCTGACCGCCGTAAGTATATTCGTATGCCACACACAGCACTTCGTCCTGGTTCAGCGCACTGCGAAGCGAGATGAAACCCAGAGTGGAGTTAAGAGTATATTCCGAAGGAGAAAGCAGACGGGCGGACTCCACCTTCTCGTAGTCCACGCCACCTACCACATCATACGTTGCCAGCGTTGCCAGCACTGCGTTCGACTGCTGAATGTCACGCACATTGGGCATCGACGTTATCTCTTCGTACAGCGTGTTAGCCTTGTTGTACGGCTGCAGATAGCTGCCCTTCTCCGCCCAGTGAGAGTTGCTGATGTGCTTCGACTGCGCCTCGCCAAGGTCCTGGAAAGCAATAAGGTTGCGTGCCTCATCATATCTGCCGCGTTTGTTCGTCACCCACACCTCTATACGGTTGATGGTCACGCCGGAGGCAATATACGGCAACTGAGCCATCGACTTCTCGTAGTTGTCGCGGAACCAGTGAGAGAGGAAGAAGTGACGGTTCTCGTCGTATGCATCGGCCGCCACCTCGAACTTCGTCATCTGTGCTCCGCCCTGCGACGACACCGACTGACTCTGTGAGTTCTGCTGAGACACAAGAGCCTGAACAGTGAACTTGCCGAACTTAAGATTCGTCTTTATACCGAACAGCGCCTGGCTGCCGCGGATAAGACTGCTGTTCAGACTCATCGACACATTACCCGCCTCCAGGCTCTGGATGATGTCGTCCTCCTTGCCTTTGTAGTTCAGCTTGATGTTCTGGCGGTCAAAGTCGAAACTTGACTCCGTGTTGTAGTTCAAGTTGAAATTAAGCTTGTCACCCACCTTGCCGTTCACCGACAACTGGATCTTCTCGTCGAAGTCGAAGATGTTGTTGTTTCTTGCGCGCTGCGTAAGAGCCGGATTGTCAATATACTGGTGCTTGAAGCCGAAAAGCAGCTCCGCGCTACCTTGCATCTTCAGTTGCACACCACCCGGACCAAACACCTTGTCAGCAGGGCCTATGTTGAACTTCATGTCCGTGATGTCGAACTTGCGCTCGTTGTTGTGCTCCACCTCCCCTATTTTCTGCTGCCAGTAGGCCTGCATCGCCTGGTTGGCTGAATACTCGCGATACTCCTTCTCCGTCATCAGATAAGGCGTAGCAATGTCCACATCGCCTATCTTCGTGTGCATGATGTAGTAGCCGGTCTCAGGCTGATATTCAACTTCTTTCTTTATGTTGTCAGGGTCTTTCAGGTCAAGTGAAGAACGCGGAGAAGTCAGCTGCTCGTAGTCCTGCTGCTCATACTGACCTACCTGAGTGGGAGCCATTGTGACACTGTCGGAAACAGCAGTAACAACACTATCACCCCGATTGGTCTCCGGAGTGACTCCCGTGTTCTGCGCCATCATGACTATTGGCAGCAGAGACAGCAATAGTGCCGCTATTTTCTTCATCCTGTTAGCCGTGTAATATGCTACTTAACAAGGTAAATTCAATCTATAGGCAGTAAAATTTAAGGAAGTTAAAAATGAGATTGTTATTGTTGATTTGTGATTTCTCTTTATTTCATATCTTAATTATAGCATCTTTAGCGCTTCTCTTATCACCTTCTCCACACTCATGTCGGGACTCTCTTTCAGTATCTTGTCCACCACCTTGCTGCTTGCTGCTGCAGAGAAACCGAGCATCGTCAGGGCACTCACCGCCTCCTGCTTCGTCTCATTATCCACGGAGATGAAAGTCTGACTGGTTTCATCTGCTCCTACTGCTTCACCCTGACCGAGGTCAACCTTCAGCACTTTGTCCTTCAGGTCAACAATCACGCGCTGCGCCGTCTTCGCACCCAGACCCTTCACCTGACTCAGTGCATGAACGTTACCCGTAGCGATAATCTGACGCACCTCTGACGCACTATAACCCGACATGATAAGTCTTGCCGTGTTGGCTCCAATACCGCTCACACTCGTCAACAACAAGAAGAGTTCACGCTCGCCCTTAGTCAGGAAACCGAACAGGAGATGAGCATCCTCGCGGATTATCTCGCTCACATATAGCTTGGTCTCCTTCTTCTCTATTAGTGCAGTATAGACAGGCAACGCTATGTTCACCTCGTAGCCAACACCCGACGCTTCAACAACTGCGTACGTCGGCGTCAGTTCCGCTATCTGTCCTTTTATATAGTCTATCATTCTTTTAGTTGAGAGTTGAAAGTTGAGAGTTGAATGAAGTTATTTAGTTTGAAGTTGAGAGTTTCTCTGTCTTGTAATCGGTCACCCTTTTCAACGTATCAAGCGGCAAAGATAATGCTTTTTTCTGAAACTACAAAATAGAAACAACAAAGGGGGTGTAAAAACGAGTTGCACCAGTAAGCAGAAAGTTGCCGATTATTCAGATTTGTATATTCCCTCAAAAAGCAGTATCTTTGTGCGCAAACTGAATATTTAATTTATGACAGATATAAAAGAACTCGGAGAATTCGGGCTGATACGCCGCCTTACCGAGAAGGTGAGACTGACACAGAAGTCAACAGAGAAAGGCGTGGGAGACGATGCCGCTGTGCTTAACTTCCACAACAAACGTACGTTAGTAACTACCGACCTGCTGCTCGAAGGAGTGCACTTCAATCTTGAGTACGTGCCCCTGAAGCATCTGGGCTACAAAGCTGCAGTGGTCAACATCTCCGACATCTGCGCCATGAACGCCACACCGACACAGTTAGTGGTGGCACTCGGTATCTCTAAGCGCTTCTCTGTGGAGAACATCGAAGAACTGTACAGCGGCATACGACTCGCGTGCGAGAACTACGGAGTGGACCTCGTCGGAGGAGACACATGCTCGTCAATGACAGGGCTCACCATCAGCATCACCTGCATCGGAGAGGCAAAGAAAGACGAGATAGTCTATCGCAATGGGGCAAAGTTGAACGACCTTATATGCGTGACAGGCAACCTTGGCAGCGCTTATTTGGGACTGCAACTGCTGGAAAGAGAACGTCTTGTGATGCAGGCTAATCCAGAAGGCACTCCCGCTTTCGAAGGCAAAGAATATCTGCTGCAGAGGCAACTTAAACCCGAAGCACGGCTTGACATATTAAAACAACTACGCGAGGCAGGCATTCACCCCACAGCGATGATGGACGTCTCCGACGGACTCAGCTCGGAACTGATGCATATTTGCAAGCAGTCGGAATGCGGTTGCGCGGTGTATGAAGACAAGATACCTATCGACTATCAGGCAGCAGTGCTCGCCGAGGAGATGAATCTCAACATTGTGACTTGCGCACTCAACGGAGGTGAAGACTACGAACTGCTGTTCACCGTCAGCCTCTCAGACTACGAGAAACTGATTCCCCTGGACGACGTTTACATCATAGGGCATATCACCAAGAAAGAATACGGCTGCAACCTCATAGGCAGAAACGGCGAGGAGATAGCACTCAGAGCACAAGGCTGGGAAGCGTTTAAGGAGTGATTAGCATAGCTGCACCCCTATTTTATGATTTACGCTCTTACCACAGAGTTTATTTCACAGAGTACACAAGGGGGGATTCAGGTTTGGTGAGTTGAACGAGACTCTCACAGAACAAGTCGGTATAGTTATTTGCCTCTTCTGGAATAGGCTTGCCGTTGGTAACGTACACACAGCGCATGCCCGCACTATAGCCAAACTGCAGGTCTGTAAGCGAATCGCCAATCATCATAGAGTTTGCAAGCTCTACCTCAGGGTAGTCAGACACAGCAGAGAGAGCCATACCTATAGCAGGTTTGCGCATAGGCGAATTGCTGTCCGCGAGGTCGGTACAGATATACAGACCGTCAATTCTCCCTCCTGCGGCACTAATGTCGCTCAGCATCTTGCTGTGCACTTCGTCAAGTTGCTGCTTTGAGAACAGCCCTTTGCCCACACCCTGCTGGTTGGTAACAACAAATATCCTCTCAAACCTCTTTGCGAGCACCGGCATTGCCTCCAACGCACCCGGTAGCCACTCCCACTGAGCAGTAGTGCGGACATAGTCACCTACTATCTGCCTGTTGAGCACACCATCGCGGTCAAGAAACAAGTATCGGTCGGGCCAGGTCAGCCGGATGAAGTCCTTTTGTGCCCGGTGATAGTCCTCAGGGACCCCTATGTCTATGAAATAGTCGTCACAAGGGATTCCCTGAAACAGTCCACGGGAAGCATACACTTGCAGGAAATCTTTCTCGAAAGAGAACTTCTGTGGCAGATTCTGCTGCATGAGTTGCTGCTTGTCAACAGCGTATATTCCTCCGTTTATTAGCCCGCTGCCTGCTGATGCAACTTTCTCGAGAAAAGCAGCAATACACGTATCGTTGAGCTTCACTGCTCCGTATCTGCTTGTGTCGTCCACATGCCGGAGGGCGATAGTTAGCATTGCGTTAGCAGACAGATGCCGGGAACACAATTTCTCCAAATCGGCATTGAAGAGTGTATCACCATTGAAGACGAGAAAGTGTCTGCCTGCAATCTGCTCTGCAGCCTTGAGGATAGCGCCACCAGTAAACAGAGGCTGGCTCTCAACAGAATAGCATATCTCTATGCCACGGTATGAGTTATTGAAATATCCGGCTATCACCTCGTGCCTGTATCCGGTAGCGAGCACGACCTTCTTCACTCCCGCATCCTTGAGGTTGTCAAGCAGATACGTAAGAAAAGGTTTTCCCGCAACGGGAGCCATAGGTTTGGGCACATCGCCTATCACATGCTTCAGACGCGTGCCGAAGCCGCCTGCCAGTATTACGGCCTCTTGTATCATGGGCGAGGAAACATTGTCTTTTCAACCAACTCACATATTATATGCCCAATCATGATATGACTCTCCTGAATGCGCGGAGTGTCAGTGCTCGGCACGTTGAGCAAGACATCAGCAAGGTCTGCCATCTGTCCGCCGGTAGCACCTGTGAAAGCAACAGTGGTTACACCGAGTTCTCGGGCTTTGCAGAAAGCATTGAGTATGTTCTTCGAGTTGCCCGAAGTAGAGATACCCACCAGCACGTCTCCCGGCTTGCAGGCTCCGTCTATCATTCTGGAATAGATGAGGTCGTAGCCATAGTCGTTGGCAACAGCAGTAAGATATGACGTGTTGCAATGCAGTGCCTCGGAGTTGAGCGGAGGCCGGTCAAAATAGAATCTGCCTGACAGCTCGGCAGCCAGATGTTGTGCATCTGCAGCACTGCCTCCGTTGCCGCACCACAGAATGCGATGTCCGCTTTTCAAGGCTTCTGTCATAATGTCTGCAACATTCTGGATACGTTGCAGAAAAGCCTCGTCACTGAGAATTGTCTGTTTTACATTAAGGCTTGCCTCAACAGCCTTTACTATTGCATTATCCATGTCTTTAGTCCTTCTGCTGTAAATTCATATCTTTTCACCTGACCAGAGAAACGTCCAGTAAGAGCTTTCTCCACGTCATATCTGGTTGTATTGGGGCAATAGAAGAACATGAATCCTCCGCCGCCTGCTCCACTCACCTTGCCGCCTGTGGCTCCCGCCTCAATGGCAGTCGTATATATATCATCAAGCAGCCGGTTGCTGATTCCGCTAGTCATCTTTTTCTTTTCTTCCCACCCGAAATTCAGTATCTCGCCAATATGGTCGATATCTCCCTTCAGCAGACACTCCTTCATCTGCACTGCCTGCATCTTTAGTTTGTGCATTGCCTCGATCGAACTCTGTTTGCCTGAGTTGACATTGCGTATTTGTCCTTCTATGATTTCTGCACTCACGTGACTCGTCTGAGTGTAGTAGAGCAGCAGGTTATGAGCGAGTTCGTCCTGAAAGCGTTGTCTGATACGCAGAGGATTGACTATCACTTTGTCGTCTTGCAGAAACTCCATATAGTTGAATCCTCCGAAGGTGGCTGCATACTGGTCTTGTTTGCCTCCGGTGAGTCCAAGGTCCTTGCGCTCTATCTCATACGCCAACCTCGCCATATCATATTCTCCAAGCGGCAGCTTGAGCCACTCTGCAAAGGCACCCAGTATGCTGACCGTGAGTGTACTGCTGGTACCAAGTCCGCTACCTGCCGGCGAATCGACATGACAAGTGATACGTGCAGACAGGCCATGCCCTACAAAGTCTTTCACCACTCTGTTATACACTCCTTTGGCAAGTATGAAATAGCCGTCCACAGGCAGTTGCATGTCACTCTGATAAACCTCCTCCAAACCATTATCAGGTGAGGAGAATATCAACCGGTCGCCTTCAAGAGGCTCTATGGTGGTGTATGCATACAGCGAAATGGTGGCATTCAGAATTGCTCCCCCATATATGTCAGAGTATGGCGACACGTCGGTGCCTCCGCCTGCAAGTCCTAAACGCAATGGTGCTTTGCTTCGTATTATCATAGTAGTAAAATATATTGGTCATTAATCGTTTGATATAGCCTCTGTCATTCTTCTCCAGGTATATTTCCGTTTCTCTTCTCTTATACCCTGAAGGAAACAATCACCATCCTGCCTTTTGCAGAAGTCAACTATAGCATCTGCCACCTGCCCGGCATCCACCTCTGTCACATACCCCACCTTACCGTCAGGCACTATCTCTGCCAATCCGCCGACATGCGTGACGAGCATCGGTTTCTCAAAATGGTACGCAATCTGCGTCACACCGCTTTGAGTTGCACTCTTATAAGGCTGCACTATCAAGTCCGCCGCTGAGAAATATTGCGCCACCTTGCTGTCCGGAATGAACTCAGTACGCCAGTCTATTAGACCCGTTAAGCCCAATTCCTGCTCAAGAGACAGGTATTTATCCTTATTGTTATAGAACTCTCCGGCAACCACCAGTCTTACCTTCTGTTTGTCAATACGGGAGTCTGCATACGCTTGCATCAGAAGGTCAAGTCCTTTGTAGTCTCTGATAAACCCGAAGAACAAAAGCACTGTCTGATCTTGCGGAATAGAAAGCCGCTGTCTTGCTTCCTCACGTGAAAGTCTTGCCCCGAAATTGTCGTAGAGAGGATGTTGACAGAGCACTGCAGGTTTATTCTTGTCGAATAGCCTGAGGTCGGAAAGCACACTGTCAGACATCGCTACAAACCGGTCAATACTCTTTACGAAATAGCGCACAAGAAGTTTGTCCAATGGCCGCTTTTCATGGGGAATAACATTGTCAAGCACACTCACAATCTTCATGTGTTTGTTTTTGGCAATTCTCGCTATAGTTCCCAGACACGGTGCCATCAGAGGTATCCAGAACTTGATAACCAACAGGTCGCAGTTCATCTTCTTGATCGTTCTGCCCACCTTTATCCATGAGAACGGATTTACCGAGTTCATCACCCTCGTGATGTGCAAATCAGCAGGAGCCGGCTCATCGGAATATTGTGTTTTCCCGGGGAAAAGGAACGAGGGATATTGCATAGTGAATGTCAAAATCTCTACCTCATGTCCTTCTGCCATAAACTCCCTTGCAAGGCGTTCATTAAATGCTGCCAATCCGCCTCTATAAGGATATGCTGTACCAAGTATGACGATTTTCATATATTCCTGTCTCGCGTAAAGTGTCACATAACGGCATGCAAAGATAAGAATAAATTTGTGTATTCACAAAAAATACTTTAACTTTGCACTCAACAAAAGATAGCATATATGGGAATCGGCCCTATTAAATTGTTTTTGACTGACGTTGACGGTACTCTCACCGATGGCGGTATGTACTATTCCGCCCAAGGCGACGTGATGAAACGCTTCTACGTGCGCGACGGTATGGGAATGAAACTCTTGCAGCAGGCAGGAGTGAAAATAGGCATCATCACCTCTGAGACCACTCCCATTGTGGAGGCGAGGGCAAAGAAGCTCGGAGTTGACTACTTGTGTCAAGGCGTACGTTTCGACGGCAAAGTGGAGGCTGTCAAGCAGATCTGCCAGGAGATGGGAATAAGTATGAGCGAGGTGGCATATATAGGTGACGACGTGAACGATATTCAACTGCTTAGCGCCGTAGGTCTTGCAGCCTGCCCTGCAGACGCATGCAACGAAGTGCTTAAACTGCCCTTTATCAAAGTAATGTCGCATCAAGGCGGATACGGAGCCGTAAGAGAATGGGCAGATAGTATCAGGGGAGTATGATAGATTCCTGTTAAAGCAATACATTCCGCATGAAACACCTTTTCTGCATAGCAAGTCATCTTACTTTCAACGTGGCAAGAAAAATTATCTTTATTGATAATATCCCGCCTGCTGATTGCTACTTTCTAATGCTCAGAGGGTATCGTATGCCTACGGAATATGAACCGATATTCCCTCACAGGTTAGCAACCGCATACAACATTGATTCAAATCACGGCAGAATCTTTGAGGGCTACAGGATATGGGCAACGGTTAGTAACATGAGGACTTTTGACAGACAGATTGACAGTTTTACCGGACATAATGACTTCATATTCTACACATCCGTCTGCTACAATGATATTTGCAGCATGATTGTCACTAACAAGCAATGCAAAGCTTATTATATAATCGAGGATGGTCTGGTTTCGTATGAGAAGAAGAATCCCGAAACCTTCACAGGGTGGAAAAAGTTAATATATAAATGCTTCTTATTGCCCTGTTTTCCAAGAATCTTTGCACTCAAGAATCACTTCATTTCAACAGACCATCCCAAGTTCAAAGGCTGCATTGCCACCTCACAACTTTGTTTTCCTCTGCACCAACAGTATCTGAGAGTGATAGGGTTCGCTTTTGAAGCTAAAGAATACAAATATAAACCTGATGCCGTAATATCTATCGATCCGCTTTTTAACATGGGGGTCGCACTTGACAAAGTGGAGGAAGCTTATAAACGGTTAGCTGACTTCATTGGAAAGAAACATTATCAGAACATCGCCATCAAGTTTCATCCACGATTCAATGTCCCTACCAATAAAGAGTATAAAGATACATATCTCAGCACTTTGAACAAGTACTTCAGCAACATATACGAACTACCGCAAGACGTCGTACTGGAGAACCTGCTCGCATGGTGCAAGGCTGATTTTTATTCATGCGACTCATCTGTTGCACTCTATGCTCAACAAACAGGAGTCAAATGTTACAGCATGATGCCGCTTCTTAAAGATACACCCGCTTATCACCCTACGGAGATAATGAACAAAATATCAGAACCAATATCATAATCCATGTTAATCAACAATAAACATATCACACTTCTGGACTGCACACTGCGCGACGGAGGATACTACACAAACTGGGATTTTCCCTCAGCACTCGTGGAAAAATATCTTAGTGCTGTCAACACGCTACCTATCGATTATGTAGAATTAGGCTATAGGAGTCTTGACACATCTTCATATCACGGTGAATACAATTATCTGCCTCGATACGTACTGCAGCGAAGCAGACAGTTGTGTCCCAACAAGAAAATTGCAATAATGATCAACCTGAAAGAGGTCGATGAGAATAGCGTAGTTCCACTTCTTGGCAATCTTTCGCCTTACGTTGATTTAGTACGTTTCGCCACCAAACCCGAGGATACAAGCAAAGCTGTTAAGATTGCTCGCATTGCTAAAGAACATGGTCTTGAAACGGCTGTCAACATTATGTATATGTCAACTTGGGTAGAGAACCCTGAGTTTGCCAAGAGTCTGAAAGGGGCGGAACAATATGTTGACAATATCATGATGGTTGATTCATACGGAAGCGTCTACCCTAACCAAATAGCTGATTGCATTTACAAGATAAGACAACAATACAATGGCAAAATCGGCTTTCACGGACACAACAATATAGAACTGTCTTTTGCCAATTCTCTTGCCGCAATCGCCGCCGGTATAGACAGCATAGATGCCACCATGACCGGCATGGGACGAGGAGCGGGCAACCTGCGCACGGAACTGCTACTGACATACTGCGCCAAATATGACGACTCCATCTCGCTTAACCAACTAATGGATACCATCGAGGACTTTGAACTTCTCCGACAGAGGTATGGTTGGGGAACAAATTTGCCATATATGATCTCCGGTTGCAACTCGCTTCCGCAAAAAGACATAATGGAGTGGATTACCAAGAAGCGCTATTCTGCAAGCAGTATAGTGCGACGGCTGCAGTCTCACATCAAACCAAGCAACCATGAGAATATATATCATAATCTGCCACTTACTAACAAGGAAGAATACACTACCATGTTGATAGGTGGAGGAGACTCAGTATGCACACATATACACGCTATTCTTGAACTCATTGCCTGCCAAACCGGAAAGGTGCAATTAATATTCTCTTCCAGCAAACACCTGCACTTGTTTGATTCTGTTGACAACACTGTTCAAAGATATATATACATGGTAGGAATAGAGGGAAAACGTCTGGAAAAACAACTATCATCGCTTCGTTGCAGCGATACCCTTGTTGTCAGCCGCCAGGACCCTGACATGGATATTTACATACCGCCGGAAGCAACGACTCAGACCTATTCCCTACCCCTACAAAATGACGATTGCAGCCTTTCTGACTCACCTTTGTATGCCTCTGTAAAGATTGCAGAGTATTTAGGTGCAGAGTCGATGCTACTACTTGGTTACGATGGTTATGACGCAGACATACAGTCGGACAAGTTTAATATGATGGAAGAAACTCAGTCTGTGATTGACCACTTTGCGAACAAAAATCAGATGTGTTCACTGCTCCCTACCAAATATCATAATCTGAAAGAAAAATCCATATATTCATTATTGGCATTATGAAAAAGAATATAGTTTTTCTCCCTTGCCGGAAAGGTAGTCAACGAATACCGAACAAGAACACTCGTACATTTGCCGGCATTGAAGGCGGACTGCTAAGAATCAAACTGGAACAACTATTGCTGACAGAAACCGTTGATGAGATTATCTTATCGTCAGATGATCAGATGGTATTGCAGATTGGTGCATCATTCTCTAACAAACGCATAAAACCTATGCCAAGACCGGAATCTCTGTGTCTTTCTTCCACTACGACTGACGAACTGATAAACTACATTCCATCCATCATAAAAGAAGATGCTACCATCATTTGGACTCATGTAACCTCACCCTTTATATCAGCCAAAACGTATAAAGAGATGATTGAACTATATTACAATCACCTTCCCGAATACGACTCACTGATGTCTGTCAATTGCTTGCGCACTTTTATCTGGAAGGACAATGCACCTGTAAACTATAATAGAGGAATTGAGAAGTGGCCACGCACGCAGACCCTGCCTATATGGTACGAAGTCAACAGTGGTGCTTTTATTGCCGATATAAGCACGTATATCAAGCTGCATGACAGAATAGGTAAATCTGTTCAAATGTATCAGACAAGCATGTTAGAGTCAATCGACATTGACTGGCCTGAAGACTTTGAATATGCCCAAATGCTATATCAGACCATCATAGGCAAACATTGATAAAGAATGACTCCGCAACGTATAATATTCCGCGCCTGGGTTCGACTTCTGGAACGACTCACTTTGTCACGTCGCCCCCTCAAACAATTCGGATTACCGGAAAGTGATACTCGTTGTCAGTTGCTAATCATCACCATAGCATTCAACAATGCAGAACTCATACGCTATCAGTACAAATTTCTAAAAAAGAATATCACGGACGACTATATCTACCTTGTTGCTGACAATTCTTCCAACAAAGATGCAAGAGTACAAATCGAGTCTTTCTGCAAACAAAACCAGGTTGCATACGTTTCACTGCCCAAGAATTCACTTAACAAAGTAGGAGGCAGTTACTCACATGCCATGTGTCTTAACTATGTGTATCACCATATCATAAAGACTTTACGCCCTTATGTATTCGGATACATTGATCATGATTTGTTCCCCGTAAAAAAACTTTCTGTCTGCAACATTTTATCTTCGCAACCAGTATACGGACCATTAAGAGAAAGGGCCGAATGTTGGTACCTGTCGGCTATCATGTCGTTTTTTCGCTACGACTACGTGCAAGACAAGAAGGTAGATTTCATGCCCGTAATGCCTTATAAGACCTACTTGGATTCAGGTGGCGGAAACTGGTATGACATCTATTCACGCTTGAATATTAAAGAACTAAACTATCCTGATGAATGTATCGAACCTCTCCGCGAGGGAGGCGACCGTCACGGAGATTCACTGGAATGGTTTGACAACAAGAACTGGCTACATACCATCAACGGTTCGTGCTGGAAAGAGATTGCTGCAGGCAAAGACCACCTCATCAAGGATTTATTAGACAACTACCTATCGAACGACTAACCCTCATAACCCGTTAATATCATGCTTTCAGTCATAATATGCACATATAACAGAGAAAAATATATCGGTAACCTACTGGAAAGTATAGCAAAGAACACTCTGAAAAAATCAGAGTATGAGATTCTGCTCATTGACAACAATTGCACCGACAACACAGAGTCGGTCTGCCAACGCTTTGCCAATCAGCATCCGGACATCTGCTTCAGATACTTGCATGAGCAGGAGCAAGGCCTCTCTGCCGCTCGCAATAAGGGTATACGTGAAGCCAAAGGAGACATACTCGTCTATGTTGACGATGATGCTCTGGTTGACGAATGGTATCTTGAGACATTCGCCGACTTCTTCAACAATAACCCTAACATCTGTGCGGCAGGCGGACCAATAATACCTTTGTATGAGACTCAAGAACCAAAATGGATGACACACTATACCAAAGAACTGCTTTGCGGATATTTGTATTTTGGCGACAAAGAAACAATGTTTCCACGAGGCAGATACCCTGGCGGAGGCAATGCTGCCTATCGTAGTGAGGTCTTTCAAAAGATCGGGTTCTTCAATACCGAACTCGGAAGAAAAGGCAACAGTCTGATGGGAGCAGAAGAGAAAGACATCTTCGACAAGATGCAAACCTTTGGCATGCAGTTCTACTACCTGCCCCAAGCAATTCTACACCATATCATACCACAGAAGAAGCTTGAACAAGACTATTTCGACCGCCTTACTCTACAGATAGGTCAAAGTGAGAGGAAACGCACACTAGCCATTTCAAAAATGAAATATCTGAAGAGGTTATTCAGTGAATGTATCAAATGGGGAGGGACACTGGTTTTAGCTACCTGGTACACCATGTGTCTTACCCCGCAAAAGGGGTGGAAACTGATTCTCTTCCGCTACAATGTAAGCAAAGGGCTACTCGGCAAGGAGTAGCCCTCTGTTTTCAATGTGATGCATCATGCCGGTTTCTTCTTCCACCATAGGGGAACACTCAGGCAACCTGCACTCAGAAGCAGAAGCAGAATAAATAATGCCATTGACCACTTGTCGGTGGACAGAGCCTTCGGAACAAAATTCATCTTTATGGTATGCTCACCTGCAGGAATAACTGCGGCACGAAGCACATAGTTGACCCTTGCAATTTCAGTTTCTTTACCGTCAACATACAGATGCCACTCCTCAGGATAATATATCTCCGAGAATACAGCCACCTTGTCTGTTTCGGCACTACTCCTGTATGTCAGACTGTTAGGCTTGTACTCTGTAAGTTCTATTTTACCTGAGCCTGTTGACTCCTCGATAAGAACATCATCAAAATCATCGTCTGCAACAGCCTCTTTCTGCATGTCGATATTCCAAAGTGCCTGACTCTCCTCATCTGGTGTGTCAACAAAACTTACCTTGTCAACAAACCATGCATTCCCCATTGCATCCGGATTCCGCATCACACCCTGTTTGGTAACAAAATACTTGGTGTTGAGCATATTCAGCACATTCATGTTGTTCTTGCTTATATGTGCATCTATCAAATCCTGATACCTGCGCAGTTTGGCAGCATGATAACCACCGATAGACTTGAGCCGGTAGCTTGTGCGGGCATCGTTGAAAGTGTTAGCATTAACATTCAGTACTCGGTAGTCGAGGCTCTTGTCCTGCAAAATCTGTTGTTCCCAAGGTTGGATTGCGAAATAGGACTTACCCTCTTTCTCCGACACAAAACTGTCACTTCCGAAGTATCTGCGATTGACAGGCACCATATCCAACAAGACAAGCACTGCCAGCACTGCCACCATCACAGGTGTTTTGATACGTTTGGTCAGATATAGCCATATCAAAACAGCAGTTAGTATTATAAAAGCAAGCGAACGCCAAGCATCTACCCGCAGCAGATGTTTTCTGTCTGCTACCAAAGATTCTTGCAGCCACGACGGGTCGTTCTGACTTGTGAAATCCCATATCATGCCACCAAACAGTGCCACAGCCAGACATATACCTCCAGTTATGCCTGCCGATATCCAGAGTGCTCTGCTTACCCGAGCCACCTGAGCGGCATCATCACGTATCTGAGTTATTTGCTGCAAAGCCATAAAACCGAGCAGAGGCATCGTCATCTCTGCCACTATCAGCACACTGGATACTGCCCTGAACTTGTTGTACATTGGGAAATAGTTGAAGAAAAACTCCGTAAGAGGCATAAAGTTCTTTCCCCACGCGAGCATTATAGAGAACAATGTTGCTACAAGTAGTGCCCATTTATATGGTTTTCGCACTATTATCAAGCCCAAGAAAAACAACAGACAAACTATTGCCCCAACATACACAGGGCCTGACGTAAAGGGTTGTGTACCCCAATACATAGGCAGTTGTTTGCACACTTGTGCAGCCTGCTTCTTTGGATATCCGCCTTGAGTCAGAGTTTTGTAGGTTTCACTCTTCTCTGTGAGTGCATATCCTGATGCTCCGCCTTTTACGTTTGGAATTAGCAATGTAAGCGTCTCGTCAATATCATAGCTCCACGCTGTGGCATAGTCTATGTCCAACCCCTTCTGCTCTGTTTCCTTATTCTCTTGTGTGAGTTCGGAATGGCCTCCGCGCATGGTCTGACTCAGATATGAATTGTTCATCTGCATCCAACTTGCTTTTGTGCCGACCATCAGACCGGCAGCTATTATCAGCACCAACAGAGCCACACCAAAGTCCTTGAATCGGCGCTCACGAATGTGAATGTACAACTCTGCACAGACGAACACGCCCAACATCAGCCCTACATAATAGGTCATCTGCGGGTGCAACGTCATTCCCACAGCCCCATACAACATCACAAGCGGTGCTCCCAACCAATATTTCTTACGGAATATGGCATACACACCTCCTACCACAGGAGCAAGAAGCCCCAAAGCAGAAGCCTTGGTCATGTGACCTGCCGGAATGATAATGAAGAAATAGGACGACAACGCCATCGCTATAGCACCTACTAACGACAACCACGGATTCACGCCAAAACACAGCAACATGAGGAAGAAACCTGCCATATAGGCAAAGATTATTCCTATGGCATTATCAAATCCGAAATGCAGAACTGTCTCCAGAGTCTTGCGCAACTTGCCTGACGGCATTGAGCCTGTTATCTGATACGTGGGCATACCGCCAAACATCGAGTTCGTCCACCATGTAGTCTCGCCGGTCTGAGACTTGTATTCTATTGCTTCATTTGCAGCACCTTTCCAGTTATTCACGTCTCCGGCGCTAAGCACCTTACCTGACAACATCGGACTGCAATATGCCACTGCAATGCCAAGAAAAACTACGATTGCCACCAAATAAGGTAGCCATTTCTTCCAATCAAATTTCATATCTTACTTCTTATTTCTATTAATTCTTCTCTCAGTTGCTGAAGCAGTTCAATTGTGCTAAGTCTCGTGTCAACTGCCGATGCATCAGCATTGAGTGTTGCTATAACCACCTCCATCGGCAGATTCTGCTCCTCACGCAAGAACTTTATCCGGCGAAGCAATTCTATATCCTGGTTTGTATAGAAGCGTCTGGTTTTGCCCTCCCGCTTATATGGAGAGAGTTGTGGTATCACCTTTTCCCAATAGCGAAGTTTGCTTGCAGGCAACTGCAACATCTCGCTCACCTCGCGTATTTTGTAATATATCTTTTCCACAATAAAAAACTATTCGCTATTAACTATTTTGCTATTAACTGAAATTACCTGAACATCTTCAGTTTCTGACCAATACTTATCATATCCGACTTCAGGTGATTCCATTTCTTTATTTTCGCCACCGTAGTCTTGTGCTTCTTTGCGATTGCTCCGAGCGTATCTCCTTTCTTTACGGTATAGGTATAGGCTCCGGTGGCAGGCAATCCGTCAGCATCGAGTTTCTGAGCCATATCTATCACCTCACGGCGGTTGTTGATCAGAGTATCTGCTTTATGTTTGTAGATTGTGTCTTCGTGCATTATGAATGCACCTGTCATGTCTATCGGCAGACAGAGAGCATAGGGTTTGCTTCCTGGCAGCACGTCCATACGATATTGAGGATTGAGTCTGCGGAGCTCGGTCATCGGGATTCCGGTTATCTCACTCACTTGCAACAGGTGTAACCGCCGGTCAGTGAGAATAGTGTCGGCTGCAAGAGTAATAGGAAGAGGTGTCATACAGATATTATGCTCGTCAGCAAAGTTAAGAGCATAGTTGGCAGCAATGAATATAGGCAGATATGAACGCGTCTCCCGGGGCAGATACGGCCAAATATCCCAGAAGTCACGTTTGCCGTTGGCACGACGTATGGCTTTGTTTATATTGCCGGGTCCACAGTTGTAAGCCGCAATTACAAGATTCCAGTCACCGTAAATAACGTAGAGCGAGCGTAGAAATCTGCATGCAGCATCTGTGGCTTTGATCGGGTCAAGGCGCTCATCAACAAGCGAGTTGACTTCCAATCCGCTATTCTTGGCAGTGCGGGGCATAAACTGCCAGAGCCCTGCCGCACCCACAGGAGAATAGGCAGTAGGGTTCAGGCCCGACTCTATTATCGGCAGATACTTCAACTCCTCCGGCAGACCGTACTGATGCAGTTTCTCTTCGAAGAGAGGAAAATAGAAACCTGACAACGTGCGAAGTCTTGCCACTTGACGCGGCCGGCGCAATACATACATATCGATAAACCCGCGCACTATCTGATTATACGGCATCTCTATTATGTATGGCAACGACCTCAGTCTGGCAATATACACTGAGTCCGGCAGGCGGGTAGTGTCAGCAACCGCGCTGCAATCGGTCGTATCAAGCCATGACAAGGTGTAATCGACAATACGCTTGTCAAGGTCATCTTGAGTATAAGGCACGACCGAGTCTTTCATCACGACTATACTCGTATCTTCAGCAAACGCCAACGTATCCGCCTCTATCGCCTGAGGTTCAACTTCTTGAGCTGACAGACTGATACTGCTTATCAGCAGCAATATAATATAAGAAAATTTCTTCACCAAGTATTCTGTTATTTTATTGTAAATGCTACTTTCAGTTCTGTGTTTCTATTGTTGAATGGGTCTCGTGTCACTTCCGGTGTCACATTCATGGAGAGATTGGGCGAGATGTCGAAGTCGTATAACTGAGCATCGACATACGCATCAATCAGTGACAATGCGTATGCCACCACTGTTGCCACTATCGAGATATCACGGTATCTGCGATAGGAATTCATATTGTTCTGCAGGTGCGTAGTATATTTCGCCTTGCCACCCATGGAGCCGGCCTTGCCCGTTCCGGGGTCTATACTATATCCCTTTGGCAAAATAGCGACATACGACTTTGTAGGGTCAACAGGGTCATAATACGGGTCGGTCACTATGTCTCTATAGGCTGTCTTGTAATCTGTATATATGCCGTTGGTCCAAGTAATGGCATACGCACAACCCATGAAAACACCATAGACTATAGGCAGTTTCCAGTACGAGCGGTTATATATCTGGCCATAGCCCGGTATTATCGCTCCCATCCAGACAGCTCTCAATGGGTCAGGTTTCCACTCGTTGGCAGGCTGAGGCAAGATAGTATCACCGGCAGATATGGCAACGATAGAGTCTTCGCTGCCTATCTCTGCCGTATATACCTGTGTGTCTGTCTCCACTGTCTGCTGACCATACGCCGTCAGCACAGATGCACACCATGCCAATATGAGCAATACCTTTCTCAATTTTTCTCAGTCAAACGTGCTATTATCTGCTGCAGCTCCTCCTGAGTCTTGAACGGCATCACAATTTTCCCCTTGCCATCTTCGTTGCACGTAATCTTCAGCTTCACTCCAAGTTTTTTGCTCAGCATTTTCTGCTCTTCTTTGAGCGCGACTTTTTTCACCTTCGGAATATCCAGTTTCTGCTCTTCAGCAGCCTCCGGGTTGCTTACCAGTTCTTCTACTCTTCTCACGCTCAAGTCCTCTTTCAGTATCCGCTTGTACATCATCAGTTGCTGCTGAGGCGACTTTAGCGAGAGCAAAGCCCGGGCATGCCCCATGTCAATATTCTTGTCTTTTATTCCCACTTGTATCTCGGCAGGCAACTTGAGCAGACGCAAGTAGTTGGCTATCGTAGCACGCTTTTTCCCCACCCGCTCTGACATACGCTCCTGCGTCAGCTTGTATTCATCTATCAGCCGCTGGTAAGCGAGTGCTATCTCTATAGCATCCAAGTCCTCGCGCTGTATGTTTTCTATCAGCGCCATCTCCATCACCTGCTCGTCCTTGGCAGTGCGGATATAAGCGGGAATAGAGGTCAGGCCTGCACGGTGAGCGGCACGGAAACGCCTTTCACCGGCTATTATCAGATATGTGCCATCCTCATTTTTCCTGAGGGTTATAGGAGAAATCACACCCAACTCCCGAATTGATGCCGCCAACTCTTCCAGTCCTTCCTCCGAGAAGTTTCTTCTGGGTTGGTTGGGGTTGGGGGAAATAAGCGACAGCTCTACTTCCGATATCGAAGATGAGCCATTGGTATCTACAGCAGACGTATCTATCAATACATCCAGACCTCTTCCTAATCCTGTACGTGGTTTCATAATCTCTATTATCTTAATTGGTTCACAGATTTAATGATTCTATTTACTTCTGTCTTGCAATCAGCTCCTTAGCCAGTTCCCGGTAATTCTGTGCTCCTTTCGACGACGGGTCGTAGGCAAGCACTGACATGCCATGCGACGGAGCCTCTGACAAACGTACATTGCGAGAGATGACAGTATTGAAAACGAGAGGTCCGAAGTGTCGGCGCACCTCTTCATATACCTGGTTTGCCAACCTCAGTCTGTTGTCGTACATTGTCAGCAGAAAACCCTCTATGTTGAGTTGCGGATTCAGTTTAGACTTGATTATCTTGATTGTATTCAGCAGCTTGCTGATTCCCTCCAAAGCGAAATACTCGCACTGGACAGGTATTATCACCGTATCGGAAGCCGTCAGGCAATTGACTGTGATTATACCCAACGACGGCGAGCAGTCGATTATCACATAGTCATACTCATCCTTCACCTCTTTCAATAAGTTTCTCAGCAGCAACTCACGGTCTTGCAAGTTTATCATCTCTATCTCAGCACCCACGAGGTCTATGTGAGCAGGCAGCACAAACAGATTCTCCTGCTGCGTAGGCAGTATGGCTTTTTTCGCAGGCTCGCCGCCTACCAGACACTCATAGATTGTTGTCTGCAACTGACGTATGTTAACTCCCAGACCCGACGAAGCATTGGCCTGAGGGTCTGCATCTATGAGCAACACGCGTTTACCCTCTTGGGCAAGTGCTGCGGACAGGTTGATTGACGTAGTGGTTTTTCCCACACCACCCTTCTGATTTGCTATTGATATTATCTTCATATATTTTGTAATAAAGTTTAGCTTTCCGCTACAGTTTAAGCAATTCTGCCATTCTGTCAATTATCTTTGCCGGCGACTCCTGTCGGCATAAGTAGTTGTAATACTTGCACCTGTTCTTTCCGTGTACTGTGCATGGCCGGCAACTCAACGGTTGCTGTATGATGTCTTCCTCTCTCTGTTTCCAACCGTAGAAGCCTGAAAACGGATGAGTACCGCACCATACCGTCAGACATCTCAACCCTACGAGCGATGCAAGATGTTGGTTGGCGGAATCCATGCCTAACATCAAGTCAAGTTTGCGCATCAACTCCAACTCTTCCGACAACCTGAGCTGACCTGCCACACTTGTCACATTCTCGTACCTCTCCGCCCACTGGCTCAGCATCTCGCACTCCACCCTGCCTGCTCCGAACAGAAACACCCTGACATCCGCCTCGGAGGCATAATGCGCTATCACTGCCTTCGTTATGCTGTATGGCAGCATATTCGTTTTACTCTTGGCAAACGGTGCTATACCAAGCCATCTGCACTGCTTCTCACCAAACCGCTTCTCCAAGGAAGCACGCGCAACCCGGTTTTCCTGCAAACTTGCAAACTCACGGCTCCAACCAAGACCGGCACTCATGAAAGCATCGCCGTATCTCTCAAACTCGGTAGGCAGTTGCTCACTCCTTGAATATCCGTTTCTCAGCAGCCGCCACTGCAGCAGGCGGTCGGTCTCTATCCTTGTTACGCGTATGCCTGAGACGGCAAACAACACATCAAGCATATTGCTGTGCATATCCCTCTGCAAATCAAACACGTGCGTTACCTTGTATCTACTGCTTACCTCCTTGAACAAGCGTAGTGCCGACTTTCTTTTTCCGCTTTTTTCTGACCTCTCCGCAGGATACACCTCTACATTATCCATGCCAAAAAACATATCTGCAAACCTGCTTTGCGTCAGAACCACAAACTTTGCCTTGGGCCTTGCTTTAGCCACCGAAGCCAACACCGGCACCAGCATTGCGACATTGCCCAGACTCGAAAATCGTATCACAAGATATGTTTCACTATTTGTATCCACACACTACCGCATATTAATCAGCCTGCAAAGGTACAAAGAATTATTGAAAAATCAAAGCGAAGAATATTCGCTACAACCCAAAACATCGCGCACACCAAATTACTAAGCACAGTGAGCAGCTTGAAAAGAATGGCGATTTAATATATTTTCCGAAAATCTTTCATAATAATTTGCACAATTGAAAAACTTGTTGTACCTTTGCACCCGCTTTCGAAAAAAGAGAGTTGTCAATCGAGAGTTATGCTCGAAGATTGAAGGGGTGCCATAGCTCAGTTGGTAGAGCAAAGGACTGAAAATCCTTGTGTCACTGGTTCGATTCCCGTTGGCACCACACAGAAGAGATGATTCACGTGAGTCATCTCTTTTTTTGTTTCCGACGCATCGGCATATTATTATATGTGGAAATGTGGGAATGTGGGAGAGGTGTTAGCATAGGCCTTGCTCCGTCACCTGTAACCAGTCACCGCTACTTATGCACTTTGTTGGAGTTGCGTTTGGCGAAATCCGCCCACGACTTATATTTCACTGCGTCTGACAGCGGCGAGCCGAGTTGCAGATAGTGGCAATAAGCTATCGCCAGTGCGTCTGTAGCATCCAGTTTCTTCGGCATCCGCTCCTCAGGTATATGCAGAAAGCGCTGCAGCATGCCTGCCACCTGCTCTTTTGAGGCGTGACCATTGCCCGTGATTGCCATCTTTATCTTCATCGGCGAATACTCGTTTATCGGCAGGTCTTTTGACAACGCTGCCGCAATTGCCACTCCCTGACCGTGAGCCAGACGAAGCATGGTCTGCACATTCTTGTCAACAAACTGCGTCTCTACGGCAAACGTGGTGGGCTGATGCTTCACCACAAGATCCTGCACAAAGAAAAATATCTGTTGCAGCTTCTCATAGTGATTCTCCAGTTTGTGCAGGTCGAGCACACCGAAGTCCACTATCTCAGCCTTCGAGCCTTCGGTCCTGAGTATTGCCCAACCCATGAATGTTGTTCCGGGGTCTATTCCTAATATAGTATGAGGACGGGAATTCATCGGTTGCTTTTGTTACCTCGGAAACTAAAGAAGAACACCACCACTGCATATATCAGCACAAAAGGCACCCACGAAGTGTTGTGCATGAACATCAACCATGCCGCCACGCCCAGAAACAGCGTAGCGACAAAGTTCAGCCGGTGCAGACGCGCCACACGCTTGTCGTCCGTCTTGTTCTGTATCGCATACACAAACGACTGCACTATGGCAAGCACCGCCCCGGCGGCAAAGATATATTCGGCATAATCTACGTCAAACATAAACAGCACTGCTCCTGCAACGAGCAACACTGCAAACACCGAAATAAGTATTGTATGAATCTTCATATGCTTCATTCTTCTATCAGATACACATCCTCTCCGTCTGCATGCATATAATAATGCTCTCTGGCAAAACGCTCAAGGCTGTCCGTATTGTTCTCAAGCAAATCAATGTCGTGCCGGTATTGCTCCGACTGACGCTTGCACTCTTCTTTCTCACGCTTCAGCTCACGAATCTGCACAGACCGGCGAGCACGGTTTATCAGACTCTGCTCTCCGCAAAAAGTGAGTATCAGAGCAAACACCACGCAAGTGAGGACATACTTGTTTAGCAGCCACTTGCGCACATTGTTCCAAAGGTTTTTCCAATTCATATTGCTAAAAGGTTCAGGTATAAGAAATCATGTGCAAAAGTAGTAAAAAAAGTTAGATTGAGAAAGAGATTTCAGAATAATTTTGCAGTTTGGAAAAGTTTACCTAACTTTGTACGTGAAAAACTATAGCCTTATGAGAATACATTTCCTCGCGTTTGCACTGCTTCTGGGCACTGTCATCTCGTCTGCCCAGACTGTCATTCATATATCCGACCCCGAGTCGTGGACTGCCGCCCAGATGAGCAAATATGTCGGTCAGACAGTGCAGTTCGACACTCCTTTCTATATCTGCAACAACTACTATCACCACTCTGGCCAGTATCAGATTTCCTCGCGACGGCTGTTCAGCCCCACCAACCAGGTTCTGCCCGCAAGCGCTGACTACACGAGCCTTATTTCGCAAAACGATGCCGCAGAGGTCACTATCTACGGCATTGACGACTACCATCGCATGGGAGAGCGTATCATCGACCTGAAAGTCAAGGTCACAAGCAGTTATAGTTGGCAATATCAGTCGGGCACGTTTGCCGGCAACAAGCGTACTGACCTGAGCAAGGGCTACCCCACCGTAGATTTACGCGGCGAGCACACGCTGCTCGTTTGCGCCTTCAACCTTGAATACTACCTCGTGGAGAATCTCGGCTCGGGTTCGCAAGGCCCCACCTCCTACACCTTGCAGACACGGCAGCAGACCAAGATTGCCGAAGCGCTGGAGAGAATCAAAGCCGACGTGTTCGGTTTCGTAGAAGTGGAGCAAGGGCAGGAAGCACTCAAGAAACTGGCAGAGACGCTCTCCAAGGCGACCAGACGGCATTACTCGTGGATTGACGACGGCATGAGTGCAAGCGGCACTTACACCAAGTCGGGCTACGTCTATTGCACCGAAACAGTGGAGCCAGTCGGCAACATGCGCAACAACGAGACAGGTGTGCGCCACCGGAAGAAGATGCAGGCTTTCCGGGAGATTGAGACAGGAGAAGTGTTCATCTTCTCGCTCAACCACTTCAAAGCCAAGTCGGGCACCGGCACAGGACTCGACGCCGACCAAGGCGACGGACAAGGCATCTACAACAACACCCGGAAAAACGAGGCCCGGTCGGTCATCTCAGACCTGAGCACAGCGTGCAACTACTACCAGGACCAAGACGTACTCATCATGGGAGACCTGAATGCTTACGCCAAAGAAGACCCTATACGTATTCTCACCGATGGCGGCATGACAGACCTCCACCGCTATTTCCATGCCGACTCATCCTACTCCTACACCTTCCACGGCAAAGCAGGATATCTTGACCACGCGCTTGCAAACAAGCAGATGCTCAGCCAGGTGACAGGCATGCAGGCTTACCATATCAATTCCGACGAAGACGACCGCTTCACCTACAACGGAGCCGACTCCGACCTCACGATGTTCCGCTGCTCCGACCACGACCCCGTGTTAGTCGGACTCCGACTCGGAGTTGACAATACTCCCTCCAACACAAGCAACGTCAAGATGATAGACGGCGAACTCGTCATCAGCGATGCACAAAACGGACACTACCGCATCTTCAACACTATGGGCATGCTGCTGTACGAAGGAAAAATCAGCAACAGCAACTTCGCACTACCGTACACGCTTCACGGACTATACATCATCAACGTATATACCGACGGAGAAGTGAAACAGACAAAGATGATGATATTGTAGTTGAGAGTTGAAAGTTGAGAGTTGAAAGAAGTTGAAAGTTTAGAGTTTAGAGTTATGCAATTGAATTTGTTTGACACAGAAGATATTCAGCCGCAAGACAATCCCCTGCAGGAGAAAGACGAGATATTCGCGCTGCGCAAGGAGTTGGAAGAAGCCAACTACAAGTACTACGTGCTCTCCCAACCTACCCTCTCCGACCGCGAGTTCGACCTGAAGATGCGACGCCTCCAAGACCTTGAGGCCAAGCACCCCGAGCTTGCCGACAAAAACTCGCCCACGCAGCACGTAGGATCCGACCTAAGCAGGAAAAACGGATTCCGACAGATGGAGCACAAGCGGCCTATGCTCTCGCTTGCCAACACCTACTCCGAGCAGGAGATTCGCGAATGGTACGAGCGCGTTTGCAAAGACATCAGCTTCAAACCCGACATCGTATGCGAACTCAAATACGACGGGCTCAGCATCTCACTCATCTACGAAAACGGAACCCTCGTTCACGCACTCACCAGAGGCGACGGCACACGGGGAGACGACGTGATTGACAACGTGAAGACCATACCAGCCATACCCTGGAAGATAGACAACAGTCCGCTGACAAACTTCGAGATACGGGGAGAGATACTCCTCCCGTGGGAGAGTTTCGAGCGACTCAACAAAGAGCGCGAAGAGCAGGAAGAACCTCTCTTCGCCAACCCGCGCAACGCCGCCTCGGGAACACTCAAGCTGCAAGACCCGCGTATCGTTGCCAAGCGCGGACTCGACGCCTATCTCTACTACCTGCTCGCCGACAAACTGCCGCAGGACACGCACTACGGATGCCTGCAGGTAGCACGGCAAATGGGATTCAAAGTGTCTGACGCCATACGCGTTTGCCACTCTATCGACCAGATAATGCAGTTTATCAGCTTCTGGGACACCGAACGACGTAACCTGCCGGTGGCTACCGACGGCATTGTGCTCAAAGTCAACGACCTCAGCCTGCAGCAGCAACTGGGATACACAGCCAAGACGCCACGCTGGGCTATTGCATACAAGTTCCCTGCCGAGAAACAACTCACTCTGCTCAAAAAGATAACCTACCAAGTGGGGCGGACTGGAGTGGTCACACCGGTTGCCAACCTCGAACCTGTGCAACTCTCCGGAACCACCGTGCAAAGAGCCACGCTCCACAACGAAGATTTCATCCGACAGCTCGGCATACGCGAAGGCGATATGGTATGGGTGAAGAAAGGCGGTGAGATCATTCCGAAGATAACCGGAAAAGAAGAAAGAAAAGAAAGCCTGATTGAGACAGACTCGGAAAACGGACATAACGGGCTTTCATCTTTCCACTTCATCACACATTGCCCCGAATGTGGAGCAATGCTCATCAGAGACCCCAATGAAGCCGCTTGGCGATGCCCCAACGAAGACGGATGCCCGCCGCAGAAGAAAGGCAAAGTGGAACACTTCGTGGCACGAAAAGCCATGAATATCGACGGACTCGGAAGCGAGACCATTGACCTCTTCTTCGAAAAAGGACGACTCGGCAACATTGCAGACCTATACGACCTCAAGCAAGACGACATTCTCGCGCTGGAAGGATTTCAGCAAAAAGCCACACAAAACATACTCGACGGCATAGAGGCCAGCAAACAAGTGCCGTGGCCACGTGTGCTCTTCGCACTCGGAATAAGATACGTGGGCGAGACAACCGCTAAGAAACTCGCAAGGCGATTCACCTCTGTTGACGCTCTCAAAGAGGCCTCTACCGAATGTCTGACACAGGTCGAAGACGTCGGAGTGCAGATTGCAGAGAGCATACACGCTTATTTCGGCAAACAGGCTAACCTCGACATCATAGAGCGGCTGCGCAAGGCGGGAGTCCGACTCCAAGCTGACGAGCAGCAGGCACAACCCTCGTCCGACCGACTGAAGGGGCAGACAGTTGTCATCTCCGGAACATTCCTGCACCACAGCCGGGACGAATACAAAGAACTCATCGAACTGCACGGCGGAAAAAACACAGGCTCCGTCAGCAAAAAGACAAGCTTCATTCTCGCCGGAGACAACATGGGACCGCAGAAACTTGAGAAAGCACGACAACTCGGAGTCAGAATAGTCGCCGAAGACGAATTCCTCCGATTAATAGTTGAGAGTTGAGAGTTGAGAGAAGTTTTTAATCAGTCTTTGTTCTTTTAGCCGAAGGCGGTCCAACCGCTAACAGTAAAACGGTTCAACCTCTAACAGTGAAACGGTCTAACATCTAACAGTGAAACGGTCTAACATCTAAAATCATGAACATATCAGAATACATATTTAACTACTATCGCCGCAAACAGAGCCGACAGACGCGCGCTTTCCCCGTCTGGGACAAGGTGAACACTGTGCTGCTGCTGTTCGAGAGCGACCTCACCGAGAAAAACCTACAGGTGAAACAACTCGTCAAAGAACTACAGCAACAAGGAAAAGACGTTACCGCATGGGGATATGTTGACAACAAAAACACCATATCTGCCATACTGCGCGACTACAGAATTCTATCGCGACACGACACCAACCTCTTCAACAAACCCAAAGAGGAGCATCTCAAAGACCTCAGGCGAATGCACTTCGACCTGGTCATCGACCTCAGTCTCAACAGTCTCCTGCCGCTCAGGTACCTGCTCCTCTTCGCAGATGCCGACTTCAAAGCAGGAAGACAGACCGAAGAGCCATATCTGGCCGACTTCATGGTCATGACAGGAGACAACGACGACCCCGCATTCCTCTTCGACCAGATAATCTTCTATCTCAAAAACATAAAATCAAGCGATTAAAGTATCGTCATAATGCAACAACTGCACACAACATTCACAGCAATCTGCGATATCTGCTAAAATATCAATCCGCAAAGTATCTGCACTATCTGCGATATCTGCGCGCTTAATATCATATCTGCGATATCTGCTAAAATATCAATCCGCAAAGTATCTGCATAATCTGCGATATCTGCGCGCTTAATATCAAATAATCATGGACACTAAACTTCTGCGCGGCCTTGGCACTGCACTCATCACACCGTTCAACGAAGACAAGTCTATCGACTTCGAGGCTCTCGCTCTACTGCTCGAAAAGCAGATTACAGGAGGAGCCGACTACCTCGTCGTGCTCGGCACTACCGCCGAAGCGGCTACTATCAACGACAACGAGAAACAACAAATCATTCAGTTCGTACGCAACAAAGTCGCAGGGCGACTGCCGCTCGTGCTCGGCATGGGAGGCAACTGCACCGAAAGCCTGTGCCACAACCTGCAACAACAGGATCTGAGCGGATTCGACGCCATTCTCAGCGTTTGCCCGTATTACAACAAACCAACACAAGAAGGACTCTTCCGACACTTCAGCGCCGTAGCACAGGCCTCACCGATACCCGTCATACTCTACAACGTGCCCGGACGAACAGGCGTCAACATGCTGCCCGAAACAGTCATACGCCTGCACGACGCTTACCCTAAACAAATCATTGGAATAAAAGAGGCGTCCGGAAACATGGAGCAGATCGTACAACTCATACGCATGCGCGAACAAGACGTAAGAAGACAACACATGCTCGTCATCTCAGGCGACGATGCCATTGCGCACCCGCTCATGCAGGAAGGTGCCAACGGACTCATCTCCGTCGCAAGCAACGCCTTCACCGAAGACTTCCGGGAGATAGTACACAACACTTACGGAAAAGCAGCACAACTGCAAGAACAATACCGGAGACTCATCTACCTGCTCTTCAAAGAAGGTAACCCCGCCGGCATCAAAACCGTACTCGCACTGCAAGGACTAATAAAAAACAGCCTCCGACTACCACTCGTCGAAAACTCAACCGCTATGCAGGCACAAATAGCTGCCATAATCGCTGCACTGTAATACAATACACAAACGTTTGCACACCACAACACCACAAACCAACAAAACTGTCAAAAGCGACAAATCGTTAAAACAACACCTTGCTCACACTTTGCTTAGGGTATCTGGGCGGGGGTTTTGCCCTAATTTGCGATGCGGTTATCCGCACAACAAAGAGCAAATTCTTATGTAGCACGTGGCCGCTTCGTGTCGTGACAGCAGAAAACTTTCCTCCCCTTTTCTCTTTGCGAAAAATGCTCCGCTCCGCAGAAACCGCAAAAGGCTCCGCTCCGCATTTTCGAACGTATTCCTATGCAGCGTACATATATCAGTATTCTCTGATGTGTAGGAATGTAGAAATGTAGAAAAGTGAAGCGGCTTAAAACAGCCGCCTCACTCTTATTATGGTTGCCGCTATGCCGGCAAGCAGTAATAATATCGTGGTGCCCAAGCACCACCAGCACCACCTCGGCACTACTCGCTTTTCTTCGACCACACGCTTCTCCACCAATCGCTCAACTTCTTGCACCAACGTGTCAGTCTTTGTGACCACTCGGTCTTTGTACTCCGTCCGCCAACGCTCTTTATATACAGTGTCAGCGCGAGCAAACACAATAACGCTATCGCGCACAATAATGCTGTCTCTTTCATAGTCTCTGCTCCTTTCTGTAGAGACGTCGCTTTGGGACGTCTCAAGTTTTTCACTCACCACTCTCTGACTTCGGCAACCCGATATCGTCAGTATCAGTAATATGTATATATATTTCTTCATTCTTGCTCTGTGTTTTTGTCAGCATCTCCGTCAGTTTGTCCTCTTTCCAGCGCTCGCCGACGCAGATACAACCTTGTGTGTTCTTCACGCTCAACCCTGCGTGAATCCTTATCCCCTCAAAGCCCGGCACCAGGTACAGCAGCGGCATCTGACGCTTGAACTTCGGCGAGTACGTCACACGCACCCTGTACCAGCCTTTCGGTATGCAACCTTTGGGGTGGGAATCGTTTTGAGGGGTCCCCATAGAAACCAAGCCATCGGCTGTTTCGTATGGGGAGAGCGGAGAACCGGATCGCTTTAATGACGACTCAGTCGTCAGTCTGTGCGATTCCGGATTCGAACGCGATGGAGGCTCTATCGTATTGCTGTACAACTTGCCGTCAACATACAGGTTGCCCCGTGTCTCTCTGTCGTTCGAGCACTCCAGATTCCTAATCACTCTCAGCAGCATAATAATAAATTTAAGGGATTTTTAAGTTAGTTTGACGAATTATCCGAATGGCTATCAGTAACCTGTAACCCGTCACCAGTAACCTTTTGATGCTTGAAAAAGTCCAGCACTCGGAGCAGGTCGATACCCTCCAGAGCAGCAGCGTTGACTATGCATATCGCAAACACATACAGCACGCTGCTATGAACAACGCCCGTCGGGTCAACCACGAAGCCTGCTACCACTATCAGGCTTCCAAACACTATACTCCATATTTCTATAAAATTCT
This sequence comes from Paludibacteraceae bacterium, assembly GCA_017477325.1. GTDB lineage: Bacteria > Bacteroidota > Bacteroidia > Bacteroidales > Paludibacteraceae > Colicola. The sequence continues at coordinate 405,227 of JAFUWV010000010.1, forward strand.
TCATTTCATTCGTATTTTATAGTCAAACTCGGCTTCGGCGAGTTGCGTAAGCCCTCCGGGTTTACACTCGCTTTTGCTCTCGTTTTCAATAAACTTCTTCATACTTTCTATTAATTCACGTCATACACGTCTCTTTCTGGGGTCTTAGGCACGGGCTACCAGTAACCCATTTATCGTCCGGTGGACGATGATGGTTGCGGCACAATTGCGAGGCTCCCGTAACCCGTAACCAGTAACCCCTAAAAAGCGCGGGCTGAGAGCGAGAGAAACTCTACACGGCTCTGCCGATCGTTCCGAGCTAAGCTATGATAAGAACTCTAAACTCTAAACTCTTAAACTTCTCTCAACTCTCAACTCTCAACTTTCAACTACTTAGCTGATGGTCGGATAGATAATCGAGAACGCATAGTTCCAAAGCAGTTTGTACTTGCTCTGATTCTTGAAGCCCTCTTTTATCGCCTCCCACTCCGTCGGGTTCGCTTTCTTCTGCTTGATGGCGGCTACTGTGGCGGCAAACTTTTGCCTGCGTGCCACTTGCTGCTCGCTCGGGTCAGCGATACGGGGGTTAACATTGTGGGTGTGGTATGCGTACTGCACATCCAGTTTGCGGTTGAAACCGAAAATAGGGCTGCCGTTCTGTTTGCACATCTTGCCGTGCAACTCCTTTACCAGTTCTACAGGTACTACTTTCATAGTCAGGTTTAGATTTAAGGTTAATTTTTGCTCTTCATCTGCCCTCTCAATAGAGCAGCGTCGCCGGTTAGTTTCTGCGACTTTCACCGCCCGTTAACCTTTGACGCTGCAAAATTACTCACAAACTCTTTCGTTTGTTGGGCATGCTTACCCACTTCTTGCAGATTTTCGTATTATACGCCTTACTTGGTCTTCTGTAATATCATATGTTTCAGCACAATAAGCATACGAATCCATAACCGGCATTTTTCGTGACTTTAAGCAGTCATAAAACAATCGCACTATACATTTGTCGCGTGCGTCAAGTTCTTTCGCTCGTCTGTATGACATAACAATTATGAATTATGAATTATGAATTAACTACTTTTACCCACATCTTCTCACCATCTTTTTTAATATAACCGGCTTTCAACCAACGAGACAAAACCACATCTATTCGCGTGCTTTGTCCGTTCTTGCGGCGCAAGCCTATCAAATCAGCATTGGTGAATTTCTGGGGCAGGTCTTTCAGCAGGTTTCTCACTCTGCCCTTGCTCGTGTCTGTTTTCTCTGCCGTCTCTCGCGCACTCTGCTCAAACTGCTCGCCGAATAACGTCATCTGCTGTCTGAACACGTACTCCGCTACCCACTCGCCGAACTCCGCGACTCCGGACAACTCCCGTGGCTCGAAGCCACAGGGCAGTGCCGTTCGTGGAGCAACTGGCTCGATTGGTACGACTTCTGGCAAATGCGAAAACTCCAGCATTCAAGACGGCCGCAAGAAGATACAATCCGCTATTTTACTGATTATTACGCAGTTAGGGGGGGGTAAAATCGACTACCCCATTTTTCAATACGCTATGCACATGCTGCAAACCTCCTTCTTCGTACCAGATTAGGAGGCACACGGCATGAATCTCGACAACGAAACACTCAAAATCATTCTCTGTGCACTCGGCGTTATTCTCGTCTTTCTACTCCTGCCCGAATACCCCTTCTTCACAAGAGATATCAGCAAAGCAGGCCGGTGGAATTGCCTCCTTTCCGGCCTCATCCGGAAACTCCGAAAATAGCACTTTCCTACATTCCTACATTCCTACACATTTTTAAGCCCGATTTTGTGCGTTTTTCGTCTTTCTCTCCTCTTTTTCCTCCTCTTTTTCTCTGCTGCTTGTGTGCGCTCGCAAGCGCGGTAGATATATATATTATTTATTATAATAAATAATATATATATCTAATATAATAAATAGTACCCCTCGGAGCCCCCCAAAAAGTCATTTTTTTCACCCCTGATTTTTGGGGTCGTAACCCCGTTTTTTTATATCGTACAACCCGATTTTTATATCAAAACACCCGAAAAATGAATACGCACCCTTATTAAATTATATGTAGAAATGTAGAAATGTAGAGATAACACGAAAATCAACTTAATCACACCTTAATCTCACTTTCCTACATTCCTACATTCCTACACATCCGACAATACTCATAACGTGTCACTTTTTCAACGGCTCCTCCCGAGTCGCCTTATTGTCTTTGGTGTCGCTGACGCTCCTCTCTGATGTGCGGTTTCTAATTCGGTGTCGCTGACGCTCCTCTTGTTTGATTGTTTTTTTCTCCCACCCCTTTTGTTTTCTGCTGTCACGACACGGAGCGGCCACTCGCCTGTCTTGCTGTGGCTGCCGGCATCTTGGCACCTTGCTGCTTCGCTTATGGAACCCCATAAGCGCGCGCAGTGCAGGCACCAGTCTGCTCGGCTTCCACTCACGCAATCCAAGCGGCTACACAGGGCAAAACCCCCGCCTTACCGCTTGCTTCACCCTATAGTGAAAAAGCGACTTTTTGTTAAATACAACATCAGAGGCTGCCGGTGGGCAGCCTCTGATGCTTTTTTCGTCATGTTTGCGACAAACGCTTATTTGCGTTTCTTGACGGGGAAGTTGAAGTGGTAAACCAGTTTGACGCCTCCGTCGAAGTAGTTCATGCCTTTGGTGTAGGTGTCGGTAGCCGAGAGTATGTCCGCAGCTCCTGCAGGCGTGGAGCCCGTAGGCGCCTCCACCTGTATGAGGCTTGTGTTCTCGGTATCGTTCTTGAACGAGTTCCAAGGTGCATAGTTGGCATAGACACCCAGTCCCAGTGAGTTTCCTGACTTCTTCAGTTTCCACTCGTATCCGAGTTCTGCAGTGGCCATCACGCTGATCTTGGTCTTGGACTTGCCCCAGTTGCCTTTCGTCTTGAGGTCACCGTCCTGCACATAACCCGTGATCACCTCGTCGGTAACCGTAACGCCCATATCGTTGAAATAAGCGCTGACGTGTGGGTCGGTCAGGGTCTGGTTGTAATGTGTGAAGACAGGCATCATGAACTTGGGACCGATGTTGAGGAAGAAGCCGTTTACAAGCAAGCTGTACATCAACGGCACTTCTATCTGTATCTGTCCGTCTTTCTCGTCCACGTTGGCAGCCTCGATATGGTAGTCTATCTGCTCGCCGTCATCACCGGTGATGGAATAGTCGTTGTTGATGGGGTTGCTGATAGGAGAACGGGAGTAACCCACGGAGATACCGGTGAGGATACCGTGTGTAGCCTTTCTGTCAGCACGGTGAGCGAAATAGTAAGCATACTGCAGGTCCAGCAAAGCGTCGAAACCGAGTTTCCAGTTGCCCATCACTTCCTCGTTGTTGTGCATGAGTGAAGCCACACCTCCGCGCACACCGATAGAGAAGCGGTGAAAAGCGTTGGTCAGTGTGTCGGAGAAGTGTGCCGGCAGCGGGTCGCTGACTTGCTTCACCTCACCGGCTTTCTGTATGGGCTGCTGCTCTGCAGGGGTCTCTGCGGGTTGCTCTGCAGGGGTCTCAGCGGGCTGCTCTGCAGGAGTCTCTGCGGGCTGCTCTGCAGGAGTCTCTGCGGGCTGCTCTGCAGGAGTCTCTGCGGGTTGCTCTGCAGGAGTCTCTGCGGGTTGCTCTGCAGGAGTCTCTGCAGGTTGCTCTGCAGGAGTCTCAGTGCCTTCAGCCGCATTCTTCTTTGCAGCCTTGCCAGCCTGTGTTGCTGCGTCTACAGGCTCCTCAGCCTTCTGCGCCGGAGTCTGAGCCGCAGTGCTGTCCTTGGGTGCCTCTTCTCCCGGGAGATAGAGGTATTCAGCGCCAATCCACGAAACAATAGGTTTCAAGAGTATGCCTTCGGGGAAGCGTTTGGTTCCCTTCTGCATAACGGTAAACTTCTTTCCGTAAACCCACTTCGAAGGCTCCTCGCCGGTCAGATAGTGAGTGATATTGTCACGAATCATGACCGAGTCGCCAAGTTGAAGTTCTTGGAATGTGAACGTTGTCTCTTCTTTCTGAGCGATTGCGAAAGAGGAAGTGAGCAATGCCAGAACGACAAGTGAAGATTTCATTAAGTTTTTCATATTCATTTCCTCCTGTAATTATTTAACAACATACTTGAATGTCTCCTGCATAGCCTCTTCGGCATCGGTGCTCACCTGAACCATGTAGTATCCGGCAGCTGGCTGTGCTTTCAGAGTGTAGGACTCGGCTCCGTTGACATCGTAGCGCTCAACGCATACGCCTGTAAGGTCGAATACGGAAACCGTGTAGCCGTACTCGGCGTTGAGGCCGGTGATATACATCTCATCACCCGGTTTGACTACGTTAGGAGCCAGGTTGAGCGGAGTAGCACCCTTCTTGATGGTGATGAAGTTGGTGTACATCGAGCCGCCGCAGTCTTCCTCCTGAGTTACAGGAATCTTGATGAGTGCATAGTACTCGTCGCCTGCAGGCAGAATCTCCTGCTTGGTGTAGTAGTATCCTACTCCGACGGAGTCATCAGCAAGGTCGGTAACATCCATGGTGGTGATGTCAGGCTCGCCATTCACTTTGTACCAAACGACATCGTTTTCAGTCAGAGTCATGCCGAGTTCTTGAGCCTTAGCGCTGAGTTTGTTGTAGTTAATCATGAGCAGCCATCCCTCGTATTTCTCAACAGCCTGTTGTTCTTCGTACTTGTCAGGATTGTTGATAGAGTTGGGTTTCTCTACCTTAACTGTGAACTCACCTTGCTTGGTGTTGCACAGTCCTACAACAGTGTAGCGCAGTGAAACGGTGCTGACGCTTGCGCCAATCACTTGGTCGGTCAGTGGCTCATATCCGTTGCCGAGGTCAATCTCCCATGTGAAGTCACTGATAGGCTCAGTGAGAGGATCTTCGTGGAACAGAGCCTCGAGTTCTTCAGTAGTCTCTTCCAGACGAATCTCTTCGCCGCAGACAGCCTGTGGCAGGCCATCGACTGCATCCTGAGCAGGAATCTCAATCTCCTTGTATACATATATAGTGTAGTTGTAGATTGAGTCGAAGTGGTTACCCACAGCATCAGTAGCCATGACGGTCTGAGTGAGTTCGGTCAGTTCGTTAATAGTGAGATCCATCATGCGAGTTGCGTAGTTAGTACCTGCGCAGACGGTGTCGACAATATTCTCCTCTACCTCAACGCAGTCGTCTGCAACGGTAATCTCCATCGTATTGCCGGTGACAACCTCGTCGCATACGGTGTGAATATTGTAGCGGATACTGAATGTCTTGACCGCGGTGCTGAGAGCCTCTTCGGTGAGTGGTGTCCAGCCTTCTCCGAGGTCAATCTCCCAGTAGAGACTGTCCACGGGAGCCTGCAGACCATTGTCGGTGTAAGCGCGGGCAAGCTCGGTCTCGGCTTCTGATACGTCAACAGGCTTACCGCAAGAAGCAGTAGGCTGCGACTGCAGGTCAACTGCCTGAGGAGTCTCATAAACATAGATTTCGTACATGTAAACCGAGTCTTTCCACTGAGCCTTGTCGGTGGTGTCTGCCAAAGCCACACGCTCGCTCCACTTGGCATTAGCGGTGATGGTCTTGGTCTCCAGACGGCTTGCGAACTCGGAGTTGGCGCATACGGTGTCTGTCACTACAGGAGCAACCACCGAGTCAACAGGAGCTATGTTGACAGTTACTTCACCTGTGAGAGTGGAAGCCGTGCACTCGTTGGTCGAGACGGTGTACTCCAGCGAGATAGGATCTTCCGAAGTGATGCGCTCGCCCATGGTGTAGCTGCCCGTCTTCACTGCCCAGGTGATATCCTTGTAGGTAGCTTTCAGACCGTCAAGATTGTTCTGGGCATCAAGCAGACCGCGCAGCTCTTCCTCAATCTCGGCAGTAGAGAGTATCTTGCCCACCTGAGTCTCGATAGCCGGCAGCTGAACTTCTGTGTAGTCGAGATATACATATATATTATAATGATATACGCTGTCCACATCCTGCTCGGCAGAGGCGGCATAGCTGAATCGCTCGGTCCACTTGGTGGAGTCGGTGATGGCAATGCCCTGCGGGTTATCGTGTGACATGAAGAGGTCGTTGTAGCAAACGGTGTCAACCACAGTCACTACGAACGAGTCTTTTGCTGCCACGTTGACAACTATGTCCTCGCTGAAGTAGGTGGTGTCGCACACCTCGGTCTTCACGCCGTAGCGCAGTGTGACAGTCTCTACAGAGTCGATATGCTCTGCGGTGAGGTCCTTATATTCGGCGCCGTCCTTGATCTGCCAGTAAACAGAATCCCGGGTTGCTACAACCATAGTGTCGGACTGATGCTGAGCGGCTATATCTTCCTTGATAGCTACGGTGGTGTTCTTCACGTCAACAGCCTTGCCGTTCTGTGCAACAGGCATGTCTTCTTGCTCGAACTGAGTGAGCAGTGTAGGCTGCTTCCAAACCAGATACTGGTAAGTCTTGATGGAGTCAACATCTTGCTTGAGAGTTGCATCCCAGTCAACAACAAGGAAGGTGTCCACGATAGCGGTATCAGCTATGAGTGTGAAGGTCTTGCCACCGATAGTAACCTCTTCGCCCTGGCATACTTTCTGCTCGACGGTGTCGCGGTGGATGTAGGTGGTGTCAACCTCGACGGCAGTGCCGTAGATGCTGCTACCGATAGTGTCGCCGCAAGAGGTGACGATGCTGTAAACCAGCAGCACTTGCTTCTGGTCGAAGCCTACCTTCTCGTCGGTAACAGGTTTGCGCTTAACCTCCTCCATGTCGATATACTCCCATGTGAGCGAAGCGGAGTCAACAGTAGCCACTGTGTCGGCAGCATTCTTCTTGAAGTAGTCGAGAATAGTGTCGTTGACAGCTGTGAAGTCCATAGCACGACCTGCATAGATTGTAATAGGCAGGTCTTCTATCTTCGGAGCAGTCGGCATGGTGATAACGTGAATCTCGTAACGACGTATAGAGTCAGCGTCATATACGTTGTCATAGATGAACGGAATGGTGTCGGTCCACTTGACGGGGAAGCTCTGAACGAGGTCAGTAGAGATAACGTGCTCTACGCTGTCGCCATTGGCAACGTATGCCCAGTAGCTTGTACCGTCGCAGACAGTGTCAATGATAAGAGTGTCTATGATAACAGGGTCCATCTTGCCGATGAGTTCTGCCTTGAGATAAACATTCTCGGTAGAAGTCAGATAAACGTATATAGGCTCGCCCTGCAGCACGCTGTCGATAACCACGTGGCTTATCTCTTTGCTCAGTGAGTCGAGCGGAGCCAACGTGCGTGAAGCAGTACCAAGAGTGTCGTTCACGCCGCAACCTTGCATTACTACAGCAGTAGCATCAGCAGGATTCTCGGAGCGATTGACAACCGTAATCTTCAGGTCTTTGTCCTTTGCAAACTCGGTGTTGAGTGTGTCGAGCGATATCTTGTACCAGAGGCTGTCGCCTGCGGGGTGAGTGTTGCCGTTCTCCCAGTCGTAGTCGATAGGATTGAGACATGCCGAGCCGCGCAGGTCTTCCATTGTCACGCGGAACTTCATGTCCTTCTCTGTGGTGACGTAAACCCATGCTTTGTCTTTGTTGACATTGTCGATGAGTGAGCGCTGGAAGACGTGGCTGTATTCTTCGTCACCTGCAAGCGAGAGAGTCTTCTTGAGCATCTTCTCCTGCGGCTCGCACTCCCATGCCAGCTGTGCGGTCAGATTGTTGCTCTCGCTGCTGTTCCATATCTCGAGCAGAGCATTACCCTTGGTATAGGTCTCGCCGTTCTGGTCAACAGCCTTGATGTTGGCAATGTCAACATAGTACCACTGGTTAACGCCTGCCTTTTGCTCTATGATGAGGTTGAGCTGAGCTTCGATAGCATCGTTGCAACCGGCTACAGGCTCATCTTCTTGCTCCTCGTCGTAGAGGCGAGCATAGATGCTGTCGAGCTGGTCGGCATATAGACGTATCAGGACCTCGTCAACAGAGAGGCTGGTGAAGAGTTCGCGACCGAGCTTGAGTTCTTTGCGTGCGTCACCTGCCAGATTGTAGTCGTGACTTTCGAAAGGAATGCTGTCTTCGCAAGTGAAGAAGAAGTCAGCGTGTACGCGGCCATTGAATCCGTCGTTGTTCTTCAGACCAAGCACTGCAGCCTTGCCTTGCTTGCCTGTTACATAAGTAATGTCAACCTTGTACCAGAGTGTGTCGCCTGCAGTGTGCAGGTTGCCGTTCTCCCAGTCGAAATCGATAGCGTGGTAGCACTCGTCGCCGGTGTTGGGGTTAACCAAACCACCATTGAAGCGGATAGAGTCGGACGATGTGACGCGTATGTAAGCGTAGGTCATAGTAGAGTCGATGATAGCCATCATAGCCTTGTCGGCAGCGCGCTCTTTGGTAGCCCCCTTGCCGTCCAGTTCGATGGTCTTGCCCATCATTGATTCAAGTTTCACTTCGCACTTGAATGCCACTTCGCCGCGAACAGTAGTCTTGCCATTGCCAAGATTCTCCACTACCACTGCGGGCACCATGTCGCCGCGCAGAGTGTCGAGAGCAACGCGATACCACTTGGTCTCTGCACCTTGAACATGACCGTTCTCCCAGTCGAAGTCGATGAATTCTACAGCGTCTGCGCCCTCGCAGATATTGGTCACTGTGCTGGGGTCGTCCTTCGTGTAAGCATCAATATGTAAATCCTTCTCAGCGGTTACGCGAACATATACAATGTCGGAAGCGATACCGGCCAGAGTAGCATAGGTGATACGCTGCTCTTTAACGGAGTTGGCGGCTATAGTATAGGTGTAAGCCGTTGTACCATTCACGATGGGGCACTCTGCAGTAGCCTCTGCCTTCACGTTGACTGAAGAAGAGTTGTTGTTGGTCAGACGGATGAAGATATCCTGCTCGTTGTCGCGGGCTTCTTTGATATTAACCGAATACCAGTAAGGCTCAGCTGCCACGTAGTCTGCGCCCAGAGTCCAGTTGAACTCCTCGGCGGTAGAGCAGAACTTGCCTTCTTCCTCATATTTAAACACGGCCTGAATGGCGATATCCTGGTCGGTGATGACGCGGAAATAGATATATTCATAGGTAGAGTCGATGCTGTTGATAAGATCCATGGTAGGCGACTTAACATACTTGTCACCGGCTGCAATCTGAATAGTGCGACTCTGCATCTCAGTTACCACAGGGCACTCGAATGAGATCTCTGCCTTGACGGTAGCAGCAGCGTTGCCACGGTTAGTAACCGTAATCTCAGGCACTTGACCATTCTTGTTAGCCTCTGTTAGAATCTTATAGATAGGCACTGCGTACCAAGCGGTATCAACAGTGGCACCTGCCTCCAGAGTCTGCAGATGACCATTGTCCCAATCAAACTCGATTGAGTCATGGCAAGCCCAAATAGTGTCCATCTCAGCTGCAGGAACGAGCGAAGCATAGAGGTGAACATTCTCAGTTGTGGTAAGTCCTACCCAAACAGTGTCGGTTGACATTGCGCTGTAGAGCGAGTGTTTCAGCACCTTGACAAGTGAGTCGTTGGCGGGCACGGTGCGAGTCATGTCTTGCGTAATGTCGCAGGGGCATGAGGTAGCAATCTGTGCAGAGAGAGTAGCAGCAGTGCGGCTCAGGTTCTCCACCTTCACCTTGATGTCAGTCTGCTTGTTCTGCTCTGCCTTGGCCTCAGCAATGCTCACTGCGTACCATACGGTAGTAGCAGCCTGCTGAATGTTACCGTTGGTCCAGTCGAAGTTGACAGCCTTCAAGCACTGAGTGCCGGCTGCACGTGCTTTCATGCGGGCAATGAATTCGATAGCATTGTCGGTGGTGACGCGCAGATAAGCAGTCTGATACTTGTCAGCAATAGCCTCAACCATATTGCGCTGTACTTCGCGAACAAGAGCAGAACCACTGTTAACAGAGAATGTGCGGACAGCAGTAGCCTGCATGCCGGTCAGTGCATCACCAGGATTAGCATAGATGAGCACTGCCTCTACATTGGCACGTGCATTGCTTTTGTTCTCAAGAGTAACCTCAGGCATCTGGCGCTTGACGTCAATCTTGCTAATGTCCATCTTGTACCACTGGGTAGCGCCGCCATTCAACTGATAGAGAACATCGAGGTCAACATCTATCGGATTGACAACATCGTAGGTCACAGCGGGCTGAGGAGCATCAACTACTTCTGTACTAACAAAAATAGATTGGTCGGTCTCTACAAGTACATAGACCATACCCTCGTCACCTACAAGGTCAATATAAGTGCGGCGAGCAGTGTAAGTTTTCACTTCTCCAGCACCAAGACTGACAGTCTTCTCTGTTACGCCAGAACTTGGGCAATCCATACTCAAACCACCATTGATAGTAGCAGCACCATTGCCCAGGTTCTGAACTCTAATCTGGATAGTCTTGCTTGGGTCTTGAACCAAATCACTCAGGTCAACCTTATACCAGACGGCCTTACCTGCATCGATTGTTGTACCTTGACGGACAAACTCAGGAGCGTTCAAGCAGTTCAAGTCTTTCTCGCCGGGCTCAACAGGCTCAGCAGCAAACAATACGTGCTGACTGGTGGTGAGTTCTACATAGACGGTAGATACCTTGCCAAACAAATTGTGAGCAATCTCCTTGGCATAATTACGGTTGGGTTCGATGGTCCTGGTGACGGTGGCATCGTCTTGAATCTGAACTGAAGTACCGAACACCAATGCCACGCGCACCGACACCTGAGCATCAGTCGCAGACATGTTATTCAAATACAACAACAGGTTCTCGTCCGAAGCGACCTTACTGAGGTCAACCTTGTACCAAACAGTACCATCGTTCGCATTCTGATGATTACCATTGTCCCAATCAAAGTCAACGGCAATCTGCTGGAGTTCTGCTGCAGACGGATTAGCACCCATCGCCACAAAACTCCATGATGCGACAAATGTCATTACTAATAGTAAGAACTTTTTCATGTTGTTTGTTTTTGTTGATAAATATTGTTAGTTAATTAGTTATTATTATTCGTCGTGTCAGTATAGACTCACGAGTCGTAAATTTCAATATATAATTGCCTGCATTGCTCAGCCTGAGTGGCATCACACCTGCCCTTGTCTGTTCCGTTCTCACTTCACGTCCCAACACGTCAATCACCTCCAACACTCCATCACCCGAGAGAGTCAAGCGAATCAGCTGACCGGGCTTGGCTATTGTTGGCACCACCTCCAACTGCTCACGCACCTCAGTTACTCCTGTGGCCTGAATAACATGCAGTTCTACAAGCATATCGCACTCGCCGGGAGCACTGAGCACTACCTGATAGGTGCCATACTCTGATATCATTGTGTCGGCATAAGCCACCGGCAGACTGCCCTCCATAACGAACAATGTGTCTTTCTGCACCTCGGGTATCGTGAATGTCACGCGGTAAGTCGTGCACTGCCAAGTATGCTCCGAGAGTTGCACGGTGTCTGTCAGCACGGTATCTCGTTTGACAGTCGCCTTACCTATTGTCACACTCTTGCCGAAGCACTCTATGGTATCTGCCTCACTTAGCTGCCAGTCATCCTCCACCTCTACCGTCACCTCCTGCAGTCGGTCGCACTCACCATTGCCCGGGGTAAACAGCAGGTGCGTTCCCAAACCAAGCACAGTGTCAGAATATTGCACGGGTATCTCGCTCTCTTTCGCTGAGAGTAGCACACGCTCAGCCTCCGGCTCTGAGAAATGTATATTCCACGTTGTCACAGCCTTAACGTAGTCAGACACGTCAGTCGTATCTGTCAGCACCGTGTCTTCCGTCAGCTCCAGCTCGCCCACACGTACTACCTTGCCATGGCAGACAGCAGTGTCTTTCTCCTGCTCGATATACTCCATGAGAGGCTGCAGTTCGAGACTCACTCTCTTGTCGCACTCGCCCTCCTGCGTAACATACAGGTCGTAGCTGCCATATGCCCGAAGCAACGTATCGTAGTACTGATAAGGCATCTCGCGCTGCATGACAAAGAGCGTATCCTCCACACGTTCAGCCTCCGACATGCTCAGATTATACTTAATGCAGAGCAACGTATCCTCGGCTATCATTATGCTGTCATAGTACACGCCATCAGTGGTCACAACTGTGTCTAACATGCTCAACTCCAGCCCCATACCGCGGCAGACCACTGTGTCTATATCTGCCGACTTGTATTGCAGAGGCAGTTTAGTCTCAATCACCTGAAGGCGTATCTTCCGGGTGCAAGTGTTTGTGCGAGTAATAGTTATTGTTGTATCACCAAAACTGCGCACATACTTACCTTCGTAGCGGTATGGCAGTTGGCGCTTGTTAAGATACAGAGTGTCATACTCAAGCACCGGCGCTGTGAACTTCAGTGTATAGGTGGTGATAGTGCGAGTGTCTTGAGAGTAGTTGTCAACCGTATCTTTCACCGTCTTGTTGGTCGTATATGTTTTGCCCTTCAGTGTAATCGACTTTCCACTGCACTCGGTAAGAGTCTGAGTCTTGTTGGATATAGTCCAATCGTGCTCTACATGAAGCAGATAGCGGCTGTCGCAGCCTCCGTCAATATGCTCGGTCACGTCGTAATCGCCAAAAGCCGTAATGTACTGGCCGTGATAGTAGAACGGCAACTGCTTGCTCTTCAGCAGCATCGTCTCAACAACAGGCTCAGGCGAAACCATCGTCACAGTAGTAGTGCGCACCGAGAGTGTATCGAGCCTTATCCAGAGGGTATCAACGAAACTCGTGTCTGACACTACTATTGCACCATTGTCAAACTGCGCTCCCTGACACATAACTGTGTCTGACTCTGTGCGATACGAAGCAGGATACTTGGCTGTATTGCGGAAAATGACCTTACCGAAATCAGTCCTGTCGAACACGAAATATAGCGAGTCATTCTTCTGATAGACATCCTGCATGAGAGCAGTGTTGGCCATATACGGGTACACCGAGTCGGTAAGAACCACCTGCGCAACAGTATCACCCGTCACGCAGTCGCCTCTGATAATACTCATCTTGACAGGTTTATTCTCCTTCTGTATCCAGTTGATAAACTTAAGATTACGCTGCCTTATTCGTGGCATACGATAGACTGTATGCTCATATCCGAGAGCATATTGTATTCCGTAATACACAGAGAAGATACTGTCACCGCAGTCAGAGCGGAAACTGTCACCGTACTTATACAGCATCACGCGACCCTTCGCACGAGGCGCAACGCGGATATAAACAGGCTTATTGCCAAGCATACTGCCAATCTCACCGGCATTGCCAAGCATACTCTTCAGGTCGTCAGGACTCATTATGCGCGAACTGTTCCTTGTCAAATCTATCTGTTTGTTAGGACGTTTCAAGTTGCAAGCAATATATATGCCAATAGAAACAACCGAGTCTGAGAACCAATAAGCAGTCAATCCACCGGAAAGCACATCCTGCACACGTGCCGTAAACCACACAGTATCAGTGATAATAGTGTCCAAACCATAGTGGAACGGAATACCATCCAAGCAGTCGCAGTAATAGTCGGGCATCGTGTCGCCCATGCAGGGGAGACAGAGTTCACAGTTGGCATTGCTGATAAGACCTGTGCAGAACAACTGACGGAACGACTGAGGGCAAGCCGTATCTTGCACTTGCTCGATAGATGCCACCTGACGCAACTTTGAAATCTCAGTCACCTCAGCCGACAAGTCAGTCGCCTTGCTCCATAACAAAACAAGACACAACAAAACGTATGTCAAAACATGCCTTTGCATCACAGCATCTCAGTCATTATCAAATACTTACGGGGAGGGGTATTACGTCAGACTTAATCGCCCTCCACCGCTATTTACAAATTAGCCTACAAAGATACAACTTTTCCATAAAATATCAAAATAATTCTCATCATTTTTTAAGAAATGAGGCATTTGGGTTAAGACATGTAATGCAATCTCCATGCAAGCGGTAAGCAATCGGTAAGCCAAGAGGGTAATACCATTCTCCTAACTCTGAGGTAACATCTCGCTATCCGCAAGGAGTATGGAGGATATTACGATACGGAAGTGTCTTAATGATTTTCGTTCTCCCATCGTTGGTACACAGCATCGGCAACCGCTCCTCTGAGAGGGTTCAAGTTACCTTTGTCTTTAGGATGGACGCGGTTAGTGAGTATGATGAGGCACAGTTCTGCCTCGGGGTCAACAATCATGGATGTACCGGTATAACCTGTGTGGCAATAAGTCTGAGGCCCGAATAGGTTGCCGGTATAAGAGGTCAGGGAATCGTTGTGTCCCCAGCCTAATGTCCTGCCTGAAAAAGCAAGCGAGTCAGGCATGGAAGTCATCTGAGCGATGTATGGGTTCTTTTTGTTCTTCAGGAGGAACTGCCCGAGTCGTGCAAGATCTTCTGCGCACGAGAACACTCCTGCATTGCCGGAGTTGCCATGATTGAGCACTCGTGCAAGCGGATCGTGCACCACACCGTGAAGCAGCACGGAGTCAGCATCTGGCACAGGAATATATTCGGTCGGAGCAACCATAGGGAGCCATGCAGAGTCGGGCAAATAGGCAGTATGCTTCATTCCCAGAGGCATGAACACCCGCTCTCGTGCGACCTCAGCCAGGCTCTTGCCTTCGATATTCTGAATCACATGCTGCAGCAGTATAAAGTTGAGGCACGAATAACGCACCTTCTCGCCCGGACGTGCTATACGAGGGCATTTGCTTATGCTGTCAAGCAGAGCTTCGGGGGTAGCCTCCCCATAGTGCTCAACCAGACGTTTGACATTGAGATATGGGGGGAGTCCTGAGGTATGTGTAAGCAGATGGGTGATATTGAAAGAATCCTTTATCTGTGGCACATACTTGGACACATATTCATCAAGACTGAGTTTGCAGTCAGCCACAAGCGAGAACACTGTCATGGCAGTAGAGGTAGGCTTACTCAAAGAGGCGAGGTCGAACAGTGTCCCTTTCGTCATTGGCAGCGTGTCAGGAAACACCTGCCTGTTGCCGTACGCCTTCAGATAGAGGACAGTATCACAGTCTGCGACGCAGACCACACCGCCGGGTATAAGTCCTGAGTCAACTGCTGCAAGCATAAGGCTGTCTATCTCCGGCATGCAGGAGACCGCCTCATGCACTTTTGCATGTGCGCACGCTGTGTTTGCTACTACCGAAAGCAGCAACAGCAAATAAGTAAAAACGGATTTCATGATGTTCAAAGTTTAATGTCTGATGCCCTGACAAAACACGCCCTACCTCCTACTCTATGACAAACTTAAGTGTCTTCTTGCGGTCTTCTGTCTGTACGCGCATCATATATACGCCCGAGTTGCCAGTAGTCTGATAATCAAACGAAGTAACATTCTTGACTTCGGTATCAAGCAGAGTGCGTCCTGCAGAGTCATACACGCGGATAGCGGCAACATCTGTATCCTTCAGACCAAGCAGTGTCATTACCTCTCCACTCTTTGCATGATTAGGTACAAGAATGAAATCATCGTACTGTACGGGAGAGTACTCAACTGTCTTTGAGAGCAACACCTCAGAGCAAGGCACAAGTTGTGTCTGGTCGGGCAGAGAGATACGTGCATAGTATTCGCCTGGATGAAGTCCGAGCTTGCTCATGTACAAAGTATAGCCTGTCGCTATAAACTCGTCGTCAAGCACCTCTGCCTCTGCCTCGTCTCGGGTGTCCACCACCTTGTACCACTCGACATCACTCTCCGAGAAGATGTATCCCAGGTGGAACATACGTTTGGTATCAATCTCAAAGCGTGTCGTGTCGGCATCAACATTCAGATATACGACATTTACGCACACACCATACGGGTCTTCATGCTTCTGCCCGACAGGAACAGTCACGGGCTCTGAAGGCAGCACCTGGCATGAAGTGGTGACTACGAAACGCAATGTAAGCGAGTCAACTGCGGGAATATAGGTGTTAAGATATTGGTCATAATTTCCTGTGCTCTCGTTGAGTATCTCCCAATAACAGCCAAGCACGGCGGGAGACAGAGCCGTAGCACGTGATTCTATATCTGCAAGACTGCTCTCGGTTGCCTCCGCAAGAGCCAGTTGCTGACCGGCATTAGCCTTTGGAAGCAGAGTAATACGAGGCTGAGGAGTGTTGTCGGCAGGATAAAGTGTGATAGTAAATATACGTTTGCACCACACACCAGGTTCATACTCAAAGTCCGTAGAATCAACATACAGTGTTGCACCTGCCGGGTGAGGAACTACTTTTCCGGATGGAAGAGTATATTCGGCCCCTGCGCAAACCGTGTCATCTTTGATTACATAGATGGTGAAAGGCATAGTACGGAAATAAGCCGTTACCGCAGTGTCCGACTTGACGAGCAAGTCATACTCTGCCCTATCGTAGCCGTCTGACCAGCCTACGAACTGATAACCGGAGTCGGGCACAGCCACCAGATGAGCAATCTCTTCGTACAAATATGTACCGCCTCCGCTCACACTGCCCCTGGTCGGGTCGCAATCAACATTCACGTTGTAAGACTTACGCTCAAGAACAGCGGTGAAAGTGGTATCAGCCTCCACGGAAGAAATATATTTAGCGCCTGTAGTACCATCACTCCATGAGACAAAGTTCCAGCCTGTAACTTCAGGCGGATTGATGAAGTACGGATTACCGCACTGCATCTGCTTTGTTATAGGCTCGCCTGCATCGGCGGGGTCAAGAACAATGGTGGCGGTGAAATATTGCCAGTCAAGAATAGCGGTAACAACTGAGTCGGATGTAAGATGAATGGTACGCGAGGAAGCATCAGTCTCAGCGTCACTCCATCCGGATAACTCAAAACAGTCGTCCGGAGTTATATTAACCACTACTTCTGTACCGTTGGGATATGTGCCTGCTCCCGTAACAGTTGCCGAATGAGCAGGCAGCACCTCGACATACAGCGTATAGACATCCTCGACAAACTCTGCCGTGAGAGTCATATTGCTGCCGACTGTAACATCATAAGGGTTTTGACGTGAGCCGGTCTCTATCCAACGTTCGAAACGATAGCCGGGCTGTATGGGAGTAGCAGTTACTGTAGCCATATCACCACAGGCATACATGCCGCCACCCGTAACAGTGCCGAGAGTAGGATCATTGGTGTTGACCGTAAGAGAATATTGCTTCTGCGAGAAGTTGGCACGAACCACGGTGTCGCTGTGAACTACAAACGTCTTACTCGGAGACGTGGTGCCATCTTCCCAGCTTATGAAGTCGAAGCAGGGGTCGGTAGTAAACGTAAGAGTAGCCGTTTCACCGCCTTCATATTCAGGTTTGTTAGTTATACCGATTGCTGCACCTGACGGATTAGTTTCAAGAGTCACGGTATAGACTATCTTCTCGAACATGGCCGTGAGTGCGATATCTTCTGTTATCGTAAGGTTTCGTATTGAGTCCGACGAGTCCTTCCAACCGACGAACCGATAGCCTTCATTAGGTATAGGCGCTACCTGCACTTGGTCTGAGTATCCATAAATAAAGGTCGCGGGAGCCACCGGATTAGTATAACCCGAAGGAAGCGGTGTCAGACTGAACATGCCGCCACCGACACCTATATCAGCACCGTTCTTTACGATGACAGCATTGAGTGTGAGACGCTCTTTCTCCGGAGAGAAGATAGCTGTATAACTTGTCGGAGAAGAATCTGTGAAAGTTATAATTCGTACAGAGTCGGTTACGCCGTCTGACCATCCGACAAATATATGATGGTCTGCTGCAACGGGAATAAGAGTAAACATGCTGTCACACTTCGTAGTAATTGACGAAGTGTAGGTCTGCTCCTGATATATTCCGTCAACCCGCCCGTAAGCAGTGTTATTGGAACCGAATGTGATGGTGTATTCGTCAGAGAATTGGGCAGTGAGGTTAACATCTTCAGTCATAGTAATAGGCGAATGTTGCAACGATGTCTCACCATCGCTCCAACCAAGAAACATATAACACCCTACAACCGGCTCTGCCTTAAGTGTAGTTATAACCTCACCACATTCATACACACCTGTGCCTGATATCGTGGCGACACCTGCAGGAGTGGCGGATGCTGACAGCGTAAACTCCTTAATGCCAAAAGACGCGATATATGTCTTATTCTCAGCACCCACGGTGATAGTGCGAATACTGTCTGTATTACCGTCATCCCATTGTTTGAATTCATAGCAAGTACGAGTGCCGGATGCTACAAGCGTGAGAGTTTCACCGCAATAACGCTCTGCCATGGTTGAGGTGGTCTCCTGAATCACCGCAGTGCCATATGAACTTGCCGACTGAACCGTTACTGTGGATTTCTTATGAGTATAGTATGCAGTGTACTGCATATCACAATTGACAGAAGATATCTGACGTTCCTCAGGATATGAACCATCATCCCAACGAACGAACTCATAGCACTCACCGCCATATTTGGAAAGAGTGATATCAGGAGTCAAACACTTGACTACTTCTGTAATAGTAGAGAATTCCTGATTATCATCGTTATCTACCATGTGAATGGTGATAATATATTGCTTTTCTGCAAACACGGCAGCAAACGTAGTATCAGATGTCACAGAGACCGTACGTGTCGGATTTGTATCACCGTCAGTCCAGCGTTGGAACTCGTAGCAGGGTTCAGACGTTGAGGCTGTGAAACTTACTTGAGAGCCATCAGTACAATACCATGACCACGGATTAACAGTTGACTCCGGAATTATGCTTCCTGAAGCAGCCGTAACATTCTCAATAACACCACCTCCGAGTGAGCCATCATCAGTTTGTGCACGTAAGGTAAGAGTTATCTGTGGAACAAAGATAGCGGTAAAGTTGGATGGTGTGTCATTATCAACCAAGATTGTGCGCACTGAATCTTGAGAGCCGTCACTCCAGCCCTTGAACAAGTATCCGTCATTGGCTATCGGAGTAAGCGTAAATGTGCTATCGCAATGCATGGTAGGTAATGGAGAGGAAGCTGCCGAACCGAGATACTCTGCTCTGACCTCACCCATCTGAGCATCATTGGGGCCAAAGGTAATATTCCAACTCTTCTCACGATAGAAAGCATAGAAAGTGGAATCACTATGAATGTAAATACCATTCCATTCCGTACCTACATTTGCAGGATTCTCACCATACTGCCAATGATCAAAGTTGTAGCAAGCATTTGGTGCACCGAACAACTGTATGAAGTCACACTCCATCCACGCATTGTTTGTTTGCCCCGGCCTACCCGGAGCCCACCAAGGAGTACCTTGCTCCGGATCAAATTTTATCTGCACATGAAACTTCTTCTTCCTCATTTTGAGAGTAATGACACGATTCGAGGTGAGAGCTGTCTCTGTATGAGAAATAGTAACCTGATTGGAATCAAGTTCCTGATCAATGCTATTATCATTATTAAAGTCCCAACCGGAAAATATATAACACGGGTTGTTCGCGGTAACGGTAATATTAGCATCTTCACCACAATCCACCTCAACCTGAGCCTGGTTGGAGCCTACGCTAATCACTGAACCTGAAGTAACAGACACATCGTCAACAGAATTGTTGAGATATTTAATTGTCAACGTATCTTTCTTTGGAACAAAGTTGGCAATGATATTCAGTGTGTCCTGCTCAAGAGACGGCAGTTGATAGGGATTCTGTGTCGAGCCGTCGCTCCAGCTCTGAAAGCGATAGCACGGGTCTGTTACCGTAGCACTGAGTGTGACACCCGTAGTCCACCATGGATAAATAAAGGGATTATTCTCAGTAGCATTAAGCGTAGAATGCGACTGAGAAACAGTTCCTTTCGTATCATCATTGGCAGTGACATTGACATATACGCTATCTACTGCAAAATGAGCAATATATGTAACTACTTCGTTATGATTACCTTTAACCTCGAACGTATATACAGAGTCACCGCTTACTCTTACTCCGTTTTTCTCCCAATATGTGAAATGATAATGCTCGACTGCAGAAGCTTTTATAGTCACATCGTTTCCGCACTTGAATGTACCATCACCGGATGTCGCTCCCATTGAGGCATCTGCAGACTGAGTCTGAACAATAATATCATTGG
Source organism: Paludibacteraceae bacterium (assembly GCA_017477325.1). GTDB lineage: Bacteria > Bacteroidota > Bacteroidia > Bacteroidales > Paludibacteraceae > Colicola. Next base: position 425,205 of record JAFUWV010000010.1, read on the forward strand.
GAGCATAGGTTGCGGTGTATGTTGCATCGGTGGTAACTAAGATTGTTCGCGGGTTATCAGTATTACCATCCATCCATTGTTCAAAGTGATAGCACTCGCGACTGGCGGCAGGTACTGAGATAGTGGCAGTTGTACCGGCAGGATAATCCACACAATACTCTTGCCCTTCTTCGCCGAAGCAGATTTTGTAATATGTAGTCTGAGCGCTTATTACACCTGCAAACAAGCACATCAGTATAGTAGTCAATATTAATCTATAATATCTCATATTTATGAGTAAGATGCTAAAAACAAGCGTATTAATAGTGTTTCATAGAAGGTTATATTTATAACACAAGAGAAGTGTACCCGTTTCGGGTCACTTCTTTTGTGTTATTATCGTATGTTGGTGACCATTCTTCATCATCCAACACTAAGCAGTTTAATTCCTTATTCTGCTGCCTGTTCCTCTGCAGGGGCTTCTGCTGCGGGAGTCTCTTCAGCCTTCGGAGCAGCTTTCTTGCCTGCACGACGGGTTGTTTTCTTGGTTGTCTTCTTAACCTCTTTGAGCATGTTCTCGTTGTAATCAACAAGTTCTATCATACTCATCTCGGCAGCATCACCAAGACGATAGCCTGTACGAAGAATACGGGTGTAACCGCCGGGGCGGTTAGCTATCTTCTCAGCTACGTTCTGGAAGAGTTCTGTAACAACAGCTTTCTGTTTCAGTTCTGCAAACACTATACGGCGGTTTGCAGTAGTATCCTCTTTTGCACGGGTGAGGATAGGCTCCACATACATGCGGAGTGCTTTAGCCTTGGCTGTAGTGGTCTGGATACGCTTGTGCATAATCAGCGAGCAAGCCATATTGCTAAGCATAGCATTGCGGTGAGCAGCCTTACGTCCAAGGTGATTGAATTTATTGTTATGTCTCATTTTTGTTTATTCGTTAACGGTTATATACTTGGAGATATCCATGCCGAAAGCAAGATTGTTACGCTCGAGCAGTTCATCAAGTTCGGTGAGCGACTTCTTTCCGAAGTTGCGGAACTTCAGAAGGTCAGCACGATGATACTTGACAAGCTGAGCCAGTGTGTCAACCTCAGCGGCTTTGAGGCAATTGAGTGCACGTACGGAAAGATCCATATCAACAAGACGGGTGTTGAGAAGTTGTTTCATTTTAACAATCTCCTCATCCTGGTCAGGTGCTTTCACTTTCACAGGTTCTTCAATGATTATCTTTTCATCAGAGAAGAGCATGAAGTGGAAGATAAGGATTTTTGCTGCTTCCTTGAGTGCATCTTTAGGTGTGATGCTGCCATCAGTATCAATCTCAAGAGTCAACTTCTCATAGTCAGTCTTCTGCTCAACACGATACTGGTCGATAGCATAACGCACATTGCGGATAGGTGTATAGATGCTGTCAGTAGGAATTACTCCGATAACATCCTGTGCAGTACGGTTCTCGTCAGCAGGCACATAGCCACGTCCTTTGTTTACATGGATTTCCATTTCGAACTTAGCGCTCTCATCCATTTGTGCTATTACAAGCTCCGGATTAAGCACATCAAAGTTACGAATGCTACCTTGGAAATCACCTGCAGTAAGCAATGTCTTGCCTGCCACTTTTACAGTGAACACTTCTGCTTCCTCCTCTACACCTTCTTTTCTGCGGAAACGAACCTGCTTGAGGTTGAGGATGATGTTAGTTACATCGTCTATCACACCGGGAATGGTGGCAAATTCATGTTCAATACCACTAATTTTGATAGAACAGATTGCATAGCCTTCGAGTGAAGAGATGAGGATACGACGCAGTGCGTTACCAATGGTGATGCCGTAACCAGGCTCCAAAGGACGGAATTCGAAAACGCCCTTGGTGTCGGTGGATTCAAGCATTACCACCTTGTCTGGTTTTTGAAAATCTAATATTGCCATGAATTTTATTATTTAGAGTAGAGTTCGACGATGAGTTGTTCTTTGATGTTCTCGGGAATCTCTTCACGAGGAGGAATGTTGATGTATTTGCCACACAACTCAGCCTCGTTCCATTCCAACCAAGGATATTTTGAATGGTTGAAACCACTAAGAGAATTTGCGATAACTTCCAAAGACTTGCTCTTTTCGCGAACTGCTACTACCTGACCCGGACGAACCGAGTAAGACGGAATGTTAACCACCTTGCCGTCAACTATTATGTGACGGTGGCTAACCAACTGACGTGCTGCGGCACGGGTTGGAGCTATACCGAGGCGATAAACAATATTATCAAGGCGCGACTCAAGTAACTGGAGAAGAATCTCACCGGTAATACCTTTAGAGCGCTGAGCCTGTTGGAAGAGAAGACGGAACTGACGTTCCAAAACACCATAGGTGTATTTTGCTTTTTGCTTTTCAGCGAGCTGAGTACCATACTCAGAGTTTTTCTTACGGCGGTTCACACCGTGCTGTCCGGGAGCATAGTTACGCTTATTGAGCACTTTGTCCGGACCGAAGATAGGTTCACCGAAACGACGTGCAATACGTGATTTTGGTCCAATATATCTTGCCATAATTTGTAATATTTGATTATTTGTTGATTTGAATATATGAGGTTTAGAAGATATTTATCGTCTGTACTCATACAGCCCGGGGGCATTCAAATTAATTTAATTGTTATTATACGCGGCGGCGTTTAGGAGGACGGCAGCCATTGTGTGGCAGCGGAGTAACATCCACAATTTCCGTCACGTCAATACCGGCAGCTACGCAAGCACGGATTGCTGACTCGCGTCCTTGACCGGGACCTTTCACGTATGCTTTTACTTTTCTCAGACCAAGGTCAAAAGCCACCTTGCCTGCATCTTGAGCTGCCATCTGAGCAGCATATGGAGTATTCTTTTTAGAACCACGGAAGCCTTGTTTGCCTGCTGAAGACCAACTGATAACTTGGCCGCTACCATTGGCAAACGTTACTATAACATTGTTGAAAGAGGATTGTACGTGTAACTGTCCTACACCGTCAATCTTAACAACGCGCTTCTTGGCTGCAACTGTTTTCTTTGCCATAATATCAAATGTTTAATGAGTTGATTACTTCGTTGCTTTCTTCTTGTTTGCAACAGTTTTCTTACGACCTTTTCTTGTACGGGCGTTGTTCTTTGTGCTCTGACCACGAACGGGCAGACCGAGACGATGACGAACACCACGATAGCAACCGATATCCATCAAACGTTTGATGTTAAGTTGAGTCTCTGAACGCAGGTCACCTTCCACCTTGTATCCGGCACCGATGACCTCACGAATTTTAGCAGCCTGGTCGTCTGTCCAATCCTGCACTTTGATGCTTGGGTCTACGCCTGCCTCGGCAAGGATTTTCTTTGCGCTTGAGCGACCTATTCCGTAGATGTAAGTCAAACCGACCTCCCCTATTTTGTTCTGGGGTAAATCTACACCAACAATTCTTATTGCCATAAATTTATTTTGTTTGTTTTGTTAATTACTTTAGCCCTGACGCATTTTCATCTTGGGCTCTTTTTTGTTAATTACATACAAGCGTCCTTTTCTGCGAACTATCTTGCAATCCGCATTGCGCTTTTTTACAGATGCTCTTACTTTCATAAAAGTATTTTGTTTTGAGTGTTTTGCTTATAAAGCTGAGTAAGTCTCACAACAACAGATGAGAGGCTTTATTTGTAGCGGAAACTGATCCGCCCTTTTGACAAGTCATACGGACTCATCTCAACCTTTACTTTGTCACCGGGAAGAATCTTAATGTAGTGCATACGCATCTTACCGGAAATATGAGCCGTGATGACGTGTCCATTTTCCAACTCTACACGGAACATTGCGTTAGACAATGCTTCGGTAATTGTACCATCAATTTCTATTGCAGTTTGCTTTGCCATATTAGAATATTGTTTGATGTCGTTAATATTTCTATATTAGTTTGATATTGTTGACATCTACTGATTAGATGAATCTGTCTCCAAGGACTTCCTTGATATAATCGAACGTTGACAAGATGTCTGCCTTCCCGTTTCTTACTGCTACTGAGAGCTCGTAGTGGGCTGCAGGTTTGCGATCTGCAGCACGAGCTGTCCAACCATCGTTCTCTATGATAACATTTCTTCTTCCTGACATGACCATCGGCTCTATGGCTATAACCATACCTGACTTGAGCACAACTCCGTTCCCACGCTTTCCGTAGTTGGGGACCTCGGGATCTTCGTGCATGTCTCTACCGATACCATGACCTATGAATTCACGTACAACCTGAAAGCCTGCCTTCTCAGCATTTGCCTGAATAGTTGCACCTATATCACCAAGTCGTTTTCCGGTCACTGCCTGTTCAATGCCTTTATAGAGACAATCTTTGGTAGTGCGCAGCAGCCGCATCACATCTTCGCTAACTTCTCCCACCGGAAAAGTATACGCCGAATCGCCGTGAAAGCCGTTCTTAAGTACACAAGTGTCAACAGAGATGATATCACCTTCTTTGAGATAAACCTTGTCAGAAGGTATCCCGTGAACCACTTGTTCGTTAACTGAGGTGCAAAGAGTAGCAGGAAAGCCTTCATAGCCCTTGCAGGACGGGATTGCTCCATTATCGCGGATAAACTCCTCGGCTATCTTGTCAAGTTGAGCTGTAGTCACTCCGGGAGCAATAGCTTTGGCTACTTCTGCCAAAGCTTTGCCCAGAATGAGGTTGCTCTCACGAAGCAACTCTATTTCCTCATCAGTCTTAAGAAAGATCATCTTAATGAATATTCAAATATCTGAATTTCACATCTCATTAATATGCCATCGCACCTGAACGTCCTTTGATACGCATGCCGGACTCAAAGAATCCGTCATAGTGACGCATCAGAAGATGACTTTCAATCTGCTGCAATGTGTCAAGAATCACACCTACCATAATCAGAAGTGAAGTTCCGCCAAAGAACTGTGCAAATCCCATGCTTACGCCTGCCAAACGGGCAAAAGCAGGAAGAATAGCAACAATAGCGAGGAAAATACTTCCGGGCAAGGTTATTCGAGACATAATGGTATCAATGTAATCAGCAGTTTTCTTACCTGGCTTCACACCCGGGATAAAACCATTATTACGCTTCAAGTCCTCTGCCATCTGAGTAGGATTGATAATAATAGCTGTATAGAAATATGTGAAGAGAATGATAAGAATTGCGAATACCAAGTTATATGCCCAACTGGTATTATCCATGAAAGCACGAACAAACGCGCCTGCCGACTCTGATGCAGAGAAACCTACTATGCTGATAGGAATAAACATAATGGCTTGTGCAAAAATGATAGGCATAACGTTTGCTGCATTAACTTTCAAAGGAATATACTGACGAACACCACCATACTGTTTGTTGCCCACAATGCGCTTTGCGTACTGCACCGGAATACGACGTGTACCCTGCACAAGAGCAATAGCAGCCATGAAGACAACAAGAAGCAGAATGATTTCAGCAAGGAATACCACAAGACCGCCACCTGCATCGCCTAAGCGGGATGAGAACTCCTGAACGATAGCACCCGGGAAACGGGCAATAATACCAATGAGGATGATGAAAGAAATACCGTTTCCAACACCCTTGTCGGTAATACGCTCACCCAGCCACATAACGAACATGGAGCCTGCACATAGCAGGATGGTTGACGAGATGGTAAACCAATTGAACCCGATTGCAAGAGGCTGACCTGCCTGAGCCATCTGAACTGAAAGGTTTACAAGATAACTCGGTCCTTGAACAAGAAGGATTGCTACTGTTAAATAGCGTGTTATCTGGTTAATCTTCATACGTCCGCTTTCACCTTCGCGGCTCATCTTCTGGAAATATGGCACAGCGATAGTAAGAAGCTGGATTACGATACTTGCCGAGATGTAGGGCATAATACCGAGCGCAAAGATTGATGCATTCGAGAACGCACCACCAGAGAACATATCCAACAATGCCAGCAGACCGCCTGCTGTCTGAGCATGAAGTGCACTCAGAGCATCCGGGTTAACACCTGGAAGAATTACATACGAACCGAAGCGGTATATCAGCACGAACAACAGCGTTGTCAGCAGTCGCATACGGAGATCTTCTATCTTCCAGATATTCTTTAGTGTTTCAAAAAACTTTTTCATTATATTAAAGTTTTACTACAGTGCCACCGGCAGCGGTGATAGCCTCTTCTGCAGCCTTTGAGAATGCATTGGCCTCCACTGTAAGTTTAGCAGTGAGTTGTCCGTTACCAAGTATTTTTACAAGCATGGATTTGTGTATAAATCCTGCTGCAAGAAGTTCCTCCAACCCTATCTTCTCAAGGTTCTTGCTCTCAGCTAATGTTTGAAGAGTAGAGAGGTTGATAGCCTTGTATTCAACACGGTTGATGTTTTTGAAACCATACTTGGGAAGACGGCGTTGAATAGGCATCTGACCACCTTCAAAACCAATCTTCTTTGAGTAACCGGAACGGGATTTTGCACCCTTGTGACCACGAGTTGAAGTTCCGCCCAGTCCCGAACCGGCACCACGGCCGATACGCTTAGCAGTCTTGACAGAACCTGCAGCCGGTGTTAAATTGTTAAGTTCCATAATTTCTTATTTGTTTTTATGAAAGAGCGGAGACGGAGCAACCGCTCTATCAGTTCATCAATCAATTACTTTTACGAGGTGTTTTACCTTGTTCACCATACCGAGAACCGCAGGAGTGGCTTCATGCTCCACAACGGCGTTCATTTTTCTGAGTCCGAGGGCATGCATAGTAGCCTTCTGATCCTTCGGGCAGCGGATAATGCTGCGTACCTGCTGAATTTTAATTGTTGCCATAGTACTACATCCTTTCTATTATCCGTTAAACACTGTTGAAAGACTTACTCCACGGTTTTGGGCAACCATGTTGGCATCACGCATTTCACTGAGCGCGAGAATGGTAGCTTTAACAAGGTTGTGAGGGTTCGAAGAACCTTTTGCCTTTGCCAGCACGTCCTTCACACCTACAGACTCCAGCACAGCACGCATAGCACCACCGGCCTTCACACCGGTACCTTGAGATGCAGGCTGCAGATAAACCTGTGCACCGCCAAACTTGGCTTCTTGCTCGTGAGGAATAGTTCCTTTGTATATAGGCACCTTGATCAGGTTCTTCTTTGCAGCCTCCGTACCTTTCTGGATTGCAGCGGTAACTTCACCTGCTTTACCGAGACCCCAACCTACGATACCGTCTTCATTACCTACAACAACGATGGCAGCAAAAGTGAATGTACGACCACCCTTGGTAACCTTAGTTACACGGTTAACTGCTACGAGGCGCTCTTTTAGTTCAATATCGCCTACGTTTTTCACACGATTCATATTGTTTACCATATTGCTTTAGAATTTAAGACCGGCTTCGCGAGCTGCATCTGCCAGTGATTTAACACGACCATGATAGAGATAACCGTTGCGGTCGAAAACGACTGCCTCAACACCGGCTTTCTTAGCAGCCTCTGCTACCAATTTGCCTACTTGAGCGGCTTTCTCACTCTTTGTGATTTTATCCTTTATTCCGAGTGACGAGGCAGAAGCGAGAGTAACGCCTTTCTGGTCGTCAATTACCTGTGCGTAAATCTGGCTGTTGCTGCGGAATACCGTCAGACGGGGACGCTCTGCTGTACCTGAAACTGTGGTACGGATGTGAGCCTTGATTCTCAGTCTTCTTGCTATTTTCTGATTCATAATTTTAACCTTTCTTTATTATTTACCAGCCGACTTACCAGCTTTACGACGAAGTACTTCACCTTGGAATTTAATACCTTTTCCTTTGTAAGGCTCAGGTTTGCGGAACGAACGAATCTTTGCGCAAATCTGTCCGAGCAGCTGACGGTCAGCACACTCGAGAATTACAAGAGGGTTCTGGTTACGCTCACTCTTGGTCTCTATCTTAACTTCCTTGGGAAGTTGCAGATAAATGGGGTGAGTATAACCCAGAGAGAAGTTCAGGATTTGTCCCTGAGACTCAACACGGTAACCTACACCTACGAGTTCAAGAGTCTTTTTATATCCTTCTGAAACGCCAACCACCATATTGTGGATGAGAGCGCGATAGAGTCCGTGTTTAGCGCGAGCCTCTTTGTCATCATTTGGACGAGTAACATGGCATACAGCACCTTCCACGTTTACAGAAATCAGTGGATCAACCTGCTGGGTGAGTTCACCCTTCGGACCTTTTACTGTAACAACATTGTCATTGCTAACTGTTACGGTTACACCTGCAGGAATGTTAATAGGCAATTTTCCGATTCTTGACATAGCTTATTCCTCCTACATTAATAAACATAACAAATAACCTCACCGCCAAGTTTTTGTCCGAGAGCCTCTTTGTTAGTCATTACACCCTTAGAAGTAGAGAGAATGGCGATACCGAGACCGTTGAGTACGCGAGGCATCTCACGATAACCTACATACTGGCGCAAACCTGGAGTTGATACGCGTTGTAAACTCTTGATCGCGTTAACTTTGTTAACAGGATCATACTTGAGGGCAATCTTGATAGTGCCCTGAGGACCATCTTCAACAAACTTGTACGAGAGGATGTAACCTTTCTCAAACAAGATGCGAGTGATCTCTTTTTTCAGATTCGAAGCCGGCACCTCTACTACGCGGTGACCTGCCTTGATTGCATTTCTGAGCCGAGTCAGATAATCTGCGATTGGATCTGTCATAATTGTTAAATTAATCCCGCCTGTCGGGACAAT
>JAFUWV010000011.1 GCA_017477325.1 Paludibacteraceae bacterium
TCTTAACTACGGTCTTCTTGCCACTTTCATTCATGTCAAGAATTTTCTTCTCTAATTTCAGGTTGATGAATGGTCCTTTTTTCAATGAACGGCTCATAATTGCTCAATTTAATAGGTTACTTCTTCTTTCTTTCGATAATATACTTGTTCGACTGTTTCTTTGGTGCGCGAGTCTTGTAGCCCTTAGCCAAGAGACCCTTGCGTGAACGAGGATGTCCACCTGATGCACGGCCTTCACCACCACCCATTGGGTGATCTACAGGGTTCATTGCTACGCCACGAACGCGTGGACGACGACCGAGCCAGCGGCTACGTCCTGCCTTACCGGATTTCTCCAGTGCATGGTCAGAGTTGCCGACAACACCAACAGTTGCCTTGCATGCGGCGAGAATCTTGCGAAGTTCGCCTGAAGGCAATTTCACGATAGCATACTTATCCTCACGAGAGGTAAGTTGAGCAAACACGCCTGCAGAACGAACCAGAGATGCACCCTGACCCGGACGGAGCTCGATGTTGTGAATCAGAGTTCCGAGAGGAATGTTCTGCATGGGGAGTGAGTTTCCTACTTCAGGAGCCACATCGGCACCCGAAATAACCGTTTGACCTACTTGCAGTCCGTTAGGAGCAAGAATATAGCGCTTTTCGCCGTCAGCATAGAAGAGCAATGCGATACGAGCCGAGCGGTTCGGATCATACTCGATTGTCTTTACTGTTGCCGGTACACCGTCTTTGTTGCGCTTGAAATCAATTACTCTGTATTTCCTCTTGTGTCCGCCGCCGATATAACGCATGGTCTCCTTACCTGTATTGTTGCGACCACCCGTCTTACGACCGCCATACACAAGGGATTTCTCCGGTGCGCTTGCGGTAATAGTCTCAAACGCGCCGATAATCTTGTGTCTTTGCCCCGGTGTAGTGGGTTTTAATTTGCGTACAGCCATTTTACTTAAATATTGCTATAAAAATCTATTGTTTCACCTTCTTTCAGGGTAACGATGGCTTTCTTGTAAGCATTGGTCTTGCCCTCGATGATACCGCTCTTTGTATAGCGCGATTTCAGCTTGGGAGCTACAACTGCCGTATTTACAGCCACCACCTGAACGTTGTACATTTCTTCTACTGCCTTCTTGATTTCCACCTTGTTAGCCTTACGGTCAACCTGGAAAGCATAGCGGTTCAGTTTTTCGCCAAGGCCGGTCATTTTCTCGGTGACGATTGGTTTAATTATAATTGCCATAGTATAACCTCCTTACGCGTTAAAAGTGCCCTCGACTGCCTTGAGCGCTTCTTCTGTAAGCACGAGGACATTCGAGTTCATAATTATGTATGTATTCAACTCGTTTGCAGTAACCACTTTTGCTTTCTGCAGATTACGAGCCGACAAAAGTACAAAATTATTCTGACATGGCAAAATAATAAGTGCTTTTTTGTCGGAAATTTTCAAGTTTGCAAGCAATTCAACCATCTGTTTGGTCTTTGCAGCCTCGAATGAGAGGTTATCAAGTACCAAAATCTGCTCCTGAGATGCGCGAAGCGAGAGTGCAGACTTGCGGGCAAGTTGCTTAACTTTCTTATTGAGTTTGAAGTCATACGAACGTGGAACAGGACCGAAGATACGTCCACCGCCTACACGTACCGGAGACTTGATATCACCTGGACGAGCACCTCCGCCACCTTTCTGACGACCGAGTTTGCGGGTAGAACCTGCGATTTCTGAACGTTGTTTAGACTTATGCGTACCTTGACGCTGATTTGCCAAATACTGCTTAACATCCAAGTAAATAGCATGGTTGTTAGGCTCGATTCCGAAAATGGCATCACTCAGAGCAACCTTCTTACCGGTCTGCTCACCTTTCATGTTTAATACACTGAGTTCCATACTGATTACTTGTTAATGATTACGATTGAGTTTTTAGCACCCGGCACACTACCCTTCACGAGGAGAAGGTTGTACTCAGGAATTACTTTAAGAACGAGAAGGTTTTGAACGGTTACGCGGTCACCACCCATACGTCCTGCCATGCGCATTCCGGGGAAGACGCGGCTAGGATACGAACTGGCACCTACAGAACCGGGAGCGCGAAGACGGTCGTCCTGACCGTGAGTCTGCTGACCAACGCCACCAAATCCGTGACGTTTAACAACACCCTGAAAACCTTTACCCTTAGATGTACCGATAACATCCACATAGGAGTTCTCTTTGAAAAGTTCTACGGTGATTGTATCACCAAGTTTTACCTCCTGGTCGAATCCGTCAAACTCAGCGAGGTGAGCCATAGGCTGAACTCCGGCTGCCTTGAAGTGACCCATTTCGGCTTTGTTGGTGTGTTTCTCAGTCTTGGGCTGGAAACCAACCTGAACAGCCTGATAGCCGTCTTTCTCAACAGTCTTCAGTTGCGTAACTACGCAAGGCCCGGCTTCAATGACGGTGCATGGTACGTTTTTACCATCAGCACCAAAAACGGAAGTCATTCCGATTTTTTTACCTAATAATCCTGGCATTTTTGTTGAATTTAAAAATGTTAATCATTTATGTTTGTTCTCGCCATCGCGCAGAAATAGCCTTGCAACTTAAATATCTAAGTTACCCGGCTGCATCCTGAGGATGGAAACAAACACGTTTTCTGTTATACTTTGATTTCTACGCTTACTCCACTGGCAAGTTCGAGTTTCATGAGTGCTTCTACAGTTTTGGCGTTTGACGAATAGATGTCAATCAGACGCTTGTAGCTTGCAAGTTCGAACTGCTCACGACTTTTCTTGTTTACGAAAGTCGAACGGTTAACAGTAAAAATACGTTTGTGTGTTGGCAGAGGCACAGGACCACTTACCACAGCACCCGTTGCTTTAACGGTTTTCACAATCTTCTCGGCACTTTTGTCCACCAGATTGTGGTCATAGCTCTTCAGCTTGATACGAATTTTCTGACTCATTTTAGTGTTTGTTATTTTTATTTTATACTGCGGAGTAGCGGTGAAGCCAAAGAGTCATTTGCTTGACTTCTCGCCGCATCTCCATAAATGTTTTATTTTACCACGTCGCTATTGTATAATGCCACGTTGGCTATCATACCAAGTCAGCACGTCCGCCCGCTTCAGTCAGCACAGCCTTTGCTATGGCCGAGCTTACAGGAGCGTAGTGTGAGAATTCCATGCTGCTTGTTGCACGACCGGAGGTGATGGTACGCAGAGCGGTTACGTATCCGAACATCTCGCTCAGAGGCACTTTGGCCTTTACGATACGGGCGCCGGTACGAGCCGTCTCCATACCTTCTACCTGTCCACGGCGTTTGTTCAGGTCGCCTATCACGTCACCCATCGACTCTTCAGGTGTCACCACCTCTATCTTCATGATGGGCTCCATGAGAACCGGTTTGGCTTTTGCACATGCATTCTTGAATGCTATTTGTGCGCAGATTTCGAACGAGAGCTGATCGGAATCCACCGGGTGGAAACTACCGTCAAGCACTGTTACTTTCAGCTTGTCCATCGGGAAGCCTGCAAGTACACCATTTTTCATGGCACTTTGGAAACCTTTCTCGATAGCGGGGATATATTCCTTAGGAATGTTACCGCCCTTGACAACATCTTCAAACTGAAGTGAACCCTCGAAACCTTCGTCAGCGGGCTCAACGCGGACAATGATGTCTGCGAATTTACCACGACCACCCGACTGCTTCTTATATACCTCACGGAGTTCTACAGGCTGTGTGATAGCCTCACGGTATGCCACCTGCGGACGACCCTGGTTACATTCAACCTTGAACTCGCGTTTCAAACGGTCAATAATAATCTCAAGGTGAAGTTCACCCATACCGGAGATTACGGTTTGACCTGTTTGTTCGTCAGTCTTTACAGTGAATGTAGGATCTTCTTCTGCAAGCTTTGCAAGACCTACTCCCAGTCTGTCAAGGTCCTTCTGGCTCTTTGGCTCTACAGAGATACCGATCACTGGATCGGGGAACTCTATAGACTCAAGAGTGATAGGATGATCTTCCGAGCAGAGGGTATCACCGGTGCGTATATCCTTGAAACCTACACCTGCACCTATATCACCGGCAGCAATCACTTCTACGGGATTCTGATGGTTGGAGTGCATCTGGAAGATACGGGAGATACGCTCTTTCTTGCCTGAACGTGTATTATATACGTACGATCCTGCCTCCAGCTTACCGCTATATACGCGGAAATAGCACAGGCGGCCTACGTATGGGTCTGTTGCAATCTTGAATGCGAGTGCGCAAAGAGGTTCGTCCTCGTCAGGTTTGCGTGTTATCTGCTTGTCAGAACGCGGGTCAATTCCCTCAATCACCTCCGTGTCAAGAGGAGAAGGAAGATAAGCGCAGACAGCGTCAAGCATAGTCTGCACACCTTTGTTCTTGAAAGAAGAACCGCAGATCATAGGGTAAATCTTGAGCTCGAGTGTACCCTTGCGGATAGCGGCACGGATTTCGTCTTCAGTGATAGTAGAAGGATCGTCAAAATACTTCTCCATCACTACATCGTCAAACTCCGCGCAAGTCTCAAGCATCTTGTCACGCCACTCTTCTGCTTCCTGACGCAACCCTGCGGGAATCTCCTCTTCTACATACTCTGCACCCATTGTCTCGTCATGCCAGATGATAGCTTTCATCTTCACGAGATCAACAACACCCTTGAATGTCTCTTCTGCACCGACAGGAATCTGAATCGGACAAGGTGTTGCACCAAGCACGTCTTTCACCTGACGGACAACCTCAAAGAAGTCAGCACCAGAACGGTCCATCTTGTTAACGTAACCGATACGTGGCACTTTGTACTTGTCAGCCTGACGCCAAACTGTCTCCGACTGAGGTTCAACACCGCCAACTGCGCAGAATGCAGCTACGGCACCATCCAGAATACGAAGCGAACGCTCCACCTCAACAGTGAAGTCCACGTGCCCCGGAGTGTCTATCAGGTTGATTTTGTACTTATCGCCGCGATAGTTCCAGTAAGTGGTGGTAGCAGCAGAGGTGATAGTAATACCGCGCTCCTGTTCTTGCTCCATCCAGTCCATGGTAGCAGCACCGTCATGCACCTCACCTATCTTGTGAGTGAGACCGGTATAGAAGAGAATACGCTCTGAAGTAGTAGTCTTACCGGCATCAATGTGAGCCATGATACCGATATTCCTATTATATTTCAAATCGTGTTTTGTCATTGTTTACTTTCTTGTACCTTAAATCTTTTTACCAATACCTTATATATTATTAGAAGCGGAAGTGTGCGAAAGCACGGTTAGCCTCAGCCATACGGTGCATATCTTCCTTGCGTTTGAATGCACCACCCTGGTTGTTGTATGCGTCCATGATTTCAGCAGCAAGCTTCTCTGCCATACTGTGACCACCACGCTTACGGGCGAAGTTGATCATGTTCTTCATTGAGATCGACTCCTTGCGGTCAGCGCGAATCTCAGTAGGCACCTGGAAAGTAGCACCACCGATACGGCGGCTCTTAACCTCTACCAGAGGAGTAATGTTTGCCAGTGCCTGTTTCCAGATCTCAAGAGGAGTCTTGTCCTCGATTTTTGCTTTCTGTCCAACAGTCTCGAGAGCGGTGTAGAAGACACCATAAGCGGTATTCTTCTTACCATCGAGCATGAGGTGGTTCACAAATTTAGCGACCATAACCTCACCGAAAACCGGATCCGGAAGGATGACACGTTTCTTTGGTTTTGCTTTTCTCATTGTTGTAATGTTTTGTTTAATTCAGAGAGCCTTGCTCTCATTTGGTTGTCTTGGTTTCTTCCTCCTCATCAGGGAGTACTCAACCCTCAACCCTGTTAATCATCTGTGCAGGTGCGTAACCTGCGTTGGTTAGTTTGTTTTTGAAGATTCGTATATCTGAGAATTTGAACATCTGAAGATGCAAACCTCAAACACATCGGCTTACTTCTTAGCCTTAGGACGCTTTGCACCATACTTCGAACGGCGCTGCAGGCGGTTAGCCACACCGGCTGTATCGAGAGTACCGCGAACAATGTGATAACGTACACCCGGAAGGTCTTTGACACGGCCACCGCGTACCATCACGATTGAGTGCTCTTGCAAGTTATGTCCTTCGCCGGGAATGTAAGCATTGACTTCTTTCTGGTTGGTCAAGCGTACACGAGCCACCTTACGCATAGCGGAGTTAGGCTTTTTGGGGGTAGTTGTGTAGACGCGGACACACACGCCACGGCGCTGTGGGCAGCTGTCCAGAGCGGGCGATTTTGACTTGTCCTGAAGTTCTGCTCTTCCTTTTCTAACCAATTGTTGAATTGTAGGCATTTACTTAACTTGTTAATTGTTTAATATTTAATTGTTAATTCTACTTCTTCGACCCAATGCGCCGAAAAAGCGTGCAAAATTACTACAAATATTTCACATACACAAACTTTTACGCATTTTTCTTTAAAATAATTGTATTTTTATTCATTTTGCAGATGAACACAGATGAAAAACGAAGTTATTACGAGGCAAAGATAATTGTGAAACCTGCATGGACTTTTGCGTTTGTATATGTGGGAATAATACACTACTTTTGCATTTCGAAACTAATATAGAGCAACGAAAGGGCAATTCATGAGAGCTAAGACAGAAATAAGTTTGCTTGCACCTGCACGCGATTTGAGTGTGGGCATAGCGGCTATTAATGCCGGTGCCGACGCTGTTTACATTGGTGCGCCTGAGTTCAGCGCACGCCAGGCAGCCGGCTGTAGCAGACAAGACATAGAGAAACTATGCAGATATGCGCATCTGTTTGGTTGCAAAGTGCTGGTGGCATTGAACACTCTACTCACAAAAGAGGAGAGACCGAAGGCGGTGAAGATAGCGTGGGAGATGTATGAAGCCGGAGCAGATGCGCTGATAATACAGGACCTGAGGTTGCTCAATGAAGATTTGCCCCCCATACGCCTGCACGCCTCAACACAATGCGACAACAGGACCAAGGAGGATGTGTTAGACAGGCAGCGGCAAGGATTCAGTCGTGCCGTACTTGCCCGGGAGCTGACTATAGAAGAGATACGCCGGATCAGGGAGGCTACTCGGATTGAACTTGAGGCATTTGTGCATGGAGCATTGTGTGTCAGCTATTCCGGCAGATGCTACATGTCGGAGAAGGTATTAGGCAGGTCCGCGAACAGAGGATGTTGCGCCCAACTGTGCAGGTGGCAATACGACCTTTTGGACAAAGACGGCAATGTGCTCGAGAGGCAGAAGTACGTCCTTTCTCTCAGAGACATGGACAGAAGCAGGTCACTGAAAGAGCTGCTTGACGCAGGAATAACTACACTGAAGATAGAGGGGAGACTGAAAGATGCCGCCTACGTAAGAAATGTCACTGCATACTACAGAGGACTGCTTGACGAGATATTTGCACAAGAGGATTCAGACTACTGCCGGGCATCAAAAGGCAACGTATATCTCGACTTTACGCCAAACACCGAAAAGACATTCCACAGGTCTGAGACAGAGTATTTCCTTCACGGACGGACACCGGACATGGCCAACTGGGAGACACCCAAGTCCACAGGCGAATACTTGGGCAAGGTCATTGCAAAAAGAAAGAACTGGCTTGAAATAGAAACCGGCAAACAGCTGCACAACGGCGACGGACTGTGTTTCGGAGACAAGGGGTTTATGGTTAACAAGGTGGAAGGCACGAAGATATACCCCAACCAGATGCCGGAGATTACCATCGGAGAGAAGCTATACAGAAATCTTGACATCGAGTTCAACAAGAAGTTAGAGCAGTCCAAAGCAACAAGAAAGCTGCCTGTTGATATACAATTGGATGAGAGAAACAATGGCTTCAGACTGCGGATCGGAGCGGCAGAGAAGGAGTTTGCAGCAGAGAAGACAAAGGCAGAGAACCAAGAGCGGGCGATGAATAACATCGAAGCTGGCCTCAGAAAACTGGGCGACACCGTCTTTGAAGCAAACACTGTCAGGGTCAATCTAAAAGAAGCGTATTTTATGCCCGCCTCTGTGCTGAACGGCTGGAGGCGTGAGGTGGCAGAGGAACTTGCGAATCAGCTGAGCCGGAAAGATAACTCTGTGCAGATTCCGGAGCACGACAAGAACCTGATTGAGAAGACAGGACAGGACAACGATGCTGAGAAAGCGCTGATGACATGCAGATACTGCATACTGAATGAGATGGGCATCTGCCGGAAGAAAAGAGGTGGCAGACAGGCGGTTGAACCTAAATATCTGCGCTCCGGCAAGCATAAGTTCGAATTGCAATTCGACTGCAACACGTGTCAGATGAGAGTTATGGAGGTCAATAAGCCGGAAAGTTGGTAGGCAGATGCGGCATAAGCGATAAAAATCGTCAGAAAATACACATGGAGTAATACCAAGAAGCAGTAACTTTGCAAAGTCCGAAGTGAAACTATAATTCAATCAAAACTATATGAAACACACATTACTTATTGTAGCTTCGTTGTTAGCAACGACATTAAGTGCTCAGAAAGCCCAAGTATGGGACTTTGGAGCAGAACAATTGGACAATACAAAGTATCAAAACATGCTGAGCGTCAGCGAGATTAACTCGTGGTATGACACCGGTGTAACCGCCGGAAGCGAGGGAGTGGCAATAGCTTCATTCACTGCCTCGGAGGGTGTAAACCTTGTATTTAATGGCGACGGTAAGACCAATCACAGACTTAGAACCACCAACACACAAATCACCAGATGGGACAGCAGGTCATTGACAGATGCAGCCGGCACGGAATATAAAGGCTATTTGTACTCGAATGCGGGTTCAACACCTGGTGTCTATCTCGAACAGAGTTTCGAGGCTAACGATATGATAGAGTATTTTGTAGGCTCTAACGGCAGTGCAGAGACGTACGAGTTCTTGTCACCAAGCGGAGACAAAGTCCAAGGCAAATATACCGCAGCTGCCAAGATAGAGAAACTGACCTTCTACGCTAAAGAGAATGGCAAGTACAGAATCTACGGTTTGGACGAGAAACTGGTTGTTGCAAGAATCATTCGCACCCCGGCGCAGTATGCCACTCTGACCGGCAGTGTTACTGCCCCAGCGGGCATTCCTGACGGTTATGGCATAATCTTCAAGAATCTGAGAACAGAAGCAGAGACCGTAGTCACTCCAGCATCCGGCGCATACAGTGCAACATTGGCACTGGGCTACGATTATGAAGTGTCGCTCAAGGACGCAAACGGATATGTAATAAGTTCGGAGAGCACGGTAAAGTTCACTGCTGACAATCAGAAGTTCGACATAACTATCTCCGGTGTAAGTTTAGTGACGGTGAGCGGCACAATCACAGGTCTGCCTGCAGCAGAGCTGACAAAAGTCGATGTGGAATTCGCCATACCTGAGGACAAGAGTTTTGTTCCCGAACTGACAATAGGCAGGACAGCAGGCACCTTCAGCGTCGTGCTGGAGAAAGATGTTGAGTATGGTGTGACAGTGCTCAATGTGAACGACTACGAGACATCATGGAAGAAGGTGTCTGCCACAACTGATACATATAACATCGAGTTTCCCTTCACCAAAAAGCCGCTTTATGAGATAACCGTTGTGCCTACCGGTGCTACTGCAGCAGAGTTGGCGAATGCCGTATTTACGTTTACCCGTCTTGACGACAACTATGTATATAGCTTCACGGGCACCGTCGGAATAGAACTCAGAGATGGTGTCTATACTGTCAAAGTGAGCAACAGCGGTGCATACAGCCAGTTGCTGACCTCTAACCTCAAAGTGAACGGAGCGGCAACAAGCATTCAGATAGATTTCTCAGCGGACATCAGCCGCTGGAACTTCTCGGACGCTGACTTCACAGAAGGCGGATATACTGACACGAAAACCGCCTACACTTACAAGACTCTCCAGTTCACAGGATGCAAATCGCACAACAACACATATCTCTATGCTGGTAACGGAGCAGAGATAAAAGTGCCTGTCAAGGGCAACAGCATCATCACCGTAAATGCTTGCTACGAGTATCATCTCTTTGTGGGAACCGACACGCTGGGCGATACCAAGACCGGCAGCACAAGTCAGATAGACGCACTGACCTACGCATATAACGGCCCGGCAGGATTTGTCACCATCACAGCCACCGGCACTTGCTACATCAACAGCATTGATGTGGACAAGGTGACCGAATATAAACCGACGCTGACTGTTGGCAAGGGCAAGGATTATGAGACTATTGGAGAGGCCATCGAAGCTATCAGCCAGATGAAGCGCACAGAAGACGAGCGCGTCACAGTGCTCATCGAACCCGGCAACTACGAGGAGATGCTGCGTATCCATTCTGACAACGTGACACTGAAGAACGCCACAAGCACTCCGAGTCTGAACGTGAAAGACGGAGGTGTCAACATCGACGGGAACGCAGTGCGTATCACAAGTTATTATGGCCACGGCTATAACTACTACTCCATGAACTCCGATTACATGTGGGATGCACGCACACTCAGAGTAAACAAGGAGAACGGCTATACCGATATAGTAAACTCCGGCGGCAGCAGTGCAACCCATTGGAACTCTACCGTGGTGGTATATGGTGACAACTTTGAGGCTGAAGATATCATCTTTGAGAACTCCTACAACCAATATATCTCCAAGAAAGAAAGCGAGGACATAGTGGTAGAAGGTGCAGGTTCCAAGGGTGTTCGCCCGACCGACGAAGGCAACACAAGTGTCCAGAACCGCTCCTTCAGAGAGAGAGCATGTGCTCTTGCCTTTGCCAAAGGTAGCGACAAGGGTTTCCTCAAGAACTGCCGCATCATAGGTCGCCAAGACGCCCTCTTTGGCGACAACGGAGTCAGAGTGGCAGTGGACGGAGGCATACTCAACGGTGCTTGCGACTATATCTTCGGTGGTATGACCCTGGCTGTCAAAAAAGCAGAACTGGCAATGCTTGTGACTTCCGACAAGAACGATGTCGCTTACATTACAGCCAGCAAGACTGAGGCAGGCAAACGAGGCTATCTGTTCTGGGAATGTACAGTGACCTCCGCAAAGCCCGGTGTGGACATGGTCGAGACAAAGACTGCACAACCCGGTCTGTGGGGCCGCCCGTGGGACAAGAATGCCGAGACAGTGTTCTATAAGACAACCGTAGAGGCTGATGGCGAGAAGTCGCTCATACAAGCAGCAGGCTGGGGCGACGGCCTGGTTGCAGGAGGCTCGGAGCGCTCTTACGAGTATGGCACCGTAGAGAAGGCCGGTGTGGACAACAGCGCAAGCCGTGTCAGCTGGGCTACTGTGCTGACGGAGCCTGCTCTGCCTGATGGCACTGCAATAACTCTGAAGAACTTCACCATGGGAACAGACGATTGGAATCCTTTCAACGAGGAAGAGACCGTTGGCGTGGAAAACGTGGTGACAGCTCAGTCTGGTATAGCTCAAAAAGTAGTGGTTGACGGGAGGATATACATACTCCGCGAAGGAAAAAAATATACAATTACAGGTGCCGAAGTAAAATAAATTTGTGTATTCCAAAAACTTGTTGTACTTTTGCACCCGCTTTTGGAAAGAGTCTCTGGCGAAAAGAGATTTGAATATTAATTCTCTGGTAGAATCTCAGAATAAACAAAGTAGCGTATACTCTTTCTGTTAACCATTAAAACGTACGAAAAAAAATGGATTTGATTAAGATTGCCGAGCAGGCATTCGCAGGCGAGAAGAAAGAATTTCCCGCATTCAAGGCAGGTGACACTGTGACTGTGTCCTACCGCATTAAAGAAGGTAACAAGGAGCGTGTTCAGGAGTTCCGCGGTGATGTAATCCGCATCTCTGGCTCGGAAGACAAAAAGCGCTTCACAGTAAGAAAGATGTCAGGCAACGTAGGTGTTGAGCGTATCTTCCCTATGGACAGCCCCTTCATCGAGAAGATTACTGTCAACAAGTATGGCAAGGTTCGCCGTGCGAAACTTTATTACCTTCGTGACCTCACTGGTAAGAAAGCTCGTATTCCTGAAAGACGAGTTAAATAAATTAGAGGTAACAAAACAAGAGACGCGCTTTTATGCGTGTCTCTTTTTTTACTACCCTGAAATATATAGAAATACTAGATTATATAGAAGTTCTAAAACTACTAGTTCAAACACACATGAAACAACCCAAGACCAACGCCCTGCGCCTGCTCGATGCAGCTAATATCAAATATGAGACCGTCACGTATCAGGTTGATGAGTCAGACCTGAGTGCGACACATGTGGCAGAGCAGCTGGGCGAAGACATCAGTTGCGTGTTCAAGACTCTGGTACTGCGCGGCGACAGGACAGGCATCTTCGTATGTATCATCCCGGGTGACAAGGAGGTGGACCTGAAGAAAGCGGCACGCGCAAGCGGCAACAAGAGTTGTGCCATGATACGCATGCAGGAGCTACTGCCCCTCACTGGCTATATCCGTGGTGGTTGCTCACCCATAGGAATGAAGCGCCCCTACCCTATGTATATACATGAGAGTTGTCGGGATTTTGAGAAGATATACGTGTCAGCAGGATGCAGGGGTATGCAAGTAAGGCTCTCCACCAAAGATCTCATCTGCTATGCTAATATAAGTATTGCAGATGTGATCAATGATTAGAACTGTAGCCTTTTTGTGCCTTTTATATTACCTATTATCAACAATGATATAAATGCCGTTGTACAAGCACTACCTAATAGAGTGAATAAAACGAATATGCATACAAAACACAAAAACTCTTGTGTATGTGCAAATTCCGTTGTATCTTTGCAACAGATTTTACAAGATAGAAATATAACAATAACAATTAACACAATAAAACAACTATTCAGTATGAAAAAGATCTTTTCTTATTTAGCAATAGCTGTTGGCGCTATCATGCTGGCAGCATGTAATCCGTCGGAGCAATTAACACCCGCAACAAGTAAGACTCAGCTGTGGCCGGCAGGTTCCAATACGTCGGAATACTTCGGTTACATCAATGCCAAGGGCGAAATGGTTATAAAACCTCAGTTCAACGCAGCAAACAATTTCTCCTGCGGTCTGGCAGCAGTTAGGAAAAACGATAGTTGGTACTACATCAATGAGAAAGGAGAGACAGTAAGTTCTCCATATAATTACGCGTATGATTTCCGTTATAATTTTGCGGGTGTAGGCAACGAGTTTGACCATTGGTATCTGATAAACAAGAGTTTTGAGGAGGTTCTACCTGATTACTATGCCATCGGTGACATGACCGCAGATGGTCTGGTATTTGCCCAGAAAAAAGAAAGCAGCAAATATGGCTACTACGACAAGAACGGCAAATGTGTCCTCGACCCCATATACGAAGATGCGTTTAATTTTATCGATGGTTTGGCACGAGTATTTGTGGGAGATGCCTGCGGAGTGATTGACACAAAGGGCGAAATGGTGATAACCCCTTCTACGCAATTCACATACTTTCCGGATTCAGAGAAAGTTATTCAAGTGTATGACCCGTCATCCGGAGACTATGGTCTTATTGATCGCAATGGAAATGAAATTGCTCCAATCATGTATGATGATGTTCCCTGGTTTTTCAGCGAAGGACTTTTGGTAGTAGAAAAAAACGGCAAATACGGCTATATAGACAATAAAGGTAAAGAAGTGATAGCGTTTCAATACGACAATGCGTATTCCTTTCAAAACGGCGTAGCATGGGTGAAGAAGAATGACGTGTGGTCGGTAATTGACACAAAAGGTTCAACGTTGTTCTCTGTGTATGACACAATTCTCGATGACGGTAACCTTTATTTCACAAATGATCTGAGTTTGGTCATGATTCCAAAGGGAAACGCGTATTTTGAAAATAGATACTACAACAAGAAAGGCGAAATTGTCTATTCATGGACTTATGAGGATGAGGAACATCCTATTGCTCTTAGTCCAAGACTAAGTGCTAAACCTCATGCAATTCGCCGCTGACAGAGTTGTTGATAAAGCCTCGGACGATGATATCACCGGGAATATCATACCTTGCATAACTATTTATAATCAATACCATGTTACACATTCAAGAAGAAACCGCTCGCTGCCTGCTCTGTCACGACGCCCCTTGCGGTGACAGCGTAGCACGCGCCATCAGGGCACTCAGGTTCGACAACCTTTGGACTGCCGTCGAGATTTTCAACCAACTGACCGAAGAGGAACTCTCACATTCGCAGCAGGCATGTATCCACTACGACAAACCTATTCGCATTTCGGAACTCAAGACAAGTCTATGCTCTGCGAGCGAATCACTGTCTGCGTCCGGCAAAGACCCGCTGCCTTCTCTCGAAATCAATTTCTGCAACATGGTATGCGAGAACCCATTCTTTCTCGCCTCCTCAGCCATCTGCACCAACTATGATATGGTTGCCCGTGCATTCGACGCCGGTTGGGCCGGTGTTTACTACAAGACTATCTGCAAGCAGGACATACGCGAAGTCTCGCCGCGTTTCGACGCTGTGCGCAAGGAAGGAACTCCCTTCATCGGCTTCCGCAATATGGAGCAACTCAGCGAGAACCCCTACCAGATGGACTTCGACATTCTGCGCCGCCTCAAAGTGAACTACCCTACCAAACGCGTTATCGCCTCCATCATGGGGCAGACTGAGGAAGAGTGGATAGAACTGGCACAGATGGCAGAAGCCGCAGGGTGCGATGCCGTAGAACTCAACTTCTCATGCCCGCAGATGCGTCTCACCGGTCTGGGCAGCGACATCGGGCAGAACCCCGAACTGGTACTCTTCTATACCTCCTACGTAAAGAACAGTGTCTCTATTCCCGTCATTCCGAAGATGACTCCCAACGTCATGTCAATGACAGCCCCTGCCCTCTCCTGTTTCTATGGAGGCGCGTCCGGCATCAGTGCCATCAACACCATCAAGTCCATCACTATGAGTCATGAAGCCGAGGTCAGCAATAAGAAGACTATCAGCGGCTATTCCGGCAAGGCGGTCAAACCTATTGCTCTACGCATGATATACGAGATGACAGGGCACCCTCTTCTGCAAAAGGCAGGAGTGGAAAAGCACATGGATATCAGCGGCATCGGCGGCATTGAGACATGGCGTGACGCGCTCGAGTTCATTCAGCTGGGGTGCCGCAACGTGCAGGTCTGCACTGCCGTAATGCAGTATGGCTACCGCATCATCGACGACCTCATACTCGGGTTGCAGCACTACATGCAGAGCCGCGGAATCACCGAACTCAAGAAGCTGGTAGGTGAGGAACTCAAGAATATCGTCCTGCCGTCAGGTCTCGACCGCGACACGATGGTCTTCCCCAAGATTAACCGTGAGAAGTGTATCGGCTGCGGACGTTGCTATGTGTCATGCATGGACGGCGGACACCAGGCAATACAGTTCTCGGACGACCGCAAGCCTTATATCATAGGCCAGAAATGCGTCGGCTGCCACCTGTGCAGACTGGTCTGCCCTACAGGAGCCATCGGCACTGCCAAGCGCATGCCCAAACCGAAGAAATAAGTGGCCTACAGCAAGTCTTTCAGTTTTATTTCAGGATGGTGATACTGATGCTGCTTCAGCGTCGGCTTGCCTGCTATCTCTATTGCCTGTTGCGGACAGAAATGCACGCACCGCAGGCATTGTGCGCACTTGTCACCTATCAGTGCTGTGCTCCCCGTCTCATTGCCTTGCCCTGTCTGCTTGCCGCCTGCCGGGCCGACAAGACTGATATTCTCTTGCGGGCATATCTTTGCGCAAGTACCGCAACCTATGCACAGGCTCTGATTGACAGCGGGCTGCAGCAACGGCTGCGTCTTCCGCTCCATCCACGGCTGTGAACATAGCCAGCCTGCCAAACCCCATGCACCAAAATGATGGGCATGCCGGCGCTCGCGTATGTCAGAGATTATCTTCGCCAGTCGGTAGGCATACTTGTCGAATTTCCACTTCTGTACGTTCGGGTCACGGCCGAAACCAATCGCACTGCAGTCAGGCACACGTATCTTGTGGCAATATGCGACACTTACGCCCTTGCTGCGCAGAATCCGGGCGACACTCCATATCGCATTGCCGGTCTGCGCACCGCAAGGAATAACCACAAACACGTAGGCATCCTTGCTTATACTCAGACTCTTCACCAGCTCATGCACCGGAGCAGGGGCGTTGAAGTAGTAGGTCGGATAAACCAGACCTATCACTTTTTCCTGACTCAAGTCTGTTTCCGCGCCTTCATACAGCGACATCACGCGCTCGTCTGTCCCTGCCGCTATCTTCTTGGCGATAGCAAGACAATTGCCTGTTCCTGAGAAATATAGTACCATATCAAAAGAATTAAATAATCAAAATAGTCCTGTCACAATATCATTACGATACATTCGAAGCATTATTTTGCTACCTTCGAAGCATTATATAGTGATAAATTCTTGACTGCAAAATTACAAAATATTTCATTTTCGTCCAACTTTTCCTAATCTCAAAATTTAACAATTTGTCGCTTTTTGCACCATACCCCCAAGCAAGCGTCAAGCATACTCTAAGCAAAGTGTAAGCAATCTCCAAAATTAACAAAAAGTCGCATTATCGAAGTCGCGACATTTGGCGGACATTACATTTTTTTGTAACTTTGCAACTCCAATCATAACCCCGACCCTTAACCTGTAACTTCTAACCTGTAACCCCACAAAAGCATCATGTCAAGGTTTAGAAACATATTCGGCAAAGCGGCAGCACTGACTGCCATCATCAGCGCAGCCACAGGCTTGTTCTGGGCTGCAATAGATTATTTCAACAAGAAAGCGGAGCAGAAGCCCGTCAACGACCCGACCGAATATCCTGAAGAGACTTCCTCCGATACGGCAGAAGAGGCAGACAACAGATGAAACGCCATGCACAAATACTGATTCTGCTGCTTACAACCTCTGTGTGGTTGCTCAGCGGGATGAGCAGTGTACAATGCGAAGCGGTGGATTATCACAGCGCCAACTTCGCCGAAAAGCATGGCAATGACTCCGAAACGGCCCTCTTCACTCTCTCATCTTCATCAGCAGCACTGCCTATTCAGGTGGAGAAAGTGAGAATAACAAGCATACAACTCTCAGCCAGACAGCTGCACAGACTTATGTCGGAGAGTGTATTCGGCCACCCTGCGTCTATCTGCAAGTCGCAATCAGCCACACTGAGCATAGTGCACTCGCTATGCATTCTGCCTGGTCTCGCTCCGCCCGACATCAGCTTTCCCTTCACTTCCTTCTGGTAAGATACAGTTTGTTTCCGAAGCGGCATAATGCATGCCGCTCAACATGTTGATTTAATGTGTAACAACTCGTAATTAACTTTTAACAATCTGTATATTATGGACGCAACAACAATTATTGTTGCAGTTGTGCTTGTCGCACTCTGCATTGTGCCTATGGCGATAATAAGCTATCGCAGTAACAAAAAGGCAAACAACAAAGAAAATAAAGAGAACAAAGAATAATAACAGAACAGTGATTATTCAGTAAGTAAAAGAGGATGACAAACTGATGTCATCCTCTTTTAATGCTGGTTAAATACTGAATGGTTTCTGCCAGACTAAGACTGTCTAAGTACTGTATAAGTCTTATCAGTCGGAGAACTTGGCACCGATAAACTCGCGGTTAAGTCGTGCGATGTTGGCAAGAGACACCTGCTTCGGACATTCGGCTGCACAAGCACCCGTGTTGGTGCAGTTGCCGAAACCGAGTTCATCCATCTTGGCAACCATTGCCTTGGCACGAGCTTTCGCCTCCACTCTACCCTGCGGAAGCAAAGCCAACTGGCTCACTTTGGCAGCGACAAAGAGCATTGCCGATCCGTTCTTGCATGCTGCAGCACAAGCACCGCAGCCTATACACGAAGCGGCATCCATAGCTTCGTCGGCTTTCTCCTTGGGAATAGGAATAGCATTAGCATCCGGCACTCCGCCTGTATTGACACTAATGAAACCGCCTGCTGCCATAATCTTGTCGTATGCCTGGCGGTCAACCATAAGGTCTTTGATTACAGGGAAAGCATGACTGCGCCATGGCTCTACCGTAATTGTATCGCCATCCTTAAACTTGCGCATGTGGAGCTGGCAGGTGGTGATAGCTGAGTCTGGTCCATGAGGATGACCATTGACATACATTGAGCACATGCCGCATATACCCTCACGACAGTCGTGGTCGAAAGCGATAGGGTCTTTGTGCTCTGAGATAAGTTGTTCGTTGAGAATGTCCATCATCTCAAGGAAAGAGGCTCCCTGAAAGATGTTTTTCAGTTCATAGGTCTCAAAATAACCTTTTGCCTTAGGCCCTGCCTGCCTCCAGACACGAACCTTGATGTTGATGTTTTGATCCATTATGTTATGCTGTTTTACGTATATGCTACTTCACGTTGCAAAGTTACAATATTTTCTTGATATACGAAAAACAATATCCCAATTATTTATGATTTTATATGTTTTTGCCTTATACTGAGGCCACTAATTATGGCCCGCATATCTGCGATTTGCATTGAAGAATGTGAAAACTATAATAATCTGAACCTGCACGAAAGAAAAAGTAAAAGAAGTTTGTTCAATATGAGAAAAAATATTATCTTTGCAACGCGAATGTAACATGTGTTATGTCTGCAAGTAAATTATTTATTTAACTCATCTTTAAA
Source organism: Paludibacteraceae bacterium (assembly GCA_017477325.1). Classification (GTDB taxonomy): domain Bacteria; phylum Bacteroidota; class Bacteroidia; order Bacteroidales; family Paludibacteraceae; genus Colicola. Next base: position 18,591 of record JAFUWV010000011.1, read on the forward strand.
TTTATTACTTATGGATTACAAAGTAATTGATATTGAGGGCGTAGGTCCCGTGTATGCAGAGAAGCTGCAAGCAGCAGGTATTATGAAAGCAAGTCAGCTGCTGGAGAAGTGTGCAAAACCCGCAGGCCGTAAGGCATTGGCAGAGGTTGCAGGTGTAGCAGATACACTGATTCTGAAGTGGGCAAATCATTGCGATCTTTATCGTATCAAGGGTGTAGGTCCTCAGTTTGCTGAGCTTCTCGAGGCTGCAGGCGTTGACACAGTGAAAGAATTCGGACACCGTGTTCCTGCCAATCTTGTAAAGAAGATGCAAGAAGTTAACGAGCAGCGTCATCTGACCCGCCGTGTTCCTTCAGAGAAAGAAGTAGAGAAAATGGTTGCTCAGGCAAAAGAACTGCCCGCAGTGATGACCTACTAATAAAGCAAGTTGAAGTTTGTGCCGTAAGAGTCGGGAACTATTCGTCCGAAACTCAGGCACAAATCTCCACAAAATCAGTAAGGATGCCGAACAGGCATCCTTACTGGTTTAATAGGAGTTATAGAGCATATAGCACATAGTGCCGGTAAAAACGGCATCAACTGCCTATGATTCTAGCACTTACCAAGCCTGATTTCGCACCTGCAACATAACTGACAGGGTCACTGCCGTTGCGAACAAGGTTGTCGAGATACATAGGTTGCCCGACAAGGAAACAAGCAGCATTGAAAGTGTCGCCGACAATGAGTTTGCTGTTCTGATTCTCAACGACAGTGAAACCTGTGCCTCCATTGTAACGGAACCGGCAACGACGGTTAGGCAACCACTCCACTTCCACCACTTCGCCCACATACAGGTCTTCTGCTCTGATGCCGGAGGTAGTGAAAATGTCGCTCTCTGTGTCAGACACCTCGCTCAGGTGCTGCAAATAAGCCTCCCAGTCATCGTAGCCGAGAAAGCGTGAGAGCAGACAGAGAGTGCTCCGACGGGTAGTGTCAGCCCCTTCTATATAGCCCCAAAGACGCTTGAGGGTAGTGGGAGAGATGTTCTCATGCAGGCGCTCCCACACTACACCTGACAGAAACTCAAAGTCGTGCGGTGTGCGTATGCGGCGCTTCACGTTGTGCTCAATGTCTCGCCTGAGCGACACAATTTCAGATGATTTCTTGTTCATAAACGGACAACGATTTAGCAGTGCAAAGGTAGTGAAAATTATTGTGTTATACAAATAAATGTGACAATAAATTCAGTGGCAAAGGTATTGCTTTCCGGCAGTCTGTGCAAAGTCCTTGTTGGTCCTTTATATGTCCTATATATTTGTAAAGCGAGTAAATTATATGAGAGTGGAGCCGTCAAGCTCCCCTGCTCATTTTAAGAAAATATATTGCATTTGGTTTTAGTTGTAACCTGAATCATCCTTCCATCGGGCATGAGAATGAAAGTGTCAGATTTTTTAACCCCATATTTGTACATATCGAATAAAAGTATTACCTTTGCAGCGAGTTACAAACGTAATAGCCATTTCGGAAATACATATTACAAATTTTAGAAATATGAAATTCTTTGATCGGGCACGAGAAACAGAGAGCCTTTTGCAGATTTTGGAGCAATCAAAACAGCATGCTCAATTTACAATTCTTACAGGCAGGCGTCGTATAGGCAAAACGACATTGGTGTTTCATGCTTATAGCAATATCCCCTTTTTATATTTTTTTGTTAGTAAAAAGGCAGAGAGCGAACTTTGTGAGAGTTGGCAACAAGAAATATCTGCCAAGTTTAAGGTTCCAATGCTTGGGAAAGCAAGCAGATTTGCTGATATATTCGACTATATAATGCAGTTTGCCAAGCAGCAGCAAGTTACATTATTTATAGATGAGTTTCAGGAGTTTCTGAGAATCAATCCGTCGGTTTATAGCGACATGCAAAAGATATGGGATATAAATAAATCGGAAGCAAAAATAAACTTGATTGTCGGAGGTTCGGTTCAAACTCTCATTCATAAGATATTTGAAGACAAGAAAGAGCCATTGTATAATCGTCAGACAGCGCTGATAAAACTCAAACGCTTTCCGCCATCTGTCCTCAAACAGATACTCAATAACCATAATCCCCAGTACACGAAGGACGATTTGCTGGCATTGTATTGTTTCACCGGCGGTGTAGCTAAATACGTAGAGTTGCTGATGGACAATGGTGCAACTACACGTCGGAAAATGATTGAGACAATCATCAAGCAAGATTCTGTTTTCCTGTCTGAAGGCAAAAACTTGCTTATAGAAGAGTTTGGCAAAGACTATGGCATATACTTCTCAATCATCTCTGCTATCGCTTCGGGACATAACCAAAGGAGTCAGATAGAAAACATGATTGGAAAAGAAATAGGTGGGTATCTGAGTATGTTGGAAGACACCTATGGAGTAATAACCAAACATAAGCCATTGTTTGCAACGACCAACAGCAATGTTCGTTATCGACTTGATGACCCGTTCTTGATATTCTGGTTCCGGTTTGTCTTCAAATTCAATTATATGGTTGAGATTGATGCTTATGAAGCATTGAGAGAAATAGTAGAACGAGACTATGAATCATATTCCAGCAAACTGCTTGAATACTATTTTAAGGACAAGATGATTGAATCAAAGCAGTTTACAAGAATTGATACATGGTGGAGTCGCAATGGAGAAAATGAGATAGATTTGATAGCCATCAACGAACTGCAAAAAACAGCAGTTTTCTACGAGGTTAAGCGGCAGGCGAAAGACATAGATATCAGTCTGTTGGAGACACGAAAGGAAACTTTCTTAACTGCTACCCGTCAGTTGAAAAGATATGATATAAGTTGCAAGGGCTTGTCAATGCAAGATATGTAATTTCCTCAGCGAAGAGCCGCATTATTATAGTTTAATGCCTATCAAGAAGAAATTTCTGCATTTTTGAGTTGGAAAGCTTGTATATTCTAAAAAATCGAAGTATCTTTGTACGCTGAAACTGAAAATAATTTACAATTACAGCTTACGATGAACATCATTAACACTATATTATCCAGTAACAGAACGGTATTTACCACACAGTGGCTAACGATGATGGATAGCAGCAGAACGCGCGAATCAATAAATAATTCGCTGCGTTACTATGCCCGAACCGGAGCTATCCGCTCTCCGAGGAATGGAATATACACCAAATCCACTTACGACGTGCAAGAGATGGCATGTACATTGTTAAAACCAAGTTATATCTCGCTTGAATACGTTTTAGCTCGTGCAGGTGTAACATTCCAATATAGTTCTGAGGTTACCTGTATCAGTTATCAAACTCGTACTATCGAGGTGGATGGACAGGCCTATTCATTCCGCAAAATAAATCCTATTATCTGGACAAACATGCAAGGCATAGAACAGAGAGATAACATTGCCATCGCTACCCCTGAGCGGGCATTTCTGGATATGATGTACTTGAGTGCAGGCCAATGTTACTTCGACAATCTGCACCCGTTGAACAAAAAGAAAGTCCTACAATTATTACCTCTGTATAATTCACCCACATTAACCAAGCGTGTGGAGGCGCTACTCAATGGATCTAAATAAACATCGGTACTACATGATGCAAGTGCTGCTTGCTATCTTTCGCCATCCGGAGTTATGCAAGTTGCTTGCCTTCAAAGGCGGTACATCGCTTATGCTCTTTCATGGATTAACACGCTTCTCCACGGATTTGGATTTCAATCTATTAGATGCCTCTCAAACGGAGTATGTATATAGAGAGTTGCGCAAATTGCTTTTGAAATTCGGTACGATTGATGACGAAGCGATTAAGTTCTATGGTCCGATTTTAGTGCTTAACTACGAAAAGGGCGAGCGGATGCTAAAAGTGGAGGTAAGCAATAGAGAGTACCCTAATCATTATGAGATCCGCTCATTGTTGGGAACAGATATCCGAGTAATGACTTTGCCGGATATGTTTGCGCATAAACTATGTGCGTTAGGCGAACGTATTACGCCCCGAGATATCTATGATGTATGGTTCTTTTTGCAAAAACGCACAGAAATCAATGAAGAAATTGTAAAACTGCGTACCAACCTCACTGTGAGCGAATATGCTCAGCAATGCGCAGAAAAGATCCGTGGATTTAGTTCGCGAGCGTTAATGCAAGGTCTTGGCGAAGTGCTGACAGATAATCCGTCAAAGAACTTTGCGCGTCAACACCTGATCCCTGAAACAGCATCAGCGTTAGAGCTCTTTGCCGCTTGTCCGTTGATAGCACAATAACATTTTTTCTGCAGTACGTACAGATTATTTGCCTGCATCGGCGGATATTAAATAATCAGGGGAGCCGCATGGCTCCCCTGATTTATGTTTACGAAAAGATATTGTGCTTGGTCTTGGAGACTTTATTGAAAATAGATGGTATCTTATATTCAATTATTTCTTACTCCAACCCGCATCTCGTAGAGCGTTAAGTACGATGTCGTATTTTTCCCAGACATCTATGTAGGGGTAGCCGTCCATACGGCTAAAATCATCAATCGTTATTTCTTCTAATCGATTACCTAAAAGTAGCAGGCGACAACCCTCATACTCATCTTCATAACATTGCAATGGTTTGGGATATACGTAAGTAACGGTATCTGCTTTAATCGCAATAGGTGCACTCCATCGTTTGTCGTCGTAGAATGTTGAACGCGGGCATAATGTCAGATTGAGAACATTCCCTTCAACTATATTTTCTTTGAACTTCGGAGAAAGGAAAAACAAATCTTCGTCTGTCCATTTGTCTGCACCTTGCACATCAACATCTTCTATATAGTTATTGATGAAGAATTTATAATTACTTTGACTAGATTTGGCTATTTTCAATTTTGTTATATTGCTTGTACACCTGATTATCGGTTCTTTATGTGGATGGAATATGTCATTCCACAAACTGAAATCAAATTCTCCTTCACCGATGAATGTAATAAAATCAATTTTAGGTATGTATCTGCCAAAGATAGCACAAAACTTAGAGATAGTGTTGATATTCTTCTGTTGTAGGCTCCATGCTTCATTATAATCTTCTATCGGACGAATGAATCTTGCTGGCATTGTCACTTTCTCTAATTGCGTACAATCAGCAAACGTTTCTGCCGAAATATTTTGCACCGATTCCGGAATAACTAATTCCTTGACAGAACCTAAATAACCATCTATAGAATCTTTACATATTTCTGTCACTCCGTTTGGGATAATCAGTTTCCCATCCGATACTTCATATTTTGTGTCTGTCATAGTTCGTATGCAGTTACCTATACCCTGCAAGGTTTATATAAAGCAGAGGATCGGTCAGACTCCCCTGCCTTTATTATTATCTGTTTATATTTACTTATCTGACTTGAGTCCTTTGCAGTTTTCAGAGTCTGCCGTAAGGTGTGAGGATATGAACTTAGCCATCTATAAGCACCTTAGTCGGGGAGTGAATTCAGGGTTGTTATTTCACAGTATATATGGTTTTGATGTACTCATTTTTGGGCACTGCACTTACTATACTTTTCTGTTATTCATTATGTAAAGCACATTAAACTGTTGACAATAATCTCGTCTGTACATTGCAAATCCAATCAATGTATCATCAAGTAATTTAGTTACAGGCAGATTTGTTCGCATTGACAATTCATCAAAATTATCCTTGTGGTTATTATATAGTTTGGCTAATTGCTTATGGAAACTGATTGTCCAAGTAACTTGCTTTTCATATTCCCTATTGGAAGGTAAATCCAATCCATGGTAATCAGAAAAATAATTAACTGTATATGTCCTATCCAAAGGAATAAGCACCTGCGGCATAAAGAAATGTAAAGTCTTTGCTATCGTAACGAACTGATTTGATTTAGAAAGTCTTAAATTCTTATATAGTCTCAACAGAATCTTGCTAATTTGTTTAGTTTTGATATCATTACAAAAATCTATCAACTGATATTCGTTAAGTTCATCAATTGTCGGTTTCATTTTGAGCAGTGAATTATTAAATGTGACTTGGTCTGTCAGTTGCGCCCCACGCGAGTTCATGTTCCATTCTGCTAATGTCTCCCATATTAAATTAGTTTGGCTAAATAATTCTTCATATGGAGTTTTTAATAGTTTCTGATATAAACCTCCTGATTTGTTCTCTAACTGATCATTAGCTCTATAACTAGTCAGACAAAAAAACACACACCTACGAATGATCTCAAATGAACTGAAGTCTTCAATAAGATTCCTATTCCATTCATCTTTATCAATATTGCGTCTTGTTGCTTGTTTAGTTAATATGGGCAAATTGATGCCATAGACCTTTGCTAACTCTCCCGCTTGCTGCGGGGAAATACAATTCTTAGCACTTTTACCATGCTGAATTGATATAAACAATGAATAATCATTCATATTATTAAATTTACTTTAGCTTGTAATATGTTAAATATTTCGTTTTGCCTCCTCTTTCGGCGAACCCCGTTGTTATTATATTTATTGGTCATTTTCTTAGCAGTGGTGCCTTGCACCTGAAGCTGCATGCACCACCTGCTAAGAAAATGTTATATGTCTGTTGCCTTTTGCATTCTCGGGTTGAGATGCACAAGGGTTAATTCTAATAGCTAACGGACAAGACGCACACTTTGACCATAGAACCGAAAGCTGCTGCGCTGAGGACTGAAATAGTCTGAATAGAAGTTGAGGTAGTACGCGTAGTCCGTGCCGTCAGGAGTAGATGACCAATAGTAGCCGTACGAGCCAACAGCGCTCAAACCCGTTCCAACGCGGCGGCCTGCTGCAGGCAAGAAAACTGCACCTCTCTGCTCCATAATAGTCCAGTCTGCAACTGAGTAGGTATTGGTAGTCCAATTGTTAGCATTTGCAGTAAAACTCAGTCCACTCGGAAGTGACCAATTGTCAGGCAAAAATATGTATCCATGGACATTATTCACTGTTGCCTGGCCGCGAAGATTTGCAGCATTCGTCCTGCCTGAATATAAGTAATCCCATTCATCACTAGTCATTGTCCGCCACTGATTGGCAGTGTTCCCGCCATTACTGATCTTATTAATGCCCCAATTGGTGAAAGTACCATAGTCAGAATAGCTAGTTGTAGATAATGTAGGGTTACTGCCTGTTCCCCAGCCAAACAAATCTATCCAACCATCGTATGTATCGGAGATGTTTTTGTTGTCTTCGCCTATGATATCATACTGATGCTCTGCAAAACGCCAAGTTCCGGTACTTGCCTGGTATTGAAGATTGCCCTTCGAAAAATATACTTGCTTAGTAGCATTCACAGAGAATAAACCAGATATTGCACCCTCTGGGGAAGATGTTGTAAAACTATTCTGTTCACCATACGCTGTTCCTTTACTATTTGTCGCATATGCACGGACATAATAAGTGATTCCTTTAGTCAAACCTGTCAAGTTACAACTGAACGAACCTGTTCCACTACCACTTGTCACTTTACTATTTGATATAGTCGGATTCTGAGATTTACTATAACATACTCCTCTTTCTGTCACTGCTGCACCGCCATCACTTGTCACATTACCACCGCAAGTTGCTGTAGAAGTTGTTACGCTACTCACAGATACCGTTGTAACCGTAGGCACCGTTACTGAAGTCGTAGCAAACGACTTCTGCTCACCATAAGCCGTTCCCTTATTATTCGTTGCATACGCACGGACATAATATGTTGCATCTGCACTCAAGCCTGTCAAGTTACAACTGAACGAACCCGTTCCACTACCACTCGCGATTTTTGAGTCTGATGTCGTAGGATTCTGACTTGTACTATAGCAAATGCCCCTCTCTGTTACGGTGGCACCTCCATTGTCAGTCACATTACCACCACAAGTCGCTGTAGTTGACGTGATATTAGTAACACTATTTGTTGATACAGAAGCTATTGTTGCTGTGGTGCCAAAGGACTTCTGTTCGCCGTATGCAATGCCTTTGCTATTTATTGCATAAGCACGGACGTAATAAGTGGTTCCTCTTGTCAAACCTGTCAAGTTGCAACTGAACGAACCTGTTCCACTACCACTCGTGACTTTCGAGTCTGATGTCGTAGGATTCTGACTTGTACTATAGCAAATGCCCCTCTCTGTTACGGCAGAACCACCTTCGTCAGTAACATTACCACCACAAGTCGCTGTAGTTGACGTGATATTAGTAACACTATTTGTTGATACAGAAGCTATTGTTGCTGTGGTGGAAAATGACTTCTGTTCCCCGTATGAAATGCCTTTGCTATTTATTGCATAAGCACGAACATAATAAGTGGTTCCTTTTGTCAGACCTGTCAAGTTGCAACTGAACGAACCTGTTCCACTACCACTCGTGACTTTCGAGTCTGATGTCGTAGGATTCTGATTTGTACTATAGCAAACACCGCGCTCGGTGACAGCTGAACCACCATCAGCAGTAACATTACCACCACAATTGGCAGACGATGCAGTTACATTAGTTACAGGGTCTGTTACAATAGTGGGAATTATTGTTATGGTAGTTATTGTTTTTGTCTCACCATAGCCTATGCCTGCTGCATTTTGTGCATACGCACGGACATAATATGTGGTTCCATATTGTAAATTCTCCACTTCACTTATAAACTTCCCTTTTCCTTTGCCATCAGAAGTATGACTTCTATCAATAGTGGGCATCGTATCGGTATCATAGCATATTCCACGAGCGAAAACGGCAGAATCGCCATCATCTGTGACCTCTCCACCGGAAGTAAAACTAAGGCCATCTGTATATTCAATATCTGCAGTTTTAACAGTAGGAAGAGTAGGAGTAACGAAAGACACCATCTGACCATAAATGGTGCCATATTCATTACGGGCATACGCACGAACGTAATAAGTGGTGCGTTGCTCGAGATCTGTCATTTTGCAAGAAAACTCTCCTAACATTGCTTTGTCATCCAATACAGACTGTACACCTGCTGAGAAACTATCGGTAGTACACCATTCCAGACCTCGCTCCTTAATGGTAGGCTCGCCACCTGAAGATATTTTACCGCCTGAAACAGCAGTGCCGTTGTAAATTGACGTCACTTCAAATGTTTCTACCTCTGTTAAATAGGCAGCCTCATCTTTCTTGCAAGAACATACAAGCAATGTCAGCAGAAACAATAAATAATATATTTTCTTCATAGTAGTTTACTTTTTATCTTTTTTGCTAACACAGAAACCTATACCAAGTTTAGCCTCGTAATAAATATTACGAAAATCAGTAATACTTGACACTCCAAGTGAAAGACCGAACCCTTTTATATTACCCATCAACCCTGCCTCCCAATGCATGCCGTGGTAAATAGTATTGGGCGTATGCCATGCCACCAATTTGCCATCGGTTGTCTCGTAGAAAAGGCCACGATAGCCATAACCTGCGCCTAAATAGAAATATACAGGTGCTTTCATCCTAATAAGTGTACCTAATGTGGCTGACAAACGTGTGGAAGTGTGATGGCCTAAATAGAAGGGCTTAACCCCATTGATTGCACCTTGTGCATCGGCATCATAATCGCCCTTTAGGATTGGTTTGGCAGGGTTCATCATGGCACTAAGGTAGAAACCACCCTGCTTAACCCGTGCATAAGTAATACCTACTGCATATTCGGGATATAGAGCGTATGCACCATTGAAAAGTACGATATTTGTCCATGGGTAGGCAGCAATCCGATCTTTGCGCGCTTGACGAACACTATCGCGATGAGCTGTTTTTATGGCTTTTTCGTGTGCTTTCTGAGCCGTCGCTATACTATCTGCAATACGCTCTTTCTCGCGTTTCTCCTTGGTAAGACGTTCTTGCTCAGCCTTCTTCTCTGCTGCGAGACGTTCCTGCTCAGCCTTCTTCTCTGCAGCGAGGCGTTCCTGCTCAGCCTTCTCTGCTGCGAGACGTTCCTGCTCAGCCTTCTTCTCTGCAGCGAGACGTTCCTGCTCAGCCTTCTTCTCTGCAGCGAGACGTTCCTGCTCAGCCTTCTCTGCTGCAAGACGTTCTTGTTCAGCCTTCTCAGCAGCGAGACGCTCCTGCTCGGCTTTCTTTTCTGCTTCTATACGTTCTTGCTCTAGTTGTTTCCAGATATCACCACTGTTTTGATTATCATTTATAATCACAGTGCGTTCTACAGAACCGGATGTAACCACGTTTCTACTCTGTGAATATAGTCCAATAAAAACAGAAGAAGTTATCCAGATAGAAATAAAAAGAATTACTCTCTTCATGGAATTAGTCATTATTTACTTTTCTTCTTGAATATATCAGCAATGGGCGAGGACTTTTTTTCCACATTCTGCTCTTTTTCCGCATTTGCCCTTTCGATTATCCATTGATCAGATTCTGTTGCATTACGGAAATTCTGGTAAGTTGCCGGATAACCACATACTACAATGACAAGGTTTTTATTAGCGTCGGTAGTAATATTGACCATAGGGGCCACAAGCACATCGGCATTGTTTGCTTTTACGGCATTTGCTATAACAGTCTCTTTTTCGCGATTTGCTAATGCTTCAACTTCTGCATCAGTTAGTTTTGTAATGTTCTGGTTGATTCGTTCCGCATAAGTTATACGTTCCTTTGCCACAACAAGGTCAGCCATCAAAGGTGCTGTAAAAACTGATTGAGAAGGCGAGATTGTTTTGTACTCAGAGTATGAATAACTTGTAGCCTTAGGAGTTGAACAACTGCAGATAAGTGCGACTACTGCAATAAATAATAATGTTTTTTTCATGTGTTTGATAAAGTTTTGTATGCCTACTCTTCTTCGGATTTTCGGCGTACTCCGATATGTTTTTAGTTATAGTTATATAGTAAGTCACATTAGAATTTAGTTTCACGTTTGTATGTCGGTGCAAAATTACACGATTGCGGTTAAATACTAAAAGTCCTTGTTGGTCCTTATTGCTAGCGCATTTATTAGTTTCGAAATTTGCATTACTTTTGCATCGTTTTTCAGTAAGTGTACAAACAAAAAACGCGGACAACTGGTTGTCATCCGGTAAACGAGGTTGTAGGATACCTTAACAGACGGAATTCAACTCAGTTGCCCGCTGGGTATATTATATACACATATCAAAACGGTATGTGCATCAATACACTGCGAGCATCTGCCGTACTTGTTCCTTATCTGTTAACTGAAATTTCCTACGTTTCGTTTACTCAGACAAACAAGCGTTAGCAAACGCTTTATGTAATATGTCCTTACTGTTTAACGTCGGTAAGCGACGATATTTCTATAATAGTTTTCTTAATTCTTCAGCTGATGGCAAGATGTTTTGGTATGCTTCAGGCAGTTCGCTGCTACTGCGATATATAGCAACGCCCATTGGTTTAGTCATATCTCGGAAAGAAAACTCAACTTTCTTTTCATTCATCGAACGACAAAGAATAATACCAATACTTGGGTTCTCGTCAGGCATTTTGACATACTCATCCAAAGCAAAGAGATAATAATTCATCTTTCCTGCATATTCAGGTTTGAACTTACTGCTTTTCAGTTCTATTGCCACCAATGAACGTAGACGGCGGTTGAAGAACAACAAATCAATAAAACTCTCTTCTCCGTCCACAACTATACGGTATTGGTTGCCCATAAAACTGAAATCGCCGCCGAGTGCCATTATAAAGTCCTTGATGTTCTTTACAATCTGCTTCTCAACATCTATTTCATCCACAAAATCAGGGTCAGGCAGCTTTAAGAAATCCAAGACCACATCTTCGCGGAACACTTGCAATGCCTTGTCACGTAGCTGACTATCAGGAATGGCGACTTGGAAATTATTGAGTGCGGCATCTTTGTGGAAAACATCCGCTTTGAGGTTAGCAATCAGCCGGTCTTTTGTCCAGAAATGCGTTGCACATTGTCGTATGTAAAAGAGTCGTTCTTCCAAAGTAGAAGCATAGCGGATGACTTGTCTGTGCAGACTGAAACCTACTTGAACAAAACATTCGATGTCAGATGTGGATAAATCGGCAACTATCGGTTGCCGATTTGCAAGTTGGTCAAAAGGCAATACATTTTTCAAATCGGCAACTGTCGGTTGCCAATTTAGGTATGGACTCCATGCTTCATAGAAAATCCGCATATCCTTGATACCTGTTTCACTAAACCCCTTTAATCCCGGAAGTTCTTGCTGCAACTGCCGCGAGATGGTTTCTATAGCATGAGTATTCCACGCACCTATACGACTATTGACAGACACATAGTTACCTACCCAATAATACAGGGACAAGATTTCCTTGTTCACTAACTTGGCAGCATTATAGCGACTGATTTGTATTGCTTCTTTAATAGCCTTAACTGCTTCTATATATTCTGCTCTGTTGAGTTGTAGCATGTCTGAGTAAATTCGTTTTTTGTCTTACTGTTTAACGTCGGTAAGCGACGATATAGTTTCATTATTTTTCGCCTACAAAGTTAAGATAATTTTCTTATTCATCAAAATATTTGCAAAAATTATATGTACTGAGAAGTTCGTCACTAATATTGCTCTTGAATTATGACATGAATTGCCATAAATGGCCTCCCTTCGGAAAAGATAGTGCAAAAGAAATTATCGATATTAAGAACACACAAATTTCTCACGTATTATATTCCGTTAATTTGCGGAATGATATCGGAAGAAAACAATGTACCTTTGCATGCGTAGTGGTTGGGGGGTACAGGTTACTGGTTACTGGTTACAGGTTATAGGTTACGGGTAACGGGTTAGGGGTTTGTTGGCCTGATGGTATAATGATGGTATAATGGCGAGAGCACAGTTTCGCTGAATGTAGTAGCCCCTGCCCCTACAGTATAAAGGGCAAAAAAGACGACAAGACACAAAAATGGGTTAGTAATATTTGGAGAGACCCTCTTTTACAAAGTCAACAATTTCTATATACGGTTCATTCTCTGTTTTGACTGCTCTAATCTTAAGTATCACTTGATGCACATTGTTATCGGCACACACTGCGTGAATAGAATCTATTGCCTTATTCTGCTTCAGACAGTAAAAATAAGCGCCTTTAACATATATGCGCTCCCAATAATCATTCTGATATACAGGTGCATACAAATTATATTTAAAGCGGTTCGCTCTCCATTCAACAATTTTTCCGGGAGTCTGTTCAAGTTCATATAGCGTTAGAGGATTGTATGTCACAGTAGCCTCCCAATCTATCTTAAAATCATTACCTTGTCTGATGATATAAGTACAGTCATCGACATCATATCCAGAACGACAAACAAACAAATTGGTATTCATTTTTTTCGTATAATATCGCAAATTGGCAATTTTTAAATTCTTCACACCATACCCCTTTGCATAATATTTCTGCATCATAGGCCTAACTCGTGCAGAATCCATTACGAACTCGAGTTGCTGTTCCCAAGTTTGAGAACAATAGAACTTACCTACAACATACACAACAGAATCAACTTCTGTCAGAGGAGTCCAATTATCCGCAGAGAACAATTGGCTACTCAACATCTGTTCATTCCCATTTAATATTGCTTCACGCTCTTTATGGGAAGTATACAAGATGTTAGATGATACGACAAGCATCATCAACAATATAACTATGGGGATTGAAGACAGCAGTTTCTGACGCCTTTCCAATGCCCGACGCAAGGCAGCGATGTTGGGATATGAGCCACTGGCACAACGCTTTCTTATGAGAATGTATTTCTTCGGGAAGAGCAGTTGCATCAGCATTGCCAAGCGGCGGATATCCTCACGCGGGTCGTTGGATCGTGGAGAGAGGCTATCGTCAGTATCGCTCAGTCCGAAGTCGATGAGTTTGAGGTTCTGCCCGTTGCGAGTGATGAGAATATTACCCGGTTTGAGGTCATGATGAACGAGTTGCAGTCCATGCAGATACTCAAGAGCGTCAAGCAGTTGCATGAAGACACGCATGCGTGCATGCCGGGAAGGCGGTACGCTACTCTCTGCGGTTACGTTATCCGCTGAAACCGCAGACGGGGACACCTGTATGCCATGCAGCCAGTCGCCTAGTGTCACACCATCGATATATTCCTGCACGATGCAGGGTCCGAGCGATGGCACTTGCTCGTAGGAATAGGTGGCAGCGATATTCGGATGACTGAGTGAAAATGCGAGTCGGAACTCCTTCTCATGAAGCAGCCGGTACTCGGTCAGATTGCGGTGTTCCTCGCGGAGTGCCTTCAATAGGAAACGCCTGCCATAGCGTGTAGCGGTATAGAGCACATTGCGAGAGCGGACTTGCAAAAGCTCGATATCAGACCAATCCTTACTGAAGGTACCAGGCTGAACGAATGCCGATGAGGATGAGAAAGTCATATATAATAAATATGCAAGATTCTGCGGAATCTCATTGTTCCTCCTGCACCGAATCCTTTTCGCTCATGTTCTTGATAAAGAGATTGACCAAACGCTTGGTAATATAGGTATGACGTACGGCATGCCTTGCTTTGTCAGCCAGTGCGGACTCATTGCCTGCAGCGGACTGTGACATTGCCAGCTGCTCGGCTTGTGCCACTTTTTGCTCACGTTCATCTATCTTAGCCTTGAGACGCGCCGGTGCATGCTTGTAGAGGAAGTTATAGCACGGAATGGAGGCCTTCATGATATACGGTGTGAGGAAAGTGGTCACCACACTGGATGCCACGATGATGGGATAGATGGCAGGGTCAAGGACGCCAAGACTGTTGCCCAAACCGGCGATGATGAAAGAGAACTCGCCTATCTGCACGAAGGAGAAACTGGTAAGCATAGAGTCGCGCATTGTCTCTCCGCCCCACCAACAGCCGAGAGTGCCGAACAGAATCATACCAAAGATAATCACCAGGCAGACCAAAATGATGCTCGGCCAATACTCCAGAAGAGAAGAGGGATTAATCATCATACCGACAGAGACGAAGAAGATAGCTGCAAAGACATTCTTGAGCGGTGTCATCAGTTTCTCAATACGGTGCGACTCGACAGTCTCGGCGAGAATCATACCCATGACAAATGCTCCGAGTGCACTACTGAAACCTGCTTCCTCAGCGGTCAGCACCATACCCAAGCAAAGGCCCAGAGAGAGGATGATGAGGGTCTCGTCATTCAGATACCGTTTGACCCAGCGAAGGAAAGTAGGTATAATCAGAATACCGCAGACAAACCATGCAACGAGAGTGATAGCGAGATTGCCGACTTTGCCAAGCAGTTCTTTACCCTCAAACTGATGACGTATGGCAATACTGGAGAGGAGAACCATCAGTACGACCGCCACAATATCTTCGATGATAAGAATACTCGTTGCTCCTTTGACAAAGCGCTCCTTACTCATACCCGCCTCGTCGATAGCCTTCATCACGATGGTAGTACTTGACATGCAGAGCATACCTGCCAGGAAAAGCGAGTTCATAGTATCCAATTCAGCTGACTTTCCGACACCGAATCCAAAAAGCATCATACCTCCGATGATAGTCAGTGCACCGATAGCAGCCACCTTTCCACTGCTGATGAGGTTTTTAATACGGAACTCGAGACCTATGCAGAACAGGACGAAGAGTACTCCGACATTGCCCCACGACTCGACGTTCTCGGCGCTAACGAGACTCTCTCCGAACAGATAGGGTCCTACCAGCACTCCGGCAACAATATATCCGAGTACTACAGGCTGTTTCAACAGCTTGAACAACAGACTGACCACGCCAGCCGTAATCATTAAGATGTAAAGATCGTGTACCATAATTATATATAAGATTTAAAATTAACCGTCTTATTTAGTGCCACCTCCGAGTGCAACATACAGGTCAATGAGACTGATGATAGCATTATATCTGTTGGTGACATCAGCGAGTTGAGCCTTGAGATAAGACTCCTGTGCGGTGAGCACCTCAAGATAGGTGGCTTTGCCCTTTTCCATGAGTTCGCATGTGCCATCGTATGCTTCACGCTGTGTTGTGAGCAGACGCTGATAGAGGACATCCTGCTCCTGTGCATTGCGGCAACGGAAGATAGCATCGTTGACCTCACTGCCGGCGCGGAGCATCGTCTCAACATAACGATTGGCAGCTTCCTCTTGTTCCAACTTGGCAATACGCAGGTTAGCCTTCAGTCTTCCTCCTGCAAAAATAGGTTGCGCCAGTCCGAGCACGGCATTCATCAGCAGCTGTCCCGGGTTGGCAACGACTCCTCCATTGTTAGTCCATCCGATGAGTCCTGATAGCGACAATGCCGGGCAGAAGGCGGCTTTTGCCATATTGGTTTGATAGAAAGCGGCAGCCACATTGCGCTCCGCTGCCCTAACATCGGCACGATTGCTCAACTGCGAGGCAGGCACGGGGTCAATAGTCCATTTGCCAAAAGAATAACTCTCCCAAGGTGAACGCACTATGGCATGAGGTTCTTCGTTCATGAGACGGCATAATGCCAGTTCCAAAGAATTGATTTGCTCCAACAGTTGAATGCGCTGTATTTGGACATTGATGAGCGACGATTCCATCTGTCCGATAGAAGGTGAGTAAGCCTGCCCGTTCTTGACCAAGACCCGTTGCACCTCCAACACCCGCTGCCATATAAGCTCGGTACTATCAAGAATAAGTGCCTGATAGTCGAGCAGTTGCAGTTGGGTATATACTCGTGCCATGGTAGCCACCAGGTTGGCATGCGCCACCGCCAGATTATCCTCAGCCTGCTCACGCAGCACCTCTGCCTGACGCTTACGGTTGGTGACAGTACCGAATCCTTCCCCACCCCAGTTGAGCGAGAGGGGCACCTGATAGCTGAGCACGGCCCCGGAAGCACCACCGCCGGGCGTAACAGTGCCAGACACACCCACGTTAGCAGGACTAAGAGCAAGTGTAGGCAGGAAACCGAGTTTAGCAGCACGAAGTCGTGCATCTGCTTCTTGAACAGCCAACTGACGGGAGCGGTAATCGACATTATTCTTCAAAGCAGTCTGAATATATCCTTGCAGCACTGGGTCTTCAATATAGGACTGCCAGTCTGCCTCACTCACAGTTGTAACCACAGAGTCACGCACAGACTGTGCCGTAGGTTGATATTTATTGAATATACCACATGAAGAAAACAATGCAGAAACAGAGAGAAGGCAAATCAGAAGAACAGTTGTCATTGTTCCCTTAGTTTGCGGTGCAGACTCTTCCGGCTGCGGGACCGGGTCAGAACCAGGCTCTCCACCCTGGAAACGCTCGTGGAGTTTCTGGAAGATGATATAGAATGCAGGTACCACGAAGACGAGAGCAAGGGTGCCGACCGCCATACCGCCTGTGACACCTATAGCCAAAGCACGGTTGCCATTGGCACCTGCACCGCCTTCGATAATAAGCGGAATCATACCTGCAATCATGGTAACAACGGTCATGAGAATAGGACGCAACCTGTCCTCACACGCTCCGAGCGCAGCCTCAAGAATAGGCATCCCTTGCTTGCGTTTCTCGACAGCAAACTCAGTGATAAGAATAGCCGTTTTAGCAAGCAGACCGATGAGCATAATCACACCTGTCTGCAGATAGATGTTGTTCTGCTGTCCGCAGAGCCATGAGAATGCGAAGGAACCCATCAGTCCGAAAGGTACAGACAGGAGCACTGCCAACGGAATGAAGAATGACTCATAGAGAGATGCCAGAATCATATAAATAAGCAATATGCAGACAAGGTAGATAAGAATGGTGAGGTTTGACTTGCTGTTCTCTTCCAACTCGCGGCTCATACCACCATATTCGTAGCCATAGCCTGTAGGCAGATGGTCTTTTGCAACCTCCGCTATCACACGTTGGACATCGCTATCGCTATAGCCGGTATTGGGTTTAACAGAGCAAGAGATAGACTGATAAAGGTTGAACCGTTTCTGAGTGGCAGAACCTACGGAAGGAGTAAGTGTGACAAACTGCGAGATAGGAGCCATCTGGTCGCCGACACGAACGAATATATTGTTCAGTGAATTAGGGTCGAGGCGATACTCGGGTGCAGAGCCTGCCATAACGCGATAAACCTTGCCATATTGGTTGAAATTGCTGATATAAGCACTACCGCAATATGCACCCAAGGTATTGAGTACCACATCGGGGGATATGCCTGCGCGGTCGCATTGGGTAGCGTTAACATCAACTTTGTATTTGGGGAACGACTCAGAGTAGAGCGACATAGCCAGCTGCACTTCGGGTCGTTTCTGAAGTTCAGCAAGAAAATCATTAACCACCTGGTTGAACTTAGACATATCGCCTCCCTGAAGGTCTTCCATCTGCAAATCGATACCGTCGCTATTGCCATATCCGGGAATCTGGGGCATCTGGAAAGGAATGATCTGTGCATCTTTAATATCCTCGCAAGAGAGGTAGAGTTTACCCATCACATAGTCAATATAGTGCTCATAACCCTTACGCTGATCCCACGGTTTGAGACGGATGACAAGTGTACCATAGCTGACACCTGTACCTGACAGAAGTCCGAAACCTGAGATTTTAGCATAACTCTCCACCTCTTCCAACCGGAGCACATGTTCTTCCACCTCAGCCATAATCTTATCGGTTTCAACAAGGGGTGAACCTGCAGGCGCCGTAACATCCACCATGATAACACCCTGGTCTTCCTGCGGCACAAGTCCTGAGGGCAGACCACGCATGGCGAACACCATTATTACCACAGCAACTATCAGCCACACCCATGCCAGACGAGGCTTCTGCAGAAATTTAGCAACACCCTTCTTATACTTTCCCAAGATGGCGTTATATCCTGCCTCGTAGGCAGTCTTGACCCAATAGTTAAGTCCTTTGCGCTGCTCCTTCTCATCTTTCTTGGGACGGAAAAGAACAGCTGTCAAGGCAGGACAGAGAGTCAGCGCAGAGATACAGCTCAGTCCGACTGAACTTGCGATGGTAATACCGAACTGAGTGAAGAAGGTACCACTTGTGCCGGGCATGAAAGTAACAGGTATGAACACCGCCATAAAAACAAGGGTACAACTGATAACAGCTACCGTCACTTCGCTCATGGCATCTTTAGTGGCTTTATATGCCGAGGTATAGCCCGACTCCATCTTCGCCATCACGGCCTCAACCACCACTATGGCATCGTCCACCACGGTACCGATAGCCAATACCAGAGCGAAGAGTGTGAGGATATTGAGCGAGAAACCTGCCACTTTCACCACAGCGAATGTGCCTAACAGCGAGACGATGATAGATATAGAAGGAATGAGTGTAGCCTTGAAGTTCTGCAAGAAGAAATAGACGACGAGTATGACTAACAGGATAGCAATAATAAGTGTTTCAACCACATTATGAATAGCGGCATAGAGAAAATCGTCGCTGGTCTGCAAGATGGTAAATTCCAATCCGGCAGGCATGGTCTTCTGCAGCTGGGTATAAATCTCGTTGATAGAAGCATTGACCTGGGTAGCATTAGCTCCCGGAGCCTGATTGATAATGAATGCCACACCGGGTTGCCCGTCTACACGCGAAGAGAAACTATAGCTGAGTGCTCCTAACTCCACATCTGCCACGTCACGCAGGTGCAAGACATTGCCATTAGAGGTACGCAAAACTATGTCTTCAAACTCCTCAATCGACTGCAAGCGCCCTTTGTACTCAAGATTATACTGGTAGGTATTGCCACTCTGCTCACCGAGCGAACCTGTGGCAGCCACCATATTCTGATTGCCTATAGCTGCGAAAACATCTTGCGGGTCAATACCATAACGCGCCATCACATCAGGCTTCATCCATATACGCAGCGAATAGGTATTACCCAGATTTTGCACAGCACCTACACCGGTGACACGCAACAGACGGGGTTTGACATTGATGTCGATATAGTTGGCAATAAAATCATTGTCGAACTTACCATCACGGCTTACGAGCGCAGCAATCTGCAAAATGTTATTCTGCCTTTTCTCTACTTTAACACCCACTCGCGTCACTTCCTGCGGCAATAGTCCCAATGCTGCCGAGACGCGGTTTTGCACATTGACAGCCGCCATATCAGGGTCAGTACCCTGCTTGAAAAAGACATTGATGCTCACTTCGCCTGTGGCACTGGCTTCAGAAGTCATATACGCCATATTCTCCACGCCATTGACAGCCTCTTCGATAGGCATAACGACGGACTTCATAACCGTATTAGCATCTGCACCGGAATAAGATGTGGAAATCATCACTGTCGGCGGCGCAATATCAGGATACTGCTCGATAGGCAGAGTGTTGAGGCAAATAAAACCCACCAAGGCTATCAGCAGCGAAATGCACACTGCCATCACCTTACGATCTACAAATATATTTCCTTTCATGATTTTGTTTGGATTAAGGACCGTCTTTCTGACCAAAAGAACATGAATAAGAACTTAAATGTTCAGTAAAATTTATTCAGTCTGATTAATTGTCTTTCAGTGTAAGCGGTCTTTGTTCTATCAGCAAAGCAATCTACCAAATGACTTTGTCATTCTCATGTACATTAGCAGCACCTTTGGCTACAATAGTTTCTCCTACTTCAGCACCGGAGAGAATTGCCGCACGCGCGCCATCACCAAGTTCTTCAATTTCCACCAGCGCACCTGTAGCCAGACTGTCAGCACCTACTTTGTAAACCATTGCCTTGTCCTGGATACGCACTATAGCCGTAAGTGGCACAAGCATCACGTCCTCCCACTCGATAGGCATCACTACAGAGCCTTGCATACCCGAGAAGAGTTCACCCTTTGGATTGGGGAAAGTTACATAGCAGGTAACAGAACCCGTCAGCTGGTCAACCATACCTGAGAAACTTGTGATGCGACCTTTCTCAGAGTACTCACTGCCATCCTTAAAACGGAAGGTAAGAGGCGGAGCTATCTTCAGCACCTGGTCCAAAGACCCAAGTTCTTTGACTAACGCATGTACCTGACTCTCTGTGAGAGAGAAGCTGGCTTCCATCTTACTCACTCCGGCAATGCGGGTGAGCATTGTTCCTTCGGCTATCACATCGCCTACGTGAGGAATGATATTACCCATCAGTCCGTCCACGGGACTCTTGATAGTGCAATAATCGAGGCGTAGTTGTGCATCCCTGACTACAGCACGTGCCTGAGCCACTTGTGCCTCAGCCGACTGTAGTACATTCAGGCTCTTGCGCAGCAAATAGTCGCTGACGATACCCTTCTCTGCCAACTCTTTGTTACTCTCAGCTTCCAGACGTGCATTGTCGCGATTGGCAATAGCTGTCTGCAGATCGGCCTTAGCATGCTCGAGAACATTCACGGCACTCCGGCTGTCAAGAAGGAAAAGCACTGTGCCCGCCTTAACACGCTGACCGTCCTTAACCTTGATATCATTCAGTGTACCGGTGCAACGTGCTACGATAGACACATCGCCTGCACCACGGATAGCCGCACTCCATGTCAGCGGAGCCGTAACCGTCTCACGTGCAAGAGTGATTGTTTCATAACTGGTGTGTTGCTCTTGAGGCATTTTGATGCAACCGGTCATCAGCAAGACCAAGCCGCACATACATCCCGCATACAGGATTTCAACAAGTGAGTGTGATTTCATATCTGACTAATTTTATCTTATTCTTGTTCAATTTCAAGCATGAAACTTACAACACGACAAAACAAGCGACAAGTGCACAAAGCACCTGCCGCTCATTAATCGGTTATATTATTGCGAATAATTCTAACATATAAACCGGTCTGTTCGCAAGATATTTAGTTTGTTTATACATTAGCAAAAACAATATTGACGTTCGAGAAATTGTCCTTGATACTTAACCCGCACAAAATTACAACATTTTTTTGAGATACCGAAATATTAACAGCGATTTGTTTCATAAAACATAAACTTACGGTATTTATCCCCAAAAACGCACGGGCAACAACTACAGGAACCATGACGGGGGTCCATAAACTTCTTCTATCGGCTTCGGATTCTCCAACTTATGCTCAAAATCTCTGAAGTCATCGAGCAGGTCGCTCAGTCCGTCTTCCGACAGTACTCCACGCTTCATGTCTTCAGGCAGTAATCCTGCCTCGTCAGCCTCAAAGTCAGCAAGCCAATCGCCTGAAGTGTAGTAACTCTCAAGCATCACCACCTTTGAGCGCAGGCTGTCAATGAATGCTCCGAGTTGCTTGCAATCTGTTTCTTCAGGCTGCCGCTTGATGTCATTCAGGACTGTCTCATACAAATCGTTCATCCGCCTTATTCTGTCCAGATCAAAGGGTTGCATAGTTATTTACCTTCAGTTTTATTTTACCATCAATTTTGCTAACAATCCGAGGAACAGGCGTTCATGCCAGTTGAGCGTCTGTATATGCCCGAGCAAGATAACATCCAATACTGCATAGCGTTTACATTGCGCAGTGAACTCATCCAATCCCTCAGGACCATTGTAGGCAAGTGCAAAACTGTTCCAGAACTGCTGCATCTGCTTACCGGTCATGTGGGTGATGCCTTGCACACGCTTTTGTCTTCCAAAAATATTGCAGAACAGATAGAAGTGTCCGAGGTCGAACATCGGAACACCGTGTGCACCGCGTCCGAGGTCAATCCAATAAGTTTTCTCTGTTTTCTCTTTGGCGAAAGGTACTTCAACTATGATATTGGAGAATGTAAGATCGCCGTGCAACAATGTCGGTGCATCCTCTAACCCCTGCACAAACTCTATTGTCTTACTGAGTGTCCTGCCGCGCAGCATCCTGGTGTTCGCAAGCGCCTCAAGCATAAGATGCTTCATTGATGGTATGTGCTCACTTATGTCTTGTCCAGGGTTGCATTCAACCTTTGTACCGTGAAGCTGCTTTGCGAATACAGCCATGCGGTAGGCAAGGTCATCTATCAATTCAGGCTGCTCACCGCTCAAGCGAGCAAGAGACTTCTTATTAGTTATAAACTCGCTGATGATGCCATAATCCTCACCAACACGCACCAATTCTATCATCTTCGGTGTATGGACACCTGCCTCATAAAAAGCCTTGGAGGTGTAGAACTCATGACTAACGGCCACGAAAGAGCCGTCAGTCTTTGTATGCCGTGCCACCTTGAGAATAACACCGGATTCGGTCTGGCATGTGTAGGTGGTGCCGTTGCCTCCTTCACCCACCTGCTTCCATGCACTCAAATCAATCTCTCTGAAGTTGTTCATACCTAATATTATATATATGCCTTAAAGCACCTGAGCGGCGTGGTTCTTGGTGTCCACCTTGTCGATAATGCGGACGAGAATGCCCTGCTCATCAAAGACAAAGGTCTTGCGCAGTGTGCCCATAGTGGTCTTGCCGTACATTTTTTTCTCACCCCATGCACCGAAAGCTTGCAGCATTCCGGTTGAAGGGTCGCTCAAAAGAGGAAACGGCAGGTCGTATTTCTCTTTGAAACGCACATGCGATGCCACAGAGTCACGGCTTACGCCATACACTTTGTAGCCCTCGGCAAGGAAGCGGTGGTAGTTGTCGCGCAGGTTGCAAGCCTCCGAGGTGCAACCAGGAGTAGAGTCCTTCGGGTAGAAATAGATAACCACCTTATTGCCAATAAGGTCTTTTTCTGTCACTGTGTTGCCCTGCTCGTCCACCACACTGAACGCCGGCATCTTGTCTGATATCTGTAGCATAATATGATATAAACTTAAGACGGTAAAACAAAATATAGGGGCAGAAAAATCCGCCCCTATATTCATCTACCCGTATTGATTTAACTCTTATAGTTACGTGTCTTGCGTTCGGTGAACTCGTAGTCGAGAGGTTCTTTGATGAGTTCGGGCTCTTTGTCCTCACCCATGTACTTCCAGCAAGCCACATACGAGAACTTGTCGTCCTGACGCAGTGCCTCGCCTTCCTCGGTCTGATACTCCTCGCGGAAGTGACCGCCGCACGACTCCTCGCGGTTCAGGGCATCCACAGCCATCAGGCGGCCTATCTCAATGAAATCAGCGAGACGGAGAGCCTTCTCAAGCTCGTTGTTCAGGCTGTCGGCCGTACCAGGGATATAGACATTGGTCCAGAAATCTTTCTTTATCTCATCAATCTTGCGGATTGCCTCTTTCAGGCTCTCTGCAGTACGACCCATACCTACGAAGTCCCACATCACGAGACCGAGACGTTTGTGGATAGTATCAACAGACTCATTACCCTGTATAGACATGAGCTTCTTTATCTTGTCGTTGACAGCCTTCTCAGCCTCAGCAAACTCCGGACGGTCGGTAGACATACGCGGCACGCCAATCTGGTCGGCGAGGTAGTTCTGAATAGTGTAAGGCAGTACGAAATATCCGTCAGCAAGACCTTGCATCAGAGCCGAAGCACCAAGACGGTTAGCACCGTGGTCTGAGAAGTTAGCCTCACCAATGCAGAAGAGGCCCTTGACGGAGGTCTGCAGCTCGTAATCAACCCAGATACCACCCATAGTGTAGTGGATAGCGGGGAAGATCATCATCGGGTTCTCGTAGGGGTTCTCGTCAACTATCTTCTCGTACATCTGGAAGAGGTTGCCATATTTCTGTGCCACCACGTCCTTGCCAAGACGCTGGATAGCGTCGGAGAAATCGAGGAAGACAGCCAGACCGGTGTTGTTGACACCATAGCCTGCATCACAACGCTCTTTGGCAGCACGCGAGGCCACATCACGCGGCACGAGGTTGCCGAAGGCGGGATAACGACGCTCGAGGTAGTAGTCACGGTCCTCTTCGGGAATATCACGACCTTTAATCTCGCCACGCTGCAAGCGTTTAGCGTCCTCAAGTTTCTTGGGCACCCAGATACGACCATCGTTACGCAGCGACTCAGACATCAGCGTCAGCTTAGACTGGAAGTCGCCGTGCTTGGGAATACAAGTCGGGTGAATCTGCGCGTAGCAGGGGTTGGCGAAATATGCGCCATGGCGGTACATCTGCATAGCGGCAGAGCCGTTGCTGGCCATAGCGTTGGTAGAGAGGAAGAAGGTGTTGCCGTAGCCGCCTGAACCGATAACGACAGCGTGAGCAAAGAAACGCTCGATGCGACCGGTAACAAGATTGCGGGCAATAATACCGCGGGCACGCATCTCACCGTTCTCGTCCTTAATCATAACGATGTCAAGCATCTCGTGGCGGGTGTACATCTTCACTTTGCCCTTACCAATCTGACGGCTGAGTGCACTGTAGGCACCAAGCAGAAGTTGCTGGCCGGTCTGACCTTTGGCATAAAAGGTACGAGAAACCTGTGCACCACCGAACGAACGGTTGTCAAGGAGTCCGCCGTATTCGCGAGCAAAAGGAACACCTTGTGCCACGCACTGGTCGATGATGTTGTTCGACACCTCAGCCAGACGATATACATTAGCCTCACGGGCACGGTAGTCGCCACCCTTGATGGTATCGTAATAAAGACGGTAAACAGAGTCACCATCGTTCTGATAGTTCTTGGCAGCGTTGATACCGCCCTGTGCTGCGATAGAGTGCGCACGACGGGGCGAGTCCTGAATGCAGAAGTTAAGTACATTGAAGCCCATCTCTGCGAGCGATGCGGCAGCCGAAGCACCGGCAAGACCGGTACCTACGACGATGATGTCGAGTTTGCGTTTGTTTGCCGGGTTGACAAGCTTCTGATGGTTCTTGTAGTTGGTCCACTTAAGTTCAAGCGGTCCCTCTGGAATCTTAGCCATCTTAGGTGTGATGACTTTCTCTTCCTCAGGAGCTGCCATGGTGACAGCAGCTGCCTTAGCGGCTTTTGCTGCTTTGCGTGCAGCCTCAGCGGCGGCATCAACAGCTGCATCGACAGCCTCTTTTACTTTCGGGTCTTCAGCGACGCGCTCAGCACGTGCCTGCAGGTCTTCAACAACCTCGGCGGCTTTCTGTTTCACCGTTTCGAGGGCTTCCTGTGCTGCATCTTGAAGTGCAGTCTTTATATCTTTTTTCTTAGCCATAATATTAGTAGTTTTCAGTTGAGAGTTGAAAGTTGAGAGAAGTTGAGAGTTAAGGGTTGAGAGTTGAAAGAAGTTGAGAGTTGAGAGTAGTAATTAAATTATGATGTGATGTAACACAAAAGACTTTTTAACTTTCCGTTTCCTAACTTCTTTAAACTTTGAACCTTAAACTTTCAACTCATTTTTTATGCCATGCAGTGTACGCCAATGTACATGCCGAGGTAATAGAAGATGACTGCAGCAAACATAAGGACAACAATTGTGGCAACGATATTACCAATCACTTTGATGCGTGGCAGCCAGATGTTGCTTGAGAGTCCCATGGTGTGCAGTGCTGACCAAACACCGTGTGTGAGGTGGAACCAGATGGCAGCAAGCCAAATCAGATAGAGACAGCAATAAACAGGGTGAGCCCAATCAGGCATATTAAGCATACCTTCGTTGACAACCTGTGCAGGGTCGTAGATACCTGTGAAGAGATACTTAACGTAGGCAGCACCATTCTGCGGGTCGAAAGCACCTGTCTTCAGACCGGTCATCTCCTGAAACTGCATCTTGAACCAGAAATTGGCAAGGTGAAGAATAAGGAAACCGCAAATGATGATACCGAGAACGAGCATGTTCTGGCTTTCCCAGTCAACTCCCTCTTGACGAGCTGTGACGGCGTAACGGTCGTTACCACGTGCACGGCGGTTCTGGATGGTGAGCACAAAGGCATACACAAAGTGAATGAGGACAAGGAGTGCCAAAGCTGCTGTGCCAATAAGAGCATACCAATTGGCTCCCAGCATTGAGCAAATCCAGTTGTAAGCATCTTCCGAGAAGATGAGTGTCAGGTTCATCGACGCATGGAAGAGCAGAAACAGCACCAAGCAGGTGCCCGTAATACTCATTACGAGTTTACGTCCGATTGAGGAATCAGTTAACCACATAGTTTTCTAATTGTTATTTATGTTATTATGTTATTTTGTCCGCTGTTTTATGTATTCACACAATATGCACGGCAAAGGTACAACAAAAATCTTATACCTGCAACCCAAAAATATTCATAGGTGAAGATATAATAAATAACAAAACATAAAATACAATTTCAACTAAGGCTGCAGACCCTTCATTACAAAGATAAAAATCTCCTTCTTGCGCTCCTCAAGATAGGTATCCACTTCCTGCTCAGACTTCTCAAGCAAGTCGGCGTAGATAGGCAGTGTGGTGAAAGTCATCACAACAAGCGACACAACGTCAAGCAGCAAGAAAAGCGGCTCAATCGGCCGTATTGTTCCTTTCTCCACTTCTTTTCTCACTATCTCGGAGAAAGAATAATACACACGTCTGCGTTTTTCGTTCTCGACAAAAGTCTCACGCATCCACTCACGGCGCTCTTTGTTCAGGACCAACTCGTTCATCACGAAGAAAGGCAGGCGGGGATTACTCCTGAGAAGAGCAAAATAGAAATCAATCACTCTGCCTATAGCCGACATCATACAACCATTGTATTCGAATTTGTCAAGATAATCCAGCAATAGATTAATCTTATTGATGAAGATACCACGGAAAAGCCGTTCCTTGGTGCGATAGTAATAATGCACCAGAGCCTGGTTGCAGCCCACTGCATGCGCTATGTCGGTAGTACTTGTGCCTGCAAAGCCTTTCTCAAGGAAAAGACGCTCTGCAGCTTCGAGGATACTTTGTTCAAGATCAGTAGTTTGAGGTTTCATAATGTTGCTTTTCTTGCATTATCCACAAGGAAATGGAGACGATTATATATATTGGCTTCGGAAGTAGAACTGTCGAAGTCGAGAAATAGCATATTCACATCAGGGTATATACTGCGCAGGCGTTTTTCTATACCTTTGGAGATTACATGGTTGGCGATGCAGCCAAATGGTTGCAGACTGACCACATTTTTCACACCTGTCTCAGCCAAATGGCATATCTCTCCGGGCAGGAACCAGCCTTCACCAAAGTCAGCCGCAGTAGAGATAACCTGCTTTGACAAGCGGGCTATATCAAAGATATTCGTTGACTTGCGGAAATACGGGTAGTCAGCGCAGATGCGGTCGTATTTCCTGACAACATGACGAATATAGCGATAGAATACATCTGTCAGCCATGCAGGCGTTGTCTCTTTGCGTATGTTGAGTTCACGGTTGGCATGGCGGGAGACAAACGAAGTAGAGAAAAAGTCGATAAGAGAAGGCGGAACAACCTCCACTCCATTCTCCAACAGCCAGTTGACCACATTCTTGTGCGAGAAAGAGTTGTACTTGACATATATCTCACCAACAACTCCTATCACAGGCACATCCTTAGTCCTATCGACAGCTGCACCAAACTCCCGTACTGCCTCACGCATCAGTTTCTGTATTCTGCACGAATCTCTCAGCCTTATCGCCTCGCAGGCAAGATTGATATACTTCTCTCTCAATTGTTGAGCCGCATCATAATCCATTCGCGGAGCGGCAGAGTGATATATCTTGTTAAGTGCATCGGCGTATGCCATAGCATGGAGCAGCATAGGAATAACCTTACGCCACTTAGGGTTGAAACCGGGTTGAGTGGCAGAGATGTCCGCACTGGTGGCAAGCGAGAGGAGAGGCACATCGGCGTATCCGCTGCGAACCATTGCATTCTTAATCAAAGAATAATAGTTGGTGGCACGACATTGCCCTCCGGTCTGAGTGATGATGACTGCTGTGTTGCCCAAGTCATACTTACCGCTGTTAAGAGCGTTCATTATGCTGCCGATCACAATAGTGGCAGGGTAACACACATCGTTGTTGGCATACCTCAGACCTGTCTCCGCATCCTGCTGAGAGCCCTGAGGCAGATTCACCATCTCATAGTCCGCCAACGAAAAGAGCGCAGGAAGAAACTCCGAATAGCCCTCAGCAAAATAAGGTGCCAAAATAGTACGTTTTCTGTCCTGAGGCATGAAAGTTCTGGTGGTGACAAAAGGAGCAGGTTGTGATACATGATTGGGGTGCCCAGACAGATTGCCACGCGTACTCTCCACCAGCGAACGCACACGGAGCCGGAGCGAACCAATATTGTTGACATCATCAATCTTAAGTATCGTCAGGTTCTTTTTGAAACGGGAAAGTATAGACTGTACTTCGTCAAGAATAAAGGCATCCGGACCGCAACCGAAACTGGTAAGTTCGACCATGTGAAGTCCCTGATATTCAGATTCACCCACAAACCTTGCCGCTTTGAATATACGGTTAGGATATGCCCACTGAGTGATTGCATTAAGTTCACCGTAAACATTGCTCCCCATGCGGCGTGCCACATGCTCTGTTATCACATCCACACCCATATCCGCAATTGCCCGAGAAATCTTATGTTCTATCAAGGGGTCGGTATGATAGGGTCTGCCCGCAAGCAAGATGACCATTCGACCATCTTCCTCAGCCTTCTCAAGAACTTCTTTTCCACGCCTCTCAAGCGTATCGAGGTACTCATTCTGTGCACGCCATGCCTCATCGGTAGCCGCAAGAGCAGTCTCCCTCAGTACGCCCAAAGTGGCGAGATACTCCACGCATGCCTTTGTTAGCATCTGCTTGTCGTTGAAAGAGACTACAGGAGCATCAAAAGGAATTCCATATTTTCCGGCAGAATCCACAGCCGACTTGATTACGTCGCTGTAGGCTGACACTATAGGACAGTTGAACGAGTTGCGACTCTGCTGGTCTTCCTTTTGCTCATAGACCACAAAGGGATAGAAGATCCGGTCAACCCGCTTTTCTATAAGGTCGAACACATGCCCGTGCATCAGTTTGGCAGGAAAACAGATGTTATCCGCCATAATGGTGCGCACTCCTTTCTCATATAAAGGAACAGTAGATGTGGCGGAGAGCAGTGTTTTGATACCGCAATAGGCAAAAAGTGTACGCCAGAACGGCCAGTTTTCATAAATACCAAGCCCGCGAGGAATACCTATCACGACTCCCGTTCTTTTATTTTTTTTCTCACTACTGCTTTCTACACTACCGCCAAACAGCATCCTATATTTCTCTTGAAACAAGTTGACCCCGCGTTTCCCTGCTTCGTGAAAAGAAGAATACACTTTCTCGCAGTTGTTGCCGCTGGCAAACGTCTTGCCATTCTTGAAGTGAAACAGGCGCACCTGGCAATGGTTCTCGCAACCCTGACACACCTCAAAAGAGGTGTCATATTCATTTGACTGTATCAGTTGTTCCAATGTCATAACAATCAGATTTGTGATTCTTAGTATAGCGGTTATTTTGTATTACGCATTGCATACAATGCAGCCCCATAAGCTCCCATCAATTCAGGTATAGAGGTAAAACCCACCTCGCAGCCCGTAAGCAGTTCGAGGGCTCGGACGACAGAATGATTACGCATGGTGCCTCCCTGCACTACTATCTTGCCTCCGAGTTCAGACACATCACGCAGTTTCAGCACCTTATATAAGCAGTTCTTCACTACCGAGTAACTGAATCCTGCTGCAATATCTTCCACCTTGGCTCCTTCACGCATTGCCTGCTTTACTTTGGAATTCATGAAGACCGTACAACGTGTGCCAAGGTCGCAAGGATGCTCTGCAAAACACGACATACGGGCAAAGTCGGAAACAGAATAGCCCAGTTGGCGGGCAAACGTCTCAATGAATGAGCCGCAGCCAGAAGAACATGCCTCATTGATTTCTATGCGCTGAATGGAGTTATTCTTCACCCAAATAGCCTTCATATCCTGACCTCCGATGTCAAGAATGAAACTTAGGTCCGGCATGACAGCTTGGGCACCTATGAAATGCGCCATAGTCTCCACAATGCCATAGTCAAGCGAGAAGGCTGTTTTCAACAACGACTCGCCATAGCCTGTAGCGCAAGATGCAACAATATTAATTTCAGAATGAAGGACATTCATATCAGACAGCCTACGTTGCATCTCATTCAAGCCTTCGGAGAAAGCACGAAAACTATCACCATTGTTCCGACGATAATCCGTATATACAATCCCGCCTGTCTGATTGATCAGGACAAGCTTGGTAGTCGTACTGCCGGAGTCAACACCGAGAAAATACTTGTCATCGGGCTTTAATTGCAGCCCAGCCGGTTGCCCGGCATCAAGCATACTGCCACCAACACTGCTTCTATGCTCCTCGAGCCATGAGTTATAATCCTCTTTAGAGCGGAAAAGCGGAGGCAGGCGCAGCGAATAATCTGCCGTGGCATGAAGCTCAGAGAGAGAAGAATAGAACTCAGAAAGCAACACGTCATTATCTTTTTGCCCTGATGCCAACAGCGCACAACCCATAGCGGGAATGATTTGTGCATTCTGAGGAATAATACAATCAGACTCGCTGTAGCCCAAGATATCCAGAAACGCCTTTCTCAGATGCGGCAGAAAAGCAAAGGGGCCTCCGCAGAAGAACAACTTCGGCTCTATGTCACGCCCACGGGCAAGAGACCCCACCACCTGTGTTGCAACGGCATGAAAGACAGATGCAGCAATATCTGTTTTCTCTGCATTGCGCGAGATAAGATTTTGTATGTCCGTCTTTGAGAACACTCCGCAACGCGATGCTATCGGATATATAGTTTCAGACTCCGACGCCAACCTGTCCAACTCACCCGTCTCCACTCCAAGCAAAGTTGCCGTCTGGTCAAGAAAAGCACCGGTGCCTCCCGCACACGAGCCGTTCATACGTATATCCGGAACCTTGCCCTCATCGAAGAATATGAGTTTGGAGTCCTCTCCACCCATGTCAACAAACGTGTGCACTTCGGGATAAAACTGCCTTACCGTCTCTGCTGCCGCTATCACCTCCTGCACGAAACGGCAACCCAACAACTCCGCAAACCCCATACCCACAGAACCCGTTATAACAACCCGCAACGAGCACTCACCTACCCTCTCCTGCATCGCCTTCAGGGTGCGTAATGCCACACTGCGCACATCAGCATTATGACGCCTGTAATCAAAAAACAACAAGCGGCGTTCTTCATCAAGAAGTGCGACTTTTATCGTAGTACTACCGATATCTATTCCAAGGTTATATGTTTTTCTCATAGATGCTTATCTTATTTAATAAGGTTATTAAACCGGCTGCAAAAGTAGTACAAAAAATCAACATACACAACAAAAAAACGCTTTTAGTTGCATAAGTCAAAAAAAAACTATAATTTTGCAGTGAAAATATATTGCATAAGTAGTGTCTGTAAAGAAAATTATATTAACCTTTATTTGGCTGATTACAAGCACCATCAGCATATGCGGTCAGTCGGGTAGCACATCATTTGCCTTCCTCAGTATGCCTATGTCCGCCCGCCTCAATTCTCTTGGAGGAAACAACGTTTCAGTTGATAACGGCGAACTCAGCACCGCCCTTTGCAATCCCGCAGTGCTATCCGACAAGACTCACATGAGTCTGCAACTCAACTATGCCTACTGCATGAGCGGGATCAACGCTGCCTCTGCCATATACAGCCACAACTACAAGGAAAACCGTTTCGCCGCTGCAATACACTATCTGGACTATGGCAAGATGCAGTATGCTGACGAATACGGCAACAAGAGCGGACTCACTTTCGGCGCACGAGACATGCTCATTGACCTTATATACAGCCGCCAGCTGGGACCTATGTTCAGAGTGGGTGCCGCACTAAAACCTATATATAGCATCTACGAGAGTTACTCTTCGTTCGCACTCGGAGCAGATGTCGGAGCACATTTCCAGACCAAAGACAGCACATTCCAGTTAGGTCTGAGCCTGCAAAACATAGGTTGGCAACTCAAGAAATTCTACGATGGACCCGAGTCGGGCAATCGCTCGATGCTGCCGCTCAACCTGCAACTCGGATTCAATTACCGCTTCAAGCATGCCCCCATCCGCATCGGCATGACCATACACAACATGCAACGCTGGAACTTAGGCTATGAACTGAGCGGCAAAAGCACTTATGTGTTAGGTTCAAAGAAGGGTATGACCAGTGAAGAATGGGCTCTGGCTCAAGACAATGGAGCAGTCATGTGGTACGACATGATGTTCAGACATACAATCTTCTTTCTGGACATTGTGCCTCGAAGTGAGAAATTCTATATCACTCTCAGCTACAATCATCGTCATCGCGCTGAACTGGCTATTAAAGACCAGCGTTCACTCGCAGGATTTGCTCTCGGTGCAGGACTCAACATAAAAATGGTACGACTCGGCTTTGCCTTTTCGCAATATACCAAAGGACAATATATCTATCAAGCATCACTTGCTTTGGACATCAACAGTCTGATGAAGTAAATGCCAACAGGAGCATAGCTCCAAATCTGATATTCTATGAACAAAATAGTAGTAGCAATTGACGGATACTCATCGTGCGGAAAAAGCACAATAGCAAAACAACTGGCAAAACATGCCGGCTACACCTATGTTGACACAGGTGCCATGTACAGAGCAGTGGCCTTGTATGTCTCACAGCATTTGACAATAGACGAATTCCAGACATTGACCGATGCTGAGAAGACGTCGTTCCTTGAGAAGAATATCCGCATATCTTTTCTTCAAACCGCTGACGGGCAACACGTATGCCTCAATGGTGAAGATGTGGAAAAGCAAATCCGCACTTTGGAGACAGGCAACCTCGCCTCACAAGTGAGCACAATAGGAGTAGTACGACGCTTTCTGGTGGCACAACAGCAGCAGATGGGGACAGAGAAAGGCATAGTAATGGACGGCAGAGACATAGGAACAGTAGTTTTTCCTCAGGCAGAACTAAAAATATTCCTTACCGCCACTGCCCAGGTGCGCGCCGAGAGGCGGTACCTGGAGCTCAAGCAGAAAGGCATAAATGCCGTGTATGAAGATGTGCTGCATGATGTCTTAGACCGGGACTACAGAGATACTCACCGCGCCGAGTCTCCACTCAGACAAGCTGAAGATGCCATTGTCTTGGACAACACCCACCTCACTCAAGACGAGCAGCTGAGAAAGGTGGTGGAGATATTCGAGTCGAAGATAAAGTAACAATTACGGTTTATCAGTCTTTAGTTTTACATTCTCATGGTAACCATTGACAGTAAGTCGGGATTCTGCTTCGGAGTGGTGACAGCCATCAGAAAAGCGGAGGAAGAGTTGCAACGTGGAGGCACACTGTACTGCCTTGGCGACATTGTCCACAACGGGCAAGAAGTAGAGCGGCTGACCCGACTCGGACTCATCACTATCAACCATGAGCAATTCAAACTGCTGCCACGGGAAGCTAAAGTGCTTATCCGGGCTCACGGTGAACCACCTCAGACGTACCATATTGCAGAGCAGCGAGGCATCGAGATAGTTGATGCCAGTTGTCCCGTAGTAAGACACCTGCAGCAGAAGATTTCCGACACCTACAAGCAGCATCCGCAGGCTCAAATTGTCATCTTCGGCAAACAAGGGCATGCAGAGGTGGTAGGGCTGCAAGGACAAACCGAGAACTCTGCCATAGTGGTAGAAGGTACTGATGACCTTGGTAAAATAGACTTCAGCAAAGACATATATCTTTTTTCACAGACGACCAAGTCGGTGGCAGAGTTTCAAAGACTGGTAGAGACAATAGAAGACCAACTCAAGTCTCAAAGTAAGGAGTCAAGGATAAAGTTCGAGTGGCATGACACTATTTGCGGTCAGGTAAGGAATCGTGTCCAACACATCAGGGAGTTTGCTGCGCGGCACGACAAGATAGTATTTGTGGGAGGAAGAAACTCGTCAAACGGCAAAGTGCTGTATCAACACTGCAAAGAAGCCAACCCGGACACGGTTTTCATAGAGAGTGCAAAAGAACTCACAGAGGATTATCTCAGCCAGTGTGAGGGCAAAAACATCGGCATTTGCGGAGCCACCTCCACCCCACTCTGGCTAATGGAAGAAGTCAGACAATTCATAATGCATAATTCTTAATTATATATAACATGGAATACGAGATTAAGACAATAGGCGTTCTCACCTCAGGTGGTGACTCACCCGGTATGAATGCGGCAGTGCGTGCCGTAACCCGTGCCGCAATAGCCAACGGTATCAAAGTTAAAGCTATCTTTCGCGGATACAAAGGTCTGATGGATGACGAAGTACAAGAATTCACCACACAGGACGTGAGTGGTATAATCCAACGCGGAGGCACTATTCTCAAATCTGCACGCAGTGAAGAATTCAAGACAGTAGAAGGCAGGAAGCGGGCATGGCAGACTCTGCACAAAGAGAAGATAGATGCTCTTATTGTCATTGGAGGTGACGGCACTTTCACCGGAGCACGTTTGCTTGCACAGGAGTACAACATACCTATCATCGGTAT
The DNA here is from genome assembly GCA_017477325.1 of Paludibacteraceae bacterium. GTDB lineage: Bacteria > Bacteroidota > Bacteroidia > Bacteroidales > Paludibacteraceae > Colicola. Next base: position 53,689 of record JAFUWV010000011.1, read on the forward strand.
ACCAGGCACTATTGACAACGACCTTTGGGGCACAGACTCCACCATCGGATACGACACTGCGCTTAACACCATAATGGACTGTGTGGACAAGCTGCGCGACACAGGCACCAGCCATGAGCGACTCTTCCTTGTCGAGATCATGGGACGTGATGCAGGATTTCTTACTCTCAATGCCGCTATTGCAGCAGGAGCCGAAGCCGCTATAATACCCGAACGTGCCACCGTGGCGGAACAACTGGAGGCCGCTATAGGTCAAGGACGCCGCAAACACAAGAACTCGTCGATAGTACTTGTCCAGGAGCATGCCATAGAGGGCGGAGCACAGGCTGTGGCAAAGGTGATAGAAAAAGAGCACCCCGAATACGGCACACGTGTGACCATACTCGGTCACCTGCAACGCGGAGGCAGCCCTACTGCCTTCGACCGTATTCTTGCCTCCAGACTCGGAGTAGCCGCCATACAGGCATTGCTTGAGGAGCAACGGTCTGTCATGGTAGGGTTGCAGAACGGACAGGTAGTGTACGTGCCTCTCTCCAAGGCAATCAAAGAGAAGAAGGATATAAAAGACGACAAGTGGCAAGCATTGCAAGTATTGTCAATTTAATGCGCAACGTAATGTATAATATATAACGAGTAAGGCAACAGATATGAGAAAGCTCAATTTGATAATGATGATTACTGCCGTTTGTGCTTCATTGAGTGCAAACAATATTCTTAGTGTCAGCAAGACCACATGCGACAAAGACGAGAGTGTGGAAGTGACATATACCAACCTGCCTGACAGTGCATATCTGTATATCTACCAGGATGCCGCGCGTCTGCCGCTTACTTTGTGTGCTCTGAATACAACAGGCACACCAGCCAGCGGCAGCCTGCCTACACTCGGTATGCTTGAGCCTTACACCAATACTATACGCATAGAGCAGGCATCGAACAACAATGTGCTTGATTCCGCAAAGATAACCGTGCGCGAAGTGCCTCTACTCAGACAAGGGGAAGAACAACTACGATGCCCAGTGATATGGCTCATGACTGATATTCACGTGATGTCACCGGAGCTCGTCATCAACGACGGCAAAGCATTGGAAGACGTTGTGGCAAGTGACAGAAAGATGCTCAGGAAGAGTGCGGAGATATATGAAGCGCTAATTGACTCAATAATACTCAACAGACCTCAACTGCTACTTATTGCGGGTGACTTGACAAAGGACGGTGAGAAAGTAAGTCACCAACTCGTTGCCACCCATCTCGAAAGACTGAGCCAAGAAGGAATACCGACACTGGTTATACCGGGTAATCACGATATAAAGAACTGCAATGCAAAGTATTTTGACGGTGACAACACGAAGCCTGCAGAAGATGTGCTCGAAGAAGAGTTTGCCCAGATATACAAGAACTACGGTTATGACCCACAGAAAAACATTTGTGACACAAGTTCTCTTTCGTACGTAGCAGAGCCGATACCGGGTATTACAGTGATAGGCATAGATGCCACCCGCTGCAAAGAGAACCTTAGTACGCAACACGGAGACCCGAAGAACCAGCGTCAGGACTACGGCAAACTGCGCAAGCAGACGCTTCAGTGGGTTACCGACCGTGCCGACGAAGCGAAGGCAAAGGGTAATCTCATTATTGCCATGATGCATCACCAGCTGGTGCAACACTTCGAGGGTCAGGCTACAGTGCTTGCCTCTGCCGCCATAGAACAGGGAGACAGCATAGCAGAAATATTCATTGAACACGGTATTCACCTTGTTCTCACAGGCCACATGCATATCTCGAACAACACTACTTTCTACAACACAGCGAAGACAGACTCGCTGGTTGAGATAAGCACCGGTGCTACGGTCAGTTACCCTGTGCCATACAGAACGCTCACCGTGTATCCGGAGAAAGGTGTGATAGACGTAAGCACCCGCAACCTGCATGCACTGAAAGACATAGCAAACCTAAGCGTATATTCCCGCGAGGAGTTGTCAAAACGTGTAGACAAGATGATGGCAAGTGTGGCAAACATGTTCAGCCGTGAGATTGACTCCGCATTGGCAGATGCCAAAGCCCAGACAGGAGACGACCAGATGATGCAGGTGATGATAAGCAAACTTGAATCAGCCCTACCTGCCAACAACAGCGAACGCGCAGCACTGGCTTATCAATACTTCGGAGATCCGTTTACTATAGCCATGCTAACAGCCTCAGAAGGCAATGAAGACCGCAAACTGACAGAGTTGCTGGAGCCTATGATTATAGAAGGAGTGGACTCGCTGATGGAGTACATAATCATAAAAGGCGACTTTGAGCATACCACATTCACTATGATGGGTATGCCTTTGACAATATCAACGGTAGAAATTGTCAGACTGATGGGCAATGTAATCAAACTGATGATAGAGGGCAAAGACGACCAGATTGACTCTTACTCAGCATCTATTCCGAGCAGTTTCAAGAATATGCTTGAGAAGATGAAGACCGCCTTGGAGAAGGTAAAAGTGATAAAAAGCAGTATGCTCGAAGACATAAGTTATATCAATACCGACCGAGAGAACAAGACTGACGACATGTTCCTGACACTGAGTCTGCCGGGAATAGAGAACGTAAAGACTCCTACCGCAACAAGCACTCTGCTTGTACCCGCAAGAGACAACAAGTGGTACGATATACTCGGGCGAGAAATAAAAGAGCCTACAGAGAAAGGTATATATATCCACCAGGGGAAACAGGTGATGAAATGGTAAGGCAACCGAGGGCTTACAACAACAATACCGAGGACATACAATTACAATAAGGAGCACGACGTGCTCCTTATTGTTTATACGGCAGCATATCAGGAGGAACATCAAGAGTGTGATATTGCGGAGGAGAAGAAAGGAACAAGGGAAAGAAGAGGGAGAAAACAATTAGGGAAGTTATTAGATTCGTTTACGTCTCGTTTACGTCTCGTTTACGTCTCGTTTACGTGTCGTTTACGTCTCGTTTACGTCTTTTTTACGTAAACGGGTTTGCAGGGAGGGGTGAGGGAGGGTGGAGGGAGGGTGAAGGAGGAGGGATACAAAAGAAAAGTCCCCACGGATTGTGAGGACTTTCAGTTGCCGCAAGGCAAGTAACGACTGCTTGGGTCAGGTAAGTTTTTCAGCCGGGCTGAGTAAGCGTTTTACCCGGGTTGAGCAAGACTCTTTTACTTAGCGGGCAAAGAGGACTTACCTGAACAGCGGGTGTAATTACTTGAGTTCGGCGAGGTATTTGATAGTGCGAACCATCTGGCTGGTGTAGCTGTTTTCGTTATCGTACCAGCTAACAACCTGTACCTGATAGGTGTCGTCGTCGATCTTCGAAACCATGGTCTGAGTAGCATCGAAGAGTGAGCCGAAGCGCATACCGATAACGTCGCTTGAAACGATTTCGTCTTCGTTGTAACCGAAGCTCTCGTTAGCAGCAGCCTTCATAGCAGCGTTGATACCTTCTTTGGTAACGTTCTGACCTTTAACAACAGCGATGAGGATGGTTGTTGAGCCGGTCATGGTAGGAACGCGTTGTGCGCTACCGATGAGTTTGCCATTGAGTTCGGGGATAACGAGACCGATAGCTTTGGCAGCACCTGTGGAGTTGGGCACGATGTTTTGTGCACCAGCACGGCTACGACGGAGGTCACCTTTGCGCTGAGGACCATCGAGAATCATCTGGTCGCCAGTGTAAGCGTGGATGGTTGACATGATACCGCTCTGGATAGCAGCATATTTGTTAAGAGCGTCAGCCATAGGAGCGAGGCAGTTGGTGGTGCAAGAAGCAGCTGAGATGATGGTGTCAGCAGGAGTAAGAGTCTTGTGGTTTACGTTGTAAACGATGGTAGGCAGGTCGTTGCCAGCAGGAGCAGAGATAACGACTTTCTTAGCACCAGCCTTGATGTGAGCCTCAGATTTAGCCTTGCTGGTATAGAAACCGGTGCACTCAAGCACTACGTCAACGCCGAGTTTGCCCCAAGGCAGTTCAGCTGCGTTAGGCATAGCGTAGATAGTGATTTCCTTACCGTCAACGATGATAGAACCCGGAGTGAGGACAGTCTTGCCGTCTTCAGCGAGAACAGCGTCTTTATAAGCTACAGTGTGTTTGCCTTCAGCATATTTGCCAGCGAAGCCACCCTGAGCGGTGTCATACTTAAGAAGATGAGCCAACATTTTAGGACTGGTCAAGTCGTTGATAGCAACAACTTCATAACCTTCTGCTTCGAACATCTGACGGAAAGCCAGACGACCAATACGGCCAAAGCCGTTAATAGCTACTTTTGTCATAATCTTTTTTGTTTATTTTATTTGTATGAATTGTTTAGAAATTGCTTATTTTCTTGTTTTAGCGTGCAAAGTTACAAATAATATCTGAATTACGGATATTTTTCTTTATTTTTTTTGTTTTTTGACAATTTTAGATATCATTTGCGGTGTTATTTTCTTCCGAAGTCGGCAGGTATCTCCCCCCAATTGGGGGTGTCCCACTTGAGTAGGGGGTTGTTCCAAGCGTGCGTAAGGAGCCAGTTTTCAGCACGTTGAATCATCTGAAAGAGGACAGCATTAGCGGGTGTGGGCTGCAGTTTGGTCTTTGCCTTCTTCTGCTTTACCCATGCCTGTGCCGTTTTGCTGTCGGAATAGATTGGCAGAGTAGAGTTGCCCTGCTTCTGGAGAAGAGCGAGGGCGTGTACTATAGCGAGGAACTCGCCGATATTGTTGGTGCCTTCAGGAAAAGGTCCACGGCGGAAGAGTTCCTGCTCCTCACGCTCACCATTCTGGTGAATGTCAAGCAGATAGACTCCGCGATACTCCATGAGTCCGGGGTTGCCCGAGCAGGCGGCATCGACACAGAGGGCGGGGATCCGGATAGCAGTTGAGAGTGGAGATTTTTTTTGTGCGGAAGGATTAGCAGGGGCGTGATTATCTGCTTTGGGGGTTTTGACATTCTTCACTATATATTCTTCCGCAGGTCTGCCGAATGCAAGTTCTGCCTCCTGCAGAGTGGGAAAAGCTTTGTATTTTGCTCCAAGAAAGCCCTTTACCTGCGCCTCGCACGAAGACCAGTCGGTATAGACTCCGGGCTGCCTGCCCTGCCAAACTACATAGTATTTTTGTTTTGGTTTTGCCATATAAATAATTATTTGTACTTTTGTAGGCGGAAATGGTGATAAGTGTGCGCGCCTTCGGCCATTGTAGTTTCTTCGCAACTACCGGCCTCGATGGCATAGCTTACAAACTCTCGGCCCTTGTAGTTGTGACCAACTACCGGCCTCAGCGGCATAGTCCGCACACTCTCGGCCCTTGTAGTTGTAACCAACTACAGGCCTCAGCGGCATAGTCCGCAAATAAATTTGCGCCTCTGCGCGCCTTCGGCCCTGTAGTTCAATGGATAGAATACGGGTTTCCTAAACCTTAGATCCGGGTTCGATTCCCGGCGGGGCTACAAAGTGTTGTTTGATGTTTAATGTTTAAAGTTTAATAAGGTTAGATATTGAATATTAGACAATGCAAAGATACTAAATAATTCTGAAACATACAAACATCCACTAAAACTACCTGCTATGCGTAAGAATATTCTCTTTTTGATTCTTTTGGCAGTTGTATGTCTGCCAGTATTTTCCAACGTATATACAGTAGAAAACGTTCCAGACCCGAAGAAGTCCGGACAGGAATACTATGTGAGTAACCCTGACGGTGTGCTGTCAGATCAGACAGTGAGCAGTCTGAATCAGCGTTGCGCTAACCTGGACAAGACGGTAGAAGTGGAGCTGTGCGTGGTAGCGATAGAGGACTACGACGAGGACCACTATGGCGATGCGCACTCGTTTGCCCTGGACCTGTTCAACACATGGGGCATAGGCAAGTCGGAGAAGAACACGGGTGTCCTACTGTTTCTTGCCCGAGGTAGCAGACAGATACAGATAATAACAGGCGGCGGAATGGAAGGACTATTGCCGGACATCACCTGCGGACAGATAATTGATGAAAACATAGAATATCTCAAAGAGAATGACTTTGACACGGGAATGATAAAGATAGCAGAGGGAATAGCAAGTCACTGCACCAGCACAGAAGCCCAGGCGGAACTGCTGCTTGGCTGGAAGCGCAAGGAGAGCGTGGCCACGACCTTCTACTACTTCATCTGGGGATTTGTGGTTCTGATACTGATAGCTATCCTTGGGTACAAGAAGCTGAAAGCCGCACCGGGACAGAGGGTGTCAGACATACAACGCCAGGCCGCGGGCACACAGACAGCTTCGGGTTGCCTGAGCTGGATATTCCCGATTCCGATGCTGCTATTCTACCTATATTATAGGTACGCGCGCAAGAATGTGAAGCAAGTGCCCATGAAGTGTCCGCATTGCGGCAAGGACATGAAGATATTGCAGACAGGCGAGGACGAGTTGTACCTGACCCGCACCCAGCTGAAGGAAAGGGAACTGAAATCGATGGAGCATGAGGTGTGGCGTTGTCCGGAATGCATGACTACGAAACTGATGTCGTACAAAGGCCAGACGGCAGGCAAGTATGAAGAGTGCCCTGAATGCAAGGCACATGCGTATGAGACAGTTGACAGACTGACACTGCAGAAGGCGACATACACACATGCAGGCGAAAGAAAAGACACCAAGCGCTGCGCAATGTGCGGTTTTGTAGGCACAGCGATGGTAGTGCTGCCTATGCTGGTAAGGGCAGCCTCGACCGCGAGTGGAGGCGGTGGCGGCTTCGGCGGCGGAGGCGGAAGAAGCAGCGGCGGAGGCAGCTGGGGCGGAGGCCACAGTTTCGGAGGCGGCGCAGGAAGGAGATTTTGATAAGCTTCGTTAATAGTGAAGAGTGAATAATTAATATAAATACAAACCAACATTAAACAAACACAGTTATGAGCAAAAACATTCTTTGGACCATCATTGTGGTCGCAGTTATTGCCATTATCGGTTTCTGGATGGCAGGCAAGTACAACTCCATGGTAACCGAGCAGGAAAACGTAGAGACCTCCTGGGGTCAGGTAGAGAACCAATATCAGCGCCGTATGGACCTGATACCGAACCTGGTAGCAGTAGTGAAGGGTTATGCCACCCATGAGAAAGAGACCCTGGAAGGCGTAATCAACGCACGCGCCAAAGCAACACAGATCACCGTTAACGCAGACGACCTGACAGAAGAGCAGCTGAAAGCATTCCAAGAAGCCCAAGGCGAACTGAGCCAGGCATTGGGCCGCCTGATGGCAGTATCGGAAGCATATCCCGACTTGAAGGCAAACGAGAACTTCAAAGACCTTCAGACACAACTGGAAGGCACAGAGAACCGCATAACCGTAGCCCGCAACACCTTCAACGAGCAGGCACGCGTTTACAACACTCTGATCCGTCAGTTCCCGAACAACATAGTAGCAGGCATCTTCGGCTTCAAGAAGAAACCTTATTTTGAGGCAGAAGCAGGTGCGGAGAAAGCTCCGAAGATAGAATTCTAGTTTAGTTGAGAGTTGAGAGTTGAGAGTAGAAAGTTGAGAGTTGAAAGTTGAGAGTTAAGAGAAGTTATATAGTTGAAAGTTTATAGTTAAGAGATTATTATGGAGTTTTTCGGTTATAGGAAGTTAGTTGCTTATGTTAAAGCTTGTGAGGTAAGGCGTAGAGTATATCTTTTGACCAAGACTTTTCCACAAGAAGAACAATTTGCAATATGCAATCAATTACGCAGAGCTTCTGTATCCGTAACTTCCAATATTGCCGAAGGCATGACTCGCTACTCCAACAAAGACAAATCTCATTTTCTTGAAATGGCTTACGGCTCTTTGATGGAAGTTATGAGCCAACTTGAAGTAGCAATGGATGAGGAATATATTTCAGAGAACGACTTTCATAATATGGAGAGTTTAATATCAGAAACAGCCCGTTTAATCTCAGGACTTCAAAAGAGTTTTGTCATAAAAGAGAACAAAGAATAAACTATTAACTTTCGAACTCTTCAACTTCTTTAAACTTTAAACATTAAACTATCAACTGCAAAAATGGATGTATTCTTGATAATACTTGCAGGTATATTTCTGGTGGCAGGACTGGTGGGCTGCATAGTCCCGGTGCTGCCATCAGTACCGTTGTCGTATATCGGTCTGCTACTGCTTCATGCAACCGACCGTGTACAGTTCTCGACACAGTTTCTGCTGATATGGCTTGCGATAGTTGTAGTGCTGCAAGTGCTTGACTACGTAGTGCCTGCATGGGGGACGAAACGTTTCGGCGGCAGCAAGCTGGGAGTATGGGGCAGCACGATAGGTCTGCTGGTAGGTTTTTTCCTCGGCCCGTGGGGAATAGTGACAGGTCCGTTTGTAGGAGCAGTGGTTTTCGAGCTCTTCGACGGAAAGAACACCATGGCGGCTATCAAAGCAGGCTTCGGCTCTTTTGTCGGACTCATGGCAGGCACAATACTGAAACTAATAGCCTGCGGAATGATGATATATTATTATGTGGGGGAATTGGTGACGGGTTAGTGGTTACTGGTTACGGGTTACTGGTGACGGGTTACGGGTTACTGGTGACGGGTTACCGGTTACGGGTTACCGGTTACGGGTTACCGGATTTCTAGCAAGAGTGCCGCAACCATCATCGGAAATCGCTCTTTGATGTGCAGGTAACTGCACCGCGATTTCGTCCACCGAACGACAAACGGATTACGGGTTACAGGTGAATTGATATGGATACAGAGAAGATACTCAGATTTTTGACGGACCTGACGCGGAACAACAACCGCGAGTGGTTCAACAGCAACAAGCAGACATACCTTGAGTGCAAAAAGGACTTTGAGCAATTCGTCACTGCGTGGATAGAACGCATGGCAGAGCTGGACCCTCAATTGGGGGTGCTGACTCCTCAGGATTGCAACTGGCGCATATACCGCGACACACGTTTCTCGCTTGACAAGACTCCGTACAAAGACCACTTCGGCAGTTTCATTGCCGCCCATGGTGGCAAGAAAAGTCCGTATGCAGGATGGTATCTGCACCTGCAGCCGGGTCATTGCATGTTCGCCTCGGGAATGTGGTGTCCGGAGCCGGAGATGCTGAGGGCGGTACGCACGTCTATTCTGGACAACTACGACGAGCTTGAACAGATAATGGCAGACAAGGAGTTCTGCCGCTACTTCACAGATTTCGACACAGACTATATGCTAAAAAAAGTGCCTGCAGGATTCCCGCAGGACTTTGAGCATGCCGACTGGCTACGCCGCAAGACATTCACGCTCTCATGCCACCTGACCGACAAGGAGGTATGCCGACCGGATTTTCTTGACCGCTTCATGCGTATATGCAAGGCAGCCAAACCAGTCAACGATTTTCTGAACTATACTTTCGAAGAGATGTAGGCAGAGCGCCTACTCTCTTCCCACTTCTCACTTCACGTGCCAGAAGTCAACATCGAGTGAGCCTCCGTCGTTGTAAGTCTGAAAACCGGGTCCTTTGCCCGGCTTCAACGGCCGGAGGCAGAACAGGCCAGCCTTGCACCCGATCCAAGAGTTTTTCTCTTGTCTTACAGAAAGTTTATCAACAGCCTTGTTCCACTTCTTGCCATCGCTGCTATAGTAGAAACCGCACTGAGCAGTGTTCTTGTCCTGCATGGTGATTCTTGCCTGCAGCCATACCCACTCTCCGGGTTTCAGGCTGCCGCTCTCTTTTCTGCCATTAGCCACAATGCAGATTCTGTCAACTTCGTTTCTGAGAGCAAGATAGTGATACTTCTCCCCGCTTATCACGATGCCACCGACCTCGCCCATTATATCTTTCCCGGGATTGAGCCTTACGCGGGCGGTGACGGTGAAGTTCTCTGCGGGGAACTTCTGCATCAACAGGTTAGGTGCATTCTGCAGCCACTCGTGCAGCGACCACTCGTCGTGACGTTCGCCGGTCCACACATAGCTGACAGAGAACAGGCGGAGCAGACTCTCGCCGGAATTGCAGTAGTACCACTTGGAGTCAGGTGCGGCCATCCATTGCCAGTCAAGCCCCAAGGCAACAGAGTCGAAATCATCGATATAATCATCGGTATTGTCAGCGGCGGTATTATTGATGACCGGTCTTCTGTATTCGCTGACAGGTTCGCCCTGTTTTCCCATGACGGGCCAATCTTCAACCCACTTCATAGGTTGCATGTGCACGACACGCCCGTATGCGCCTCTGTCCTGGAAATGAATGAACCAGTCTTCGCCCGTCCCGGTTGTCACCCATGCACCCTGGTGAGGTCCATTGATGCCGGTTTTGCCCTGCTCAAGCACTATCTTCTCCTCATACGGGCCATAGACCTTACGGCTGCGGAGCACAGTCTGCCATCCGGTACGCACCCCACCTGCAGGAGTGAAGATATAGTACCATCCGTTGCGTTTGTAGAGTTTGGGTCCTTCGCAAGTGGGTTGCGTCAGGTGGCCATCGAAGATGATACGCGAGGGAGTGATTACGCGTGAAGCAGTGGAGTCGAGTTCCGCCATGAGGAGTACGCTCTTGAGTCCGGCACGCGAGCCTGCGAGGGCATGCACGAGCCACACGCGTCCGTCCTCGTCCCAAAGCGGACAGGGGTCAATATATCCTGAGGCAGGCATTACAAGCTTCTCCTCCCACGGTCCTTCGACAGAAGTTGAGGTAAGGCGGATGATGCCCTTATCGGGGTCACCGTAGAATATATAAAACATGCCGTTATGAAAGCGTATAGAAGGCGCCCATACGCCCTTACCTAACTGTTTGCCGCCCTCAAGATAGGGCACACGGTCGGGCAGCGCAGCACCAACAACTTTCCAATTGAGCAGGTCGCGCGAGTGCAGCAGTTGCAGTCCGGGCACGCAGTTGAAACTTGACGATGTCATATAGTAGTCGTCGCCTACACGGCATACGTCAGGGTCGGAGTAGTCGACCATAAGTACGGGATTACGATAGTGTCCGTTACCAAGGTCAGCCTGCCAAGGCTGAGCAGACAGCAGGATGCAGTTAACAGCTAACAGCGAAAAGAGAATGGTTCGTTTCATCGGGTAGTTATGTTATTAAGTTATACTTGCGGGTACAGCATCTTTGTTTTTGTTCCTCTCCATTTGACAGTAAGATACAGTGCTCTTACAGCCAAGTGCACAAAGTATGCCAAATAGAGCGCCTGAATGCCGATATACCGATTCAGCAGGATATATGTCACCAGGAAGCCTATTGCAGACCATATCATGCAGTTACGCAGTTGTCGGCCTGCCGTTGCTCCTACGAATATACCGTCCCACATGAAGGCAAGGCAGCTGACGACAGGCATCAGGACGAGCCATATCAAGTAAGGTTCGGAAGCAGCAATCACATCATGCTGGTCGGTCATCAGACCTATCATTCCTGTACCAAAGAGTCCGTAAACAAGTGTACACAGGGCACCGATAGCGAGAGTCCACCAGAGCAGTATCTTCACCGAGAGGTCGACTCCCTCCTCGTTGTTCTCTCCGAAGAACCGGCCAGTAAGTGCCTCTCCGGCATAAGCGAAACCGTCAATGAAATAGGAGAAGAGCATGAACAGCTTCATCATAATAGCCGACACGGCAAGCTCGGTATCGCCATATTTGGCTGCCAGAGAAGTGAATCCGACATAGACAACCATAAAACACAAGGAGCGGACGAACAGATTCACATTCAACACGAACAGCTTGCGGATTTTACGCCACTGAAGAGCCTCTCTAAGACTGCTGCGCGCATACTCTCCGCCGCCCATCTCCCTGCTGATCCGCCTTTTGCAGAGCACTATGGCGACGATGAGTCCGGAGAATTGTGCTATGAGTGTACCCCATGCCACACCCATTGCGCCCAGCGGAGTATATACCGCCAACAGCCACGATGCGAGCATGTTTACGCAGTTGACCACCAAGTCGGTAATCATAGCCGCCACGGTATCCTGCATGCCGATAAACCAGCCTTTGAGAGCCATCAGAGTCAATGTAGCGGGTGCGGCCCACACTCTGATGAAGAAATAGCGCCTTGCGAACTCCGCCACCTCGGCAGAACAGGGTATGAGCAACAGAGCCAGCGTGAGAAACACCCACTGCAGAAGCAGAATCAGTACTGCTCCGCCCAAGGCAATACTCACCGACTGCGCCAGGATGTCAAGCGGCTCGCCGAGAGTACCCTTAGCAACGCTATCAGCAGTATCCGCCTTTCGTTTGCCCCATGCCTGGGCAGTCATTCCGGCTGTACCGACCCGAAGGAAACCGAAGTTCCAATAGAGGAGGTCGAAGAGCATTGTCCCGATGGCGATACCTCCGATGGCGGCAGCGTTGCTTATATGACCGGCAATAGCAGTATCCACAATGCCGACCAAGGGTATTGTGATATTTGCCAGTATGCTGGGCACTGCCAAGCGTAGCACCTCCTTATTAAGTATCCGGTATTTGATATTCAGTATTCAGTTCCAGGTATCGGGTATTAGGTTTTTGGTGTGCAAAGTTACACATAATTTGCAGATGTGGCAAATTTGCACTATCTTTGCACCAAATATATATTATATATGAATATAATCAATACACCTATTGAAGGTCTGCTGATCATCGAGCCTCAGGTGTTCTACGATGCACGCGGGTTCTTCTGCGAGACCTATAATGAGGAGCGTTACCTGAAAGCGGGTATCACTCAGCGCTTTGTGCAGGACAACATGTCGAAGTCGCAATACGGCGTGGTGCGCGGCCTGCATTTCCAGAAGGGCGATGCAGCACAGGCAAAACTGGTGCAATGCATACGCGGGTCGGTGCTGGATGTGGCTGTTGACCTGCGCGAAGGAAGCAAGACATTCGGCGAATGGTTCTCGGTGGAACTGACGGAGGAGAATCACCGCCAGTTTCTTATCCCGCGCGGATTTGCCCATGGTTTCAGTGTACTCTCAGAGCAGGCTATTTTCTCATACAAATGCGACAATCTGTATCACCCCGAAGCAGAAGGAGGCATCTTGCTGACCGACCCTGAGCTCGGCATAGACTGGCGCATACCGCAGGACAAGATGCTGCTCTCAGACAAAGACCGCCGTCACCCGCTGCTGAAAGACCTGTCGTTGTAAAAAAAATCATCCAATTATTCCAGATATGAATATCTTAGTCACAGGCGCCAACGGCCAGTTAGGCAACGAGATGCGCGTCATCTCAAAAAGCCATAGTCAGCACAAGTGGTTCTTTACGGATGTTGCAGAACTTGATATCACCAACCGTTCTGCCATAACCGACTTTGTCAGGCTTGAAAATATTGACACGATTGTCAATTGTGCCGCCTACACCAATGTTGACCGTGCAGAAGAGGACGAACAGACGGCATATCTGCTTAATGCACTTGCAGCGGAGAATCTGGCAGTAGCGGCTCAGGAGGCGGGTGCGATGCTGATACATATCTCGACCGACTACGTGTTCAGCGGCAAAGACTATCTGCCTTACCGCGAGAGTGACACACCATGCCCGCAGACGGCCTACGGGCGCACCAAACTGGCAGGTGAGCAGCTGATACTGAAAGCCTGCCCGTCGGCAGTCATCATACGCACCGCGTGGCTATACTCATCGTTTGGCAACAACTTTGTGAAGACGATGCTACGTCTGGGCGCAGAGCGGGAGTCGCTCTCCGTCGTTTACGACCAGATAGGCACGCCCACCTATGCCGCCGACCTTGCCCGGGCAATAATGACAATAGCAGAGAACAGGAAGCCGGCAAACAACAACATCTACCACTTCACGAATCTGGGCGTATGCTCATGGTATGACTTTACGCTTGAGATTCACCGTCTGGCAGGCATAAAGACATGCAAAGTAGCCCCGATTCTGTCGGAGCAATATCCGCAGAAGACTCCGCGCCCGCACTACTCGGTGCTCGACAAACAGAAGATAGAAACCGATTTCGGCGTTGACATACCCCACTGGACAACGTCGCTTGCCCGCTGCATAGAGCTGCTGCAGCAGTGATACCGAGGCCTTCCGGAGAAGTGTCAGATTGCAAACAAACAGCCCTTCCTGCTGCTCCGTTTGTCATTTTCTTACACTTTTACTTGTCAAAAACTATCATTTTTCACCTAAATAAATAATTTATTTGCATATTAAAAAGAATTGTTGTACTTTTGCTGCGGTGAAAACATGCTTACATATAATCTCTGCCATGATACCCAACCAAGGAAACGAAAACACTTTATTAATTAACTTATTATACTAACCAACAAACTAAATGTTTACAGAAATGAAAAAAGTATTTCTTTTCGCAGTAGCAGCCGTATCGCTGCTCCTGACAGGTTGCAACGTTCAACCAACAGAAATCAACGCAGAAGATCTGCCTGACAAAGTAACCATTTATGGTAACGTGCGCTACACTGCAACTACTTCTAAAGGCACACAAGACCCTGAGACTCTTGCCAACTACCCCGTTATTCTTTATTACGGAGTGAAAGACCCCGAGACCGGTAACATGAACTACAAGCGTTATGACCTCACCTCCGACAAGAGCGGTAATTTCTCTACCGAACTTGGAGTGAAGCCCGGTCAGGTGATTGACGAAGTTAAGATACAGGCCACCTTGTATGTTGACATGGACAAGCCCGGCAAGTACACTGCTTCAGTTGCTCTAAACGAGAAAACAAGCAAGACTGAGGAGTCAAGCACTATTTACTACACTGAGGTCAGCAAAACCAATCTGACAGCAGGTAAGGCTTACTTCTATGACGTAAATCTTGTTCCGTCGGCTTACACTTCAAATCCTGACCTCAAACAACCCTAATAAGTAGAAGGTCCTGATTATATTATAAGTAAGCTTGATGCATTAACCTAACTTACAGTTAATAACCAATAACTTAAAGAAAGGAACAAACGCATGAAAAAGATTATAGCAATAGTTCTTGCTGCAGTGATGGCTGCTCCGGCAGTCTTTGCTCAGGAGAAGAACAAAGAATGGAATGAGCCGAAGGTGGGCGACATAGCTATCGGTTTCACCTTCAACCCCGTCAGCCTTGCTTCACGTCTGGCAGTTCAGCCGAGACTCGGTACAGCTGTGAACGGAACAGTGGCAGGCAACATGGCTATTGAGAAACAGATGTATGCTCTCTCGCAAGACCCTGTAGCAGCATTCCGCATTAAATATCGTTTTGCAGAGAACTGGAACTTACGTGCATCGCTGGGTCTGAGCGGTTCACATATCAACTACACGGAGTATGTGCAGGACGACCTTGCCAAGACTTTGGACCCGCTGTCAGAGAACAAAGTGGCAGACGTTGTTAAGTCTGACTTGAACTCAGGCAACCTGGCTATCGGTGCTGAATTTGTGAAAGGCAAGAAACTGAAATTCGTCATGGGCTTCAGCGTACTCTATGCTATCGGCGGCGGTATGCTTAAGTTCGACTATGGCAACAAGATGACCGAGCTGAACAAGGTTCCGTCTTCACTGCCTTATTCAGGCTGGATAAGCGGTGCCACTCCGGCACTGAACCCCGATGCAGCAGCAGGTGCAGCACAAGGTATTGCATGGGCCCGTCCGCTGAAGACCAACAACTCGGGTATTCACCACGGCCTTGGCGTACAGATGGATATGGGTATAGAGTGGTTCTTCCAAGACAGGATTTCGCTCGGAGCAGCCGTTACCTTCACTCCTATCATGTTCACTTTCCAGCCGCAGACCTACACCATCATGGAAGGTTTCAGCACAACGAGCGGACAAGTGGAGCAATACAACATGCTGGTCAGCCCGGGCGGATGGTCTTGTCTGTATGGCACAGAGAACCTCGGTTTCCAAGTATCACTGAACTACTATTTCTAATAAAAGGGGCTGCGAGCTTAAGGGACTTAAGTGGTCAAACAGACCTAAGGAACTTAAGCAACGTAAGGCAGTTTAGAACAAATAAACACAATTAAACAATATGAAGAAATTATTTTATTTCATGTCACTTGTGGCTATAGTAGCCGCAATGGCAGCATGTAACAAAGGCGGAGGTGAGGAGAATCCTACAGAAGAACCTATCGAGCCTGCAAAGATCACCATCGCCGAGGCTTTCCAGGAGTTCTACATGAATAAGGGAGAGAACATCAAGATCTCTTATACAGTAGCTCCTTCGGGCATAAATGTGGACTACACACTGAATTGGGAGTCGGACGACCCTGATGTTGCAATTGTAGTCAACGATGAAGTACAGGCCGTTGGTCTCGGTACAGCAGAAATCAGTGTCAACATACCTGAGTATCCCGACGTAAAGAAAGCAAAATTCACGGTAACTGTGCTTGATCCGATTGAAGTAGGCGACTTCCTCTACTCTGACGGCTCATGGGGCAACCAGAAGGTGGTAACCGGCAAGTCGATTATCGGTCTTGTTTACTGGCTTGGCAACCCGACTTTGTTCGACCCGATACTGGAGTCTGACTATCCCAACTGCACCCATGGTTTGGCAATGTCGCTCAAGCAGGGCAAGGCAGAGCGTTGGCAGAAAGACTTCATGGAATATTGGTTTAACGGTGCCACTCAATTGGAATACGACAAGATGAAAGACAGCCCGCTTTGCAACAACTCCGGCAGCCTTACCGAGTGGGGCTTCTATAAGTCAAGTTATTCTGACCTTCTTGCTCCATACTTAGACCTTTCAGGTGCAGGCAAAGACCTTTGGGCAGGTGGTGGTATGTACTGCGGTATCGGTGGTTACACCTACACTGCGATACTCGAAGAGTTTACCAAGACCGACCCCGCAGCCGTTACATATCCATACGAGTTCTACAACAACGCTATGGACCTTGTGAAAGACATAGAGACTCCTCTGACCACTTCACGCTGGTACGTGCCGAGCATCTTCGAGGCTGCACTTATGGTTAACACTGCTCTGACGAAGCCTGCTGACTTCAACAATACTGACAAGGGTGGAGACGGTGCTGCTATAATCAACCATAACAACAGCAATGTAAGCAAACTCAACTCAGTTCTAAACAGCATCTCCGGAGCTGACCCACTGCCAACTGACAAGAGTTATGCCATTGCTTCCGCCACCGATGCTTTCATGCCATTCGATTCACTCGTTGGTGCCATGGGCATCTCTTGTGCAGAATTCTTTGAATGTATGGCTGTTACCCAGGACTCTGTAGGCTATGCTGAGAAAGAAGCATCCTATAACCAGGCCGTTGCAGACGGAAAGACTGAAGATGCCGAATATTATAAGAAAGAGATGGACAAACTTCTGGCTAACGAAACCAGATGGTACGATTGGCTGAAGGCTAATGCAGGCGACCAATACAGCACTTATGAGTCTTATAAGACTACAGAGGAACGTGTTGAAATATATGCACAAATTAAAAATATGGACATTACATACTCACAGCTCGGAGGTGCAGGTCTTATATTTGCTTTATCTCTGTTCGGCACTCTTACTTATGCTAATGTCGGCGTTGCAGACGGTTTGTTGCATAACAAAGTCTTTGTTTCCACAGGAAACCCTGTATCAGGAGGCAAGGGCTCAGACAACACCAACGATGTAGTTCGTGCAATCATAGCATTCTAAAGTATACTGTTCACACTACAATAAAACATAGAGGCTGCGAAAGCGGTCTCTATGTTTGCATATATAAAACTTTTACATTATCTTTGCACACGAAATAATAATTGCCAATATGCAAAGGGTATCATCATACAGAGCCGTAACATCACTCATTCATGACAGAGTGTCAAAGATAGAGCCTAAGGCGCGAATCATACTATTCGGCTCTCAGGCTCGCGGTGATGCTCGTCCTGAGTCGGACTGGGATGTTATAGTTTTGCTTCGCGATGGTTCCTCAGCACAACAAAAAGACTATATTTCATATTCCTTATTCGACTTAGGATGGGATATTGACAAACAAATTCATCCTATCGTATATACAGAGACAGAATGGGAGAACAAGAGTTTTACTCCTTTTTATAAAAATGTAATTAAAGACGGTATTGAACTATGAGTCTATCTTCTGAAGAACGCCAGGCAATAGTGGAGTTTCGCATAGAAAAAGCTTTGCGAGCATACGAACAAGCCAAAGGTCTTATAAGACAAATACAAAAATCGAAATAAACTATCACAATAAATGATATAAAAACAGCATGAGGATGCGGATGCATCCTCATGCTGTTTTATTACCTACAGAGTATGTTATCAGTTTCTCTTGAGCCGTGCACCATCTGCCTCGGGGTCACGCGGACGGCGGGTCTCATGACCGAAACGCTCATCACGGCGAGGATACTGACGATTGCCTTCCCCACGAGGTGCTCCCTCAGGGCGCGGACCACGCTCAGGACGTGGACGACGCTCAGGCTCCTGATAGCCTTCAGGTTTATCCTTGAGAGCCTTGGCAGAGAGTTTGAACTTGCCTGTCTTCTCATCAATCTCGAGGAGTTTGATGGTGATGGTGTCGCCTTCTTTGAGACCAGTCTCTTCCATTGTCTCGTAGCGTTTCCAGTCGATCTCGGAGATATGCAAGAGGCCTTCCTTGCCGGGCATGAACTCGACGAAGCAACCGTAAGGCATGATAGACTTGACGGTAGCCTCGTAAACTTCACCGACCTCAGGCAGAGCGACGATAGCGCGAATCTTGGCATAGGCAGCATCGAGGTTCTCCTTGTTGTTGGAAGCAATCTCAACGATGCCGTGGTCGTCGTCTTCATCGATAGAGATGACGGTGTTGGTGTCGGCCTGAATGCCTTGTATGATCTTACCGCCGGGGCCAATGACAGCACCGATAAGTTCTTTGGGTATGGTGAAGGTGATGAGGCGTGGAGCATGGGGCTTGAGGTCGGGACGCGGAGCGGGCATGCACTCCTCAATCTTATCGAGGATATACATACGGCCCTCGTGTGCCTGACGGAGAGCGTTCTCGAGTATCTCGTAGCTGAGGCCGTCAACCTTGATATCCATCTGGCAGGCAGTGAGACCATCGCGGGTACCGGTAGTCTTGAAGTCCATATCACCAAGGTGATCTTCGTCGCCGAGGATATCAGAGAGCACTGCATAGTTGGTACCTTTGTTCTCGGAGATAAGACCCATAGCTATACCGCTGACTGGCTTCTTGATAGGCACACCGGCGTCCATGAGAGCGAGAGTGCCTGCACAAACGGTAGCCATAGAGCTTGAGCCGTTGGATTCGAGGATATCGCTGACGATACGTACGCAGTAGGGGTAGTTGTCAGGAATGATAGGCTTGAGAGCACGGAGGGCAAGATTGCCGTGACCAATCTCACGACGACCTACACCACGCTGAGCCTTAGCCTCGCCTGTAGCAAACGGCGGGAAGTTGTAGTGGAGGAGGAAGCGGTCGTAGCGCTGAACGATAGCCTCGTCCACCATTTTCTCATCACGCTTGGTGCCGAGAGTAACGGTAGAGAGCGACTGCGTCTCACCACGGGTGAAGATGCTTGATCCGTGAGGACCGGGCAGCGGGCTTACTTCGCACCAGATAGGACGTATCTCGTTGGTCTTACGGCCGTCGAGACGCTTGCCCTCGTCGAGGACAGCACGGCGCATAGCCTCTTTCTCCACGTCATGATAGTAGCGGTCGATGAGCGCGCCCTTGGTCTCGAGTTCTTCTTCGGTGAACTGAGCCTTGAACTCGTCACGTATCTGAGTGAACATCTGTTCGCGGTGATGCTTGTCGGTGTCAGCAGAAGTGGCCTGAGCATAAGCCTTGGCGTAGCATGCATCGTGGACAGCCTGACGGAGTTCTTCGTCGTTCTCCTCGTGGCAATACTCACGTTTGACGGTTTTGCCATAAGCCTCCATCATCTCCAATTGAGCCTGGCACTGCGGTTTGATAGCCTCGTGAGCTGCACGGATGGCGTCGAGCATCTCTGCTTCGCTCACCTCTTTCATCTCACCTTCGACCATCATGATGTTGTCGAGCGTAGCAGCAACAACGAGTTCGATGTCAGCACGGTCGCACTGCTCAAAGGTAGGATTGATAACGAACTCGCCGTCCACACGTGCGACACGCACCTCCGAGATAGGACCCTCGAAAGGTATGTCGGAGCAAGTGAGAGCAGCCGAAGCGGCCAAACCTGCAATTGACTCAGGCATGTCGATGCCGTCGGCAGAATAGAGAGTAACGTTGACGAAAGTCTCTGCATGGTAGTTTGCAGGGAAGAGAGGACGCAGAGCACGGTCGATAAGGCGTGCAATCAGAATCTCGTAGTCGGAAGCCTTACCTTCGCGACGCGTGAAGCCTCCGGGGAAGCGACCCATAGAGGCAAATTTCTCTTTGTACTCTACGGTGAGAGGCATGAAGTCTGTTCCGGGCACAGCATCTTGGGCGGAACAAACAGTGGCAAGCACGGTAGTGTTGCCAATGGTTACCATCACTGCTCCGTCAGCCTGCTTGGCGAGTTTGCCGGTCTGCAGGGTAATCTCACGACCATCGGGCAAAGTGATGGTTTTTGTAACAATATTCATATAAGTGATTTAAATTAATGAGAGCCGATTGCTCTCGGGTTAATATGTTGACTTTCAAAAAATCGTGCAAAGGTAGTAATAATTATTCATTTATGCAAATCTAAATCACTCAGGACTTAAATAAAAAAGGGAGCCACACATAGATGCGACTCCTTTATGCGTACTATTGGTTATCGTAGCCGTTGTTTTCAGTTAGTCAACAAGGTCAAGCACTCCTTCGGCAAAGAGCATGCTGAAGAGCATCTGCAGCCGGATATACTGCGCATAGTTGCCATAGCCTTTACACTTCTTTATGTCGAAGGTAGCCAGAGTCTTGCCCGTCTTTATCTCAACAGCCTTCATCGTGCCCGTCAGTATTGCGCCACCGGTACTCATTCCCATACCGAAAGCACTGGCTGCTCCACTGCCCATGTCTATCTGATTGACCGTCACCACAAATTTATACTTTGCGTTCTTCGGGTCCTGCATCACATAGTGCTTCTCATACGACTTCTTCTCACCTTCGTCCTTGCACGCCTTATAGAATTTCCATGTTGCGGGTGAGGAAGACATCTGCAGACCTTTCTTGTTCTTCTTGTTGAAGCAGATAGAGCCGTTCTTCTTCAAAATAACACCCTCAGTGGCACGGCGTTGCACCATAGGCCAGTCTTTGACCCAGTCCTGCCCCTGCTTCTGATTGTATTGAGCCACTGTGCCAAAGCGTTTCTCTACTTTCATGTTGCGGTCGAACTCGACTACCTGAGCCTTAGACCAGTCGATCTCAAGATAGGCATATTCGCCCGCCTTCTGAAGGAAATCCAACTTACCCGACTTCAGAGTCACCTCTGTGTCAGATGCAATCAGTGACAGTGCTGACACTGCTGCCGCTAACAATAATCCTAATCGTTTCATAACGCTGTCTTTTTATAAGGTTTATAGTCCATTTACATTTACGCTACAAAGATAATACATATCTCTCATATATACAAACAAAAAAAGAAGTCTGCCAAGATGACAGACTTCTTTTGCGGTTTTTGGGTTTTGAGACTTTGGCGTTTATCTCAGCATAAACTTCCTGCCGTTTTGGATAAGAATAGCACCACGGTGGTTCTTATCGACTTCGACACCCAGTACGTTGTAAACCTTGCCGTTGTTGACGGTCTTCGCATCAAGGTCTTCGACACCGGTTCCTTCCTCATACTCATAGGTAAAGGTTCCGATGAAGGTGCTACCCTTAAAGCTTGTCGCATTGACCACGATAGTGTAAACACCGTCTTTTTTCGTTACGGTTACGGTGCCGTCAACAAAGTAGTAAGTGTCTTCATAGGACTCGCCGTCATCTGTATAAACTCCATAGAACGAGGGCACGTCTGCTTCGTAGGCCGAATTATAACCTGCAGAAGCCGAGAATGTGTTGGCACTGCCGCTGTCGTCGATTTTGTATGTACCTACAGGAAGAGGCATATTGTTATCTGCGGGAAGGGTTGTCGTGTTGAACTCGAGATATGCGAAGCCTTTCTCACCGTTGAAATAGTAGTCAAGAGTACCATAATCTATGTAGTTGGAGTCTATCTCGAATGTAGCAAAGTTCTCATTTATTGTCACCACATCGTCAGGCTCATAGCCGTACGGGTCATCCACAATCACTCCATATGAGCCTGTGTAGTTAACAGTGTACAGATTGCCATCTCCTGCAAGCAGTTCACCCACAACGGTTATAGTACCGTTGTTATCCGTGATGGTCACCTTGCCGTCAGTCACTGACAGTTCTGTGTCATCGTCTGTTTCACTGTCATACACTACTACATAGGAGTATTCCAAATCCAGTTTCTCATTAGCAGGAGTATAGGTCCCGGCCAAGTTTTCTGCAGACGCCGGCAGGATATCAAATCCGAGAATAATACCTTTTGTCATGTCATACAGTCCGATGGTGATATCTCCGTATTCCTCGAAATACTCGGGATCTATGACAACGGTGTCGGCATTGACAGTGATAGTATCCGCCTTGATTTCAGGTATGTCGCCGTCACCTTCAGAATAGATGACAAGCTGCTTGAAGTCGAACTGACCTGCAGTCTTAGTGGAAGTTCCGTGTACATTGCTTGCACCAACATTGAAGTGCACGTAAGAGGTGTCACCGGTCCAAGTAGTTACTGCATTTGCAACATTCACTGCCACCTGACCGCCTGATGGAGTGACGTCAGCCCACTGCTCCAAGCCTTTGGAAGACATCAGGAACTGAATAGCCTTCATCTTCTTTGTCTTTGAAGTGATAGTAAGCAATCCGCCTGCATATACGCGGATGTCATTGTCTGCTCCGTTATAGCCGAGATTAAACACAGGGACATTTGAGGCATCGCCCTTGGCAGCCGAGATTGTGAACTCACCATCCTTGGTAGTAAAACTGGGATTCTCCGTCTTAGCCGAGAAATAGTCACTCGGATTGATTGTTGTTTGCGCTGACAATGACAGACTAAACATTGCAGCAAGAAGAAGGTACATTTTCTTCATAATCTTTCTTGTTTTAAGTTAATATTTATACGTTAATTGAATATTTATGCGCTTATATTAGCAAAAATCGCCTGCAAAGATACAAAAATATTTCAAGTTACACAAAATTGTTGTATCTTTGCACTCTAATTTGCTGAAATCTAAAACCTGTACAGCGAAGCAGATCGTTCCGTAAGGATAAGAAACTTGAACCCTGAAACCCCTCTCATCATGGCAAAGATATTAGTTATTGACGACGAACGCAGTATCAGAAACACTCTGAAAGACATACTCGACTTCGAGGGCTACACCGTAGTTCTCGCCGAGAACGGCAAGCAAGGTCTGCAACTTGCCACCGAGACAGCTTTCGACCTCATCTTCTCCGACATAAAGATGCCCGAGATGGACGGTATAGAACTACTGAACGCCCTCAGGCAGGCAGAAGTGGAAAGTCCGATAGTAATGATTTCCGGGCATGGCAACATAGAGACAGCCGTGGAGTGCATACGCTCGGGTGCGTTTGACTTCATAGAGAAGCCCATCGACCTGAACCGCCTGCTCGTAACGGTAAAGAACGCTCTGGAGAAAAAGAGTCTGGTCAAAGAGACGAAGGTGCTCAGAAAGAAAGTGCAGTCGAAGAACCGGATGATAGGCGAGAGCGATGCCATCAAGCACGTGAGGGAGATGATAGCACGTGTAGCTCCGACAGAAGCGCGCGTGCTGATTACGGGCGAGAACGGCACGGGCAAGGAGGTGGTGGCAAGACTGATACACGAGCAGTCGCAGCGGGCAGCTGAGCCTCTGATAGAGGTCAACTGCGCAGCCATACCCTCGGAACTAATAGAGTCGGAACTGTTTGGGCACGTGAAGGGAGCGTTTACGAGTGCCATAAAAGACAGAGCAGGCAAGTTCGAGCAGGCAGACGGCGGAACACTGTTCTTAGACGAGATAGGCGACATGTCGCTTGCGGCGCAGGCCAAGGTGCTCCGCGCACTGCAGGAGAGCGAGATAACGAGAGTGGGTTCGGACAAGGCCATAAAAGTGAATGTGAGAATACTGGCTGCCACGAACAAAGACCTGCAGCACGAGATTCAAGAGGGGCACTTCCGCGAAGACCTCTTCCACAGGCTGAACGTGATACCCATCAACGTGCCGCGGCTGGATGACAGAAAAGAAGACATACCACTGCTTGTGGACTACTTCACGGAGCAAATATGTGCGGAGCAGGGCTGGGCAAAGAAGTCGTTTGACAAGTCGGCCGTCAGCGCACTTCAGGCACGCAGCTGGACAGGCAACATACGCGAACTGCGCAACGTAGTGGAGCGCCTGATCATACTCTGCGGCAACAACATCACCGCAGAAGACGTCAAACTCTATAGTTAATAAACTCTATAACTCCTATACCCCCTAGAACCCATAGAACTACTAGAACTTCTAGTATTTCTAGTATCTCTACTTCACAATCACCCTCTTCTCTCCCCGCTCTATCACTATCCCTTCATACTCTCTTCCCACTTCCACTCCAAGCACATTGTACCTTCTCGTCTCTGTGTCTCCGCCTCTTACGCTCTCCACTCCCGTACTCGTGCCCGGTATCGGGCCTTCATATACGCCGTTTATAGTTGACCCATTGTACGACTTACCATCTATCGTCACCTTTACTCCCGTTGCTATAGTCTCAACCTTCACACTACCCGACACAATGAAGTAAGTTGCTACTGTCTCAAGCCACTGCACTCCGCCTTCTTCCTCCGTTACATTCAACTCAAGCCTACTACCTTCTGTCATACCCCAATCGTCATAACCTGTCGAGGCCATCACTGTGCCTACCTGCTTACTGTCGTTTATCTCATATTCGCCTGTCGGAATCACGTTGTCACTGCTTGTCTTGTTCACCATAAACACGAGTATCATGCCATTGTCGTCCTTGTCATACATCGTTATTTCCAACTCATTGTAGAATTGCACATTGTCATCGTCATAGTCCGCCTCTACGCCCACGAAGTTCAGTGTCGTTGCCGTCTTCGGTTCCTGGTCGTAGGCAGGATTAGTCTCCTCGCCCGACAGCACGCCTGTCCATGTCAGTCTGTACAGCACCATGTTCTCCGCTATCATCTCCAACTCCACGTCATGCTTATTAGTATCCTGCGCGTTCTTCGCTATGTTCAGATAAATGTACTTGGCTGCGTACTTGCCTTCGCCCGGCACTTCTACCTCTCCGCCCTCGTCGTCTTCATACTCGCCCTCAAAACTTTCTCCCCAATATGGCGAAAAGGTGAACGACACTATGTGATCCGTACTCCTGTCGGTCGCCGTAAACGTATAGTCCCATTCCTCCCAAAACGTATTGAATGTTTTATTCAGTGCCACCTTCTGCGGCTCTATGTCTATCGTGTCTTTCAGTATCCCGTCAACCACTCCGTAGTAGCCGTATTCCCCGTCTATCTCTATGTCCGCACTCACTATCTGCACCCTGTTCTTTTGGAACTCATATTGCACATCGCTCGCCGTCTCCGTCTCTACCAGCGTCAGTACTACGTTTGCCACTGCCTTCCCCGTATTCGTCCAAGTCACAGTCTTCGCTGGCTCCTTCACCGTCTCCACACTCCCCTCCGTCGCCGTCATCTTTAGGTGAGGAACATCCGAACCCGAGTACAGATGAAGCACTATCTTCTTTATGTTCACGCAGCCCGTGTTTATCGTAACCGTACTTCTCGCCGGTATCTCTAACTTATTGTTCGAGATAACTATACCGTTCTCGTCATCCTCATCCACAGGAGTGTATGACGCTTGCAATAGAACTCCGTTCTGAACCGTACGCGAATTCCTGAAATTCTCGAACTTAATAACTCCGGCATGCATCAACTGCGTTGCCCACAGCATCAACACAAATAGTAAAGTCTTCTTCATAATCGTATATTTTATTGGTTCTTAATCCATATCCGACCGCAAAGATACATATTAATATCTATACACGCAAACTAAAAACAACTTTTAATTAATTATACTCTCACAACTACTCCCACAACCACTCACATATCTACTCCCATAACTATATTTCTTCCATCATTCATACCTATCATTAGTATGTGATTAGTATGTAATTAGTATGTGATTAGTATGTGATTAAGCAATAACCTACTGAATACTACACAATAAAGGCAGACACTTCTGCCCGCCTCTTACGTCAATATTCCGTCAATATTCCTTCAGTCTCTGCCGCCGCTCTCTATAGTCCGGCATACGACTTTCCACCAACTCCCAGAACTGACGGCTGTGGTTCTGCACCTGCAGGTGGCACACCTCATGCACCACAACATAGTCGATCAGGCACGCAGGCACGAACGCCAACCTGAGGTTGAAGAGCATAGTTCTGCGCTTTGCGAGGCAGCTACCCCACTCCGTCTTCATCCGCCTTATGCTGAACTCTACCGATGCCTCACCATATTGCCCGCAGCACTCATCGAGTTTGCCCCTTATGTACTTGTACAACTCACTGCGGCAGAACGCCTCCACCAGCGCTTTTCTCTTCTCTATGTCCGCACTGCTGTGGCAATAGAGAATCATCTCGTCACCTCTCAGCACGACGCCCTGACTGCCTGCGCCCACATACTCCACACGCAGCACAAGCGTTCTGCCCATAAGCACGAACGGCTCTCCAGTCACATACTGAGGCTCCTGCCTGCGCTGCCTAAGCTGCATCTTACAGTAATGCTTTATGAGCCATTCCTTTTTCCGCTCCACAAACCCGCGCGCCACTACGTCCGGCGTAAGCCACGGCACGATAAGCCGCACTCGTGAGTCGGGATAGACGGTCAGACGCATGGAACGCACATGGCGCCTCAGCACCTCCACTCTTATGTCATCGACAAGAATCTCCATTCCGGCTGCAAAGGTATGAAAAAAAGGCATTATGACAAAAAATCACAACAAATAAGGATTGCACAATAAGTATATAAGGAGTAATTTTGCAGCCTGAAAAATGAGCCGAAAAGTCACATATATCATTCTGATGCTCCTCATGCCGCTGCTAATGTCAGCGAACAGCAGCAGTGCACCCGACCTGCAGGACACACTGCGCGAGGTGACCGTTGTCAATCAGCGCCTTGCAGCAATAGAGGAGAGCCGGAGCAGCAGTGTGAACCACATATATATGCGCCAGATAGAGCAGGAGCAACGCATCAACTACAAGGATCTCTCGGGTATGATTCCGAACCTCTATGTGCCTGACTACGGCAGCCGGATGACCTCGACGATATACATGCGCGGTCTGGGAGCGAGGATAGACAATCCGGTGCTGGGCATGTACATAGACGGAGTAGGCATAGCCAACAAGAACTCGTACGACTTCGACCTTTTCGACATACGCTCGATACGCGTTGCACGCGGACCGCAAGGCACACTGTTCGGCAGGAACACAATAGGAGGCATAATGACCATACAGACCATCTCGCCGTTGGACTGGCAGGGCATAAGAGCCACAGCAGGGTACGGCAACTACAACAACGGCGAGGGGAAAGTGAGCGTATACAAGAAGATAGACAGAAAGGCGGAATGGGGCATTGCAGGCTCTGCATACTACAGACATACGGACGGGTACTTCACCAACCAGTATGACGGCAAGAGAGTTGACCCGTCAGACGAGGCCGGGGTGAGACTACGCGTTGACGGGAGGAACGAGAAGGGCTACCAGAACTCGACTTTCCTGTCGTACAATTTTCTGCAGCAAGGCGGTTTCCCGTATCACAAGCCGGGCGAAGGCATCAACCACAACGACACCTGCGCCTACAGGCGGCACAACCTCATCTTCGGCAGCAGCTACACTTTTCCGGCAGGAGACTTCAAACTAAGCGGTACGACCTCGTACCAGTATCTGAACGACGACATGCGCATGGACCAGGACTACATGCCTCTGCCGTATTTCACCCTGGAGCAAGCGCAGCAAGAACACTACGTGAGCCAGGAGCTGACGCTGAGACCAAAGTCGGCATACAAGACAAAGCAGAGCGGACTCGCGTGGGACTGGCTGACAGGAATGCAGCTGAGCTACAAGCACCAGTCGATGCTGGCACCGGTGCATTTCATGCAGACGGGCATTGACTCGCTGATACTGAAGAACGCCAACAACGGCATTCACACTGCCTTCCCCGAGGCTGAGATGGTACTGCAGGAGGACAACTTCGTCATCGGCAGCCGGTTCACCACCCAGGCACTTGACGTGGCAGCCTACCACACATCGTTTCTGAACATAGGCAACTGGCAGATAGAGGCGGGTGTGCGCCTTGACTTCGAATACCAGCATTTCAGGTATCTGTCGGACGGCACGGTGCACTACATGGTGAAGAACACACCTATCACCGACTGGCGAGAGATAGAGAGCAAGGTGGAAGGCGTGGTGCGCCTACCCTATTTTGAGGCACTGCCCAAGTTGGCGGCAACATATATCAGCCCGAAACGCAGTTGGCGTGCTTACGCGAGCATAGCGGAGGGCTACAAAGCCGGCGGATTCAACACGCAGCTGTTTTCAGACATACTGCAGAACCAGATGATGAGCGACATGATGCAGGACATGGGAGTGAGTTTTGCCGAAGGAGGAGAATATACGGTAAGCGAGGTGATAACCTACAAGCCGGAAAGATGTCTTACGTTCGAGGCCGGCATCTCGGGCAACTACAAGAAAGACGACCTGCGCCTTGAAGGCGCCGTCACAGCATACGAGCTGGAGGTGTTCAACCAGCAACTGACCACCTACCCCAAGCGCGGCACAGGGCGACTGATGACCAACGCAGGGCACTCGCGCAGCGCAGGAGCGGAAGTGACGGGTTCGATAGGCTGGAAGGGACTGAGTTTCAGTGCAGCATACGGCTACACCTATGCTTACTTTGTGAATTATGACAACGGGCGACAAGACTACAGCGGCAACAGAGTGCCATATATGCCTGAGAACACGGTTTCAGGTTCGCTGCAGTACAGGTTTGAGTTTGACCACAAGGTGTTCCGCGCTCTGACATTAAACGTGAATACAAACGTATACGGCAGAATATTCTGGGATGAAGAGAACGAGTACGTACAACCGATGTACGCCCTCTTGAACGCAAACATCATACTGCAGATGAAATACGTCTCGCTGGAGCTGTGGGGCAAGAACCTGACGCAGACGAAGTATGACGTGTTCCGCTTTGTGTCGATGGGCAACACGTTTCTGCAGAGCGGCAAGCCACTCACCTTCGGAGGGAAGATAAAGGTGGAGATATAATGGGTTTCAAGGTCCAGGTTTCAAGGTCCAGGTTTCAGGGTCCAGGTTTCAGGTTTCAGGTTTCTTATCCTTACGGAACGATCTGCTTCACTGTACAGGGGACAGGGGTCAGGTTTCAGGTTCCAGGTTTCAGGTTACGATTGATAAAACAATATTATATAATATATGAAAACGAAGATTTTAACAAGTATGCTGGCAGCGATGCTGCTAATCAGTTGTGCTCCGGGTAGCGGAGAGTTTGTACCAGACAGCCCTACAGGCAGTATCATTGGCACAGTGGTCGTCACAGACGGCTCTTACGATGTCAATGGAAAAGACACTACCTTCTACGACTACGTAGGCAACAACATCAAAGCCGAACTCACGCGCCTGAAGGACGACACGACAAAGTACAACATAGTGCTATACAAAGTATGTTTCTCGAACCACATGCCTGTGACGATAGACATGACCATACCGGGCGTGCAGATGGACGCACGGGGCAACCTGACGGGCGACAACATAGTGCCGTACGCAGGATTGTTCGGCGAATATCCGCGATACACTATCAGGAATCTGACAGGCAAGGTGGTGTTTGATGCGACAGGCAAGGCGGGAGCCCTGACACTGGACATGCTGTGCGGCAAATACCCGACCTCGTACGAAGGGATGTACGTTAAGGATAATTCATAATTCATAATGCATAATTCGTAATGCGAAATGCGGAATGAAGAATGAAGATATAATTTAATTCCATTACGCTTCCGAGCGTAACGCTACAAAGCGTAACGGAGAGAGGGGCGGGGTCAATACATTTGCATCAGCTCGTATACGTAAGCAGGACTCTGAACATAGAGTTCTGCTTCTTCGTCCTGCAGAGCCAGCATTATAGGGGAGTTGTACACGTATTGCATAGCCTGTTCAATACTACAACCACTATCTTCCATCTTATATCTCACTAACTCACTCAACACATAGTTAGTAAGATAAGTTGCTATTTGAGAATGTGTTAGTTTGTTCATAAGGTTTCGACTTTAATCTTTATCAGATATTGCAATGCTCTTTCGTTTTCTTGTTGAACCGTCGAGTAATCCTTGACATTTGATTCCACTATTCTATTCCGCTCATTTGCGGAATGATATCCGGACAGAATGATGTAAATTTGCATCGTCAATGGTTACGGGTTACTGGTTATGGGTTGGCTGTAGGTTGGCCTGATGGTATAATGACGGTATAATAGCGAGAGCATAGTTGCGACATTTAGCGTGTATCAGCTATTCACTCTTCTTGGCTTCCTGCCAGATGGATTCCATCTCCTCGAGGGTCATCTGTTTTAGGGGTTTGCCGAGCGCATTGGCACGCTGCTCGAGGTAGTTGAAGCGTGTGATGAACTTACGGTTGGTGCGCTCGAGTGCATTGTCGGGGTTGATATCGTAGAGGCGTGCGGCATTGATGAGGGCAAACATAAGATCGCCGAACTCAGCCTCCATCTTGTCGGGGTCGAGACTGTCGATCTCCGCCTGCAACTCAGCTATCTCCTCTTTGACTTTGTCCCACACCTGAGAGCGCTCTTCCCAGTCGAAGCCCGCACGGCGTGCTTTGTCCTGTATGCGATGCGCCTTGATGACAGAAGGCAGCGAGTCGGGCACACCGGCAAGGACGGTGCGGTTGCCGCCTTTCTCACGCAGTTTGACCTGCTCCCACTGCTGCTCGACCTGTTCGGAGTTCTGCAGTTCGGCAGCCTTACCATAGATATGGGGATGGCGGAAGATGAGTTTGTCGCAGAGAGAGTTGCAGACGTCGGCGATGTCGAAAGCATTGTGTTCGCTGCCGATGATAGCATAGAAGACGACATGCTCGAGGACATCGCCAAGCTCTTTCTTCACCTCCTGCATATCGCCTTTCATGATGGCGGAAGCGAGTTCATAGACCTCTTCGATGGTGTAAGGGCGGAGACTCTCGAGAGTCTGCTCTCTGTCCCAAGGACATTTCTGACGAAGTTCTTCCTGTATGTCAAGCAGCCGGTTGAAAGCTGCAAGTTGTTGTTGACGAGAGTTCATTGTGAAAGTTTGGAAAGTTTGGAAAGTTTGTTGAGTTTGGAAAGTTTGGAAAGTTTGTTAAGTTTCTTGTCGAACATATCGAACTTGTCGAACTTGTCGAACATATCGAACTTATTGAACTTTATACTCTTCATAGTTTTCCAAGGTCAGGTTGCCGTTGTTATCCATTGCGGCATAGGTGAACTGGCGGAACATGTCTCCGAGAATGACGACGCGTGCATCGGAGGCAAGGCAGAGGTCGAGTTCGATATGCCGGTGCCCGAAGATATAGTAGTCGAGATGCCGTTTCTGCTCTTGCTCTTTGGCATAGAGTACCAGTTCTTCCTCGTTTTCACCCTTGTAGCCTACGGGGTGAGCCAGTTCCTTGAGGCGGCTGCGGCGCGCCCACTCGTAGCCCAACCTGTCGCCCAGGTCAGGCGGCACGAGAGCAAACAGACGCTGCAGCACAGGGTTGTGGAACACCCAGCGCAAAAACATGAAGCGGCGTATCTTCTTTTGCACGGGTTTGGGGTAGCGAGAGAGCATGTCGGAAGGGATGAGTCCGTCGCCGTGAGCGAGCAGGCACTGCTTGCCGGCAATAGTCATCACCTCAGGGCGGCGGTGGAGGATGACGCCAGTCTGCTCTTCAAGCCAGCCGAAAGTCCAGATATCGTGATTACCGATGAAATAGTGCACAGGGATGCCACGGCCGGTCAGTTGGCGGAGAGTGGCGAGCGTGAGGGAGTACTCCTGCGGCTTTCGCCACACGTACTCGTACCAGTAGTCGAACCAGTCGCCGAGCAGATAAACAGCGGTGGCATCGGAAGAGAGCGAGAGCAGGCACTGGCACACGTGTTTTTCGTGTGCAGCCCTGTCGCCGAGAGCGCGAGAACCGATATGTGCATCACTGAGGAAGTAGATCATGGGTTACGGGTTACGGGTTACTGGTTACGGGTTACTGGTTAGAGCATTCCGAGTTCGAGTTTGGCTTCTTCAGACATCATGTCTTTGGACCATTCGGGTTCGAAGACGAGATTGATATTGACCTCTGTTATGCCATCTATGGTTGACAGTTTCTGCTTGGCATCCTCCACAAGGAAGTCGGCGGCGGGACACGAGGGGGCAGTGAGCGTCATGTCAACAGTCAGCCGTCCTCCGTCCTGAAGGTCAACCTTGTAGATGAGTCCGAGGTCGTAGATATTGACAGGTATCTCAGGGTCGAATACCGTCTTGAGCATTTTTACTATCTTTTCTTCTGTTTCTAAGAATTCGTTCATATTATTAAGATGTCAGACCGCATATGGCTGTCAGACGATTTGTCCGTTGTTTACAATGAATACTTTTGCATTTTGGCCGACCGACAGGAGCAGTTCGGTGAGATGCTGGCGGTCGGTGTCGGTGATGAATATCTGTCCGAAGCGGTCGGAGCCTACCAGTTCTACGATACGGCTGACGCGTTCGGAGTCGAGTTTGTCGAAAATATCGTCGAGGAGCAGAATCGGCTGCTGCCGGTTGGCATTGTGCAACCACACTGCCTGCGCGAGTTTGAGTGCGATAAGATATGTCTTCTGCTGCCCCTGGCTGCCTACCTGCTTGAGAGGATAGTCAGCCAGTTTCATCTCAAGTTCGTCCTTGTGTATGCCTTGCGAAGTCCAGCCAAGGATGAGGTCCCGCTGTCTGGTACGCAGCATAGCCTCACTGAGGTCGCGGTCTTGCAACTGTGACTTGTACGTGAGCGACACAGACTCTTTGTTTCCTGAGATATAGGTGTAGATATCCTGAAAGACAGGTGTGAACTCGCTGATAAACCCTGCCCGGAGCCGGTAGATATACTCTGCATGCGGAATCATACGCTCATCGAAGACCTCAAGCAGGGAGTCGTCGTGTGCGAGTCCTGCATCGGCAGCATCCTGCATCTGCTTGAGCAGGGCATTGCGCTGTTTGAGCAAAGCGTTGCATTCAGTTAGATGCTCAAGGTACGTACGGTTCTGCTGCGAGATGACGCTATCCATGAACCGGCGCCGCTCGTCGGAGCCTTCCACGATGAGTTCGGAGTCCTTGGGGGAGACGATGACGAGGGGGATAAAGCCGATATGGTCGATAAGGCGCTTGTAGTCTTTTTTCCCACGGCGGAACTGCTTCTTCTGCCCACGACGGAGTCCGCAGGAGATGGTCTCAGCGGTTGCCGGGTCGAACTCGTACACGCCCTTTATCATAGCCATCTCCGCCTCGTGACGTATGTTCTGCGAATCGATATTGCAGAGCGAAGACTTGCAGAGCGAGAGGTAGTAGACAGCATCGAGCACATTGGTCTTGCCCATGCCGTTTTGTCCCACAAAGCAGTTGATATTAGGCGAGAGACTCAGGTCGGCTGACTCGATGTTGCGATAGTTGAGTATGTTCAGTTCTCTAAGATACATGGTGCACTCTCTTGTTTGTAGCGGTTAAGCTCGGTGACGCAGATGGCGGAATAGCGGTCGGGCTCGTCGATAAGCAGCGAGTTTTGCGCAGTGACAGACAGGATGAACTCGGGATTAGAGAAGTCAGCCTGCTCCTCAAGCGGAAAGGCATAGACCACATAGCGGTGAGTGCCGGCAAGGGTGTCCTGCGACTGCCACGTGAGCGTGTGTCCGCTGAGTGCGATGTCTGTCGGCGGCAGGGGCATGAGCTGTTCGGTCATCACAGCCGAAGGGGGCAAGGCAGGCGTGGAATAGAAATCAGCGCGCAGGCTGTCGCACACGCCTTGTCTGTTAGCCATAAGCGAGTTCATAGAGAAGAAGACGGAGCCCTGCACCTCGTCGATAGTGCGATTGAGGCGTATCTGGCGGCATATCTCGTTAGGCGTGCGCCAAGCCTCAGCACCGCGCTGATTGCCCAACTGATAGGGTGCCTGCCCGATATACAAGTTTTTGCCATAGGAGTATTGCGCCCACCAACGGGCGAGCACCTCGTAGTCAGCCACGCGTTTGCCTATCTCCCAATAGAGTTGCGGCACGACATAGTCAATCCAGCCCTTCTCGAGCCAGAGGAGAATGTCGGCATAGAGGTCATCGTAGTTCTGGCATCCAGCCTTGGTCTTGCTGCCGCGCCCGGGGTCAGAGGCAATGTTGCGCCACACGCCGAAAGGAGAAATACCGAACTCGACCCACGGCTTGAGGCTCTTGATGGTATGTTGCAGTTCTTCTATAACGAGGTTGACATTGTTGCGCCGCCAGTCGTTCTTATCAGTGAATCCACGTGGATGAGCAGCAAAACTAAGGTCATCGGGGAACTCTTTGCCCGCGATGCGATAGGGATAGAAATAGTCATCGAAATGTATGGCATCAACATCATACCTGCTAACGATATCAGCCACCACCCGGTTGAGAAAACGGCGGGTCTCGTCGAGTGCAGGGTCGAAATACCACTTGTCGCCATACTGCACGAACCACTCGGGATGCTGGCGGTAGATATGTCCGGGAGCGAGACTCTCGAGTTTGAATCCGTTAGTCACCCGGTAAGGATTGAGCCACACATGCACGTCGATGCAACGCAGGTGCGCCTGCTCGCATACGAAAGCCAGGGGGTCGTACGGCAGGTCGTTATCGGTACCCTGAGTGCCGGTAAGCCAGTTGGAAAGCGGCTCAAGCGGAGAGTAATAGAGGGCATCGGCAGTAGGTCTGACCTGGAAAACGACAGCATTCATATTAAGGCTCTGCAGTGTGTCGAGCATAGCGATGAGTTCCTGCTTTTGCGCCTCGGAGTGTCCGACAGCGCCACGTGACGGCCAGTCGATGTTGGCGACAGTGGCAATCCATGCAGCACGCAGTTCACGCTTGGGCGGCTGTGCACTAATCAGCGCAAGAGAAAGCAGAGAAAGGCCAAGAAAGAGAGAAATTCTTTTCATACTATATTTATAATACCTTGCAAAGGTACTCATTTTTTCTGATACTGACAAATAAAGAGTCCGAGGATGACGATGGCGATGGCCAGCCATTTCTGCCAAGGCAGTGTCTCGGAAAAGAAACAGAGCATGATGAGTGCGGTGAAGACGGGCCGGATGTTATTGAATGCGTTTGCGCGGGTGACACCTATTCTTCTCACGGCAAAGCAGAAGAGGACGAAGGCGATGACCGATGCGAAGGCAGCGAGATAGAAGACTGTGAGCAGCGGCTGCCACGTGAAGTGCATCTGACTGAGTTCCGGCATATCGACAATGAACCAGACCGGTATGAAAAACAGAAGCGAGAAGAGTTGCACATAGAAGACGACGGTGAGTGCATTGTACTGTGCGGGGGCTTTGCGTATGACGATAGTGTAGAGCACTGCGCACATGACAGCAGCGAACAGGAGCGGTATGCCCCAAGGCGACCCCATGCTGAAATTGCTGTTGCCTGCCAGAATCATGAGGATGACACCTGCGGTGGAGATAAGGATGCCGATGATATTGTTTACGGTAACTTTCTCACGGAGAAGCAGGAAGGCGAAGATCGGAGCAAAAAGCGGCGAGGTGGAGAGCAGCACTTCGCTGACCGTAGGCGAGGCGGATATGCGCAATCCGTAGGCCTCGAAGATATAATAGAGAAAGGGGTTGACGAATCCTCCGAGCAGGAAAAGGGGCAGATGCTGCAACTGCAGTTTCTGAAGAGAACGGGAGAGTAGCCCGACACAGAGCATAAGGATGACAGCGATGAGGAAACGGAGAGTGACGAGTGTGAGCGGATGAAGGCTGAGCAGTACGAATTTGGTAGCGATAGGCGTAGTGCCCCAGATGAGCATTGCCACAAGTATGGCTATATAGGGGAGTGATTTCTTCATTTGATTCTTCATATTATAATTCTTTGAGTCCCAATCCCGGTCTGTCTGGCAAGCAGAGCCTGCCGTCGCACAGTCCGACACCCTCGTACAGGTCGTTGCTTATGAGGAGATTGCCATCGAGGTCGGCGAAGTCGGCGAGGGGTGAGAGCGAGGCGGCAGCGGTGACTGCGCAAGAGGTCTCGGTCATGCAGCCGAGCATGACCTGCATGCCTTCGGTGCGTGCATAATGAATCATCTTGACGGCTTCGCGTATGCCGGTGGACTTCATGAGTTTGATGTTGATACCATGAAAAGCGCCTTTGAGGCCCGGCAGGTCGCGGAGACGCTGCACCGACTCGTCGGCATAGACAGGAACAGGGCTATGCTGAGTGAGCCATGCCGAGTCGTCGAGCCGATGTTTGGGCAGAGGCTGCTCCACCATCTGCACACCCTGCTCGTGCAGCCAGAAGATCTTGTCAAGAGCCTTCTGCCGGTCGGTCCACCCCTGGTTGGCATCGACTACTAATGGCAGGTCAGTCACTTCGCGCACGGTACGCACCATCTGCTCGTCACCATCGTAGCCCACCTTGACTTTGAGCACATTGAACATGCCGGCACACTCGCGAGTCTTCTCACGCACGACGTCGGGCGTGTCTATTCCTATGGTATAACTGGTGCTCAGCACCTTGTCGGGATTGACCCCGAGCAGAGCGTAGAGGGGCTGACCTGAGAGTTGCCCGACAAGGTCGTGGAGAGCGATGTCGATGGCTGCCTTGGCAGGAGTCTGCGCTTCCTCTATGGTGTCAAGATAGTCCATGATGTCTTCAAGGAGGAAGGGCGACTGAAACTGCGAGAGGTCCACTTTCTGCAGGAAAGCCATAGTGCCTTCAACGGTATAGCCGAGATAGGGCGGCAGCGAAGCCTCGCCATGACCTGTACAGCCCTCATATTCGATACGCACCTGCACGCCGGGAGTCACCTTGCGGGAGAAACCTGCCACGGTGAAGGTATGGCGCAACTCCAGTTCATAACTGAACCAGCTGAGCTGCATTTTGCCGGAGTGCGTACTATGGTGAACATGTGCCGGCTCTTTCTGTTGTCCGGAGATGCACCCTTCAAGCAGCGTCGGTGCGAAGACAGCCGCCGAGCCATACAAGATGCTCTTACGTAGGAATTCTCTTCTTCTCATGGTGAACAGGCAAATAATAATTCATAATGCATAATGCATAATATATAATTCATAATTCATAATTCATAATGCATAATTATGGTGAATCGGTAATTTGTAACGGGTCCTTGCTCTTTGTTCCTTGCTCATTGTGTGAAATTTGAATGCAAAGGTACAACAAATTTGTCAATATAGAAAACTTTCAGTACCTTTGCAGTATGATAGAACACGAATTCAATCTCAAGTCCGACTACAAGCCCACAGGCGACCAGCCCCAGGCTATACAGCAGCTGGCGGACGGGGTGCTGGCAGGCGCCCCTGCGCAGGTGCTTCTGGGTGTGACAGGTTCGGGCAAGACTTTCACTGTAGCGAACGTGATACAGCAAGTGAAGCGTCCGACTCTAATTCTGTCGCACAACAAGACGCTGGCCGCGCAGCTGTACTCGGAGATGAAAGCTTTCTTCCCCGACAACGCCGTGGAGTATTTCGTCTCGTACTACGACTACTACCAGCCCGAGGCTTATATACCCTCAACAGACACATACATAGAGAAGGACCTCGCCATCAATCAGGAGATAGACCGGCTGAGGCTGAGCGCGACGGCGGCATTGCTCTCCGGCAGAAGAGATGTGATAGTGGTGAGTTCGGTGAGTTGTCTGTACGGCATAGGCAACCCCAACGAGTTTGAAGCAAACGCCATCCATATCAGTTGCGGACAGACTATTGTCAGAGACGACCTGCTGCTGCGCCTTGTCAACAGCCAATATACCCGCAACCAACTGGAACTGACACGCGGCACTTTCCGCGTACAGGGCGATACGGTAGATATATTTCTGGCATACGCCGACTACGTGGTGAGAGTGGTGTTCTGGGGTAATGAGATAGACGAGATATATACGTACGAGCCTGTCAACAACCAGATTCTTGACCGATACGAAGAGTTCAACATATATCCTGCCGCCATCTTCGTGACCACCAAAGAGGCCGCTGCGCGTGCCATTGAACAGATACGGACAGACATGGAGAAGCAGGTGGAGTATTTCATAAGTACCGACCGTCCTCTCGAGGCCAAGCGCATAGAAGAAAGAGTCAAATATGACATCGAGATGATACAGGAACTGGGGTACTGCTCGGGCATAGAGAACTACAGCAGATATTTCGACCAGCGTCAGCCGGGCGAACCACCCTACTGTCTGCTGAACTATTTTCCGAAAGACTTCCTGCTCGTGATCGACGAGAGCCATGTGACAGTGCCTCAGATACATGCCATGTACGGAGGCGATGCCGCGAGGAAACAGAATCTTGTCGAATACGGTTTCCGCCTGCCTGCAGCCAGAGACAACCGTCCTCTGAAGTTCGAGGAGTTTGAGGCTCTGACGCCTCAGACTATCTACGTGAGTGCCACACCTGCAGAATACGAACTCGAGAAGTCGGACGGCATAGTGGTGGAACAACTGATCCGCCCCACAGGTCTGCTTGACCCCGAGATAGAGGTGCGTCCTTCGAAGAACCAGATAGACGACCTGATGGAGGAGATAGCCAAGCGAGTGGAGAGAGACCAGCGTGTGCTTGTCACCACCCTGACGAAGCGCATGGCAGAAGAGCTGGATGACTACCTGAGAAAGAACGGTGTACGCTGCGCCTATATACACTCCGACATTGACACACTGGAGCGCGTACAGATAATGGACGACTTGAGGAAAGGCATGTATGACGTGCTGGTGGGAGTGAACCTGCTGCGCGAAGGACTGGACCTTCCGGAGGTGAGCCTTGTTGCCATAATAGATGCCGACAAAGAAGGATTCCTGCGCGACCACAGGAGTCTAACCCAGACAGCAGGCCGCGCCGCAAGACATACAGAGGGCAAGGTTATCATGTATGCCGACAAGATTACACGCTCGATGCAGCAGACAATTGACGAGACATTCCGCCGCCGGCAGATACAGATGGCCTACAATGAGGAGAACGGTATTACACCGACGGCTATCCGCAAGCGTCTGGACAACCCGCTGTCCACACTCAACCAACAGCCCGGAAACAACGAGCCTCAATATGTCGTGACAAAGATATACGACGCTGTGCATGACCCTGTGATAGACAACATGACGCTGCCGCAACTGGAGAAACTGATAGAGAAAACCAAACGCGACATGCTGCATGCAGCCAAAGAGATGAACTTCATGGAGGCAGCAAGACTGAGAGACGAGATGCTAAAGATGCAGAATCTGGCCAAAACAAAAGATTAATATAAAGCATTATATTAATAGTGAATAGTGAACAATGAATAGTGAATAGATAATTGCGAATAGCAAAAAAGTTTATATAATATGGTTCTAAATTACATTTGGATAGGGCTGATACTGATTGCCTTTGTGGTAGGTATTGTTCAGGCTACTGCCTTCGGCCAGGCAGATATATTCAATGCCATTGTCAACTCGACCTTCGACTCAGCCAAGTCAGGTTTCGAGATCAGTCTGGGTTTGACAGGCGTGCTATCTCTATGGCTCGGCATTATGAAGATAGGCGAGCGAGGGGGTGTGGTCGAAGGCTTCTCGCGAGTTGTGCAACCCTTCTTCAGCCGCATCTTTCCCGAAGTGCCCAAAGGTCACCCTGCGTACGGCAGCATGTTCATGAACATAAGTGCCAACATGCTCGGGCTTGACAATGCCGCCACTCCGATGGGTCTGAAAGCTATGCAACAATTGCAAGAACTGAACCCGGACAAACAGCGGGCGAGCAATGCAATGATAATGTTTCTGGTGCTGAACACCTCCGGCCTGACACTGATACCTGTTTCAGTGATGGTATATCGCGCCCAGCTGGGTGCAGCCAACCCTGCCGACGTATTTCTGCCCATACTCTTAGCCACATACTTCTCCACCCTCGTAGGGCTTCTCTCAGTTTGCATTGCACAGAAAATAAGTCTACGGGACCCTGTGCTGCTGATTACCATAACAGGCATGACAGTTGTTATCGGCGGCGTGCTATGGGGAGTCAGTTATCTTCCTCAAGAGACACTCACCAAGTGGTCAACCATCTTTGCCAGCATAGTGCTTCTGACAGTAATCGTAAGTTTCATAATAGCCGCCATGGTAAAGAAGGTCAATGTGTATGACGCCTTCATAGAAGGGGCGAAAGACGGATTCAAGACGGCAGTAGGAATTATTCCCTACCTGATAGCCATACTGGTGGCTATCGGTATGTTTCGCGCCTCAGGAGCCATGGACCTGCTGGTACAAGGCTTTGGGTGGCTGTTTGCACTGATGGGTATCAACACCGACTTTGTAGCGGCACTGCCAACCGCTCTGATGAAACCACTGTCGGGCAGCGGAGCAAGAGGCATGATGGTAGATGCGATGACACAATACGGTGCAGACTCGTTCGTGGGCAGACTCGTAAGTATCATGCAGGGGGCTACAGACACTACATTTTATATCATTGCCGTCTATTTCGGCTATGTAGGCATACGCGACACACGCTATGCAGTAGTCTGCGGTCTGCTTGCAGACTTGGCAGGCATCATTGCCGCCATAATCATAGGGTACATGTTCTTCCATTAACAACATACCACTTACCAACTTATTAACTTACCAACCCACTGATCTATCCCATGGCACGTGCGAGAATACTAAAAACCATATTTGAGAAGATCGACCCTCGACAACTGCAACAGCAAGAGCGTGAGCAACGGTCACGACAAAAGCAGCTGGAGAACCAACGCAGGCAACAGGAGGAGGCAGAGCGACGCCGTCGGGAGAAAGAAGAACAACGACTGCAAGAGCGTAAGCAACTGCTGCAACAGCGCGTGCAAGAGGCCCTGGACAAAGGACAGATAACGGCGGAAGAAGCCCTGTGGCTGCCTGACCTGGACACCGACCGTGTGGTCACCTGGAACCACACACCATACATAGACCAACTCACCAAACTACGCACACAGATAGACAACGGGGAGTGGGAGGATGCATGTCTGTACCTGACCGACAAGAAAGACTATAACCCCACCTTCACTCAGTACGTAAAGAGTCTGTTTGGCGACACCTACTCTTTTGAAGAGCACCAGCCGCATGCCAACCCATACAAAGAAAGAAAGCGACTGCGCCGACTCAAAGCCGAAGAGACACCGGAGCAGGAAGCAGAAATCAACCTGGAGCCGTGGGCCGACAACCTGTATGATGCATGCGCACCGCACCTGACGGTAACGAACCACTCTTCAGAAGGCGACTTTCGATTCGGCATAATGACCGTATGGCGCAAACGCTTCACCAAACACGGGCTTGCCATGATGGCCCGTTCGCAATTTATCAAGACCAAGCTCTTTGAGCAGGAGACCGACATACCTGTGTTTATGCTAATAGGCATAGGAGGTACAGACCAAAAGCCCGAACGACTGTTTATAGTGCCATTCACCGACATTGAAGACCACTTCATACCCAAGCCTATTGCCTACAAATACGAAGAAGACCCCAACATGCAACTGCACTACATACCCGAATTAAGAAAACTAAAATAAGACATAAGATATATGATAAGGTTTACTACCGACAATACCGTAATGCCCGACATAGACGAGCACAGAATAGCGAGCTGGATACAGAGTGTGGCGGCCGACTATGGCAAACGCGCAGGAGATATCACATACATCTTCTGCGATGACGAGAAGATACTGAGTGTCAACCGCGAGTTTCTCTCGCACGACTACTACACGGACGTCATCACCTTCGACTACTCATGTTTCCCTGTCATCTCGGGAGACATATTCATATCGCTTGATACAGTAAAGAGCAATGCCGAAGAAGCGGGCGCAGACTTTATTGACGAGCTTCATAGGATTATCATTCACGGAGTGCTGCACCTAACGGGGCAAGGCGACAAAACGCCTGAGACACGAGAAGAGATGACACGCAAAGAAAACCTTGCACTCAGCAAACTATAAACTGCAATTTTGGCAGACAAACCCGGTTTGCGGCATCTTGGAACACTTTTTGTAATATAGACAGTGACAACATTTACATTCATAACAATTTTCAACAAGGACCATTATGAGAAACATCATTTCATTACTTGGCGGATTGGCAGCGGGAGCACTGCTTGGAATCCTGTTCGCCCCACAGAGCGGCGAAGAAACACGCGCTAAAGTGAAAGCCCTGATTCAGGAGAAGATGCCTGAGATCTCAACTGAGAAACTCGAGCAACTGGTTGACGAAGTACTCGAGAAGATAGGTGCCAAAGAGAAAACCGTAGAAGCAGACTGATTAGATGAAAGAAGACTATAAGAAACTGCTTGAGGACAGCAAGTCGTATTTGAAAACCAGATACGACTTGCTCAGGCTTGAGCTTCTTGACAAACTCTCGCTCATAT
Organism: Paludibacteraceae bacterium; assembly: GCA_017477325.1. Taxonomy (GTDB): domain Bacteria; phylum Bacteroidota; class Bacteroidia; order Bacteroidales; family Paludibacteraceae; genus Colicola. The sequence continues at coordinate 96,133 of JAFUWV010000011.1, forward strand.
TGGGGATGCTTGTCCTCATCATTGTAGCGCTCTTTATCCTGCTTGCAGCAATAGCATATTTCTCTGTTGCACTGGTAGGATGGCTGGCTACATGCATGCCGGTAAGCATAGCTTGCTGCATATTGGGCGGAGTGCTGCTACTGGTGCTGCTGGTAGTGTATCTGATGCGCAGACAATGGTTCATCGACCCCTTCGTGAAGATTCTTTCTTCCAGTCTGTTTACACCCAAAGATGAAGACGAAACCATAATCTCAGAAGAAGATGAAACAACTGTATGAAATAACCAATACTCGCGAGTTGGAGCAACATCGCAGCCGGCTGCTACGCCAGTTGTACAAGCAAGAGAAGCAGGTTGACAGAGACATGCAGAAAATCAACAACAACTGGCAACGATGGAAAACCATCGGCTCTTCTGTCAGCAATCTGGCTCTCTCTTTCATGCCCAAAATAAACACTTTCTCTCTGGGTCTGAGCATTGCGAAACGACTCTTCAGAAAGAAAAAGTAAGTATTTTGACGATTTTTTGACGGAAACTCTTGCACAATTCAAAAAGTTGCAGTACCTTTGCACCCGCTTTCGAAAAAGAGTATATCTCCGCCGAAGCAAGGATTGGTCCATTAGCTCAACTGAATAGAGTACCACACTACGGATGTGGGGGTTGCAGGTTTGAATCCTGCATGGATCACTAACAATGGCAAAAAAGCAGAGAGAAGACCGAAGTCTTCTCTCATTTTTTTTCATACTCCAACCGCTATCCAGCTATCACCTGTATTTACCCTCCTCTATATCACCCAGCATTGACAGATAGGAGTTGAAGCGTGATGCAGCTATTCTGCCATCTTCTACAGCCTCAAGTACCGCACACTGCGGCTCACCGGTATGAGTGCAGTTGCCAAAGCGGCAATGGCGGGACTCAAGAAATATCTCTTTGAAATAGTGAGACATCTCTTCTTTCTGCATATCAAGCGAGCCAAAGCCTTTGATACCCGGAGTGTCGATCAGCCACGTATGACAGTCAGCCAACTGATACATCTCCGAGAAAGTGGTGGTATGCATACCCTTGTCGTGCACGGCAGAAATTGTGCCCGTCTTGGCACGCTCTTCACCCAGCAAAGCATTAAGGATGGTTGATTTGCCAACACCCGAGTTGCCGCTCAGCAAAGTTATTTTCCCAGTCAGCAACGGCAGCAACAGCTCTTTTGTTTTCTCCACTTGTTTGGCATTAGTAGCGACTGTCTGATAGCCAATATTCTCATAAAGCTGTCTCGTCTGAGCCAGTTCCTGCAGTTCTTCCTCTGTCAGGAGGTCTGACTTATTGAAAATTAACAATGCCGGTACGCGGTATGCTTCGGCAGTGGCGAGAAAGCGGTCGATGAAAGTGAGCGAGGTGACAGGATGATGAAGTGTGACGATGAGTGCAGCGAGGTCGATATTGGCAGCAAGAATGTGCGACTGCTTGCTAAGATTAGTACTGCGGCGAATGATGTAGTTTTTACGGTCGAGAATGTCAACTATCCAGTTGGTACCATCCTGCTGCCGCTCCACCTCAACACGGTCGCCCACAGCAACAGGGTTGGTTGACCTGATACCTTTGATTCTGAAGTTGCCCTTCACATGACAATCTACCACGCTCCCCTCATTGAGGAAAACGTGATAGCTGCTACCTGTTGACTTTACTACAAGACCTTGCATCAGTGGGTCAGACAGTCATTATCTCTTTTTCTTTCTTGGCGTACACTTCGTCGATCTGACGAATGTATTTGTCATGAAGTTTCTGCACCTCCGCCTCAGCGTCTTTCTCGTTGTCTTCGCTCAGACCTTCTTTAATCTGTTTCTTCAGGGTCTCTATTGCATCACGACGGGCAGTACGGACACTCACCTTAGCATTCTCAGCCTCAGCCTTGCACTGCTTGGCGAGGTCGCGACGGCGCTCCTCGGTCAACGGAGGAATGCTGAGACGAATGACCTCACCGTTGTTAGAAGGAGCAAGACCTATATTGGAATTGATGATAGCGCGCTCTATGTCACCAAGGAGCTTTTTCTCCCAAGGCTGGATAGTGATTGTGCGAGCGTCAGGAGTAAGCAGAGTGGCCACATTGGCAAGAGGCGTCATAGAGCCGTAGTAGTCAATCTTGACCGCATCAAGTATCCTCACACTTGCCTTGCCGGCACGTATGTGTGCCAGAGCGTCATCTAAGTACATAACGGCAGCCTGCATCATTTCTTCTGCGTCTGCCTGGATTTTCTTTGGTTCAATCATGGTTATCGACTATTGATTTATTGAGTATTCTACTTATGGTTTAACGAATGTGCCTATCGGCTCACCATTGATCACCTTTTGAAGATTACCTACGGTATCCATGTCGAAGACATAGATGGGCATGAGGTTGTCTTTGGCAAGAGCGGTGGCGGTGAGGTCCATCACCCGGAGGTTGCGCGAGAGAATCTCATCGTATGTTATCTCAGTGAACTTTTGCGCTGCCGGGTCTTTCTCCGGGTCAGCGGTATAGATGCCATCGACACGGGTGCCCTTGAGCATGACATCGGCTTCAATCTCAATTGCGCGAAGCACGCTTGCCGTGTCGGTAGTAAAATACGGGTTGCCCGTACCACCGGCAATTATCACGACATTGCCCTTTGCGAGCAGGCGCAATGCTTTATCTTTCTGATAAAGTTCACCTACGGGTTCCATACGCACAGATGTCAGCACGCGTGCCTTCTGACCTGCAGCATTGAGGGCAGACTGCAGAGCAAGCGAGTTGATAACGGTTGCGAGCATTCCCATCTGGTCGCCTTTCACACGGTCGAAGCCACGCTTCGTGCCGCTCAGACCACGGAATATATTGCCACCGCCTATGACTATGCCTATCTCTACACCTGTCTGAGCAATAGACTTAATCTGCTCTGCATATTCTTGCAGCCGCACCTCGTCTATTCCATACTGCTGCTCACCCATCAGGCTCTCGCCACTAAGTTTCAGAAGAATTCGCTTAAACATATTGAATATATTATTTGCTTGTTTTGCGTTGCAAAGATATTATTTTTTGTTGAATTGCGCAACAGAGATTAAAAAAAACGGTTATGTTATTGCAAGTAATACAAGTTTTTACTACCTTTGCCCCGGCAAGAGAACAAAGATTCGGCATGCGTAAGTCTTTATTCATATTTTTAATGATGCTGTCAATGATATCAGTAGCGCAAGACTTTGAACGGCATTATATTCAGTTTAATGTCGGCGATAATATACTGAACAGCATATTTTCAGGTACATATAGTCCATATTATCCATATTATCCATGTCTGCCATGTGAAGATAATTATGGATATGACCCATACGCTTGGTTTGAGAGTTATGCAGGTACTTATAATTCATATCAAGCCATCATACCAATTACTTTCTCATTGCAATACTTCTATGCAATAAAACCATGGCTACACGTTGGTGCAGATGTATATTATTCGGGCGACTACTACCATACGTCGGAAAGAGGTTCAGGAAGACTACTACACAGGGATTGCAACATTCAGTTGTCAGTTCTCCCGTCAATAAGATTTCAGTTCTTCAATCGTCAGAAAGTAGGAATGTACGCAGGTCTGGCTGCAGGCTTCTATTATAACTATTTAAAGTTAAATTCGACAGCAGAGCATGTGTATTTTTTTGCATGGCAGACCACATTTTTCGGACTACGAGTGGGCAACCGTGTATTCTGGACACTTGAACTTGGAGCGGGCAACAAAGGCTTTGTTACAACAGGCGTAGGAGTAAGACTATGATACAAACACAAAAGAGACAGCACTATGAACAGAATCTACAGATACATAATAATGTGTGCAAGTGCAACCTGCCTGCTCTTCACTTCCTGCCACTATGATGACCCCGGAGAGTTTCAGATTGACTCTAAAACAATATCTCATCAAATACATAGTAGTTGGAACGAAAGAGCCGGCTACTACAACAGAATAATGGCAGGCCGAATACTACGAATAAGTGATTGTCTGCATAAAGCTGACACTGCATCCGCTGAAGAATACATCAGACTATATCGTATGGAGATTGATGATTATCATCAAGCACTTAGCGTAGGCAACAGCTGGGTATGCAGATATCCTACGTATAGTGATATTGGAAACCTTACGTGCAGATGCATAGCGCCTGACACATATTCAGTACAATTGGATACTTTAGAAGTGGATTTCCGGCAAGAATATATGTCATTAACGTTACAGAGAACAACCGAAACAGAGTATTCGGTCTCAGGAGAAGGACAGTTGGCAGCTGCACAAAGAGACGCAGAATGGAACGGCTCATCAAGAACACCGATATACAACAGCGGAGTGGTAGTCAGGTTTATTCTGAATGACTGCAAGTTAAAATATGACTCAACACAAGAATATATCTTCACCGGTTTGGATGTTTATAATGCAGAGCTCACGGCGGTAAATGTCAAGACCGGTGAAGAGGTAGAGGTAACAATAGAAAACAGTAAGGTAAAAGAATAATCATCAGAATATCATGGAAAGAAGGTTCGTAAGAAAATTAACACATTACTGACATGGGTGCTCTCACTACTAGGATTTTAAGTTGTGTAATGCAATTTGTATGGCATGCCTCCGTCTGAATACCAAGGTACTCATTGCAACAGTTATGAAAAAGTTACCAACACTGATAATACACCACTACAAGCAAAGCGAGTAATAATAGACAGTAACAAGAAGATGCTATACTCAGAGACACTATGTACGCAGGAGGACATGACTTATAGCGGAAAGTTTACAAGTACATTACCGCCAGATACGAAAGAAAAGAAATAAATGATCAGCTTCTAACTACGTGATATTGATATAATAAGGGAACAAAACATAATTTTTTAGAAAAAATATTGCAGAAATATTTGCGTAATTGAAAAAGTTGGTGTACCTTTGCACCCGCTTTCGAAAAGGAAGCGCATGTTCTAAGACATAATTGCGGCAATAGCTCAGTTGGTAGAGCACGACCTTGCCAAGGTCGGGGTCGCGAGTTCGAGTCTCGTTTGCCGCTCAAGAGCAGGAAGCAGGACTTCGGTTCTGCTTTCATTCTCTAAAAGAGCAGAACTTGTTTCTGCCCACAAGCCCAAGTGGCGGAATTGGTAGACGCGTACGTTTCAGGTGCGTATGTCGCGAGGCGTGAAGGTTCGAGTCCTTTCTTGGGCACATAAATTGACGTATTGAAAATACAAAATAGCAAACCCGGTGTCTGCTATTTTGAGAGGGAGAAACCGCGAGGACAGACATGACTCTGAAGCGCAGCAAAAGAGGCAGTCCGAGCGTGTTTCGACGAGCGCAGGTGGTGAAATTGGTATACACGCTACTTTGAGGGGGTAGTGGTCGCAAGGCCGTGTGAGTTCGAGTCTCATCCTGCGCACCAAACGAAGTCGATAACCAAGGTTGTCGGCTTTTTTTGTTGTGCGAACAGATTAAATGTAGTAATTTTGCGGTTCAGTACGTCTAACATAAAAGACAATAATACATATTAACACTTATCATCCCAAAGAAAGGAAACAGAATGATAGAGATTAATCAGGTAAGCAAGTCGTTTGAGAGGAAGCAGGCACTCCGGGAAGTGACGATGAGTATCGGCGACGGCACGATATACGGACTGTTAGGACCCAATGGTGCAGGCAAGACCACACTGATACGCATCATGACGGGCATCACCATGCCAGACTCAGGTGAGGCATTGATGGACGGCAAGCAGATAAGTCTGAGCATGGCAAGCAAGATAGGCTATCTGCCGGAAGAGCGAGGACTGTACAAGAAGATGCGCGTAGGAGAACAGATAAGATATTTTGCACGTTTGAGAGGGATGTCGGCAGACGAGGCAAAGCAAGAGACGGAGAACTGGCTACACAGATTCGGCATAGAGTCGTGGAAGATGAAGCGCATAGAAGAGTTGTCGAAAGGTATGGCGCAGAAAGTGCAGTTTATCACCACCGTGATACACCGTCCGCGCCTGCTGATACTCGACGAACCATTCTCAGGTTTCGATCCGGTGAACAGCAAACAGATACAAGACGAGATACTGAGGCTCAACGGAGAAGGCACAACCGTCGTTCTCTCCACGCACGATATGGAATCGGTGGAGACCTTATGCAAAGAGATATCGCTCATAAACGACGGCAGGATAGTGCTGCAAGGCGACGTGCAAGAGATCCGTCAGAGATACAGAGAGAACGTGTTTGAAGTGACACTAAGAAAAGGAGAAGACAGAGAGACAAGACTCATAAAGAAAAACGAAGGCGAGAGCAACAATGACTTCCTGATGCGCATAGCCAAGGAAGGCGAAGTGGTTGAATTCCGCGAGAAGTTGCCGTCGATGAACGAGATATTCATCAAGACCGTCAGTTGAGAGTTAAAAGTGGAGAGAAGTTTTAGAGTTTACAGTTAATAGCAAACAGTTATGAGCAATATAGGTTTGATAATAGGTCATGAATACATGACGAGAGTGAGCAAGAAGAGTTTCATCATTATCACATTGCTTACCCCATTAATGATGATTGCAGCCATAGCACTGCCGACATGGCTGATGACACGAACAGACGACAGCAAGAAACAGATAGTAGTGATAGACAGGTCGGGCATGTACTCCGAACTATTCAGGAACGATGACATATACACTTATATCTACAGCGGAGAGGACATAGATGCTGCAAGAAAGACCCACCAAGAGGTGACAGGCTTTCTGTACATCCCAGGCGACCTCACATCGGACAGCACAAGCGTGACATTCTACTCAGAAAAACAGGCTTCGGCAGAAGTTGTGAGTCACTTGAAGCGCCTGCTCAACCAGAAGGCAGAGCAGCAGAAGATAGATGCCTCGGGCATACCCGAACTGAAGGAGATAATGAAGAGTGTGAAGTCGGACATCAACCTAAAGACAGTGAAGTTCGACGAGTCAGGCAAGGAGCAGGTGACATCAGCCGAGATGGCGGAACTGCTCGGGCTGTTCTCATCGCTGCTAATATATATGTTTATCATGATGTACGGCTCGATGGTGATGCAGGGTGTGGTGCAAGAGAAGTCGAACAGGATAATGGAGGTGATGGTTGCCTCAACACGCCCGTTTGACCTCATGATGGGAAAAATAATAGGCGTAGCACTGGTAGGCCTGACGCAGTTTGCGATATGGGTGGTGATGACACTGATGGCAAGCGGAATAATAATGTCGATAGCAGGCATAAACTACAGTATCGGAATGAACACGGAAGAGTTGATGCAGTCGGTTGAGACAATGCGTGCGCAAGGCATGGATACTGACATAATGAATGCAGTGCTTGGCTTCAACTTCAGGAAGATACTGATATTGTTCGTGCTATACTTTATCGGCGGCTACCTGCTCTACTCTTCCCTGTTTGCCGCCTTCGGCTCTGCGGTTGACAACGAGACAGACACACAGCAGTTCACGGCTCCGCTCACGATAGTGATACTGCTTGCCATGTATGCAGGTATATATGCGACTAACCATCCAGATTCGCAAGTCACTTTCTGGTGCTCAATGATACCTTTCACATCGCCGGTGGTGATGCTGGTGAGACTGCCATTTGACGTAGCATGGTGGGAGATAGTGCTGTCGCTGCTGATACTTGCGGGTTCGTTTGTCGCTTCCACATGGGTGGCAGCGAAGATATACAGAGTAGGCATACTGATGTACGGCAAGAAACCCACATGGAAAGAAATATGGAAATGGGTTAAATACAAATGATGCATATCCGCACTATGAGAGAACTGACAGCAGAAGAGCGTGAACGGAGGCGACTGGAAAAAAGACTAACGAGTCGCTTCAACAAGGCCTGCGCGGAATATGGTCTGATAGAGGACGGCGACAAGATACTGATCGGACTGAGCGGAGGCAAAGACAGTCTGGCACTGGTAGAGATGCTGGGCAGGCGCCAGAAGATATACGTGCCACGGTTCTCAGTGGCGGCGGTGCACGTGACAATAGAGGAGATAGGCTATCAGTCGGACACAGAGTATCTGCGTGAGTTTTGCGAGGAACACGGAGTGGAGTTTAAGGTGAAAAAGACAAACATCTCGCAAGGAGAGGATGGCAGCCGGAAGCAGAAGAACACATGCTTTCTGTGCTCATGGTACAGGAGAAAGGCACTGTTTGACGTGGCAAAGGAGCTGGGCTGCAACAAGATAGCACTTGGACACCACAAGGACGACATGGTGGAGACGATGATAATGAACCTTGTTTTTCAGGGTGCTTTCGCCACCATTCCCCCACTACTCAGAATGGACAAGTTCGAGATGAAGATGATAAGACCGTTGTGCCTTATCAACGAGGCAGAGATAAAGCGTTACTCAGAGCTACGCGAGTACAAGCAAGTACCGAAACTCTGTCCTTTTGAGAAAGAGAGCAGCAGGGCATATGTCAAGCAACTGATACAGAAACTGAAGGATATGAATCCGGATGCCGTCGACTCGATGTGGAGTGCGATGGAGAACATAAAAAACGATTACTTACCAAAAAAGATATGAAAGGAATATATACAATATTGCTATTGATATGCTCGAATGTGTTTATGACACTGGCATGGTATGGTCACCTGAAGATGCAGGAAGTGACGTGGTTCAAAGCATTGCCACTGATAGGCGTGATAGTGTTCTCATGGGCGATAGCCTTCTTTGAGTATTGCCTGCAGGTGCCTGCCAACAGAATAGGTTTCGAAGGCAACGGAGGACCTTTCAACCTGATGCAACTGAAGATAATACAGGAGGTGATAACGCTGACGGTGTTTGTTGCGTTCTCAGTAATAGCCTTTCATATGCAGGTACGCTGGAACCACATAGTAGCCGCCGGTCTGATGATACTGGCAGTGTATTTTGTATTCAAATAAGATTGGACAAACAGCCAGAAGCAACACAGTTTTCTCGGTGCGCTGACCTGCTGCAAGCAGGAAAAGACTAAATTTCTTTATTTTGGTCAGTTTATTGGAAGATGATTCGTCTGGACTTTCCTGAAGTTATAGATTTAGTAAATGCAGTAAGCAGTATCCGAAGTTCGGATACTGCTTACTTTTATTAGGAATTAATTACCTTCCTGTCAGTTGTTTGAGTCTCTTATTAGGGTTTCTGTGCGCCATAGCCTTCTTTTGCACCGAAGAGAAGGAGTGCCTTGTCGTAGTTATAGCGGTTGCCATACATAGAAGGACGAATGGTCTCAGTGCCTTGCATGTTCATGCCCATAGCAGAGCGGAACTGGTTGGCAGCAGAGTTGCGGTCGAAACTGCTGCTGGTGACGATTTTAAGATTAGCGAATGCCTCAAGATAATCTTTGTCGAGTGCCTCAACAAAGGGGTCACCCTGCTTCAGTTCGAAATTGCCTTCTACCTTCGGAAGGATGCTCTCGTCAAGATCTTCGAAGTTCTCTACCTTGACATTAAGCCACTTGCCTCCACCTGAGTTAGGCAACTGAAGGTCGGCAGCATTGAGGAAGAATGCATTGTCGTAGATATTGGTTTTACGCTTTGCCTCAATGACTTTGTCAGGACCAGACAGCACGTGAGTACGTGAGATGGCAGCATAGTTGTTGCAAGCGAAGATGTTGTGGTGCAGGTCGCAATTGATATAGGTCATGCACTCATAGCCATAGCCCATATCGCCTTGCTCTTTGTCACGACACCAAGAGAAAGCCACAGTGTTGTGGTGGAAGTTGACATGAGAAGCCTCACCATTCTTGTCACCACCGGTGATGCGAACGGCACCCATACGGTTGCCAACGAAGACATTGTTGTAAATCTCCACTTCGCCACATCGTGAACCGAACTGCAGTCCGAAGTAAACGCCATTGAGGATAAGGCAGTTGCGAATGATAACATTGCCTGCAATCCAACCGTCAGAGAAGAATATCTGGTGTTGCACTTGTGGAGGAATAGCGTCAACAAGACGGCCTGTTTCGAACTTATCGGAGGGGCAACCATTGCGAGGATCCGACGGGTCGTTAGGCATATAGATATTCTCGTAACCAAGGTTGATAAAGATACCGTCAATGATGAGAGTGCCTTTAGGCTTCTTGGCTGTTACGTCGTCGAGAGTACGCATTGTATGAATGACGCCACGACTGCCATTAGACCCGAGTTGGTCTTGTGTAGGCTCCATTTTGGTAACATACTTAAGAGGATCGCGCTCGGTGAAGGATGTGTTCCAACCACCTTCGAGAGTTACCCAGTTGGATATTTCAATGTAACCTACATTCATATATCCGAGATAGTTACCTTCAGCGATACGGATGATTGCGCCGTCCTGCTGGTTGTCGCGGATGTTGTTGAGAATCTTCTGAATGTCTTTAGCAGGAGCATCAGCACTGGTGCCTGCGGCACGAGCTGATCCGGCATTGCTTACGTAGTAAACGGGGCCATTGTTTTCTTTGACAGCGCCATCGGACTTCTGAGAAGAAGCGGACTTCTGTGCAGCCGATTGAGAGGACTGCTGCGACTGTTGCTGTTTGTTCTGCTGATGAGTAGCAGTGGTTTTGGCAGAGTTGACAAGGTTACGCAACATCTGCGCAGGTGCAGCCACTGAGCATGCAAGCAGAATGGCTGTTGCGATGAATAGACGTTTTGTCATAATCGTAGAGTTTTAATGGTTAGTATTGTTAGCAATATTGTGTTTTCCGCCACAAAGGTATGATAAAAATTTTAAACTTACAAATACATACAGACAAAAAAAGCAGTCCGCCTCATGACGGACAACTTTTTCTTAAGATTTCACTCAGGCTTCATCAGCTACTTCTGCCTTTTTGCCCGGGTGGTTAGGATGGTTCTTGGGCAATATGTGATGACGGTGTTTGCCATGTCCTTTTCGGGCTTTCCCAAGCTCTTGATATTTGGCAAATTCCTCTTCAGTGAGAATCTTTTTCACTTGTTTGTCGGTGTTGGCTTTAAGTTTTTTGAATTCTTCTTTCTTTACAGCCTCATCCTGGCCTTCGGTTTCGGCTTTAAGTTTGAGGAACGCTTCAGATTCTTTAAGGAAGACCTTCTGAAGTTTCTCGCTCTGCTTCTTGGTGAGAGTGAGTTTTTCGGTAAGGAATTTGGTCTTTGCTTCGGCATGCTGCTCAGGAGTAAACTGTTCACGCTTCACGTCTTTGCCACAGAAGGCTTTACACTCTCTGCCCTCAGCCTTAAAGTCCGGCCTTTCGCCTCTTACTTCACCACGTTTGCCCTCGCGCATCTCAGGTTGCATGTGCTGATGTCGCATGTGGCCGTCACGCATTTCTTTTCCCGGACGCATACCTTCGCCGCGGAAGTCTCGCTTAGCGATAGTGTCCTGCTGAGCAGACACTGCCGTAGTCAAAATAACGCACATCAATGTGCCTAAAATCATTCGTTTCATAATTTTGTCCTCCAATTAATGTTGTTTGTGATGAGTTATTGTTTGATGTTGTTTAATTTTGTTTATTGTTTTATAAACGCGGCGTTTGAAAATATTAGTCCAAACATCGTGCCAAACTTGTAATACATTGATATATAATATATACCAAGATGACATAGATAAAGTGGAAGTAACAATGGGTAAGGATAAGAATTGCATAGAGACATATTAATTACATAGTAAAGATTAAGTTACGGATGAGGAAAGTAATTTAGGGGAGAGATTGCAGAAATGAAAGCAGGAACAAGACAGAAACTAAGGTATAAAAGTGAAATTTATTTGTAGAGTGTGGAATATTGTGTATCTTTGCCAAAGTTTTATATAAGAAATAATAGAGATCTCAAGGAGGGAAAAGTATGAGTTGGATAATTATTTATGGATTGCTGCTGGTGGTGTTTGCAGCTGGGTTGTACTGTTTGTACAGAGTGTTGAAATGGTTGCTGAAGCGATTCGGGAGGCTGACTTTCTGGTCGGTGATAGTATTTTGCGTAGTAGTAGTGCCGCTTACTCTGTTTTTAATTTACCGTTATGCGTTGGATGCAGACATTGTCAAACCTTCGGCGAAGATTGCAAACGTAAGATACTGCGAGGCGTTTGAGAACGGCAAGAGGGGTTTGATAGTGCACTACGACATCACTTGCAGCCATTTGAAAGGGCGCAACATAATAAACAGTATAGAGATATTAGGACAGAACAAAGACGGCAAATTCTATTATCTAAAGCCGATAAGCAAGACAAGTGAGTATCGCTCAAGAAAAGAGAGAGCGGGCATCTCACGCACCGAATATTGCGACTCGAACTATAAGAAATGGAAAGACTACACTTTCTTCATTCCATACGATGAATTGTTTCACCGGAAAGGAGAGAATAAGTTTCAGTTTTATCTTTGGATAGACTATCAGAGGACTAAAAAGCCATCATCTGAATACGAGCACTTGTTCTCACATGATAAGAATTGGGAGACTTACTATTTTTTTGCCACATACGACAAGGCATCGCCGAGCGTGACTGCCGCAAAGGGCAAGACCCAGAAGAAGGCTACCACACAGAAGGCACAGAAGTCAGCCACTGCATCGGCAGACACTACAAAGACGAGCACATCGGATGAAGGAATTGATTGGGAGGCATTATATTATAATGATACCTTCTGGTGGTGGTGGATTGACGAGGAAGAATACGAGTGAGATTTCTCAAAGATTATTTACCAAGTATCCAGCCATAGTTTTCGCGTGGAGTATTACGAATCCACGCCACGCCTGCCATGGAGTTAATCAGGAGGAAGACAAGGAAGAGGACTATGGAGAAGGCATTGCCGACTACGATGTAGAAAAGCATTCCGGATATGCTGTACAGCACCCAGTACAGCCAAGCATCAGTCTTGCGATAGATGAGCCAGAAGTTGGCATGGATAGAGGATGCAATCATGAGTGCTCCAAGTAGTTTCAGGAGCCAGCTGTCGAAGAGTGCGTCACGATTGAAGGCATAGGTTACGAGGAGCCAATCTGCTATAACTATCAGTATAAACACGAGGAGAGAGAGGAGCATCTGCTTCAAAGAGAGGAACTCAGGGGAGTAGGCGCTATTGGTTTGGGAGGCAGGGTCGGGTGTTGTTTGTCTGTTAGTTGCGGGTTTACGCCACTGAAGAATAGACTTGACCTGGAAAGGTACGAATATACAGATATAGAGCAGAGTGAGGTCGTAGTTGCCTTGAAGAAAGAACTGCAGGGCGAGGAGTAGCGACATGAGGATGCCCGGGTAGAAGCCGGTATAGTTCTCAGGATCACGAACAGTGAGGACATAGGCTACACCTATCACGCTGGCAGGTATGCCAACACACCATGAAGCATCATTCCACTTGAGGAGTGAGAGAGAAGGAAAGATAGTCTCAGCAAGCCAGAGAAGGAGGAATAGTACTGCGAAGATGATGATAGATATGGCAGTATTGAGACAGAGAGCCTTGTAGAGAGAGTTCATGAGATTAGTTGGTTAGTAGAGAGTTGAGAGTTTAATGTTTAATGTTTAAAGTTGAGAGAAGTGGGTTAGTTGAGAGTTAGAGTTAGTATTCTACTTTGTCTGTATTGTTTTCCCACTCGCGGAAGCCTGCGAGGGCTTCTTCATGGAGAAGTTGTTCGCCATGAATGCGACGCTCAGCCATAGGCAATTCAATCTCGTCGTAGATAAACTTGTCGTCGAAATCAATACGTGCGGCATCGCTCTGGTTGTTGCCGTAGTACATCTTGTCGATATGCGCCCAATAGATAGCGCCGAGGCACATGGGACAGGGTTCGCAACTGGTATAGATGGTAGAGCCAGAAAGGTCGAAAGTCTGCAGTTTCTGGCAAGCGGCACGTATGGCACTGACCTCAGCATGAGCAGTAGGGTCGTTTTGGGCAGTGACGCGATTGACACCTGTGGCAAGTATCTTACCGTCTTTAACTATGACAGCGCCGAAAGGTCCGCCGCCATTACGTACATTTTCTATAGAGAGGCGTATTGCCTCGCGCATAAAATCGTTGTTGGTCATGATTATTTAGTTGAGAGTTGAAAGTTGAGAGTTGAGAGAAGTTATGAGAGTTGAAAGTTGAAAGTTGAGAGTTGAAAGTTTAAGGCTGACAGTTTGTGTGTGCAAAGGTAATGAATTATTTTTGATTGAGCAAGAACAGTTTCTGCAAGCGGTGGAATCGGACGAGGAAGAGAAGAGCCGCCATACTGAGGGCAACGATGAAACTGACCCACATTCCTTCGACTCCCATACCTGCAGGAAACATCAGCACCCACCCAAGAGGCAGAGCCACTACCACGTACGCTATGAAAGCATAGATCATAGGTCGCTGTACATCGGTTATGCCTCTGAGCATACCCGCGCCAACGCACTGCAGACCATCGGCATACTGGAACAAGCCGGCAAACACAAGCAGCGGAGTAGCGATACGTATCACCTCGGGGTCGTCGGTATAGACAAGTGGCAGATACTGACAGAGTCCTATCATCAGTGCTGCACCGAGAGTGTTCATCAGAAGAATTAGATGCACACTGGCCCGAGCCGCCATACGCATGGCATGGTAGTCACGGAGACCGTACTGATGAGAGACACGTATGGTGGTGGCCGCTCCCACTCCGAGCGAGAGCATAAAGGCAAAGTCCGCCACATTGTTGGCTATATGGTGCGCAGCGAGAGCTTCCTTGCTTATCCAGCCGACCATGATGAAGGAGATGGTGAACAAGACGGTCTCCATAGTGGTCTGAATACCTATAGGAAACCCGACACGGCGCAATTCAGCAAGTACGGTACGGCTGTTTAGCGACTTGGAGAAAAAGGTGAAATACTGCCGCCACTCAGGTTTGGAGAGGATAACCGCAAGGAAGATGACCGGCATCAAGAGACTTGCTATCATACTTGCAAGACCTGCGCCATACGCACCCATGGGCCGGCACCCCCAGTGCCCGAAGATAAAGACCCAATTGAGAAGGATATTAAGCAGATTGACAAAGAAAGTGATAAGCATGGCGACAATAGTATTACCAAGACCTTCGAGAAACTGCTTTTGAAGGCAGAAGAAAAGGAACGGCAGCAGACCTATGATTCGCGTAATGAGGTAAGGCTTGGCAGCATCTACCACAACCTGCTCCTGCCCCATATACTGCATTAGAGGAACAAGGATGGCGAGCAGTAGGCATGTCAGCAGACCAAGGATGAGGGCGAAAAGGATTCCATTCTGAAGAAGAGAGGCAATGCGCCGGTATTTCTGCTGGACAAAGGCATGACCTACGAGCGGAGTTACTCCCATCAGCGCGCCCATGGAAAAGACCATGAAAGTGAAGAATATACCATTGCCGAAACTGACTGCTGCAAGGTCTGCCGTACCATAATGACCAACCATTACGCTGTCAGCTATACCAACCAAGGCAGCACCCAACTGCGTAAGCATCACAGGAAAAGCAACCCGCAGATTACGCTTGTAATATGGAATATAGTCACGAAACGCCATAAACGGGCTGCAAAGGTACTACAATTTGCACAAGTGAGCAAATCTTATTATCTTTGCAACGTGTAAATATGGATTTACTGAAATGAGAAAATATATCATTATAGCACTCTGCTCTGCTCTATTGGTTGCCTGTGACTTGACACCTAGGCAGGTGGTTAGTGCAAAGGAAGAGTTGATTGCAGTTGACAAGAAAGCAGACAAATATCAGGACACGGCATACATAAGAATGCTTCAGCCGAAAAGCGACAGTCTTGAAAGACAACTCGACGTAGTGATTGGTTATGCACCCGAGGCATTGACAGTGAAGAAACCTGAATGCACCATGCTCAACTGGGCAACAGACGCACTATATGACATGGCAAAAGAAGTATATAAAGGAGAGGTGGATTTTGCAGTAACCAACATAGGCGGTATGCGCACCAACTGGCAGGCAGGAGACATAACACGCAGGCAGGTATATGAACTGATGCCCTTTGACAACAGACTTGTCATACTCACGCTGGAGGGGAAAGAAGTCAGGAGTTTGTGCAACGTGTTTGCCCGACAAGGAGGACAAGGAGTGACGAGGCAGCTAAGAATGGAGATAAAGGACAAGAAAGCACAGAATATCAGGCTCAACGGCAGGAAAATAGTGGATAGTGCGGTATATTATGTTGCGACAAGCGACTATCTGTCAACAGGCGCGGACAACTTCACACCGCTCACACGCGCAATAGAAAAACACGAGACCCGACATAAGATTAGAGACTTATACATGAAATATATAGAAACACGGAAAACCGTCAAAGCAGAAGTTGACGGCAGAATGAAAAAGATAAACTAACAAAAAACATATATTATGAAACGTTTAACCCTACTCTTTTCGTTATTAGCAATCAGCTATTCACTGACACTGGCTTGTACCAACTTCATGGCAGGCAAGAAAGCAACGACAGACGGAAGCATACTGATAAGTTATGCTGCCGACTCGTACTCTTTATATGGATTTCTCAGGTATCGTGCCGCAGCCGACCATGAGGAAGGAGCAATGCGCGAGATAAAAGACTGGGACACCGGCAAACCACTCGGTCAGATACCTGAGGTGAGTCACACCTACTCCGTGGTAGGAAACATGAATGAGCACCAACTGGCAATAGGAGAAACCACATACGGAGGCAGAGAGGAATTATACGGAGAGACCGGAATAGACTACGGCTCGCTGATATACATTGCTCTGGAGAGATGCAAGACAGCAAGAGAAGCAATAGAATGCATGACGAGTTTAGTAAAAGAATACGGATATGCCTCAGAAGGAGAGTCGTTCACTATTGCTGACACGGAAGAGGTGTGGATACTGGAACTGATTGGCAAGGGCAAGGACGAGAAGGGAGCAGTGTGGGTAGCATGCAGAATACCTGACGACTGCGTGTCAGCACATGCCAACCAAGCGAGAATAACGCAGATAGACTTTACCGACAAGAAGCACAAAAACTGGTATTGGTCGGAAGACGTGGTAGAGTTTGCCCGCAAGAAAGGATATTACTCAGGCGAAGACAAAGACTTCTCTTTCTCCGACACATACAACCCCCTGGATCTGTCAGGATTGTATGTATGCGAGGCACGCGTATGGAGTTTCTTCAGACAGGTAAACAAAGAGATGGACAAATACTATGACTACGTAACAGGCAAGTCGGAAGAGCGGATGCCGCTGTACATAAAGCCCGACAGACTGCTCAGTGCGCAAGACTTCAAGAAGTTTATGCGTGACCAGTATGAGGGCACACCGCTTGATATCACCAAGGGGGACGACGCAGGTCCATGGAACACCAAACTACGCTACGGAAGCTTGGGTTTCAAACTGGACTCGTTGCAATACTGGTACGAGAGACCTATAGCAACACAACAGACCGGATGGTCGTTTGTAGCACAGATAAGGCCGACAAAGGTTACCGATGACGGTGTACAGGTTACCGGTAAAAAGAAAAAGGCCAAGAAGCAGACAGAAGACAGCAGAATCAGAGTATCAGAGAATGCAGGAGGCATATTCTGGTTTGGAGTGGATGACGCGGCAACCAACCTGTACGTACCGATGTATTGCCGGATCAAATCTGTTCCTGAATGCTACAGAGAAGGTAACGGAGATTTGTATAACTACTCTCCGACATCTGCATTCTGGACATACAACCAGGTAGCGAATTGGGCATACACAAAGTATTCGGCAATGATGCCGGACATACGAAAAGTGCAAGAAGAGTGGGAAGAGTGTTTTAACAAACTGGTGCCACAGACGGACAGCATAGTGGCAACAATGACAGACGCAGAGGCGCGGGAATACCTGACAAAATTCAGTGCCACACAAGCCACAGTATCAACTGCCGCGTGGAAGAAACTATACGAATACCTGTTAGTCAAGTATCTTGATGGCCAGCAAAGAAAAGAAGAAGAAGGCAAGTTCAAGAGAAACGACTGGGGTGAGCCGGTAGGTCCGATGAGACCTTCGTTCCCAGAGGAATGGCTCCGCAGGTTTGCGCCGGATATCATTCACGAGTGATTAATGGTGACGGGCGACTGGTGACTGATTTACGGTTACCGGTTATATAAATTACAAAGAGACGCACTCACTGCGTCTCTTTGCCGTCAACACAATCTTTATCAACTCATTTAATCAACCTCGTTTTTTTATTATTACGTATTATTATTCCTTTGTAGCCGGCAGAAGCGGGTCTGCCGAGAATGTCGTATGCCTCAGAAGACAGATTGTCGGCACGCATGCTCTCAAGTCCCACTACTACGGGCAACTCACCCGGGTCGGCTGCAGCTTCGGAAGTGACAGTGACCGAAGCAAGAAGGTCGTTCATGCCAGTGGTCTCGTCCCAGATATCAGCGTTGGCAAAACGTATGGCATAGCGCGGATTAGAAGTTACTGTCTCGTGCACGTCAGGCAGATAGAGGTATAGATGATAGTTGCCGACAGGAATATCGGCAGGAATGGACAGTTGTTCGTTGACAACTGTGGTTGTTCCGTTAGGAGACCACGTGCGAGGGTCTGACTGCAGAGGAAGGAGATACTGAGAATCAGTATTCTTCAGCACAAGGTAGGCGACACGGCGATTATAGAGCGGTGCGAAACCATTGTTACGAATTAGCAGAGTGACATTGCACTTGCCTGACGGAGCTACAGAGTCGGTAATCTGAGATTCTCGCAGTTGATATCGGTAGCCGAGACGCCGATTCATCTCGTCGAAAGTGCCTTCATTACGCCACTTGCTGGTTGTAGCCCGAGCATAGGAAGAACCACAGAAAGACCAATGATAGGTTGAGCAAGCGGAGATAGTCTTTTCATAGGTTGCACGTTTGTCGGCATCGGAGGAAGACTCTATATTGGTTTCACCGCCATTAGGCAGGTAAAGGGTCTCATCTGCTATGAACTGCCTCATCTTCTTGTCATCACTGCTATTGTCGCTTGCATAAGTACCCATATCACCCCACGAGTTGAGGAAAGCATCGTTGTGGTGCCCCCATCGAGCGCGAGTAGTACCGGTATAGGCTTCTTCGGAAGTGAGGGTGTTGGTATCGCCGAAATACTCATTTTTGAGCATGGGATAGCGGAAGAGAACAAACATGTCTTTGGGAGTGTTAGCCATGAGAGCATCAACCACACGGCGGCGGTTTGCGTTCATGTGTTGCGACTCGTTGCCATAGTTCTTGGTATAATACCACTCGCCCCATACTCCGACAAAGCCGGCCTCGAGAACATAGATGACATCCCGGTTCTTCTGCAGGTAGGGTTTGAGCTGGGCAAGATGCCGCTCTACCCGATCAGGAGTGGCATCGACAATATCGGATTCGGTTTCGGTATATGCAAAGCGAAGTACACATTTCCAACCTTTCGAGCGGAGAACCTGCATATCTTCATCGAAACCATTAAGGATCTCATCCGGAAGATCCTGAGTTTTAAAGTTACGGAAGTTGTAAAGCACTACCACAAGTCGCATGGATTTACGGAGGTCGCTTGTCTGATCGAACCAATCCTCATTGCTGCCCTTGAGTATATTAGGCTTTTGAACGGTTACCACTTTGTTAAGCTCGTCGGTAAAGCCACGTTCGGGATTGGGAAAGATAGTAGTGTCGTCGGCCGTGTAGGTAACAACTTTTGCCTGCACGAGTGCTGCGAGTAGACAAAGGGATATTAATAAAAACTTTTTCATCATTTCAATACATTAGATATTTACTTCCATTTTGAATAACGAAGCCCTTATATGAAGAGTCAACCTGTCTGCCGAGGACATCGTACATGGGTAGTGCAGGATTGAGGACGGCAGGCTGGCAAGATGTAGTCTCGAGAGAAGAAGGCAGTTCGCCATCGTATTCGAGAGTGATGCTCTTTAGTTTGGGTTGCCCCCACAGCATCACGTTTTGAACCCGGAGGATATAATCACCTTGAGCAATGCCCGTCAAGTCCCAAAGGTCGTCATAAGTGAGTGTACCTTCTTCCCATGTTCCTTCTGTAGAATAGGTAGCGATGGTGTCGCCACCGGGGATAAAGAGTTGCAATCTCCAGGAGTGACCGGTGCCGTTAGCGGTGGCCATCTCTTCAGAGATTTTGTATTTACCCGGGTACAGGAGTGAGACATTCCATTGTGCCCATCTGGAGGTATTTTCTCCATCGGTTGGTCCAAAGTCAAAATACTCAGTGTTATAGAAAGTCATGTCGTCAGAATAGGTTGAGACATTATCTTTAGAGAGTATAGCAGGGAGTGAGACAGCATCAGCAGGAGTGACAGGAGGAGTGTAGTCACTACTTATTGAGATAGTGGCATTGAGGCGGTTGAAACCGGTAGAGGCATCCCAAAGCTCTTTGTTAGCAAAGCGCACGGAATACTTGGGATTGGAAGCAAGCGACTCGTAGGCATCAGGCAGGGCGAGATAGAGGTCATAAGTGCCTGCAGGGATGTCAGCAGGAAGAGTGATCTGCTCGTTGATGGTAGTTACCACATTGTTGGGCAACCAACGTCTGGGGTCAGACTGAAGTTGCACCTTATGGATAGAGTTACCACTCTTGAGCACAAGAAATGCCGGTCTTGGGTTATAGAGGGGAGCATATCCGGCATTACGGATTTCGAAGCGCACGTTAGCCTTGCCGCCTGCTGAAGCATTGTCAGGGAGGGTGGCAGAGAGCAACTGGAAACGATAACCCATACGCCGGTTAAGTTCATCGAAAGTGCCATCTTCACGCCAGCGGTTGGTAACCACCTCGGAATAGCTGTTCTTGATGAAGGTCCAGTGCATGCGGCTCATCTCGGCAGTTGTCTTTTGGTATGAAGCATTGGTTTTAGCGACATTAGCATCGAGTATGCATGTCTCGCCACCAATGGGGACATAGAGTGTCTCTTGAGCGAGGTAGGGTTTTTGCCTGGCAGTGTCATCGTAGGTGCCCATCTCCCCATAGTTTTCAAGGAAAGCATCATTATGGTGAGCGAGGCGTGCTTTAGGTGTCCCGGAGAAAGCCTCTTCTGCGGTGAGCGGCTTGGTGTTGCCAACATAAGAAGTTTTGAAGAGAGGAGTACGGAGCTGAATACAGCGGTCTTGTGGTACAGCATCGAGGAGAGTATTAACAAGTTCGCGCCGAGAGTCGTTCATACGATCGACTTTGTTGCCGAAATTTTTAGTATAATACCACTCTCCCCAAGCACCGACAAAACCTGCCTGAAAGACATAGATGACATCGGTATTCTTCTGCCAATGGCTTTTGAGTTGTGCGATATGAGATTTAACAATCTCAAGGGAAGCATCGTTGGCTGTCTCACCGCTGTTGCTGTTGGTGTAAGCATAGCGAAGGATGCACTTCAGACCTTTTTTGCGCAAGGCCTGCATATCTTCGTCGAAAGCGTTAAGAATCTCATCGGGCAGAGTTGCTGTTGTTTTGAAGTTATCAAGATAATACAGGATAAGCACGAGAGAGATATTGTCCTTCTGAATATGAGAGTCAAGAGTACTTTCCTGACCTTTGACACAATAGGGGGAAGACTTGCTTACCCGCCGCTCAAGTTGCGTGAGATAGCCTCTCTCCGGATTGGATAAAATAGAAGACTCGTCAGGAGTATAAGTCACAACTGCAGCATTAGCTACGAGAGTAAGCAAACAGATAAAAATGAGACAAATGCGTTTCATAAGTGAAAAAATAAGGTTATATTAGGGCACAAAGATAGATATTCGGAAATACGTTTGCAAATATTATGTTACGGAAATTGCAATCCGAAAAGCCTTATTCCCCGGCACAACATTCTAATATGCTATATATATGCACATTCAAGCATTTCGCAACACAATATTTTCGAAACCTTTCGAAAAAGAATATATTCCGAAGCTATACATACGAAAACTCTACCTATTGCATATTCGGAACAAATGTATTATCTTTGCAACATAAAAATAATTATTCAACAACAATTTAAACATTGATTTCGTATGCGTAAACTATTAGACCGAATTTTGCGCTCAGCAATCAAACTATGTATGCTCACCGGTGTTACCTTTCTTGTAACCGCTTGCTATGCTCCGGCACCTGATCCACGGACGTTTGGAGAAGACTACGTAAAAGACAAAGAAGAATTGGACCAACGTCTGCTCAAAGCTGCACAGCAGAATGCAGAGAAAGACACGCCTGCCACTGCCACTGATGAAGATATTACGAAAAACTAAACAAATATATATCCACAAAAACAATTACGTACATGAATAATCTCTCACCAAAGGAAGTATTCAGTATCTTCCATGAAATAACTAAAGTACCACGTCCTTCGAAACACGAAGAGCAGATAGGCGCATGGTTGATGAACTTTGCCAAAGAGCATGGGTTAGAGCACCTGATGGACGGAGCAGGCAATGTGATAATGCGTAAGCCTGCAACAGCAGGATATGAGACACATCCTGGAGTAATACTGCAGGCTCATATGGATATGGTATGCGAGAAGAACAAGGATGTGGAACATGACTTCATGAAAGAAGGAATAAAAACATACATAGACGGTGACTACCTGAAAGCTCAGGGCACTACATTAGGCGGTGACGATGGCATAGGTATGGCAATGGCACTCGCAGCATTGACATCAGAAACTTTGCAGCACCCGGCTCTTGAGGCATTGTTTACCGTGGACGAAGAGACAGGTCTGACCGGCGCCTTCAAGCTGGGAGACGGTCTGCTGCAAGGCAAGCGCTTGATAAACCTCGACTCGGAAGATGACGGGCAGATATTCATAGGCTGCGCAGGCGGAATAGACACCTTAGCAAAACTATATTACGAGCCTGAAGCTATAGAGAATGGCGACTGGTTCGCAGCAGAGGTGCACGTTGGAGGACTGATGGGAGGTCACTCAGGAGACGACATAAACAAAGGCAGAGCAAATGCAAACAAAGTTCTGGTTAGATTCTTGTTCAATGTAAGCAAAAAGACAGACCTTAGAATAGCAAGTATCTCAGGCGGCAACCTGAGGAATGCAATAGCACGAGAGGCTGAAGCAATAGTACTTGTACCATTTAAATATAAGGAGCAACTCAGGATAGACTTCAACGAATACGTAGCGGAGGCAGAGACAGAATACGGAGAGGTGGAGCAGGAAATGCAGTTGAAACTGGAGAGCACTGACATGCCAAAAACAATCTTGCCCAAGATAATATCGGAGCGACTGCTTCTGTCGCTCTATGCATGTCCTCACGGAGTATATGCAATGTCGAAAGACATGCCCGGCCTGGTAGAGACCTCGACTAATCTGGCGTCTGTAAAGATGAAAGAAGGATTTATAGAAATCAACACATCACAACGTTCGAGTGTTGAGAGCCAGAAGCACAACCTGAAGAACATGGTGGAGTGCGCATTGAGACTATCCGGAGCTGAAGTGAGTCACGGGGACGGGTATCCGGGCTGGAAGCCGAACGTAAAGAGCGAACTGCTTGATGTGACAAGAAAGGCATACACAGAACTGACAGGCCAAGAACCAGAGGTGAAAGCTATACATGCCGGTCTCGAGTGCGGTCTGTTCCTTGAGAAATACCCATGGCTGGACATGGTATCCATAGGCCCGCAGATGTCAGGTGTGCATTCTCCAAGCGAGCAACTGAGCATCAGTTCGACAAAGAAGACTTGGGAATGGCTTTGCAAAACTCTGGAAAAACTGTAAGTAGTCAATTAAACTGAAGAGATGTATTCGATAGATATTAAGGCATATCCGAGTGCGTGTGACGAGCGTGGCGAGATGAAACTATACAGGGTGATGCAAGTGATGCAGGACTGCTCGGAGTTGTGGCTGAAGTCAGAGCCTGGCTTTCTTGGTTACTTCAAAGAAAACGGTATGACCCAACTTCTTGCTTACCGGCAACTGGATATCGTGCGTGTACCAAAATACGGCGAAGACCTGCGGGTAACAACATCGGTGTATGAAGTGAACCCACTGTTCGGATATAGAAACACTTGTATATATGACCCGGAGGGTAATGCCTGCTACAAGAGTTGGAGCATAGGCGCATTTGTAAACCGCAGCACAGGGCGTCTGCAGAAAGTGCCACAAGAGGTACTTGAAACGGTGAAGATGGACAAGGCGGTAGAGATGGAATATACAGAAAGGAGAATAGTGCTGCCGCATGAGGAGTTGCAGGAGATGACACCCTTTGACGTGATGCACAACGATATAGACTACAATAAGCATGTCAATAACGCTGAGTACCTGAGGATGGCATTGAGTCTGCTACCGGAGGACTTTACGCCCCAAAGAGTCAGGATAGAATACAAGATAGCAGCAAAGATGGGAGACACATTGATGCCCAAAATGACTCATGACGAGACGGGAATATACGTTGTATTCTACTTAGGAACACATATTTCTACAATTTTTCAGTTTACATAATCAGAAGAATAATAAGCAGTTAGCTTAGCTGGAGAATATTATTTTCAATAATTATAGTACTTTGTATTGCAAGGTACTATAATTTTGCGTACCTTTGCAGTGTGAAACGGAAATAACACAAGTCACGCACACATATTATGGCAGAGAATAGTAAAGACAACATTAAGTCGCAAATGCGAAAGGGTATGCTGGAGTATTGCATACTATTATGTCTGAGCAGGAGGGAGGCATACACGGGTGAGTTATTGCAACAAATGAAAGATGCAGACTTGCTGGTAGTGGAAGGCACACTTTATCCGCTACTCTCCAGAATGAAGACCAACGGCTGGCTGGAATACAGATGGCAGGAATCGACAGAAGGTCCACCAAGGAAATACTATAAGATAACAGAGCAGGGAGAACTGACACTACAGGATTTGGAAAAAGAATGGAATGCAATATCGAAGTCGATAAACAGCATTCTGTCCGCATAATGCATGACTACTGCTAATAAACGAAACTATAGATAATGTCAAACCAATAAAAAAAACAGAATTATGGAAAAGAAACTACGTAAATCTCAGAACAAGATGATTGCCGGCGTATGTGCAGGCATAGGTGAGTACATGGGCATAGATCCGACAATGGTGAGAGTGCTTTATGCTCTGCTATCAGTATTCAGTGTCGGATTTCCGGGTTTAGTACTTTACATTATACTATGTCTGATAATGCCTGCACCGGAGACTAACGAATAATTACAAAGTAAAAGATTCAACTAAAAAACAATGAACACCACATTAACTATCAACCTCGCCGGCAGTGCATTCTATATAGATGAGAATGCTTACTCTACTCTGAAGAATTATCTGCAGAGCATAGAGCAGAACCTGGGCGGCGGCACAGACAAGAAAGACGTAATGCACGACATAGAGTTGCGCATAGCGGAACTATTTACAGACATGCGCAGACAGAAGCACCTGGATGTGGTAACCATTGGTATGGTAAGGGCTGTGATGGAACAATTGGGTAAACCCTATGACTTCAAGGAAGAGACAGAAGTGAATCAGGTAGCAGAGAGACCGAAACAGTTTTACCACAGGAAACTATATCGTGACACCGACAAGCAGATTATGGGCGGTGTGTGCGCAGGTCTGGGCCACTGGCTTGGCATAGATGCAATATGGGTTAGACTGATATTCATATTATGCCTGCTACTATGGGGGGTAACTCTGCCTATATACATTATTCTATGGTTAATCATCCCCGAAGCGAGGACTGCCGCACAACGCCTTGACATGCGCGGCGAAGAACCGACAGTGGAGAACATAGAGAAGGAAGTAGAGCAGTTGAGGTCGAGGCCTGAGAGCAGCGGCAGCGGCTGTTTAGGGACAGGACTGAGAATAATAGTATGGTGCATAGCAGGTTTCTTCCTGCTGATAGCAGGTTCCATTTTCTATGCATTGTTTGCAGGTGCGATGACGCTGCTTCCATTTGGTTTCTTAGGTATATTCTTCACCCACGGCAATTGGGCTGCCGCAGTGTTAGCCATTCTGATAGTGATGGTGATAGGGATTCCCGTATTTGCAATAGTATATGCAATAGTTAAGTCGATACGTCAAGGTGAGAGCATCTCAGGCAAAGTGATGTGGACATGTCTGGTGCTGTGGCTAATGGCAGCTGTTGGAAGCGTAGGACTTGGTATATATGAGATAGCCACCAACGAGGAGGTGCAGCAGACTTTGATTGACCCTGACGGCTATGGACTATGGGAAGAAGACGAGAGCGGAGCAGCACCGGCTGCACTTCAGTTGGAAGGATTCCATTCGGTAGTTATAAACGGAGCAGGAAACATAACCATCACTCAGGCTGAGGAACAGTATGTAACCACTGACGCAAGCATGCACAAAGGATTCAGCGCAGAAGTAAAAGACAGCACTCTAACAGTAAGCATGGGCAAAGGCAGCGGCAGGATGTGGATACAGATACCTCAACTCAGGAGTGTTACTGCAGAAGATGCCTCATCGATTAAGACGCAAGGCACATTGACATGTGAAGACCTAAAACTGTTGGCAGAAGGTGCGAGCAAGATGTCTATGAATGTGAATGCAGAGGCAGTTACTGCAAGTGCCAACGGAGCAAGTAAAGTGGACCTGTCAGGTAATACGAATCGGCTGGAGGTATCAGCGAGTGGCGCGAGCAAAGTGTACACGGAAAAGATGAGTGCAAACATAGTGGAGGCTGAGGCCTCAGGTGCGAGCAAAGTGAAGGTAAGTGCCACTGACAGTCTGAAAGCTGATGCATCGTCAATGGCTAAGATAAAATATAAAGGTACACCTTTTGTTCAGAAAACAATCTCATCAGGAGGCTCGGTAAAGCAAGACACTACAGAAAGCAACTGATGCTACTCCTCTCCCAGGAGGTCAGGGCGACGCAGACGAGTATGGCGGAGTGACTCCTCATAGAGCCACTCCTCTATTTTAGCCTGATTGCCACTGAGGAGAATCTCCGGCACACGCCAACCTTTATATTCTGCAGGACGGGTATAAACACCGGGTTCAAGCAGTCCGTCCTGAAAAGAGTCGGAAAGTGCAGAGGTCTCATCTCCGAGTGCCCCAGGGAGAAGACGCACTATGGCATCAGTCATGATGGCGGCAGGCATCTCACCACCTGTAAGCACGAAGTCACCAATAGTATATTCTTTCGTAATCAGGTGGTCGCGCACACGCTGGTCAACACCCTTGTAGTGCCCGCAGAGGATGATGATATTCTCTTTGAGTGAGAGGTTGTTGGCTTCTTTCTGAGTGAACCGCTCCCCATCAGGGGCGGTGAAGATAATCTCATCATAGTGCCGCTCGGAGGTAAGTTCGGTTATGATACGGTCGATAGGTTCAATCTGGAGTACCATTCCCGCTCCAAAACCGAAAGCATAGTCATCAATCTTACGATGTTTGTCAAGAGTATAGTCGCGAAGATTGTGCACATATATTTCTACCAGACCTTTGTCTTTAGCCCGTTGGATGATTGAATGGTTGAGCGGACTCTCCAGAAGTTCAGGCACACCGGTGATGATATCTATTCGCATGAGAAAGAGTTTAATAGTTAATTCTGCTTGCTAATTAGCAATTCTGCTATTTGTACAGCGTTGAGTGCTGCACCTTTGCGTATCTGGTCGCTGACGCACCAGAAGCTTATGCCACAGGGATTAGTAATATCCTGACGCACCCGGCCTATAAAGACCTCATCTTTGCCTGAAAGGAACAGAGGCATGGGGTATGGGTAGGCAGAAGATTTGTCCGAACGGTCCATTAGAACGCATCCTTTGGCATGAGAAAAGGCATCACTCACAACATCTGCAGACAGAGGTTGCTCTGTCTCTACCCATATTACTTCCGAGTGAGCACGCAAGGACGGGACACGCACACAAGTGGCAGAAACAGAGAGGTCTGAATGCATGATTTTCCGAGTCTCGTTGTGCATCTTCATCTCTTCAAGAGTATAGTCATTGTCGCAGAAAACATCTATCTGCGGAATAAGATTGAATGCCAACTGGTATGCAAATTTATCAACTGTGGGTTGCTCGCCGGCCAGTACCTGACGATATTGCGTCTCCAGTTCACGCATTGCCTGTGCTCCTGCACCTGATGCAGCCTGATAGGTAGCCACATGTACGCGGCGGATATGGGATAGTTGTTCAATAGCATTAAGAGCAACAACCATCTGAATGGTAGTACAATTGGGATTGGCAATTATATGTTTAGGTGCCACAAAAGCATCATCGGGATTGACCTCCGGTACAACCAGAGGAACCTCAGAATCCATACGGAACGCCTTAGAGTTATCAATCATAAGGGTGCCGTGACGGGTGATGAGTTCGGCATACTGCTTCGAGACAGAAGCACCGGCACTGACAAAAGCGATGTCAATACCACTGAAGTCCGACTGAGGAGAGAGAAGCTCTACCTTTACGTTTTTGCCTTGGAAGCAATACACACTACCTTCGCTTCGCTCCGAGCCGAACAAACGAAGATTATCTACAGGGAACTGACGCTGCTCAAGCACCTTGAGCAACTCTTGCCCTACTGCGCCGCTGGCGCCAACGATTGCGATGTTCATTATATTAAGGATGTTTTACAATATTAGTTGAAGAGGGTGGCGAGGTATTCTTGTTCAGGTTGTCCGGGTGTGGCTACAAGTCGTGCTTTATAGAGGCAGCCAAGAGCATGGAGGTCCATGATGGTACTATAGCCGCTACGAGCGAGAATGATTTCTGCTCCCAGCAAGGCCTGCTGTAGCAAGGCATCATCAAGGTAGGGAACGAAAGTTATATTATTGTTCTGAGAGGTGGTATTAGGCATATTGGTTTTACCACGAACTATCAAGACTTGCTCGTCACGCCCGGCATAGTAGTCAGTGATCTGCTTCTCAAACATAGTGCGTTGCGGCTCAAGTCCGGAAAGCACAGCCACTATTTGATAATGTTTTTGTTGAACATTAACATCAGGTTTGAGTTTCAAAGGGAAACGTGTGAGAGGACCTATGAACTTAGCATTACGCGGAAGTGGAAATTTGTGGCTTAGGTCACCTGAGAGGTTCTTCTCGCCTGCATAGTCGGGAATCCAGCAATGGGTATATTTGAGAATAATGTCGCGGTGAATACTGGCGAGCATTGGTTCAAGCCAGCGCAAGCGACGAGGGGTTTTAATCAGCAACTGATGAGTGATATATATAGTCTCAGGCTCTTTCTTAGGGTCAACAGGTTTCTTAGGTCTGGAGTGTCTGCCGAAGTACCGGCTTTTAGGTTTGAGATTGACATAAAGCCCAAAGCGATTGTCGGAGATGATACGATCGAACTGTTCTTGTGCAAGAAGGCACTTGAGTGCATAGTGGTCGCGAATACCCCAACTGATGATTCGCGGTAGCGCTTTTGCCATAGCCCACACCTGACTATTGCCTTTGCTATATTTGAGGTTAAGCGAAGGGAAATCAATTGTTCGCAACTGAGGAAAATGTTTGCGGAGCAGGGTAAGGCTCTCGCCATCGCCCGCAATAACCACCTCACAGCCGTCGGCGACGTACTTGTTGATTAGCGGTATGCATCGACTGGCATGACCCAGTCCCCAGTTCATTGGTGCTATAAGAATCTTCATGACTTAGTAGTTTTGTTTATGCGCTTACTATTACTTCGAAGCCCATCTTGCGTATGTCGGAAGCGATAAGTTGCATTGTCTCGGGTTCTATCTTACTCAGAGTCTCGCAAGGGGTTTTGCGGTCGATTACATAAATCATCACTCTCTTAGGTGCCACTTCCTTCAGAATCTTATAATATGCTTGCAATTCCTCAGGAGAAGTATTGTCCACGTCTACAGAGTTGATTGTACCACGAAGGAAACATGTTTGAAGAGTAAAGTCGTGCCCGAACTGAATGAGCATCTGCTTTATATCAACAACACTAAGGTTTTTATTGACCGGCTGGTCAATAAGGTGCATAGTACTGTTGATGGCAGAGTCAAGTTTGAGTATGCGGTTGTCCGCCATCATTAGAGCACGTATGACATCTTGACGCGCAAGCTGTGTTGAGTTGCTTAGTACGCTGACTTTGGCATCCGGACAGTATTTGTCGCGAAGAGTGCATGTGTCCGACATGATACCTTCAAACTCTGGATGAAGTGTAGGCTCACCATTCCCGGAAAAAGTGATGACATCGGGCGGGCAAGTGAGAGCCAAGAGCGCTTTCTCAAGTTCTGTGCGGACCTCTTCCCGTGTGGGCAAAAGAGGATGCAACACCTCTGTATTCCACCCGCACTCGCAATAGGCACAATTGAACGTGCAGAGTTTATGGTCGATTGGCAGAAGATTTATGCCAAGTGACACACCGAGTCGGCGACTATGAATGGGACCATATATTATAGAATTGAAGAGCATATAGTTTACGACAGATGGCAAATGAATTTAGTTCAGAGTCCGGTTGCCGAGAAGTTTGCTGAGTTGTACTTCCTGCTGTTTGAGTTTAATGTTTTGTCGAAGCAGATTGAGGAGTTCTTCTTCCTGCCGATTCTCTTGTGCATGCTGAATGGAAAACTGCACGTATTGCTGTTGCTGCTTAACGATGGTCAGTTGCAGTTCGTAAACAAGTTGTGGCACAAGTACGGAGAGACGGTCTGCATCGGTGGGCATATGCACTTCGGTGCGTACATTCTCGGAGATATTCTGCCTGCCGAAGATTTTGCTTAACTCATAGCGTTCTGACACGAGTTTTACAGCAAAAGAAGAGATATAAGAGTTAGGGTGATACTTGAAGAACTCCTCAGCCTTGAATCCGGCATCATCTTGGTGAGCAACATATTCCTGAAAGATCTTATCGTAAAGAGGGTTCTCTAACTGAATATGATTGGCAGAAATTTCTTCAACTATGTATTTCCCCACAGTATAACCCTCGAAAAGCGGATAATCCCCGTATTTGATAAGCACCTGCAGGAGGTTGAATATATTCTCTTCCAACTTATTTTTAGGTTGTCCTATACCTGCTGATATTGCTTGCGGGTCAGGAGACAGAACGGTTGTCTCTGTTTGCTGCCCGGACTCAGATGTCTCTGTATCGGGGCTGTCGGCAGTATCAGTGGCAGTGGTCTTCTGAGGGGCCTTGTCGGTTTTCTTATTACTCTGATACTTTTCTTTGCGCAGTTTCTTTACTTCGTTCAGGAGCGCATCCTCCTTTATATCCATCATATTTGAGCACTCCTTGATATAGAGTTGCCGTGTGATGATGTCAGGAATAACGGAGATACTCTGCACTATATTTTTTATGACGCCACTTCGTTGGATCGGGTCGTTACCAGCATCCTGCAGCAGAAGATTAGTCTTGAAGCGAATGAAGTCCTGGCTATTGTCTAAGAGGTACTGCTGGAAATCTACGGCATTCATCTTGCGAGAGAAGGAGTCAGGGTCTTCACCATCAGGCAACAGGACTACTTTGATATTAAGTCCTTGCTCAAGCATCATGTCGATACCCCGGACTGCAGCCTTGATGCCGGCTGAATCGCCATCGTATAATATAGTGACATTCTCTGTGAGCCGATGCATTAGTAGCACCTGACGGTGAGTGAGGGAAGTGCCACCTGAACTGACCACGTTCTCCACACCTGCCTGAAACATACTGATGACGTCCATCTGCCCTTCAACAAGATACATCATCTTCTGCTTGACGATAGCTTGTTTGGCTTGGAAGAGTCCGTACAGTTCGTTTTGCTTTGAGAAGATAAGAGAATCCGGAGAATTGACATATTTGCCGGTATGTTCTTTAGCCCTCATTATTCGGCCTGCAAAACCAACCACCTTACCTGATATAGAGAATATGGGGAAGATGACACGGTCACGGAAGCGGTCGTATCGTCTGCCATCTTTATTCGATATTCCGGTGAGACCGGTCTTATCAAGGAACTCTTCTTTATAGCCTGCCTTCTTGGCTACAGGATAGAGCACGTCTCTATCAGGCGAATAACCGAGTTGGAACTTGCGGATGATATCTTCACGGAGACCTCTCTCAAGGAAATAGGTGAGGCCAATGTTTTTCCCCTCGTCTGTGTTCCATAGTTGGTCTTGGAACCAGTGGTTAGCCCATTCATTGACTTTTAATAGACTCTCACGCTCATTCTCCTGCTGACGCTCTTCCTCGGTCATTTCCTTCTCTTGTATCTCAATATGATACTTCTTGGCTATCTGGCGGATAGCATCAGCATAGGAGCACTGCTCGTACTCCATAACAAAGTTGACGGCATTGCCTGCCTTGCCACAACCAAAACATTTGTATATCCCCTTGGCAGGTGATACACTGAATGAGGGCGTCTTCTCATCGTGGAAAGGACAATTGCCCCAGAGGTTGGCACCACGGCGTCGAAGCGACATATAGTCGCCTATGACATCTTCGATTTTTACTGTCGAATAAATACGATCAATAGTTTCTCTTGGAATCATGTGTATTTACAATTTAAATATTTACTATTGACTACTGAGATTAGTTCAGTTCTTATATCCGGATGGTATTTTATAATGTCAGGCTAAAGAGAGGTAACCGATTAGAAGTTGAGGAAATAAATTCCGAGACGGATATTCCACTCATCATAGCGGCCACGAGTGGTATAACTGCCGGTATTGTGGAAGTTGTCACGATAGTGGTTGTAGATACCAAAGTTATATCCGCCACGAATATAGTAGTTTTTATACTGGAATCCTGCTCCAACTCCCCACTGGATATTGAACCGGGAGTAGTCTCGTACATTATCACCATCATTATCCACGGTAAAGTGGTTAATCTTCTCCTCTGTGACTTGATTGGTTGCATCATTACGATGAGTGATGGTAGTGTTGTAAGCAACATTAAACTGCATAGTGGGACCAGTGTAGGCTATGAGCCAGGTGTCGGTAGCGATATTGAACTTGTATTGCCACTCTATTGGTATTTCAAGTATATGCATAGCCACCGATGTACGTCTTTTGTTTGCTACAAATAGAGGATTTTCCACCTCCCACTTACCTGATGCAGCAGCAAAGTTGTAATTAAATGCCAGATTCAGTCCGAAACCTTTAACCAGTGTCACATCATAAACGAAACCAATCTTTGTACCATTGCCTACGGTCTTGTCAGATAGTTTCTTGGTATTGCTTACAGTGTTCTCACGGAGTATATGCTCAGCAAAACCGAACTGCATTCCAAACCATTGCTCTTGTGCTGAAAGCATAGCGGCTGCCAGCACCATTGAAAATAAAAATAATTTACGCTTCATATTATGTTTGATATTTATGCATTATCTGCCTCTACCCCGTTTTCTTCCTCTGCTGCTCTTATTTGAGTCGGAGTCGTCCTGTTTATCTGCCTCTGCGCTTTCCTCAGTACTTGTATCTTTGGCACTGAGTGCTTTCTGCTCGGGCCGTGCAGTTGCCTCGGGATGGTTGAACACATCATCTTTATCCTTAGGCCGCTCGTCCGCTGCCCAAAAGAAACTGCCGAGTCTGGTTTGACTCTCAGTTATCTTGTCGAGAGGGTACATGGCTCCAGTGGTGGCGGATGTGAACAGGATATGGTCAACCTTCTGGTTTTGCAGGAACATCTTTACATAGCTTGACTGAGTCTTGTTGACTCCGACAACTGCCCCCTTGCCGTCGTCTTCGCGGGGATAAAAGACTGTCTCGGCATTACCATTGACATCAATCTGCCGCATCTCTCCATCACGAATATAAGCCAGCAGTTCTTTGCCGGAAAGCTGGTTGAACTGGTTCTCATCATCCTGCTGAGAGGCGATAGCACTGCCTATACCGTGCACATAGTCAACCGTTCCGTCTTTGAGATACACATTGACCAAGTCGGCACTTATCTGCTGATTGTCGCTCCAGATGACCGGTTTGCCGTTCATAATCATAACAGAGTCACGGTTGTTGGTGACCAGAGAGTCGCATATAGCCTGCATATCTGAGCGGTATATTCTGACTCGGTAATATGCACGGACCTGACGATAGGAGGTATCGGTGAGGATAGTGTCAGGAGCCTGCCATGTAAGTACGCTGTCCACGATGATGCTGTCGCGTTCCTGCAGAGAAGACATCTGATAAGGAATTTCTTCTGTATATAGGGTGTCGGCATGCACATAAGTATTCTCTTCGTCAGACCAGTCAACAAACAGAGCACTGTCGGTTGCAAAGCCATATTTGTCACTCTCAAAGAACTTCCCCAGATTGCCATATAGCGTGCCCTGCTGAACAGAGTCGATGAGACACATGTGTCCTATCACATCACCCTTGCCGACACGTTTGTCATAAAATATGGTATCGCCTGTGAGACTACGCCCATCGTTGTGAATGACTTCTGAGCGGTTGAGAAGCATCGACTCCTCGGTACGGGTATTGTACCAGCCGAGATTGCTGAGGATAGTGGTTTCCTCTTCATATATGATTTTGGTCGGACCTACGAGGTCGGCTATGTTGCTTTCTGTATTGTACTTGAGTGTGTCGGCAGTGAGAGTGAAGCGGTCGTTGACAAGCAGGACATCAGTCTTGAACACAGCCTGCTTGGTAGAAGGGGTGTATTGTCCCCATACTGATGTGAGAGTGTTGAGACTATCCACTATCTTTCCGCCTGTATAGTACCATGCAAAGTCGTTGAGGCGGTCGTAGTTTAGCGAATCGGTTGTTAGGATGGTGCCGGTATGAATCAGTTTGACATTGCTGCGCATGCGTGCAAACTTAGTGTTGCCATCATAGTAGAGCACGTCAGAGAGTCCCTCTAGTGTGTCACCTTGGACGAGACGCACATTACCGAAAGCATCAAGGGAGTTGTTTTTCTCATAGAAGAGCGCAGAATCGCAATACATCAGTGCGGAGTCGTGACGAAAGACGACATTGCCTTTCAGCAGTTGTGCATCGGGATAGCGCTCCTCATCGAAACTGAGAGTCTCCGAGTGCTCCAGATATACAAGTGTCTCCGCATGCATAGCAATGCACAATAAAGACAACAAAACAGATAATATGTATCTGACTCCATTCAATTTATGTCTGTCACAATGAGTTTCTTATGTAATACTTGCAATTGTCGTTATACGCTATTTCACCCATCCGGGGTAGTGGAAGTCACAGCCTCTCCACTCAGGGTCGATACTGACGTAGGTCTCCTGTTGTTTCTTCTTGATCCAGTCTTCTATGAACTGCCCTTTTCTTTCGTTCTCATACATCTCGCGAATAACCTGATAGTCGTCCGTCAGATTGGCTTTGTGTACGTCAGTTTTGCTTTTCAGGCGGACCACAGCGCATATCTCTTTGTTCTTGCGCTGGTCCATCATGGTGAAAGGATTACTGATCTCGCCTATCTTCATTGAGTATATCTGTCGCGCTATCTCAGGCGGCAGTTCTTGATATTCGAACTTGGATGCATTGGTGTTCTCGTTGGTCATGAGTCCTCCGTTCATCACGGTGTTCTTGTCCTCAGAAAACATGATGACAGCCTGTTCAAAGGTCATCTTCTCCGAGCGGACCAGGTTTGCCACAGAGTCAAGACGAGTGATGGCTTTCACCTTGTCATCGGCTGAGATACGCGGTTTGAGAAGTATGTGACGGCAGTTGATGCGTTCACCCTTCTTCTCAATAAGTTGAATGATGTGGTAGCCGTATTCTGTTTCCACTATACGACTCACTTTCTTGGGGTCAATAAGGTTGAATGCCACCTCAGAGAACTCAGGCACCAGTTGCCCTCTACCCACAAATCCGAGTTCACCTCCACGCTTTGCCGACTCGGTATCTTCGCTGTATAGCCGGGCAAGCATAGAGAAGTCGGCCTCTCCATCGTTGACGCGCTCGGTAAACTCACGAAGACGAGTTTTTATACGCTCTATCTCCTCACGCGGCACAGGAGGCTCGAAGGCTATCATCTGCACTTCAACTTGTGCAGGTATGGTAGGAATGGAGTCCTGCGGCAGGCTGAGGTAGAAGCGGCGTATCTCTGCAGGCGTGGACTTGATATGCTCGGTGAGTTTCATCTGCATCTGCTGGATAATCATCTGGTTGCGCACCTGCGTCGTCATCTCCTCACGCATCTCCGACATGGTCTTGCGGAAATACTCTTCCATCTTCTCTTTGGAGCCAATCTGCGAGAGATAGTAGTTGATTCGCATCTCCACCTGAGTGTGCACCGAACTCTCGTTAGCCTCCACAGAGTCCAGTTCAGCCTGATGCAGGAAAAGTTTCTGTACTGCCAACTGCTCAGGGATAACGCAATAAGGGTCACCTGCTATCTGCTGACCTTCGTATTGTGCGCGAAGCCGCTCTTCTTCCACTTCACTACGGAGTATTGCTTCTTCGCCTACAACCCATATAACTTCGTCGATTATATTGTCTTTGGCTACGGCACTGAAAGCGAGACACAGCAGTGAGAGCGATATAAACAGTCTATTCTTCATCTTGATTTTGTATTATCTCGGTTGGTTCTATATCTTGTTTGATGTCTTGTTTCGTGGTTTTCTGCTTGTATATGATTCTGTCCTGGTCAACCGCCCTTTGGTAGATCCTCTCTTTCTCGCGCTCAATGAACTCCACCTGCCTGAGGCTGAGGATGGTCTGCTCTATGTCAGGTGTGGCATATTCAATAGGCATACGCTCACCTGCGAACTTCTTCTCCGTCACTTGCAGCAGATAGGTCGATATGGAGTCCTGCATCTCGATCAGAGAGTTGTGTTTAAGCAGGTCAGTGAGGTTACCCTGGGCTATTGGCAGACGCAGGAGCACATTGCTCTGACGCTGCCACTGGTCGGTGAAGAGTTCATAACCTGAGGCATACTGGTACGCATACTTTTCTATGTTCTCCATATTCTCCTCATTGAGGTTCTGCAGCCATTTTTTCAAGTTCTGCTGGTCAGGAGCATCTTTATGTACCACAAGCAACAAGCCACGCAGCAAGTTGTCCTTCAGTATAAAGCGGTCGGGATAGCGCTCGTAGATAGCACGGACAGAGTCGGGATGCACGTGCTTGGGCATACGCTCTTGAACAAGTTGCTGCTCATAGGCATGAAGATACAGCGACCTGCGATAGTCCTCCACCATGCGCTCCAGAGTGGCATCAGTACCCAACTGCGACTTGGCTTTGTCATATTCAAGTACATCGGTTGCCCACTTCCTGATATAAGCATCCATCACTTTCGCACTGTCTTCAGGAGAAAGGGATGAGGTGAGGCTGAGTATACCACTTTCATATAGCGACTGCTTCCCCACTGTCACCACTGCATCGCCCATGCGGTAGCGGGTAATGATGTCACATGCCGGCAGGAGCACGGCAGTAATCACCACTGACAGAAATATGTAAAGTTTTCTATACGTGCACATAAGTATATAGTATGTTGTTTTCTATTGTCTGTTCTTCAAAAAGTGAGCCAAAGCCACACTCTGCCACAGGAGCAGGTATGCCGCCACGAAGATTGAGTCCCGGGTTAATCTCCAAATGCACCTCGTCATATATGCCGGTTGACAATATATTCTTCAGTAGCGTTGCACCGCCCTCCACCAGTACCGAGTGGATGTTTCTCCGGGCAAGATCCGAGAGAATATACTGCCACTCCGTGTTGTCGGAATAGACTATCGTCTCAGCATCATGAGAGAAAATATTGTAGTTTAGAGGTACACGCCGGTGTCTGTCAAGCAGAATGCGAATGGGGTTTCGTCCCGCCCAGTGCGTGTTCAGCAGTTTGGGATTGTCGATAAGTGCCGTGTTGGTGCCTACCATGATCGACATGTTCTCCGCACGCATTTTGTGAACCACCTGTTTAGTTAGCGGATTGGATATCACCACACGTTGGTCAGGCGAACCTATATAGCCGTCGGCTGACTGCGCCCACTTGAGTATCACATACGGTCTGTGCTTCTCATGCAGACAGATGAAACGGCGGTTGAGATGCCTGCACTCTTTCTCCAACACACCCGTCACCACTTCTATGCCTGCATCACGCAGTTTCTTTATTCCACCTCCTGCCACCTTAGGGTTAGGGTCAAGAGAACCAACGACTACCCGGCGAATGTTCAGTTCGTCCTTCTTGCTTATTATCAGGTCAGCACAAGGCGGAGTCTTACCGAAATGCGAACATGGCTCCAGAGACACGAAAAGAGTTGCCGGCGAACCACTGACTACTTCAGCCCTGCGACTTTCAGCTCCCATAAGACAATTCACCTCGGCATGCGGACCACCGTACTGCCTATGCCATCCCTCCGACCATATCCTGTCCTCATCAGCCACCAGCACAGCACCTACCATCGGATTGGGAGCCACATAATACTCTCCCAATCGTGCCAACTCGAGGCAGCGGGCCATATATTTATCATAATTCAGCATACTACAAACTCTAAACTTTCAACTCTCAACTATTTTCCTTACCTTTGCAGCCGAAATGAACCCCACACTACTCTACATCGAAGACCGTCTGCGAGGCTATATTCCTGAGGATGAACGCCGTGAGACAGCTATGTGGCTCATCTGCGAGACCACAGGTTTGTTACGAGGCGAAATTCTGTGCAAAGATACGAAGAATATTCCAAATCTCGAAATATTAATCGAAAGAGTTTGTTCCGGTGAGCCTCTCCAATACATCTTCGGGAAAGCATATTGGGGGGCAATGACCCTCAAAGTCACACCCGACACACTTATCCCCAGACCGGAAACATGGGAACTCGTAGAGGCTGTAAAAAGCAGATTCGCTGCTGATTGCAAACTACGGATACTTGATATTGGCACAGGCTCGGGGTGCATTGCCATAGCACTCAAGAAGGCACTGCCCGAATGCCCAATAGAGGCTTGCGACATAAGCAATGCCGCACTAAAGATAGCCGCAGACAATGCAA
The DNA here is from genome assembly GCA_017477325.1 of Paludibacteraceae bacterium. GTDB lineage: Bacteria > Bacteroidota > Bacteroidia > Bacteroidales > Paludibacteraceae > Colicola. The sequence continues at coordinate 134,753 of JAFUWV010000011.1, forward strand.
TACAGAATAATACCGACATACGCTTCTTCAGGTGCGACATCCTCTCCGAGGACATCAATGACTACGATATCATTGTCTCCAATCCGCCATACGTAATGGAGCATGAGAAAACCGATATGCAAACACGCGTGCTTCAGTTTGAACCGCACTCTGCACTCTTCGTACCCGATTCCGACCCGCTGATCTTCTACCGTACCATCGCACAAAAGAAGAAAGCACGACACCTCTTCTTCGAGATCAACGAGCAGATGGGCGGAAGCATGAAACAGATGCTGCAGAATCTTGGCTATAAGGAGATAGAACTTGGCAAGGATATCTACGGCAAAGACAGAATCATAACCGCAGAACTATCTTGACATTCTCAAAAAACCTCTTCAAACTCTTCAAACTCAACAAACATGTCAAACTCGACGAACATAACAAAAGAGCAACTATGGCAAAAGGCTACTGCCTACTGCGCCAAGAGCGAGCATTGCTGTGCTGAGGTCAGAGAAAAACTCTGGCAGTGGGGATGCAGAGACGATATTTGGAGAGGGGATATTCTCCGGCAACTCTGCCTGACTGGCTATATTGACGAACAGCGCTATTGCCGGGCATACGTCCACGACAAAGTGGCTTTCCAAGGGTGGGGACGGCAGAAGATACGCATGATGCTTCTCTCTAAAGGAATGGACGAGGCGCTGGCAGAAGAGGCTCTAAGTCAAATTGACGAGGAGGAGTATAGCAGGGCGCTGAAAAAGGCACTTGAAAAATACAAAGGCGACCGCGAACGACAGATACGCCTTGCCCTCCAACGAGGATTCGATTATGGAGAGATACTGAACTCCCTCCGTGAGTCCTGAAATTATGCATTATGAATTATGCATTATGTATCGCCTTACAGTTCTACACCAAAACCCAACACGTGCTCGTTCTTGCGGTGGGTCGTTATATATATGTCGTCCTGCACCAGCATTGCCGAGCGGAATCTGCCCCAATCATAGCGGTAGAAGAAATTGAGCGTGACCGGAATACCGTTTTCTCGCTCTATCTTCCACTTCACACCGGCGGCACTACGCCAACGCTCCAGATACTGCCTGCCATTCTTCAGCGTGTACTCGTTGGCGTTAAGCGTATTGGCAAGTTCCGTCCAGACATACGGAGTCAGGTTGACCGGCTTGATGCCGTACGAGAAGTTCAAGTAATGACGCATCGTCCATGAGTATTTGTTCGTCGTACGAGGATCGATATAGTCGAAACGCATATCGCATAGCACGTACTCCCTGAGCGACACTTTCAGCGCACCAAACCAGTACATGCCCATCACACCACCATACACGCGGTGCTTTATGTAGTTGTTAGGCTCGCTCCAGTGGTATTCCGAACTCTCCTCTGCGACCGCACCGTTTATCTTCAGCATGTATGCAGCATCCAGTTTCACATATTTTACAGGAGAATAACTCAACGTGACCGACGTCAGAGACATGTCAAACACAGTGGCCGGCGAGAATGGAAGCATATCCAGACGCAGGTCCTCGAAGAATGTCATACTCACACCGTGCCGTATAGGCAGCGTATATGTCAAGTCAAGACGCACCTGGGCAAAAGTCTCCGTATAACCCTGCTCAATCACCTCTGAATGCAGACTCAGCACGCACACGCACACATTCAACCATATCAACAATCTACGTTTCACGCTGCAAAGATAACAAAAAAAATGCAAACTCTCAACTTTAAACTTTCAGTTTTCAACTATTTTCCGTACCTTTGCACCTCAAAACAACAAGTTTCATGAAAAAAGTCACCCTCTTTCTCATCCTCATCTGCTTCATCATCTCTGCCAATGCACAGGTAAAGTACATCTTCTACTTCATTGGCGACGGTATGGGGCAAAACCAAGTACTCGCTACAGAAATGTATCTTGCTGAGCTGCAGGGCAAAATAGGCACACAGCCACTTTGCTTCACACAGTTCCCCGTCACAGGACAGTGCACAACCTTCTCCACCTCCAACGGCATCACCGACTCTGCAGCTGCCGGTACCGCACTCGCATCAGGAGAGAAAACCAAAAACAGCACTCTCGGACTGAGGCCCGACGGAAAACCCGTATATACCATCGCCGAGCGGCTACGAGACAAAGGATGGGGAGTAGGCATCACCACCAGCGTAAGCATCGACCATGCCACACCTGCGGCTTTCTATGCTCATGTAGACAAACGAAACCGGTACTACGAGATCGGTACACAACTCGCACAGTCAGGGTTCCATTTCTTCGGCGGTGCCACCTTCTACCAACCCTATCCAAAGGACAAAGCCGAATGGGCGGAGAAGAATGGCAGGGAGGCCGGATCGCTTTATGAACTATGCCGCGACAACGGATATACTTTTGCTCGTGGCTACGAAAACTATCAGAACTCGAAGGACGGTTGTGACAAGATGATTCTTATTCAGCCCCACGAAGGACTCACCGACGACTATAAAGGCAACGGAATGATTCCATACCTCATCGACAGAAAGGCGGACGACCTCAGCCTCACACAAATCACTGAAGCTGCAATCGACTTCCTCTCTACACGCCACGACCGCTTCTTCCTCATGGTAGAAGGCGGAGCTATTGACTGGGCTTGTCACTCCAACGATGCCGCTACCGCCATACACGATGTCATCGACTTCGACAATGCCATACGTCTCGCATTCGAGTTCTACCTGCAACACCCCTCCGAGACACTCATCATCGTCACTGCCGACCACGAGACAGGAGGAATGGCACTCGGCAACTCTGACTACAACCTCCGTCTGCAACTGCTTCAGCACCAGAAACTCTCTGTCGGAGAACTATCCGGACGACTCAAACAACTCCACTCCTCTCAGGGCAAAAAACTGCAGTGGCAAACCGTCAGACAGCTCTTCACCGACCAACTCGGTTTCTACACAAACGTACAGATCTCACCCGAGGAAGACAAAACCATGCAAAAGCAGTTCAAGCAGCTCAAGAAAGGTAAGGCAAAGCAGGTCAAGACTCTTTATAAACAATTCGACGGCCTCAGCGCATACGCCGTCGCACTACTCAATAAGAAGGCAAAAATCGGCTGGACTACCGGTTCGCACTCTGCAGCCGCTGTAGGCGTATGGGCGGTCGGTGCAGGAGCGGAACGATTCACCGGATGGCAGGACGACACGCAGATTGCACCCAAGATCATCATGGCTGCCGAAGGACAAAAGTAAATAGAATCCAAAATAACATTTTATCATTCAATAATGCTCCTGCATATGATAAATCTGCTGGAGCAGTATTGCTTTGTCTATCCATGTTACAGATAGACATTGCCAAATTACACATTATCAATTTATTCAAAAACCGCCTTGTCTATCATTTTTCTGATATTGGACACTTGCATGACAGAAATAAATGCCGTGATTTGGCAGCGGAAACCAACACCTCTCACATTATATTATTTATATTATGTTATTGTCAATCTCTCCTATAGAACTGCAGATGGTAGAACGTGAGCTTATAGAAATAGCGTTCTATATATTTGTCTGCCTACTATTCTATTTTCTCTTTATTCGTCACGCACGGAAAGATAAAGCATTGGCTGATGAGCAAAATTTAGAGCAAGCCCCCCCTGACTGACACCATTCCTCACTCCGGCAACCCGCTACTTTAGGAGCGACCTCGCATTTTATGGCATTCACTGCGTTCAGTCTCTACACAAAAAAGGGAGTCTTGACTGACTCCCTTTTTGCGGTGCCGACGAGACTCGAACTCGCGACCTCCGGCGTGACAGGCCGGCATTCTAACCAGCTGAACTACAGCACCTCATTTTCTGCTTAGGCAGGTCAGAAGAAAGACTCCGCCAGAGCAGATGCAGTTGATTTCTCAATTGCGGGTGCAAAAGTACTGCAAATTTTTCATTCCCACAATACCCCAGTGCATTTTTTTTGAAAATAATTATGGTACAGAAGGCTTGACGGGAGGGCAAAGGGCAAATAATCAAAGAGAAAGGTCAAGTTTATTAATAAAAGATTTGTGTATTTAAAAATCTTGCAGTAACTTTGCACGTTGCAGAATATGGGGAAACAGGAACAAAACAGGAACAATAGATATAAATAAACGAACAAATAGAAATAAATAAACAAACAATACATATATATGGACAAGATCAGTTATGCATTAGGACTCAGTTTGGGACAGAACCTACTGGGGAGCGGAGTGAAGAAGTTGAATTATCAGGATCTGGCTATAGGGATACAGGATGTACTCGAAGCCAAGCAACCGAAGATAACATATCAAGAGGCACAACAGATACTAAACCGTTTCTTCACAGACCTTGAGCAGGAAGTAGCCAAAGTAGAGAAAGAGCGCGGAGAGAAGTTCCTGGCAGAGAACGCAAAGCGAGCAGAAGTGAAGACGACAGCAAGCGGACTGCAGTACGAAGTGCTGAGTGCTACAATAGGACAGAAACCCAAAGCGACAGACAAAGTACGGGTACATTACGAAGGTACGCTGATTGACGGTACGGTGTTCGACAGCAGTTACAAGCGCGGAGAGCCCATCACATTCGGACTGAACCAAGTGATACGCGGCTGGACAGAAGGTCTGCAGTTGATGTCAATAGGCTCCAAATACAAGCTTTACATACCTTATCAGCTGGGGTACGGCGAGAGAGGCGCAGGCACCCAGATCCCTCCCTACTCCACTCTCATATTCACAGTGGAGCTGTTAGGAATAGAATAAGCAGAGAGGAAAAGGGTATTCAGAAAAGGTGCGAAATTTTAAGATTATGCATTTTTCTGCATAAAGGAGGAGATTGCTTACACTTTGCTTGGAGTATGCTTGACGAGTGCTTACCGAAAAGTGCGTTTTTTAAGATTTATGCATAATTATACAGGATTTTATGCAGAAAATGCATAAAATCCGAAAACAAACATAGATAAAACGAAAGAAAACAAAATAAACAACCAAATAAGATGAAGAAAATAACATTACTGACACTTGTTGCCACAGTGGCAATGGTGTCGTGCAGCAACAGCTACGATGCAAAGAAGGTGTCGCTATTCAACCAGACAGACAGTATAAACTACGCTCTGGGTCAGGTGAACGGTGCACAGATCAAGATGTACTACATGCAAGGCGACTCGTCGAAGAAGACAGTTGACCAATTCATGCAAGCTTTGACAGATGCCTACGAGGGCAAAGTAAAGGAAGAGAGTCAGATAGAGATGGTCGGCAAGAACATCGGCAACTTCGTGAAGAACACGGAGAAGAACGGTGTGGCAGGCAACAAAGAGTGGACACTGAACGAGAAGCTGCTCTTCCAAGGCATGGTTAACGGCATGAAGCAAGACACAAGCATGATGACAGCAGACCAAGCGAGAGAGTGGTTCCAGCAGAAGTACACCACTGCAAGAGTCAACATGAACGACAGCATAGAGGTAGGCAAAGCCAAGAAAGCCACTTGCGGAAAGAAGGTTAAGCAAGTGAAACTGCAGTCGGAACTGGACAGTATCAACTACTTCTTCGGCTACATGAACGGTGCTGACATTGCCCAGAACGTACTCAAAAACGACTCGACAGGCAAAGATTTCAACGCACTGGTTGATGCCATCAACAAAGGTCTGAAGAGCGACATCAGCAATCCGCAACTCATACAGATGGCTCAGCAGATAGGCAAGACAATAAAAGAGCAAGAGTCGGTAGGTCTGCTTGGCATAGAACAGATAGAGACCGAGTTCATGATGATACAGCAAGGCTTCACCAACGGTCTGAGCGGATTTGAGGAGATGATGACCAACGAAGCAGCAGGTGAATATGTGAACAACGCTATCAACAAAATCAAGTACGGCGACACCCAGGCAGAAGGCGAGCTCTTCCTTGAGGAGAACAAGAAGAAAGAAGGAGTAATCACGACAGAGTCGGGTCTGCAGTATGAAGTACTGAAACAAGGCAAGGGCAAGAAACCCGCTGCAACGGACAAGGTACGCGTACACTACCACGGCACCCTGATCGACGGCACCGTGTTTGACAGTTCGGTTGACCGCGGCGAACCTGCAGAGTTCTACCTGAACCAGGTGATAGCAGGCTGGACCGAAGGTCTGCAGCTGATGCCGGAGGGTTCGAAGTACAAATTCTACATTCCTCAGGAACTGGGCTACGGCTCACGCGCAGCAGGTCAGATACCTCCATTCTCGACACTTATATTCGAAGTGGAACTGCTGAAGATAGTGAAGTAGGGTTATATAAGTTGAGAGTTGAGAGTTGAGAGTTAAGAGTTGAGAGAAGTCTTAAAGTATTAAAGTTAAAAGAGGAAAGCCTATTATGTCTCGCCATGAGAGGCTATTAGGCTTTTTTCTTTTGACAAATCAGTTATATTTATTGTAGAGAGCCGGATGGGAATCTGTCTCTACAAGCAGGATGATATTTTAACACAGAGGACATAAAGAGAAGTGCACAAAGAGCACAGAGGGGTGTAAGACAGAATAACAGAAGATGGGTGTAATAGCCAAACAGAGCATTCGTGGCACGATAGTGACATATATCGGTGCTGCCATAAGCATCATCACGACATTCTGCGTGATGACGCGTTTTCTTACGGCAGAGGAGATAGGTCTGAGCCGTGTGCTGGTGGACGCCGGCACCCTGTTTATAGGTCTTGCCCAGCTCGGCACGACAGCCTCTATAATAAGGTTCTACCCCTACTTCAAGACCGAAGACAAGCGCGACCACGGGTTCTTCTTCTGGACTTTAGTGATACCGCTGATAGGCTTTATAGCTGTGGCAGCAGTGTTTATGCTGCTGAGGACAGAGATAACCGACATGTTCTCGGAGAAATCGGCATTGTTTGTGGACTATTTCTACTACGTGATGCCGCTTGCCTTCTTCATGCTTTACCAGACGGTGTTCGAGACCAACTCGAACGTCAGGATGCGAGTAGTGTTTCCGCGTGCAGTGAGAGAGGTGGTGATAAGAGTGCTACTGCTGGTAATGTACCTGATGTACTCATTCAAGTGGTTCAGTCTGGACGGTTTTGTTATCTCACTATGCGGGATATACGCCATAGCGGCACTGCTGAATATAGTGTATCTGTTTGCGACGGGGAGAGTGAGTCTGAAGCCCGATATGGGGTTCCTGAGAGAGAACAGGGAACTGGTAAGGCGCTATCTTCTGTACACAGGGTTTCTCATATTGTCGGCACTGGCCTCCGCTTTTGCCCCGCTAATCAGCAATTTCTTTGTTTCAGCCAAGATGGGTCTGAACTATGCGGGTATATTCTACATAGCAGTGAACATGGCTGCAATGGTATGCATACCATCGCGCTCGATGAATGCCATAGCCTCTCCCGAGCTCTCGCAGACCTACAAGGACAACGACGCGGAACAGAGAGAGAGACTGCTGAAACGTGTGTCCTCGAACCTGTTTCTGATAGGCAGTTTCATTCTGCTGGCTATATGGGTGAATATAGACCTGATATATCATATTCTGCCTAACGGCGAGACCTACGCAACGGCAAGGCAGACGGTGCTACTGCTGAGCATCAGCCAGCTACTGCTATCCACATTCTCGATAGCGCTGCTTGCCATCAACTACTCGCGCTACTACTACTTCTCGCTGATATGCTCGGCTATACTGACAGCCTGCACTATAATACTGAACAACACGCTGATACCGCTTTACGGCATGAACGGAGCAGCCGCTGCCAATTGTCTGTCATACGCAGTGTTCTTCGTATGCGTGCTGATAGTGACAAGAGTGTTCCTGAAGACCACTCCACTGTCGAAGTCACACCTGAAGACACTGGTGGTGGCAGTGGCGGTGGCAGTGCTGAATGAGGTAGCAGTGAGGATGCTTCCGGACATGAACATCTGGCTGTCGTCAGTGCTGCGCTCGGTGGTACTGCTGGGTTCGTTTGCAGCAGCAGCTTGGGTGTGGAAGATATCGGATGATGTGAATAATTACATCAAGCGAATAGATAATAAGGAATAGGGATAACAGGAATGCGTTACTTCATATACTTCTCATATTGCGGTACGAATTATCACGGTTGGCAACGCCAGCCTAATGGTGTGTCGGTGCAAGAGGTGATGGAGGAGGCAATGTCGCTTATCATGGGTGAGACGATAAGTCTGACCGCAGCAGGCAGGACAGATGCTGGAGTGCATGCAGAGATGATGACAGCGCACTTTGACGCTCAAGGACCAAAGAGCAAAGAGCAAGGAGCGAGGAGTGAGGAAGAACTGCGACAACTGGCAAGCAGACTGAACAATTACCTGCCCAAGGACATTGCGATAGATAGAATAGTGCCGGTAACGGAGGAAGCACATGCAAGGTTTGACGCAGTGCAGCGAACATACGAATACAGGTGCGTATTCGCAAAGAATCCTTTTCTGCAAGGGCTCGCGACACGCATTCCGAAGAATCTTGATTTTGAAATTATGAATGAGGCGGCACAAGTGCTGCTTGAGACGCAGGACTTTGCTTCGTTCTGCAAGCTGCATACTGACGTGAAGACGACACTATGCAAGGTGACAAGAGCAGAATGGAAGGTGACAGAGGACCGTGCCGTATTCACAATAACAGCCGACAGATTCTTGAGAAACATGGTCCGGGCAGTTGTTGGTACACTGCTTGAAGTGGGGCGTCAGAGGATGAGTGTGGAGCAGTTCAGAGCGGTGATAGAGAAGCAGCACCGCACAGCAGCGGGTCAGTCGGCTCCTGCAGAAGGGCTTTATCTGACAGATATTCGTTACCCTGAGAATATCTTTAAGGGCACTTCTAATAATTCCACGTTTTAAGAAAATAGCCCGACAAACAAAATTATGGCACTTTTATTCTGCTTTTGATTTTCTCTTAGTATCTTGTTGACTTTCACTCAGTCACAATGCCCGCATTACTCCTTCGCTCAAGCCAACAATCTACTCAAGATAAAACTCAAAATCAAAATAAAGTAATTATTATAAGTGCCCTTACCAATTAATTACCCTATTACAACAATTAATAGACGTCTGTCAGACGGAAAGGAATTATCTTTGCATTGTGAAAACACGCTTAATCAACTTACACAATGAAAAAGATAATACCATTACTGCTGACGGCAGTAGCAATCGTCTCATGCTGCGACATTGAGCAGTGGCAGCAGACAAGTCAATCCTCAATCAACAAACTTACGAAGCAGGCCCCCTTTGCGATGCAAGTGAAGCTGCCTCATTTTCCCGACCGCACACTGTCAGTGCTGGATTTCGGTGCAATAAACGACGGCTCAAAGCTCACGACAGAGGCTATACAGACCGCCATTGACAACGCATCGGAGCGCGGCGGCGGCACGGTGATAATACCTGACGGAGTATATCTGACAGGACCGATAGTGCTGAAATCGAACGTAAGACTCTACACAGAACACAATGCACTGATTATATTCTCAGACGACTTCACGCTGTACCCCGTGAGAGAGGCATCGTTTGAAGGGTTGGACACCAGACGTTGCCAATCGCCGATATCGGCATACAATGCTGAGAACATAGCCATCTGCGGAAGCGGCACCTTCAACGGTTCGGGTGACTCTTGGCGCCCTGTGAAGAAACAGAAACTGACAGAGGCCCAGTGGAAGAAGAAAGTGGCATCAGGCGGTGTGGTGTCAGCAGACGGCAAGGTGTGGTATCCTGACTCGGCAGCCATATATGCCCATTCGCTATGCGAGGACCAGAATGTACCTGTAGGCCTGACGACAGACGAAGAGTGGAACAGCATACGCTCGTTTCTGCGCCCAGTGATGCTTAACTTCATAGGCTGCAAGAATATATTGCTTGAGGGAGTCTGCTTTGAGAACTCACCGGCATGGAATCTGCACCCGCTGATGTGCGAGAACCTTGTGCTGAGCAACCTGACAGTGAGAAACCCATGGTACTCACAGAACGGAGACGGTGTGGACGTAGAATCGTGCAAGAATGTGGTTATAACAAACTGCTCGTTCGACGTAGGCGATGATGCAATATGCATGAAGTCGGGCAAGAACGAAGACGGCAGACGCAGAGGAGTGCCTGCAGAAAACATACTGGTGGACGGCTGCACGGTATATCATGGTCACGGAGGCTTCGTGGTAGGCAGCGAGATGTCGGGCGGAGTAAAGAACATAGCAGTGAGCAACTGCCTGTTTATCGGCACGGACGTAGGTCTGCGCTTCAAGTCAACGAGAGGCAGAGGCGGAATAGTGGAGAACATATATATAGACAACATCTGCATGAGCGGTATTCCAAACGAGGCATTGCTGTTCGACCTGTTCTACGGAGGCAAGGGTGCAGGCGAAGAGACAGATGAAGAGATAGCAGCAAGGATGGCAGGTGCCATTCCGCAGGTTGACGAAAAGACTCCTCAATTCCGCAACATCAGTATCAGCAACGTAATCTGCAACGGCGCCAAGCGCGCCATATACTTCAACGGTCTGCCTGAGATGCCGATACAGAACGTGACACTACGAAATGTGAATATGACTGCCAAAGAAGGTGCGACCTTCAACAAGACTGAGAACATAAGTTTAGAAAATGTATTTGTCAATGGTGAAGAAGTCAAGTAGTCTGCTTTTGCTTGCAACCATCATTCTGTTGCATGGGTGCGCTTCAGACAATACGAAGCGTGTTCATGCACAGATGTTTTTGAAAGTGCCTCTGGAACAAGAAGGTGCGATAGAATGCTTTGCCGAGGGCAAGCACTACGGTATAATGCCTGTGAGGGAGCAGACTTTCCTGCCGGGAGACGACAGTTTCCACAAGATGCACCACCACGGGGTAGCCCTAGAGAGCGAAGTGATGGCATACAGGATATACTTTGACAAGCGTCATACGATAGATGTATATGCAAAGAAGACTCCGAGACTGGAGTTGGCAGAATCGCTGTGGTACCCGAACGACGAACAGTTAGCACGAGGCTTCGGCGATGACGTACTGAAAGTGGGGAGCACTATAGGTGTGGGCTCAGTGAGACCATGGAGCAGAGAGAAGCAGAAGCTCGAGAACATGGACAAGTTCGAGAAGAGAACACAGAGAATAGTGTCTCAGAGCGAGGATGCCGCCACTGCAGAGGTGGAGGTAAGAGGTCTGCAGACAGAAGAGGGGACTACGGATATGCTCACACGATACACGATAAAGGCAGGACACAGAGACATGCTGTGCCAAGTGTATATGTCGGACTACATAGGGAACCTGGTTACCGGTGTTCAGAAGATAGGTGACGGCAAGAGCATAGTACAAGAAGGGGAAAGCACACTGCTTGCTTCATGGGGCACAGACTGGCCTGTCAACGACACGGTGAAGTACGGGAAAGAAACAGTGGGCATAGCGGTAGCAGTGCAGGAAGAATATGCGGGCGAAACAGTGAAAGCAGAGAGGCAGACGCTGGTATATCTGACGCCGAGACAGAACGACAAGACCGAGATGCCTGAAGGATACAAGTACTATGCAGAATTCAGGTTGACGACAGTAGCAATGAAAGAAAACACTCCTCCGGCAAAGAATGCGGATGAATTCTATGAATACGTGAAAGTGTGGAGTGAGAAGTTATAAATATCACACAATCAGTCTAAATATCGAACAAGACGCACGGAATTACCATCGCACCGATCGTCGCCGCCTACAGAGGCTTTAACTGACCCTGTAGTTGAGTAGAACTGGAAGATCCACGCCGCGGTCGGACTACCGAGAGTATAAGACCAATAACTTCCATCGCCAATGCTATACACTCCATTACCGGTGCGGAAGCCTGCGGCAGGCAAGAACACTGCACCATTCTGCTCCATTGTAGCCCAACTTGTAACTGAATAACCATTGGTAGTCCAATCGTTAGCATTTAAAGTAAAACCAGTACTCATCGGAAGTAACCACTCATCAGGCAATAATATGTAGCTTTTGACGTTATTCACCGTGGCATGGCTGCAAAGATACGACAAAAGTTTTAAATATACAAATATGAGTCAGACAGAGGTATCTGCCAATTTGGCAGACAGAGGTTATGGCATTTATTTTGCTATATGATAAGTAAATAAAACTAAGAAGAACTATGTCAAAGAAGAAACCACAAGACATCCCTCAGGCTGAGCCTCAGGGAGATAACGTTACGCAAGTACAGGACGAGGTGCTTAACACAGAGGAGCAGGAAACAGTAGAAGCACAGCAGGATATAGAGAAAGAGATAGAGACTTTGAGGGAGAAGTGTGCCGATTTGGCAGACAAGAACCTGAGGATGATGGCAGAGTTTGACAACTACCGCCGCCGCACCAACAAAGAGAAACTGGAGCTGCTGAGTACAGCAGGCGAGCGCATATTCAAGGACATGCTTCCGCTGATAGACGACTTTGAGCGTGCACGCCAAGCCATGCAGACCACAGAAGACATACAGGCTGTAAGAGAAGGCATAGACCTCATATATCAGAAGTTTATCGGTTTTCTGGAGAAGAATGACGTAAAGCAGATACCTACCGAGAATGCAGATTTCGACACAGAGTATCATGAAGCCATAACCACCTTCCCTGCACCGACAGCAGAGCAGAAGGGCAAGGTGATAGACTGCACCCAGAAGGGCTACACACTGGGTGAGAAAGTGATAAGATATGCAAAAGTGGTAGTAGGAGAGTAAAATATAATGCATAATGCATAATTCATAATGCATAGTTTATAATGCATAACTATTATGGCTGAGAAAAGAGATTACTATGAGGTGCTTGAGGTGCCTAAGACGGCAACTCAGGAAGAGATAAAGAAGGCTTACCGAAAGAAAGCCATTCAATACCACCCTGACAAGAACCCCGGAGACAAAGAAGCCGAGGAGAAGTTCAAGGAGGCAGCCGAGGCATACGAAGTGCTGAGTGACCCACAGAAGCGTCAGCGATACGACCAATACGGCTTTGCCGGTGTAGGTGGCGGAGCCGGCGGCTTCAGCGGTCAAGGAATGGACCTGAATGACATCTTCGCTCAGTTCGGTGACCTGTTTGAGAGTTGGGGAATGGGTGGCAGTTTCTTCAGCGGGAGCAGCAACTCAGGCAGAAGCCGCAGCAGACAAGTGATGAGAGGCAGCGACCTGAGAGTGAAAGTAAGACTGACACTGGAAGAGATAGCCACAGGCACCGAAAAGAAGATAAAAGTAAAGAAGATGGTACCATGCGAGCATTGCCACGGTACAGGCTCGGAAGACGGGAGCACCGAAACATGTCCGACATGCCACGGCACCGGCCGTGTAGTGAAGACACAACGAGGCATATTCGGCCTGATGCAAGTGCAGCAAGTGTGCCCTACATGCGGTGGCGAAGGAAGAGTGGTGAAGAACAAGTGCAAAGAATGCGGCGGCACAGGAGTAAAGCAAGGCGAAGAGGTGATAACGATACAGATACCTGCAGGCGTGATGGACGGCATGCAGCTGACAGTGCAGGGCAAGGGCAATGCAGCACCTCACGGAGGTGTAAACGGCGACTTGCTGGTACTGATAGAAGAAGAGCAGCACGCAGAACTCATACGCGAGGAAGGCGACTTGATATACAATCTGCTGCTGTCAGTTCCGACAGCCACACTGGGCGGTCAGGTAGAGATACCTACACTGCAAGGCAAAGCAAAGATTACGATAGCTCCCGGCACACAACCAGGCAAAGTGCTTCGTATGCGCGGAAAAGGTCTGCCTATAATAGACCAATACGGCCGCCAGTATGCTACAGGTGACTTGCTTGTGAATGTGGGAGTGTATATCCCCGAGCACTTGAGCAAGGAGGAGAAAGAGATGATGGAGAAGTTCGCACAGAGCGACAACTCACGTCCAGGAGCATCGGACAAAAAGAACTTCTTCAAGAACTTGTTCAAGTAAGGGGAGAAGGCAAGACGATAATAAAAACAGGTGAGTTGCTATTACAACTCACCTGTTTTTATTATGTTCTATTGTGCCATTGTCTTTACCGTCTTGCGGGCGACACGCCGACATATACGTTCTGTTTTCTTAGAGCGAATATCACGGCTATTGACAGCACGGAGTTCCCAATAGTTGCCATAGTATGGTATAATGCAGTTCTTACCAGCATGCGGTTTCTTACCGGTAAGCGTCTGCAACCACACGCATGCAGCCAGATATCTGCCATACTCAAAACTCAGATGGAAGCCATCGCGGCAGAAGGTATCACCAAGTTTTGTGCCTCTTGCCTTTTGTACTGCATGACCTACAGGGATAAAGATATCGAAAGGATACTTTTCCATTACCTTACCGGCACAAGCACATATCCGTGCATACATCTCCTGCTGGTCGCAGTTATAGTTTTTGAAGCCGCCATGATTGGAGTCTTTGGAATAAGCCCAAGTCATGTGCCATGCAATCTTTGCCTTAGGGCAGATAGCCTTGACGGAGTCAATCAGCACCCCAAGCCACGGCTCATAAGTCTCCCACATACCGCTGTAGTGACTTGCCTGCTGCATTGTGACGATATCCCAATCATACTTGCGCAGAGCCTCGTTGGAAGTGACATGTTCGTACGCCTCATGCCTGCCATTACGAAGTTCGTTGTAGGTATAATCAGGAATATGCTGCCGGATGCTGTTCACATGACGCTCGAGAGAGCATCCTCCGATGTAGAGGTCACCCACCATCAGCGTCACTCCTTCCGCCTCAGCCAACGGGAGCAACTCCTGCTCCACAGCATCCATAGAGAAACTATTGCCTATACAAAGAATACGAAGGGTATCCCCTGATGCCATAAGCAACAGAGGATACACCAACAGTAGCAGAAAAATGCTGCGTTTCATAAGATTAGTCCTCAATAGGTTTGTGCTTTGGCACAAGCAGTTTCATCACGCTCCATCCAATGAGATATGCCACTGCGCATATGCAGAAGACAATCATATAGCCGGCAGGTTTGCCAGTGAAGCCCATGAAAGAGAATGCCTCACCTTGAGCGGCAGCAAAGTCGAAGAGCACACCTGAACCTTTGTTAATCAAGAAGGAGCCTATACCGCCTGCCATGGCACCGATACCGGTGATGGTAGCAATAGCATACTTGGGGAACATATCGCCTGTAGTGGAGAAGATGTTAGCCGACCAAGACTGGTGAGCAGCGCCAACGATACCAATGATGATTGCCACAGCCCAAGGACCAAACACTCCGCCGAGAGGTTGGGCAAAGAGTGCCAGGATGGGGAAGAAAGCAAAGATAAGCATGGCAAGCATACGACCGGAATAAGGTTCCATACCACGTTTCTCCACGAATATCTTAGGCAGATAGCCACCAAAGAGCGAGATAACCGTCACGATAGCATAGAGAGTGAAGATGAGGGCGATACCCTGCGGGTCGGAAGCTTTGATACCGAACTGATCCTGGAAGTAGGCAGGAGCCCAGAAGAGGAAGAACCACCATACGCCATCGGTCATGAACTTACCAAAGGCGAATGACCACGTCTGACGATAGGTGAACGCCTTGAGGAAACTCATCTGTTTCTCTTCAGCAGCAGGAGTTTCCGTTTGCGGAGCCTCAGCCTCATCCTGGTTGATGTAGTCAAGTTCTGCATTGTTTACATGCTTTGACTCAGCCGGTTTGTCATAAACAAACACCCAGATGCCAGCCCATACGAAGCCGAGAGCACCGATGATGATGAAGGCCCACTCCCAGCCCCATGCTTTAGCAAGCAGAGGAATAGTTGCGGGAGCCGCAAGAGCACCGACAGAAGCACCTGCATTGAAGATAGAGGTAGCGAAAGCACGGTCTTTCTTGGGGAAATACTCGGCTGTGACCTTGATAGCTGCAGGGAAGTTGCCTGCCTCACCAAGACCGAGAATCATACGACAGACAAGGAAAAGCCATACACTGACCATGGAGACTGAGCTCGCGACAGCCGAACCGGCTTCGACTGCACGAAGAGCAGCTACGGAGTCCACTTCGCTTACGAACCAAGTGGTAGCAATACCGCAACCGGCATGCATCACTGCACCAAGCGACCAAACGATGATGGCGATGAGGTAACCTTTTTTCGTGCCCATCCAGTCGATAAACTTACCTGCAAAGAGGCAGAAGATGGCATAAGCAATACTAAAGACACCTGTGATTGTACCATAGTCGGAGTCAGTCCAGTGAAACTCAGGTTGAATGAACTCTTTGAATGTCAAACTGAGGACCTGACGATCCATATAGTTGACAGTAGTGGCGAAGAACAGCATTGCGCACATTACCCAACGCCAATTACTCATTACTTTTTGTGTTGTTGTCATGGATATTTACAATTTTATTATTTACAAATGACTATTGATACCAGATTATTTAACTGCAGCTATGACTTCGAAGCACTCGCGGCATTTGCCGGTGATATAAGCCCAATCCTGTGCAGCGATTACTTCCTTCGGGAAGAGTTTGGAGCCCATACCAACGCAATAAACGCCTGCCTTGAACCACTTCTCGAGGTTCTCTTTCTCGGGAGCCACGCCACCGGTGACCATGATCTTCGACCACGGCATCGGAGCCATCAGACCCTTCACGAGGTTCGGGCCTACTACATCGCCCGGGAACACCTTAGTGAAGTCGCATCCTACCTCCTGAGCCGCACCGATCTCGCTCGGTGTGAGGCAACCCGGGCAATAGGTCACGCAACGACGGTTGCAGACAACCGCGATGTCTTTGTTGAACAACGGACCAACCACGAAGTTAGCGCCTAACTGCAAGTACAGCGCAGCGGTAGGAGCGTCAACCACAGAGCCGATGCCGAGAGCCAGCTCGGGGCACTCTTTGACTGCCCATTTGCTGAGTTCAGCGAACACCTCATTGGCGAAGTCGCCACGGTTGGTGAACTCGAAAGCGCGTACGCCACCCTCGTAGCAAGCACGGATAACATTCTTACATACTTCAACGTCCTTGTGATAGAACACAGGAACCATCGGTGCGGCGGCAATCTTCGCCATCACCTGAAACTTATCAAACTTTGCCATAATTTTATTAGGAATAAGGATTAAGGACCGCTTCGCTGAAAGACAATAGACTTATTACTATCGACTAATGCATTTTGTTTTTTGTCCTTTGTCCTTTAGCGTAGCGGTCTTTATTCTATTTATCTCTGTACTCGTCCGTTAGCGTTACCGCCTGCAAGGCTCAGAACTTCGTCTTCGCTGACGAGGTTGTAGTCGCCGTTGATGGTGTGTTTCAGAGCCGAAGCAGCCACTGCGAACTCAAGAGCCTGACCTTGGTTGTCCGGGTATTTGAGCATACCGTGGATCAGACCGCCAGAGAACGAGTCACCGCCACCTACGCGGTCGATGATCGGATTGATCTCGTAACGCTTGGACTGGTAGAATTCCTTGCCGTTGTAGATCATAGCTTTCCAGCCGTTGAAGGTAGCGCTGTAGCTCTCGCGCAGCGTCGAAACGACATACTTGAAGCCGAACTCTTTCATCATCTGCTCGAAGATGCCCTTGTAGCCTTCGGCGTTGGTCTCGCCTCCTTCTACGTCTGCATCGGGTTTGAAGCCGAGGCACAGTTCTGCATCTTCCTCATTGCCGATACATACATCCACATACTTCATCAGCGGACGCATGACAGAGATAGCCTTCTCGCTGGTCCACAGTTTCTTACGGAAGTTCAGGTCAACGGAAACGGTTACGCCGTGACGCTTGGCAGCCTCGCAAGCGAGCTTGGTGATTTCAGCAGCCTTGTCGGATATAGCCGGAGTGATTCCGCTCCAGTGGAACCAAGCTGCACCTTCCATAATCTTGTCGAAATCGAAATCCTTGGGATCAGCCTCAGCGATAGCGCTGTGGGCGCGGTCGTAGATGACCTTGGACGGACGCATCGAAGCACCGGTCTCGCAGTAGTACAGACCTATGCGGTCGCCTCCACGAACGATGTACTCGGTGTTCACGCCATAGCGACGCAGCGAGTTAACGGCAATCTGACCAATCTCGTGCTTCGGCAGTTTGGTAACGAGATAAGCCTCGTGACCGTAGTTGGCACACGAAATAGCGACGTTCGCCTCACCACCACCCGGGATGATGCGGAAACTCTCACTTTGAATGAAACGGTCGTTGCCGTTTGGGGAAAGGCGAAGCATTATCTCGCCTAATGTAATAATTTTTGCCATAAATACGTATATTAAATTGGTTAATAAATATCTCAAATATTAGTGATAATTATTGTTGTTATTCCGACTTATCGATATTTTGGTGTTTTGATATGTCGATTTTTTCCTCTTATTTCTCTACTACCGGCTTACGAGCGGCATTCGAGACGAGGATTATATATATGCCTCTATATATGCTATAGTTATAATCCTTCGGGGACTAGTTCGAAACTGTTAATGGATTCAAAAGCGCTAGTCAAACTATCGCGGAGCAATTTTATTCCGATTCTTTTATTTCTTCGTTTTCTTTTCTAATATCTTCCAATACTTTTCCGTTGTAGGAGAAGTATTTGGAACCTTGGTATGCGCCGGAAGCGTTGCGGTGGTCTTCGGGCATAAATGTTCCTACAAAAGGAGAGAGTTTATATATGCGTCCTTCGTACTCAATGGAATCATCAGATGCGACTTTCACAGTGATGCCCGTAGGAATAAAAGTGACTTGTTCGCCAATCTTAATTCCGCACATGGAGAACTTGAAACGTGCACGTTTGACTTCACATTTCGATTGAGGTTCCGGTTGCTTCTCCACTACCGGTTTGTTGTCATCATAGAGCGTAACCTCTGCATCGTCTATGGTCGTAGCTATGTCACGGAAAATATCCAATGCCATTTGCGGCGGTACGTTAAAGAACTCACGATTTTGGCGGATACGCAAATCCGTCAGTCGGTCTATGGTTTTATGCACCAACTTCTCCACCTCATTATATTTAGAGGTCTTCATTGTGGCGAAAATTTCAAACGGAAGCGGTACAGCAGTATTATCCAGTTCTTTGCTCCGTATATCGACAGGGCGGCTGCTTTTACCTATCTTCACCCAATCCTCACGGAAACTGGGATTGGTGAGAATATATACATATCCAGGTTCTTTATTCATTATTATAGAGTTTTATTATTGTTTGCTCATTTGTGCCATCACGAAGCCACGGAGGGATTATTTTGGGTTTTCTTTTCCCGCTTATGTCTCGGTTGTGAGTCGGTCTTCAGTCGGTCAGGTGATTGACCCGATCCGCCAAACTTGGCGGATACTGGTAGAGAGGGGGATGAACCGCCAAACTTGGCGGATACGGGGGGAGCGGGTGTGCCAAAGCTGGCGGAGACAGAGGGGGAGAGAGCGCATATTTGGGCGGCGAGGGTGTTCATGTTGTGGAAACGGCTGTAGTCTGCCGTCACAGGGACATCGTTCACGCTTTGCATCTCATCCAATGCCCACGGGGAGAGGATGAGGAGTTGCCCCATCTCACACAGCTGGTGGCGTCTCTTCTCGGGGTTCCAGCCATTAGGCATGGGTTCTTTCTGAATGTGGATAAGCGGCAGGGCGTTCTCCATGCAATCTTTGACGAGTTGCTGCTCCCCTTTGGAGATACCCGGAGTTACCAGTACCGCACCGTCTTTGGCTGCTTGGAGCAATTGGTCTCTCTGCTGACGGAAAGTGTCCGTCATCTCATAAGGTGTGTTGTAATCGCGTTGGTCGCCGTTCATCTTCCAACGATGGCAGAAGACCTGTTCCTTCCACGGCCGGCGAAGCAGGAAAATATTGCCATACGCGGCGAAGTCCATGTCTCCGATGGTGATCTGCTGCCGGCGTTGGAACAGATCCGGGTGCAACGCCCTCATGATAGCACGACGCGGGTTATCCTGCACGTAGCGGATGATATTGTCCAGTTGCCCCTGACGGTAGCAGATAGTGTCGTCGTAGTTATCCTCGAAGAGCGGCGTGATGCCGTTAGACGCGTAGTATTCCTCGCGCTGCTTGCGGGAGGAACGGGCGAGACGGTCGCGGTCAAGGGAATCCGCCAAGCCTGGCAGATACAGAGAACGATAGATACGGGTACAAGCCGCCTTGAAATCACGGATAATAAAACCAAGACCGACATCCATGGGCTCATCCACCTGAAGGATGCCGTGAAAATGGTCGGGCATGACCTGATGACCGAGCACGCGGATGTGCCGTCCGCGGGCGCTTTGAATGGCGGGTGTCTGGAGCCACTGGTCTGCAACGGATTGACCAAGCTTGGTCAATACCACGGAGGGCGCAGAGGGGTCATTGTTCAGTTCGCCAAACAGACGCGCACGGTTGTACGTGACAATCGTGATGAGGTATATTCCGCGCGCGCTATAGTTCTGCCACACGGAATGAGGGCGGTGGGCGCTATTAAGCAGCCCGCCTCTCTCTTTCCAATATGTGTACCAGTCGTTGGTCATGGGTATGATCCACCAAGCTTGGCGGATGCGAGGGTGTTTGATGCGCCATACATGGCGGATGCGTTAGAACTTGAAGTAGTCTTTGGCGTTGTTGTAGCAGATGTCTTCGACCATCTGTTGAACGCGGGCTTTTTCGTAGCCGGTGTACGGAATCATGCCGTTCTCGATGTCATTGCCGAGGATGTTGCAGAGCGTGCGGCGGAAATACTCGTGACGCGGGTACGAAAGGAAGGAGCGGCTGTCGGTCAGCATACCTACAAAGCGCGAGAGCAGACCAAGATTGGAAAGCGCCATCATCTGCTTTTCCATACCGTCTTTCTGATCGAGGAACCACCAGCCGGAGCCGAACTGAATCTTACCCGGCACCGACCCGTCCTGGAAGTTGCCAAGCATGGTAGCTATCACCTCGTTGGCACATGGGTTGAGGTTATAAAGTATAGTCTTTGCCAGCTTACCGCATGAGTTCATTTCATCAAGGAAATGTGCCATAGCTTTGGCAGTAGTGAACTCGCCAATAGAGTCGAAACCGGTGTCTGCGCCGAGCTGAGCGAACATCTTGGAGTTGTTGTTACGGATAGCGCCGTAGTGGTACTGCTGGGTCCAGCCAGAAGCATAGTCCATCTCAGCCTGCATGTGGAGGAAGGCATGTTTATACTGACGAATCTCGTAGGCCGTGAGTTGCTTTCCTGCGAGTGCCTTTTGAAGTATCTCGTCAATCTGTTTTTCGGTATAGGGCTCATCGTAGAACTCCTCTATACCATGATCGGAGAGGCGGCATCCCATTGACTCAAAGAAGTCATGACGGCTCTGAAGGGCAGCAGCAAGAGTAGCAAAACTATTGATTTCGATACCTGCTACGGAGGATAACTTCTGAATGTAAGCACAGAATGTAGCAGCTTCGATATTCATTGCAGCATCAGGACGCCAAGCAGGAAGCATGCGCACCTCGGCTGCAGGGTCAGCAGCGACCAGCTTATGCCATTCGAGGGTATCGGCAGGGTCATCGGTTGTGCATACGATTTCTACATTATAGTGCTTCATGAGTCCGCGCGGAGTGAACTTAGGATCGTTCTTTATGAGTTCGTTGCAGCGGTCGTAAATCTCACGTGCAGTCTCAGGGTTAAGACGTTTTTCGATACCGAAAGCTGTCTTGAGCTCCAGATGTGTCCAGTGGTAGAGCGGATTGCGGAAAGTGTAAGGTACGGTTTCAGCCCATTTCTCGAACTTCTCCCAGTCGGTGGTATCTTTGCCTGTGCAGAATCGTTCGTCAACACCATTACTGCGCATAGCGCGCCATTTATAGTGGTCTCCCATGAGCCAGATCTGAGCGATAGACTCAAAGCGTTTGTTCTCAGCCACCATCTGCGGGATGAGGTGACAGTGATAGTCGATAATCGGCATCTTGGCCGCATGCTCGTGATAGAGCTCCTGCGCAGTCTCTGTCTGCAGCAGGAAATCTTTGTCCATGAATGGTTTCATAAGTTATAGAGTATTAAATGAAATTACCAGTTATGAGAAGAGCCTTATTTTCACGTTGCAAAGATAATGATTTTTACGGAAATAAAAGTGTACAATTTGACGCATTGTGTAGATTTTGGCGCACGGTCAGGAAACAACAAAGCACAGGCGACGGGGTCTGTGCTTTGCGATATGACAAATATGAAGATATTATTCTTCGGATGTTTCCGGTGCTGCAGGGCGTTCTGTGATCGGAGTGAGCAGGGTTAAAGAAGAGGGGGAATACTCCGAGTCGGACTGAACGACGAAATCAAGCTGTGCCTTGCCCACTTTCTTGGGAACATATTGGAACTGGAGTACGACGCCGCGATACCCTGTTGCAATAGTAAAGGAGTAAGAGTCGGTTGCGACAGTAGGAGTGAAGACATCACCGAGTTTATCAACATCAAGCACATTGAGGTCGGCATATTCACTCTGGTACTTGATTTGCCCGGCTGTTAAGTTATTACCGACAGCATCGAAGGCAACCGATATGAGAAGAGTATCTCCGATAAACATGGTATCGGTAGAGTACTTAGACTCCTGTGCATTAAAAATTATCCCGATGGTGTCAGTCTCATTGACAAGAATGACAGGATCAACGATGACGCTTGGAGTGGTCTCGTACTTGCCATTGAGGCAAGACGTGAGTAGAGCCATAAGGAGCGAAAAGAGGGGTAAAACAAGTTTTTTCATTGCCAAATGTTTTGTGTGTAAATAAAAAACACTACCTTTGCAGCCCGAATCAAGCGGCTGCTATGGCAGAGTGTGAGTGGTGCGGCATATAGGACTCGAACCTACACGACTTGCGTCACCAGATCCTAAGTCTGGCGCGGCTACCAATTACGCCAATGCCGCAAGAATATTGATAATTATACAATTGACCATTTCCTATTTACAACTGACAGATTGTGAGCAGAAGAAAACAGGCAAGCGTATTTCGGACTGCAAAAGTAGTGCAAATATTTCAAACGTGCAAATGAAAAAAGAAAATATATCATATCATGAGCTTGAGAACGGCATAAAGATAGTCCACAGAAAGACTCAGTCGCCGGTATCGTGGTTAGGATTGATGGTGAATGCAGGTACACGCGATGAACAGAAGGCGCTGAACGGCATGGCTCATTACATAGAACACACAGTATTCAAAGGTACAGAGTCGAGAACAGCGAAGCAGATAATAAACCGCATAGAAGACATAGGCGGAGAGATAAACGCATATACCACGAAAGAAGAGACGACATTCTATGCCGCCGTACCGACGCATTACTACGGCAGAGCATTGGAACTGATAGCCGACATGGTGTTCAACCCATCCTTTCCGGAGGAAGAGACGGACAAAGAGCTCGGAGTGATACTGGATGAGATAGAATCGTATGAAGACTCGCCATCGGAGCTGATATATGATGATTTTGAATCGTTAATATTCAGCGGTCATCCACTTGAGATGCCCATACTGGGAACGAGGAGAAGCTTAAAACACATAAACAAGGCGCAGACAATCAGGTTTATGCAAGAGAATTATCATACCGAGGGGATGGTATTTTTCTCAATGTCGTCGCTACCGATGAGCAAAGTGGCAGCAATGGCAGAGCAATATCTCAGCGAATGCAGATACAAAAGGGCACGCGCGCACACACGCACACAACCATTAAATATAAAGGCTGAGGATGCATACTACCACAGGCATACACATCAAACACATGTGATGCTGGGAGGCAGAGCATACAAATTAGGTCATGAGAGGCAACCGGCATTGTACCTACTAAACAACATGCTTGGCGGAGGCAGCATGAACTCAAGACTTAACATGTCGCTCAGAGAGCAGCGGGGACTGGTATATACTATAGAGTCAACATACACACCACTTTCCGACACTGGCTACTGGTGCATATATTTTGCCTCAGAGCCACAGAATGCCGAGCAATGCGAACAGTTGGTCAGAGACGAGTTGAAGAGAATGACAGACAGCAAGCTCTCCGACTACTCATTAAGAAAGGCAATAAGACAACTACGCGGGCAACTTACCATATCATCGGAGAACCAAGAGAACTATGCACTCAGAATGGCCAAACTGATGCTTCACCAAGGTGCAGCGCCCGACTGGAAGGAGACCTTTGCAACGATAGAGCAGCTCACACCGGAAATTCTGCTGGAGACAGCTCAAGAAATATTCGGGAGCGGAGAGATATGTGCAATGCGGTACATATAAACAAATCTTCCAAAAGATACAAATTTCCTTAAAATTAAAATAAAAAATGTACAAAGTGCAACCCAAAACAGGGGTTGCAGTAACATTTTATTTGGTCAAGTCGGATATTTGTAGTAATTTTGCACGCAATTTTGCATTATAACCATGCATATTTATACATAACATGAATAAGATATACGTTTTATTATTGAGTTTCTGTCTATTATCTCTGACAGCCGTAGCACAGACGAAGGTTACGGGTGTCATATTGGACGAGAACGGTGAAGGTGCAATCGGCGCAACGATTATGGCCGAGGGGACTAGTGTGGGCACCACGACCGACTTTGACGGAAACTTTGAGTTGAATGTCCCTGCAGGAGTGAAGAACCTTGTGATATCGTCTGTCGGTTATGCAACGCAGAAAGTGCCGGTAAAGTCGGTCATAAAGGTTCAGCTCAAGGAAGAAACACAAATGGTACAGGAAGTTGTGGTAACCGGTATGTACCAGCAAGACAAGCGTCTGAACACAGGTTCTACCACACGCATTGACGCGGAGAAAGCCAAGTTGGACGGTGTGGCAGATATAAGCCGAAGTCTTGAAGGCCGTGCTGCCG
Organism: Paludibacteraceae bacterium; assembly: GCA_017477325.1. Lineage (GTDB taxonomy): Bacteria > Bacteroidota > Bacteroidia > Bacteroidales > Paludibacteraceae > Colicola. The sequence continues at coordinate 159,350 of JAFUWV010000011.1, forward strand.
GTGTGAGCGTACAGAACGTAAGCGGTACGTTCGGTACCGCCCCAAAGATACGTATGCGTGGTGCAACGAGTATCTATGGTTCGTCAAAACCTCTGTGGGTGGTTGACGGTGTGATAATGGAAGACGCAGTGGAAGTGGATGCAGAATCGCTCTCTTCGGGTGACGCTGTGACCCTTATTTCGTCTGCAATTGCAGGTTTGAATGCCGATGATATTGAGAGTTTCCAAATCTTGAAAGACGGTAGTGCAACCAGTATCTACGGTGCTCGCGCCATGGCCGGTGTGATTGTTGTGACAACGAAGAAAGGCCAGCAGGGACAGAGCAAGATCAACTACACAGGTGAGTTCTCCATCCGTCTCAAACCAAGTTACAACGAGTTCAACATCAGCAACTCGCAGGAGCAGATGAACATCTACCGTGAGATGGAGCAGAAAGGCTGGCTGGAGTTTGCCAACCTTGCAAAAGCGCATACATCAGGTATATACGGAAAGATGTATCAACTGATAAACACCTATGATCCGGCAACAGGCACTTACGGTCTTGCAAACACCGCAAGCGCCAGGAACTTGTATCTGAGGGAAGCCGAATACAGAAATACTGATTGGTTTGACTTGCTTTTCAAGAACACAGTGACTCAGACTCACTCAATCAGCATCTCCGGAGGTACAGACAGAGCACGTTTCTACACCTCAATGTCGGCCATGTACGACCCGGGATGGACATTGTCGAGCGACGTGCAGCGTTACACAGTGAATGCGAATGCTTCGTTTGACATAACGAAGAAGCTGACTCTGTCGCTGTTGACATCGGATTCTTACCGCAAGCAGAAAGCTCCCGGTACACTTTCGCAGGAGGCTGACGTGGTAACAGGTGAGGTGAAGCGTGACTTCGACATCAACCCATATAGTTATGCATTGAACGCTTCGCGCGCAATGGATCCGAAAGAGACATATACGCGTAACTACTGCGGCTTCAATATCTTTGACGAATTGGACAATAACTACATAGAACTTGGTGTTACTGACGTCAAGTTCCAAGCCGACTTGACATACAAGCCCATCAAAGGTCTGTCGTTCACAGCATTGGCAGCATACCGCTATCAGAGTTCGACCAATGAGCATCACGTGAAAGACCAGTCGAACCAAGCTCGTGCTTACCGTGCAGGTATTGAACCGGAGGATGCAACCATCCGTGACTCCAACCCGTTCCTCTACACTGATCCTGATGACGAGAACGCTCTTCCCGAGACTATTCTTCCGAAGGGTGGCATGTACTTCATGAATCAGTACAAGATGTCGCAGTTTGACCTGCGTCTGTCGGGTACATACAACACTGCTATCAAGGAGAAGCACATCTTGAACTTCTTTGCAGGTATGGAGCTCAACTCGACCAACCGTAACACTATTGGTTTCAATGGCTATGGTTTCTGCTACGATGATGGCCGCACACCGTTTGTTGACTACAAACTATTCAAGCAGCAGGTAGAAGAAGGTGGTACATATTATGCCAACTCATGGCGCTATGCCCGCAGTATGGCATTCTTCGCAACCGGCACATACTCATATTTGGGAAGATACAACATCAACCTGACCGGTCGCTATGAAGGAACCAACGGTTTGGGCAAGACTCAAACTGCCCGCTGGTTACCGACATGGAACGTAGGTGCAAGCTGGAATGCTCACGAAGAAGAGTGGTTTGCTCCTGCAAGCGACGTGCTTTCGACTGCAACTCTGAAGGCATCGTACTCACTGACTGCCGACCGTTGCCCCTACGGCTATTCGTATGCAGAGCCAATGTTTACCAGTTCGTCAGCATGGCGTCCGAACGCTGCAGCACAAGAGCTCGTGATTGACCTTGCACTGCTCGGAAACTCGGAACTGACTTACGAGAAGAAATATGAGTTTAACGGCGGTGTAAGCTTGGGATTCCTGAAGAACAGAATCAACCTTGATGTGGATGCATACTATCGCGACAACTTCGACCTGATCGGTCCTACCTACACAACAGGTATCGGCGGTGAGAGCATCAAATATGCCAACGTGGCTACGATGAAATCGTCGGGTGTGGAGGTAACAATATCAACCACCAACATCAAGACCAACGACTTCAAGTGGACAACCGACCTTACATTCTCGTACACTCATAACCGAATCACCAAACTCGACTCGCGCGTAAACGTAATGTCACTGGTATCGGGCTCGGGTTATGCACGCGAAGGTTATCCGGTACGTTCGCTATTCTCCATCCCGTTTGTAGGACTTAATGATGAAGGTCTGCCACAGTTTATCAACCAAGACAACGAGGTGACCGTGACCGACATCAATTTCCAAGAGATCGAGAATACCAACTTCCTGAAATATGAAGGTCCTACTGACCCGACTATCACAGGCGGTTTCGGCAACATCTTCACATACAAAGGCTTTACGCTGAATATCTTCATGACATACTCGTTTGGCAACGTAGTACGTCTTGACCCGATATTCTCTTCAAGTTACGATGACATCACAGCCCTTCCGCGTGATTTCCGCAACCGTTGGACATTGCCGGGCGACGAGAAGGTGACCAACATTCCTGTGATTGCCTCCACGCGCCAAGTGCAGACCTACGGTAGTTACAACTTGAGAACAGCATACAATGCATATAACTATTCGACAGAGCGTATAGCAAAAGGCGACTTCATCCGTATGAAAGAGATTTCACTGATGTACGCTATACCTGCCAAGTACTTAAGCAATGTGGCACTTAACAGTGCAAGTTTGAAACTGCAAGTAACCAATCCGTTCCTTGTTTACTCTGACCGCAAGTTGAATGGTCAAGACCCCGAGTTCTTCAACTCCGGCGGTGTAGCAACCCCTATGGCAAAGCAATTTACACTTACTGCCCGTATCGGATTCTAAGTTAGTTAATAATGAATAGTGAATAGCATTTATATAGAGATTATGAAGAAGTACATATATATAATAATGTTTGCCATGGTTGCAGGACTGAGTGCTTGCAATTTCCTTGACAAAGACCCTGACGACCGTGCTACCATCACCTCTTTCGACCAAGTGAAGAAGCTGATGGGTTCAGCCTACTCAACTGCCGACTTCGCTTTTGTATGCGAATTCAGTTCTGACAATATCGTTGACAACAACTCAGAAGACGGCACATTCACCCGCTACAACCTATCCGTGAACAAAGGTGAGGTAGAGAATGAAGTGTTTGCATGGCAGCCTGCAGTGAGTGCCGGCAGTAACGACGGCGACTCACCTGTAAGCATCTGGAGCCGCGCATACAAAGCTATCGCAGTAGCGAACCATGCTCTTGAGATAATGGACAACCTTGAAGCTGAAGGCAGCAAAGAGGACTTTACAGAAGTACGTGCAGAAGCTTATCTCTGCCGCGCTTACAACCACTTCGTGCTTGCCAACGTGTTCTGCATGGCATATCGCGACTCGGCATTGAGCACCCAGGATGTAGGTGTTCCGTACATGGAGACTCCTGAGAAAGTAGTATATTCGAATGCTGACCGTGGCACACTGACAGAGTTGTATGAGAAAATAGAGGCAGACCTGCAAAAGGGTCTTGCAGGTGTAAGTGACAACTACTCACAGCCAAAGTATCACTTCAACAAGCAGGCAGCATACGCTTTTGCAGCACGTTTCTACTTGTACAAACGTGACTATGACAACGTGATAAAGTATGCTACAATGGCACTCGGAAGCAATCCGATGAGCTGCATGAGAACTGAGTATTGGTCGAAATCGTATTCCACGCAGGATGCTCTGTTGTATGCATATTCCAACACGACATCACCGAGTAATTTTCTTCTAACGACTACCTACTCTACCTTCTACCGCTCGCTGAACGGACGTTATGCTTGCAACCGTCAGGCATCACGCGCATCGATATACGGTCAAGGACCGACATGGCAGAACTTTACTTTCCACCCGTGCTATCAGAAAGTGCAAGGACTGTATCTGCGCGGCAGTCAGGACTACGGTTTGTTCTATGTGCACACAGGAGAGTATTTCGAATACACAGACAAGGTGGCAGGTATAGGCTATGTACATAACGTAAACCCGACTTTCACCGGTGAGGAGACACTGCTCTGCCGCGCTGAGGCATACATCATGAAGAAAGAGTATGACAAAGCATTCGCCGACCTGCAAGTATGGGACGAGAGCAGAAAAGTAGGTACAACAGAGAAACTGGCGACTCTGACTGAGAGTCTGATTGAGAGTTTCTACGCTTCAAATCCGATTGTAAGCGGTGTAGTAGTACCCCGTTCAACCCAACTGCACTGCTCCGATATATGCCCTGACTGGGTGATAGACAACAAACAGTTCTTATGGCTTAACTGCGTACTGCATTTCCGTCGTATAGAGACCATACACGAGGGACTGCGCTGGTTTGACATAAAACGCTACGGTATAGAGGTAAGGCACAAACAGGGACTCAACCCCGAAATGATACTTACATGGAACGACCCGCGCAGAGCGATACAAATACCTTCAACGGTGATAGAAGCAGGTATGGCTCCAAACCCGACTGCAATACCTGAGACCGTAGAAGACGCTGTAGTATTCACGGGAAGTTGCAAGGAGGGTGAATAGCGAATAGATAATAGTGAATAGCGAATAGATAATAGCGATATGAAAAATATAAGATATATATTAATATTGGTACTGGTGGCAGGGATAGCAAGTTCCTGCAAAGAAAAGTTAGATCCTCAGAGTATATTTCCAGAGGTAAGTGAGTCGCTTGACCCCGCATCATATAGTTTCCAACTCGACTCATTCTGCAAGAAGAACTTTCAGGAAATATATAACGTAGAGTTCCGCTACCAGATGCAGGACATAAGTTCTAACATGAACTTCAACCTTGTGCCATGCACTTACGATGATGCTATCACGATGGCAGTGATGGCAAAATACCTTTGGTGGGATGTATATACAAAAGTAACCGGCAGCCATGAGTTCCTGCAGAAATATGGTCCGAGAATCATCTGTTTGATAGGTTCGGCAGGTCATAATGCAACAGGATCAGTGACACTTGGTGTGGCTCAGGGCGGTTTGAAAGTAACATTGCACGCATTGAACTACATCGACCCTTCAAACGTAGCAACACTCAACGAGTACTACTTCAAGACGATGCACCATGAGTTCTCCCACATTCTGCACCAGACAAAGACCTACCCTGCCGAGTTCCGTACGATATCAGCCGGCTGGTACAAGCCCAATGGTTGGGAAGAGCGTTCCGAACAAGAGGCCCGCAGCCTGGGATTCACCGGCAACTACGGTTCAAGCCAGGAGCGTGAGGACTTCGTTGAGATCATTGCCAACTACATAGTGAAGACAGACGATGAGTGGGCATCGATGATGAGTGATGCAGCAAAAGGCTGGAAGCAAGACGACAACGGCACACTGCACCAGTTGGAAGACGACCCTGACGGAGTGGACGGCCCTGCAGTAATCGAACAGAAACTAACCATAGCCCGTACATGGCTGCATGATGAGTGGAACATTGAACTTGACTCACTGAGAAAAGAGGTACAGACACGTCAAGCTAACATGAATATTGACTCACTTCGCAACCAGGTACTAACCATTGGAACAGGAGAATAAACAGATAGGAGGATAAGAATATGAAGAAGACATATATACAGATATTGCTGGCTGCTACACTGCTTTCTGCATGCTCACCACGCGTTGCAGACATCTTCGATGACACTGCAGTGGTGCGCTTGGAGCAGAACCGTGATGCCGTGAAAGAAAGACTGATGAAAGCAGAGAACGGCTGGGTGATGCAATATTTCGCCGTTTCAGACCAAACAACCTCAGATACTTTAAGACACAAAGGATACACTTTCCTCTTTAAGTTCCAGAACGATGGTACAGTAATAGTAGGTGCACCGGTTGACGGCAAATACAAGACTGAGACCAGTCTGTGGGACATTATCAGCGACAACAGCACAGTGCTCACATTCAATTCGTTCAACAGCATATTCCACTACTACAGCAATCCTGACCCGGCTCTCGGTCTTTGGGGAGCAGACGGAACAGGAATAGGCGGAGACTACGAGTTTATGGTGCTGGAATACAACGAGAAAGAGAACTATCAGTTGCTGAAAGGCAAGAAACGCAGTTGCTATGTACGCTTGTACCCGATGGCTACAGGTCAGGATTGGGAAGAGTATTTTACAAAGTTGGACAGCATGGACAAGTTCTTGTTTGAAGAGAATCTGCCTCTTGGAATGTACGTCGAAGCCAAGCATTTGTCTCTGTACAACGGGCCGACACACGAATTCCGTGTGTTTGAGTTTGGAGCCGACACATTAGGTGGCGGAGAGTATCACGGCTTCATAGTTACCGAGAACGGCATCCGTCTGCATGACAATGAAGTCTCCGAACAGAAGATCAATCGCGCTTCATTCAATCTTAATGCCGACAAGACACGTCTTGTGTCGGTACTTGACGAAAACATCTACATTGAGATGGAAGGCAGCACGGCTTTCGAGTCGAGCATAGCACACGGCACTGTATGGAAAGCGGATTCAGCCTCACTTACAAGCAGCATAACAGCAGCTATCAGCACATTGGAAGAGCATCTGCATAATGGTGTCGGAAGTGCAAAGGGTAACAAAAATGCCAGAATACTTCGAGTAGGGTTCTCCAAAGCAAACAAAGTTACATTGGATGTATATTACTCCAGCAACGGCAAGAACGAACTTAAAGACCAGTACTACTTTGACTACAAGATGGAAGGCGGCAATATTCAGCTCACATACGATGGCAATTATGGACAACATAACCTGATAAACTATAATGGCGAGGACTTCGTGAAAGCATTTGACGGCACATACAGTTTCAAGATTCTTGAGCCTTTCCACCCGTCAAAGGGACTTCAGATGAGCAAAACCGATGACGCCAACTTCACGATGACACTGGAACAATAATACAGATGTGACACTACTAAAAGCATAGATATATGAAAAGAAGAAACATCATATTTATAATGTTGGCAATGGTTGCCACGACAGCTGTTGCTCACAACTTCGAAGTAAAGAACGCAGACGGAGCAAGTATCTGGTACAACGACGTGACAGCCACATACGGCTCGAATGCAGTTGAAGTTACATATAGTGGCACATGGTACAATGCAGTGAAAGACGAATACAAGAACGATATCGCTATACCTGACTCTATTACCTCAGGTGGAAAGAAATATAGAGTGGTAGGCATCGGAGAACAAGCATTCTCTTTCTGCTCATCGCTAAAAACCATTACCATACCGGAGTCGATAGAATATATCAAAGACAAAGCATTTGAAGCATGCTACAGTCTGCGGGTTGTGAACTACAATGCCATCCGGTGCAAGGACCTCACGTTGCCGCAATTTGCACCATTCTCATTTGGGAATATGGCATATAGTGAATACGTGTATGATTCAGATGGTGACCCGGAGTCGTTCTGGTCGGCATACGGACTGAGAACCGTGAACATCGGCGCAAACGTGGAGCACATACCGGCTTACATGTTCTATGGTATGGGTGGCGGTTTGCAGCAGGCAGACCTGACCGTTCGTCCGATAAAGATAGAGAACAGCAAAGTAGGCGTAACAAAGATAAATTTCCTTGGGTCCCCCAAGTCGATTGGCAACCAAGCTTTCCGTGCATGCCGCTTGTTGCGTGAAATTACTATCCCAGACGGAGTAACTTCTCTTGGTCAGGCATTGTTCGCCAACTGTGACACACTGAGCAAGGTGGTGCTGCCGGAAGGTATCGAAGAGATACCTGCGTACTTTTTCTCAACATGCAAAGAGATGTCGGTATTCAATCTGCCGAGCACAGTGAAAGCTATCAACTTCGAGTCGTTCAAGAACTGCGAGAAGCTGACTGAAATAACACTTCCGGAAGGCCTGACGACAGTCGGTCCATCGGCATTCCGCGCATGCGAGAACCTGAAGACAGTGAATCTGCCCTCAACACTCACCAGTATTGATGGTTACGCATTCAGCGACTGCACTTCGCTTGAAGAAATCACCATTCCTGCAGCAGTAGAAGGAATAGGCAACTACGCATTTGAAGACTGCACCCATCTTAAAACCGTAAAGATGGAGGGCAATACCAAGCTGATAGGTAACTTTGTGTTTGCAGGCTGCATGAATCTGTCAGCTGGAGAGTTTTATGCTCCGAAAAAGATGCCGCTGATTAGCGACAACACATTCGATGGCGTAAGCAATACGATGAAAGTAATTGTGGAAGGCGGTGACGAGACTGAATACAGACAGGACGAGAACTGGGGAAGATTCTTTATGCCTACAGCTGTTGAGAACGTAGAGAGCGCAGAGGGCCGACACGCAAGAAAAGTGATGCGTGACGGGGCTATCTATATTGAGAAAGGAGGTCGCTATTTCGACATTCTCGGAAGCGAAGTAAAACTCAAAGATTGAGAAAGACATAAGGAAAATAAAATATAAAAAGGCAGTCTTTCTCACGAAGGGCTGCCTTACTTTTTTCTCTAATTAGAGGTTATAAATATACAAAAATACACAATTCGCACATAAAAATGCATAAAATAACGCTCAAAATGCATTTTTACTTGCATAAATCAACTAAAAGCAGTACTTTTGCGGTCAATTTGGCAAAAATAGGAAGTAGAAGGTAGGACCGCTGCGTTGTAGGAAGTAAGACCACTGCGTTGTAAGGGGTAAGACTAAATGCCAAAAACAAATACAAAAGGCTAAGAACCAACAAAGCAAAACATATATAAGTCTAACAAATAAAACAATTAAACGTATGAAAAAGATTACTCTTATTTTGAGTGCAGTGCTGGTATCGCTGAGCGTGCTGGCAGCACCAACGGGCAAGCTGGTTGAGAACCAACTTTCAGCCTTAAAGAGCCAGACAAGTGCTATTCTGCCGACAAGTGATTTTCAAAACATTGAAGCATCCGTTGTTGAAGAGAAGGCAAACGCTATTGCAGACTTTCAAGTAGCAGACCTTAAAGTAGAATCTGCAAAAGTTATGAAGAAAGCAAGCAGTTTCAAAGCACCTGCACAGGTAAAAGACAGTAGTGCATTTTTGGCTCTTGGCCAGGCAGGAATCGGTATGGCTATTCCTTATTTCCAATTTGCTACAGGTACAGAGAACTATCTATATGTAGTAGGATTGGTAGCTCCTGTTAATGGTCAAGCAAAATATATTGCTCGCTTTGGCTATATACCGCAGAAAAACTTACAAGGTTTATCTACTGACTACGTTTTGTATTATGCTGAAAACACTGGATACATTGATACCACATTCTTTACCATTGACAGCTATTTTGACTATACTCTGCCTGACGGAGTTTATTTGTACGAGGTTATGGGTTACACCGTAAATGAAGAAGGCAAGGTTGACAGTGCCTCTGTGGTAGCAGACTATGCAGCTCAGGCATTTATGATTAATGATGATGCTTTCGCAGATGCATATCCGGTAGAGAATCTTAATGTAACCGCCAATACCAACAACACTCTTACCATGAAGTGGGAAGCAAAGAATTTCCCGGGGGCATGGTTTAGAATACTGCTTCTACAAAACGGCGCGCGTGCATTTGACTCATATGGTGGCTCTGCAGTAAGATACAAGATAGAGGACTTGGAATACACTACACCTGACTCTGTTGCACTCAACGGTTTCTATACCGTATATACTTACCTGCTTGATGCTAACGGAAATGTAGTAAATGGTGCTGTGGCTTACGGAACAATAGGTGAGAACACAAATGCGGCAACCGAACTTTCAGCAGTAACCAATGACGAGGCTATGACCGCTACATTATCATGGAAATCAAATATCCTGAAAACTGCAAGTGGCGCAACAATCTGGAATGATGTTCTTATCACTGATACTGCAGGCAATACCTACCTCTTGAACAATGGTAGAGACTATGTTGCAGCTTTGGCTGAGCAGAGTGTAACAACCGAACAACTTCCTGTAGGTAAGTATTCATGGAGCGTTCTGCCCAACTATGAGACTACAACATCTCTGATTTACATTGCAGAAACCAAAGGTGAAGAATTCGAGATTAAAGATATTACCGCTCCAGTTATATCAGGAGTTGAAGTAGTTGAAAGTTCTGACACAGAAGTGAGCTTAGCTATTACAGTGACAGACAATGCACTGAATGTTACAGCAGCTGACCTTGTTTACAATGTAAAAGGAGATGTAGTAATAAATAATGCTTCTCTTGAAGCAGACGGCACATTGAAACTTTCAGGTCTTACATCGAAACTCTACAACATTACAATAACTGCTACCGACCCGTCAGGCAACGTAAGTGACGAGTACGAGTTCGCATTTACTCCTATCAAGGACACAGAGGCTCCGAAGAACCTGAAAGCTGAGATTGAGGAAGGTAATATATTTGACAAATATGCTATCATTACTGTATCAGCAGAAGACAACGTTGCAACTGCCGAGCAGTTAACCTACATACTTACTTTTGCCGACGGCACTGTAGTTGAAGCAAAAGCCCAGGAGGGTCTCATTGTTCTGGAAGATTTGACTCCAGAGACATCATATGAAATAACAGTTACCGTGAAGGACTTCGGTGGCAATGTAAGCACTGAAAGTGTAAAGTTGCAGTTCACAACTATCGAGTTGCAACCTATTGAATTGGCATTTGAGGCAATATATGCACGCTACTATGAGAACTACAAGATATTGTTCAATACATTCTATAACTTTGATGCAGAAGGCAATCCTGTTGAATTCATGAATGTAGCATTTACTAACATAACAAGTGCAACCGAAATAAGCGGCAAGTACTCAATTGCTGACGGTTCTATTCAGAAAGGACAAAACACAGGTTATTCTCCAGACGGTAAGAACAAGATTATCTTTGAGACCTTTGACTTAGAACTTAAGTATCTTACCACACAACAAGTGTTCTCAGACGGGACCAAATGCGGCATATATTACGTCCAATTTGAAGGTGTAGGTGTAGATGGTAATATTTATATAGGAGAGTTTGCGACCTATATCTATGCATTCTCAGATGCAACACAGGCTCAGATTAATCCTACAGAAACCTTCAAAGATACAGATGCTCCGTTACTTTGGATCAACGATGAAGACTATGTAGAAGTTAACGGGACAACAGTAGAGATCTTGTTTGGCGCACTGGACGGTCCGTTCTATTTCGAAAAAGCCGATCCCGTGCAAACAGAACTCACTAATCTTATCCTCGAAGTAGTTGACGATAACGGTAATGTGCTTGCCAGCCAGGCCGCAGGAACCATCGCTAACACTCCGACTCTTGACGAGGATGGTGCTTACTACTTCACCGCAACTCTGACAGGTCTTGAGGCTAACACCGAGTACACTGTATATATCACTGCAGCTGATGAGGCAGGCAACGAAGCAGAGCCTATCGAAGTCAGCTTCACAACAGGTGACGAAGCTGATGGCATAGAGAATCTCAGCGTGGACGGCAAACCGCAGAAGGTATTGCGTAACGGCAACCTCTACATAATCCGTGACACTGAAATCTTCAATGCAACAGGCCAGCGTGTAGCCAAATAAAATAGGGCTGAAGCCAATACAAAAAGAGCACATCGAGCAGATGTGCTCTTTTTGTATTACAACATAATAATACACCAATAAAGGCAGGTAAATGCAGAACAAAATGATAAAAATTTGAAAAATATGAAATAATATAGAATTTAGGTGATAGATTTGGGCATTTTTTATCTATTATATGGAGGGGTATATGTTTCAAAGCCAATGACCACCAAATAATCTACAACACACTCCACTTTGACCCACAATTGTTAACAAATAAGAGTTAGCATTGATAATCTGCATTTTACATACAATTAACAATGTTAATAACTTGTTAATTACTCTGTGGAAAAATAATTTGTGGGGAAATGTGGGGAATATCAGATATTTTTTATACCTTTGCAGCGGAAAAGAGAAACAAAAACCAAATGACGGAGATATGACATCGACATTCATAGGAAATATTGAAGCGAAACTTGACGAGAAGGGACGTATGTTCATTCCGGCTGTTTATCGCAAGATTCTTGCTTCGGAAGAGAGTCAGCGCATAGTAATGCGTCGTGACACGGAGAATGAGTGCCTGGTCATTTATCCGGAGCGTGTGTGGAACCAGCGCGTAGAACAGCTGAGCGCTGAACTTGACGAGTGGAACCCGGACGACCAGATGCTGCTGATGCAGTTTGTGGCAGATGCCGAATTTGTGGAACCGGACTCGCAAGGCAGGATACTGCTGCAGAAACGCAACCTGCAACAGATAGGTGCCACAGGAGAACTGCTTATAGTCGGGATGATGAACCGTTTCGCCATCTGGGACAAACAGACCTTCCTGAGCAAGAGAATAGACCAAAGAGAGTTTGCAAAGACATTGAGAGAGAGAATGGGGAAGAAACATAGTTAGAAGCGAATAGCAATATAATATATAAAATTGACCTAAACCTATACATTAGACCCATGCCGACACGCCATTAAACCTAACCAATCTTACAATCCTATCATTTTATGCCGGACAACGTCTATCATATTCCTGCACTGCTGAGCGAGACCATCAACGGTCTTGCCGTCAAGAGCAACGGCACTTATGTAGATGTCACATTCGGCGGCGGAGGGCATTCCGGAGCAATACTGCAGCAACTTGACCAATCGGGCAGGTTGCTCAGTTTTGACCAGGACATGGATGCGTATAAGAATGCCGTAGAATGCGGGGTGATGAACGTGGAAGACAAGAGATGGCAGTTCGTGCACGGCAATTTCCGCTATCTGAAGAATTTCCTGAGATATTACGATGCTATTCCGGTGGATGGCATATTGGCTGACCTCGGAGTCAGTTTTCACCATTTCGACACATCCGAGCGCGGGTTTTCGTTTCGCTTTCCGGGACCGCTTGACATGCGGATGAACCAGGAAGCAGGCAAGACTGCCGCTACTATTGTCAACAGTTATACAGAAGAGCAACTGTCAGACATATTCTACCTGTACGGAGAAATGAAGAATGCGAGACAGATAGCCAGAGCAGTGGTACGCGCAAGATACAAACAACAGATAGAAAGAACTGAGCAGCTGACAGAAGTGCTCACACCGCTCTGCGGACGAGATAAAGAGAAGAAAGATCTGGCACGAGTGTTCCAGGCCCTGAGAATAGAAGTCAACGACGAGATGGGAGCACTGCGCGAGATGCTTGTTGCCGCGCTTGAAGTAATGCGCCCGGGAGGAAGAATAGCGATACTGACATACCACAGTCTGGAAGACAGGATGGTCAAGAACTTTCTGCGCGCCGGCAATATAGAAGGGAAAGTGGAGAAAGATTTCTACGGCAATCCGCTGAGTCCGTTCACGCTGATAAACAACAAAGTAATAACGGCAAGCGAAGAAGAAACACAAAGAAACCCGAGAGCAAGAAGCGCAAAACTGAGAATAGCAATGAAGAATGAAGAGCGAATGGAAAAATAAGATAAGTCTGAAGGAGATATTGTCAGGCAGCATCTTCACCAGAGGATTCTTTCGCAAGCAATACAAGTTGCTTGCACTGATTGCATTGCTTACATTCATATACATATACAACGGGTTTCTGAGTCAAGGACAACAAAGGCGAATAAAAGTGCTGAACGAAGAGATAAAGGAAGCCCGGTATGAGATGCTGGAACTTTCATCAAGATATACACAGATGACGCGCCCTTCCGCCATCAACCAGCAACTGAAAGAAAAAGGCAGCAAGGTGCATGAGTCCGTCACTCCGCCGACGCTGGTGAAATGAGGGGGGAGAAGTTTGAGAAGGTTCGGGGAGATTGGCAAGTTTGAGAAGTTGATGCCAAAGAATGGCAAGAATATACATTAAGACCTGATAAACCTTAGAATTATGAATGACAAACAGAAACAAACGGTCATCCGCTTTGCTGCAGTTTTTGCCTTGATTGCGGCGGGCTTTGTGGCAGTCTTAGTAAAGATTGTCATTACCCAGACTGTGGAGAGAGACGACCTGATGAAGATTGCTGAAAGGCAGAAAAGCAAAGAGTACACCATAGAACCCAACCGCGGCAACATATATGACTGCAGGGGCAGGCTGTTGGCAGGTAGCGCCCCAACATACAGCATTTATATGGACACCCGAGTTCAGGCACTGCATGAGAACAAAGGGAAACTCTTCAACACTTATGTTGACAGTCTGTCGACAGCATTATCGGAGTACTTTGGTGACCGCACGCAACAAGAGTACAAGAGACTGCTGCAACAAGGATACAACACAGGCAGCGGCAGATTACGCCTGTACCCCAAGAGACTGACATATTCCCAGATGAAAGCCGTGCAGGCAATGCCTCTTTTCAACAAGGGCAAACTGAAGAGCGGCCTATTGATAGAATCGAACTATCAGAGAATAAAACCTTTCGGAAGTCTTGCCTCGAGAAGCATAGGAAGCATATTCGGCAACAATGGCAAAGGAGTGTCAGGACTTGAGATGATGTATGACAATGTGCTTCGCGGTCAAGAGGGAGAGATGGGAACTCACACTGTTGAAGGCCATACGGTGTCGCAAGTCAACCGTGAGGCAGTAGACGGTTGCGACATAGTCACTACTATAGACGCCAACCTGCAAGACATAGTAGAAAGCAACCTGAGGAGCACGCTTATCGGTCTTAACGCAGACTGGGGTTGCTGCATACTGATGGAGACCAAAACAGGCGAGGTGAAAGCAATAAGCAATCTCGGGAAAGTCGAGGACAGATATGTGGAGGACAAGAACTATGCTGTCACACGCGTAGAGCCCGGTTCGACATTCAAGACATACGCACTGATAGCAGCGCTGGACGATGGCAAGGTCAGTCTTGAAGACACGGTATCCACTAATAACGGCGTGTGGTATTACTCAGACCCGAAGCGCCCGATCTCAGATGCACACCGATACAGTCATCCGATAACAGTCCAGCAAGCACTGGCGGCTTCGAGCAACGTGGCACTTGCGAAGATTGTGACACATGCTTACGAGAAGAAGGCGGAGAAGTTTGTCAGCAAGCTTGACAAGATGGGAGTGCGCGACAGTATTGCCTTTGACATACCCGGAACCAATCTGCCGTTTATCGAAGTGCCGAAAGATGGCGAAACATTGGCTCGTATGGCATTCGGGTATTACGTAGAGTTGCCGCCCATATACTCATTGATGTTTTATAATGCTATTGCCAATAATGGCAAGATGATACGACCGTTTCTGGTAAAAGAGGTACAGCAGAACGGACAGACGATAGAGCAATACAGCACTTCGACCGTTGCATCGAGTATATGCAAGTCGTCAACACTGAGAGACATACGCAAATGTCTGGAGGCAGTGGTTTGGGACAATGAATACGGCACGGCATCAATCAGCCCTTGGGGACAGAAGAAAGCACAGAGCAACATAGTGCATATAGCAGGCAAGACAGGCACTGCACGTGTACTGGAAAACGGCAAATATCTAAGCAACTATCACCGTATCGCTTTCTGCGGATATTTCCCGATGGAGAATCCGAAATACAGTTGTATATGCGTGATTCACAAGCCCCGCAACCCTTATGACGCAGGAATGAACTGCGGAGGCACCGTCAGACGAATAGCAGAGAAGACCATGGCTTACAGCGGCTCCGTGCATGTAAGCAAGCACTATGTTGACAAGGACTCGCTGCTTCTGCCACCAATAAAGAGAGGTATCCAGAAAGAGATACGCAAGGCAGGAGACGGCACTAACATAGACATAAAACGCACCGACTCGCAATGGATAAGGGTAAATGAGAACTATGAGGCGGAGCCGCTTAATGTGACACCTGACGTGGTGCCCAATGTAGTGGGAATGGGTGCAAGAGATGCCGTTTATGCGATAGAGCAGACAGGTATGCTGGCAACAATAAAGGGCAAGGGCAAGGTGACCAGTCAGAGTGTAGCACCGGGGAGCAAAGCTGTGAAAGGCGGAAAGGTGTATCTGGAACTGAGATAAATAATAGAGAATAGTTAACAGCGAACAGATAATAGCTAAAAGCAATATGAAACTCTCAAAGTTGATTGAAGGACAAAAGACTCTGCAGATAGTAGGGCCGGTAGATATCGAAGTCAGTGATATTGAGTTTGACTCAAGAAAAGCAGGTCCGGGCAGTTTGTTTGTTGCAACTGCAGGCACAGTGGTTGACGGACATAGTTTTATACCTCAATGTTTAGAAGCCGGGGCTGTTGCCATTGTATGCGAGAAGTTGCCCGAGAAGACAGAAGGAGCAACATTTGTCGTAGTGGAGGATTCGCAAAAAGCCTTAGGAGAGATAGCCTCTAAGTTCTACGGGGAGCCATCGAAGAAACTGACTCTTGTAGGAGTGACAGGCACCAACGGAAAGACCACTATCGCCACACTGCTATACAAACTGACGCGCGGCCTTGGGCACAAGTCGGGGCTGCTTTCTACCGTCTGCAACTATATAGAAGACGAGGCTGTACCCGCCACCCATACCACACCGGACGCTCTGGCACTGAACGAACTACTGAGCAGAATGGTAGAGGCAGGATGCGAGTATTGCTTTATGGAGGTCTCGTCGCACTCGGTAGTGCAAGAGAGAATTGCGGGTCTCGACTTTGACGGAGGCATATTCACCAACCTCACACGCGACCATATTGATTTCCACAAGACTTTCGACAACTACAGAGACGCCAAGAAGCACTTCTTTGACTGTCTAAAGAAAGGAAGTTTTGCTGTCACTAACAAAGATGACAGGAACGGACTTGTGATGACCCAGAACACCAAGGCTGAGGTTCACACCTACTCTACCCGGGCAATGGCAGACTACAAGGCACAGATACTGGAAGAAGGGTTCGACGGAATGCTGCTCAGTGTGAATGGTCAGGAAGTGTTTGTGCCACTGGTAGGCAGATTCAACGTAAGCAATCTGCTGGCGATATACGGCACTGCGCTGTGTCTTGGTTTCCCGAAAGACGAAGTGCTGCGAGTGCTGAGCACCCTGACACCTGTCAATGGCAGATTCGAGGCGATACGCAGTCCCAAGGGTTGGACGGCTATTGTGGACTACGCGCATACTCCTGATGCAGTGGACAATGTGATACAGACTATCCGCGAGATCAAGCGTGAAGGCAGCAAGTTGATAACCGTGGTAGGTTGCGGAGGCAACAGAGACAAAGGCAAACGGCCTATGATGGCACAGATAGCCAAACGTGGCAGCGAACAGCTGATACTGACAAGCGACAACCCACGGGACGAAGAACCGGCAGATATTCTGCGAGACATGACCGATGGTCTGACGGAAGAAGAACTGCGGACGACTTTGGTAATAGAAGACCGTGCTGCTGCCATACAGACCGCATGCACTCTTGCAAAGAAGGACGACGTAATACTGGTGGCAGGCAAGGGCCACGAGGATTATCAGATTATAAAGGGCATCAAGCATCATTTTGATGACCATGAAGTGGTAAGAAGATATATTTAAACAACACGATACATAACAACTCCATACTTATGATATATTCATTATTTGATTGGCTGCAGAACACTTACGGGCATTTTGCCGGAGCCGGACTATTCTCTTATATCTCATTCCGCGCTATAGTAGCCGGAGTCATTGCCTTGCTTACGGCAATGTGGTTCGGCAAATATTTTATTGCACTGCTTAAGCGCAAACATATCTCCGAGACCCAACGCGACGAGAAGACCGACCCGTTCAACACGAAGAAGATAGGAGTGCCTACTATGGGAGGAATAGTGGTGATAGTGGCGGTACTGGTGGCAGTACTGCTGGTGGGCAAACTTAGCAATGTATATATGATACTGATGCTCGTCACGACCTTGCTGATGGGTGCACTTGGATTTGCCGATGACTACATAAAGACATTCAAGAAGAAAAAAGACGGACTGAACGGCTGGGTGAAGATAGCAGGTCAGGTGGCATTGGGTCTGATAGTAGGACTGACGCTGAGATACTGCCCTGTGGTAGTAATGAATGAGACGGTGGAAGTGACTATAGAGAACAACACGGAGGTGGTATATAAAACCCCGGATGTGAAGTCAACAAGGACTACCATTCCATTCGTAAAAAACCATAACGCCAACTATGCTGACATGTTCAGTTTTCTTGGTGACAAGTGGAAATACAAAGCAGGATGGATATTCTTCGTGCTGCTGATAGTGTTCGTAGTGGCAGCAGTGAGCAACGGAGCCAACCTGAACGACGGAATGGACGGCATGTGTGCGGGCAACTCGGCAATAATAGGCGTAGCGCTACTGGTGCTTGCATACGTGAGCGGTTCGACGGTGTGGGCAGACTATTTCGACGTGATGTACATACCGGGGAGTGAAGAGTTGGTAGTTTTCCTCGGAGCATTCGTAGGTGCACTGATAGGCTATTTGTGGTATAACACATACCCTGCCCAGATATTCATGGGAGATACCGGCAGTCTGACACTTGGCGGCATAATAGGAGTGTGCGCATGCATCATCCACAAGGAGCTGCTGGTGCCGATACTGTGCGGAGTATTTCTTATAGAGAGTGTGAGCGTGATAGTGCAGACACAGGTGTTTAAGTTTACGAAGAAGAAAGGGCAACCTGTAAGAGTGTGGAAACGCACCCCTATACACGACCATTTCCGCACCTCGCTCAGTCAGGTGGACCCCTCGAGCAAGGTATTGCTGAAGGGTTCGGGCGAGCTGCATCACGAGAACAAGATAACGATGCGGTTCTGGCTGGTGACAATACTACTGGCAGCATTAACGATATTAACTCTTAAGATAAGATAGAGATGAAACGACTTGTAATACTTGGAGCAGGAGAAAGCGGCTGCGGCGCAGCCATTCTGGGCAAGAAGCAGGGGTACGAGGTGTTCGTAAGCGACATGGGCGAGATAAAGCCCACTTACAAAGCGTTGCTTGAGCAGAATGGCATTGAGTACGAATCAGGCGGACATACAGAGGAGAAGATACTCAATGCAACTGAAGTGGTGAAGAGTCCGGGAATACCGCTGACGGCTCCACTCATTAAGAAGATCACGGCCCAGCAGACTCCTATAATCTCAGAGATTGAGTTTGCTGCACGATATACGAATGCCAAGATGATTTGCATCACCGGGAGCAACGGCAAGACAACGACGACAAGTCTGCTGTTTGACATATTGGTAAGAGCCGGACTGAACGTGGGTCTGGCAGGCAACATAGGCAACAGTCTGGCACTGCAAGTGGCACAGACCGAGAGAGACTACTACGTGATAGAACTATCTTCGTTTCAGCTTGACAACATGTATGACTTCAAGGCGGACATTGCCATCTTGATGAACATAACGCCCGATCATCTTGACCGATATGACTTCTGCTTCCAGAACTACGTGGATGCCAAATTCAGAATCACAAGAAATCAGACGAAGAAGGATGCTTTCATCTATTGGAGCGAGGACCCCGTGATAAACAAAGAGTTGATGAAACTATGCCCTAAGGCGACACTCTATCCTTTCGGAAGCCAGAAGGACCATAACGTGGCATACATCGACGGGGAGAACTTCATACTGGAAGCGCCTAATGCCATTGCGCTGACGATGCCTGCCAAAGACTTGTCGCTGAGAGGCAAGCACAACCAGCTGAACTCGATGGCTGCAGGTCTGGCAGCACAGATACTGCACATAAAGAATGAGGTTATACGTGAGAGCCTGATGCAGTTCCGCGGTGTTGACCACAGACTGCAGTATGTGGCAACCGTTCGGGGAGTGCGCTTCATCAATGACTCAAAAGCGACGAATGTGAACTCATGCTGGTATGCCCTGGAGAGCATGAATACTCCTACGGTGCTCATACTGGGAGGCAAAGACAAGGGCAACGACTACACGGAGATAGACGAACTGGTGAAACAGAAATGTCACACTCTGGTATATATGGGTCTGCACAACGAGAAACTGCATGAGCACTTTGACAGTATGGGTCTGAGAGTGATAGACACCGACAATATTCATGATGCAGTGAAGAAGTCATACGAAGCAGCACATGACGGCGACACGGTATTGCTATCGCCATGTTGTGCAAGTTTCGACCTGTTCAAGAGTTATGAAGACAGAGGTGAGCAATTCATGAAAGAAGTGAAGATGCTGTGATAGAGATTTATTGATTTAAAGATTCATAGATTTGAGATATTACACTAAACCTTATTGATTATGGATACGACACAATTCAGATTCGGCAAACGCCAGTACATTGACAAGACATTCTGGATAATATTCATTGTGCTGGTCATAGTAAGTATTATAGCCTTGTTCAGTGCCAGCAGTTCGCTTATACGCGAAGCCACCGCACAAGGTCATAACCCTATCTACCCTATTGCAGCCCAGATACTATATCTGCTACTGGGCGTAGCCTTGGCTTACGGCATACAGTTTCTGCCAAGTTGGCTATACCGTCTTGCAGGCTATGCGTTGCTGGGATTAGGGTTGATATTTCTAATGCTCAACGCTGCACACATAGGTGTTACCATCAACGGTGCGACGCGGTGGGTCAGGATACTGGGCATCACCATTCAGTCGTCAGAGATAGCAAAGATAGGGCTTATCATTGTAGTTGCGGACCTGCTTTCGAGGGTGAAAGACGAGCAGACAGAGAAGAAATATTTCCTCTGGGTGCTGGGTCTAACGGGAGTGACCTGCATACTGATAATGTTCAGCAACCTGAGTACAGCGATATTGCTTGGCGCAGTGATCATAGTAGTTATGTTTCTTGCCAAGGTGCGCTGGTATTGGATACTGGGCATAATAGGCACAGCGGCGATAATACTGATGGCAGGCTACTTCTATGTGGAGAACGTGTACGTGAAGCCGGGCAAGGAGATGCACGGAATAATGGGCAGAGCAGAGACATGGGTGAATCGTATTGACAACAAGCTGAAAGAAGACAAGACAGAGAACTCGGCCATCCGCATCAACGACGACAACTACCAATCGACACTGGCAAGAGTGGCAGTAGCCAGAGGCGGCAAGAGTCCTATCGGAGTACTGCCCGGCAACTCGTTTGAGCGCAACCACTTGCCACTGGCATACGCAGACTACATATTCGCCATCATTGTGGAGGAGACGGGTTTCATAGGGGCATTTCTGCTGTGTCTTCTGTATCTTAGTATTCTGTTCAGGGCCTGCCTTACTTCGAGCCGCTACAACGACTATTCCGCCCAACTGATGGTGATGGGTTTAGGGCTTATGATTACTATGCAGGCACTGGTGAGTATGGCAGTGGCAGTAGGTCTCGGACCTGTGACAGGCCAGCCGCTGCCGATGATATCGAAGGGCGGCACGAGTGCTATCATAACGAGCATATACTTCGGAATAATGCTGGGTGTGAGCCGCGAGCAGAACCAGATACACGCCCAGCAGGAAGAGACGATAAACGAGAGTATGGAGACGATACCAGACATAGAGACGGAGTGAGGATAATGCATAATTCATAATGCATAATGCATAATGAAGAATGAATATAGCCCATATTAGCAGCTTTCAACTTAAACTATATAACTTATTTTAACTTTAAATTTTCAACTTTCAACATATAATATATGAATTACCTTATTTCTGGAGGCGGCACAGGAGGACATATTTTCCCCGCCGTAAGTATAGCAAATGCACTGCGCGAGTTGCAACCTGACTGCAAGATACTGTTCGTAGGAGCAGACAACCGCATGGAGATGGAGCGCGTGCCTCAGGCAGGATATGAGATAGTAGGTTTGCCTGTAAGAGGCTTTGACAGGAAACACCTGTGGAAGAACCTGTCTGTACTCTGGGATTTGCGCAAGAGTCTCAAGATGGCGCGCAAGATAATAGAGGACTTCAAGCCTGATGTGGCAATAGGTGTGGGCGGCTATGCTTCGGGAGCTGCGATGAAAGCTGCTGCGAGAATGGGTGTGCCAGTGCTGCTGCAGGAGCAGAACGGGTTTGCAGGCGTGACGAACAAACTGCTGCGCAGGGATGCCCAGAAGATATGCGTGGCATACGAAGGAATGGAGAGGTTTTTCCCTGCAGAGAAGATTATTCTGACAGGCAACCCTGTAAGACAGAATCTTGAAGGCGGAAGCAAAGCAGAAGCTGCAGAGTATTTCGGGCTTGATGAGAAAAAGAAGACACTGCTTATCATCGGAGGTTCGCTGGGTGCAAGAACAATAAACGAGAGCATCATCAGCCACCTGAACGAGCTGAAGGAAAGCGGAATACAGATTATCTGGCAGACAGGAAAGACCTATCATGAGCAATGCAAGAAAGCCTTGCAGGAGAATCCAGCAGAGAACGTGTTCTGCACAGCTTTCCTGAGCAGAATGGACTTGGCCTACGCTATTGCCGACCTTGTCATCTCAAGAGCAGGAGCGAGCAGCATAAGCGAGCTCTGTCTGCTCGGCAAGCCCTGCATACTGGTGCCCTCGCCGAACGTGGCAGAAGACCACCAGACACACAATGCGATGGCACTTGTGAGGAAAGATGCGGCTATACTGGTGCGCGACATAGACGCACAGAATCAGTTGGTGGAGAATGCTTTGCGCGTGATTCACAACGATGACAAGCTGCACAGGCTGAGCAACAACATAAAGACTCTGGCACAGAGAGATTCAGCCCGCAGGATAGCAGAAGAGGTAATCAGACTCGCAAGGAAATAGCCGAGAAATTACTGATTGTTAATATTTACACTTATTAAAACAGAAAGTGCACACCGGTTTCGAGTGTGCACTTTAATTTTGCAAATTGAAAAGTGTGGGGTTTGAGTTATGAGTATAATTGCACAGGGTTGCAGATTACAGATAACTCACTATCTTACAGAAAGATAACGTACAACCATATATTAACTCTTTAAACACAATTAATCATGAAAAAAATTAAACTCTTTGCTATTGCATTGGTTGCTATGTTCAGCATGAGTGCGATGGCAGCATCTTATCTGCCACTCAAGACACTTGAGTTGGAGAAAGACACGGTTGTAACAGCAGACTATTTTACTGCGTTAGATCGTACTAATACTGACAATTGGGCTTTCGATGAAAACCCCGGAAAGAAGACAGACAAACAATTTAATGCTGTGGATTCATATGTAGAGAGCAGCAAAACCACATTAACACTGAAAGGCGGTGCGCTTAATCCTTACACCATCTGCAGCACGGGCCGCACACTTCACATGAGAGTGACTAATGCTAAAAGTGTATCAGTGTATGGCGTAACAACTTCCGATGGTCGTGGCTTTGAGATTTTTGCTACAGAGATTTCAACTTTTTCAGGAAAAACAGATGAAGAACTCTCTGAGTTAGCCCTTACATTTGCGAAAGATACTATTCTTACAAAAAAGAACAGTGGTGTATTGACCTATGACAAGCTTGATTCAAAAAAAGAATACGTCATATCTGTCCGCTCGGAAGGTACAGACAGTGAAGTATATCTGAGAGCTGTAAGATTTGTTGCAGGCGAGCTGTCTCCTTCGATTAAGGCTGTAAGTATTGCGGGTGTAGATGCTACAATAAGCAACGACACTATTATTGCTGAGTTGCCATACGGAACAACTCCTGATGGTGCACTTGCGAGTGTAGTTGTTACCTACGGCGGCAACGGTGCAAGTTATGAGATCAATCCGCTGAACGGCACTGTAACGGTTTACAATGCAGACAAGTCACAGAGCAAGGTGTATCAACTCAGCATTACTATTGCTCAGAATCCGAGTAGCGAGAAAGAACTCTTGGATGTGAAAATCAACGGAGAAGAAGTTGAGTTGGTCAACAACGCCGCCAACCTTGTAGTAAGCAGCAAGACAGACATTTCTGCTATTCCAGTAGAGTTCACGCTCTCTGCCGCTGCAACTGCCGACTTCACCTCAGGCAACACTCACGACTTTACCAATCCTCTGGTAATCACTGTTACTGCCCAGGACAAGAGCACTGCAACATATACTCTGACTGTCACAAAAGCAGTTAAGAGCATTCTTTACATCGGAGGCAAGACCGACGACAAAGTGGCTACCGCATTCGAGGCACAGAACTGGTTTGTTGTAGCAAGAAGCGCAGCCAAAGCTCCTCAGACCTACGAAGACTACGATGTAGTGGTTCTGCACGAGAGCATTGACGGCAAACTTGCAGGCGACACCACAAGCGAAGTCCACACCATACTTGAAAAGAATATTCCTGTGCTGAACACAAAGACATATTTCTACAACAGCGGTCGCTGGGGAATAGGAACTCCTGCCGGTGGTACAGCAGGCGAGACGGCAATAAGACTGAACAGCGGAGAATATGGCAATGTTGCCAATCACCCGCTATTCAACGGTGTCACCGCAACAGAGGGCATGATTGAGATGGTAAGTCAGGCAGACGGCAAGGCTATGCAGCCTGTTGCCAACTACGAAGACACCTGGACAAAGAGCATTCTGGCAAAGGTGAGCGGCGGAACAGTGATTGAAGAGGCTCTGAACGGCAACTATCTGCTTATCAGCATCGGAAGCGGTTCATTCCAATATCTGACAGAAGATGCACTCAAGCTCTTCGTCAATGCTGTCAACTACCTCACTTCCACAGAGAAATTCGTACTCACCGCTCCCGAAGTGAAGTCTGACAAGAAAGAGATTACATCTTTCAAACTGAATGGCATTGCAGGTGTTATCGACGCAGAGAATCACACCATAGCTGTTGCATATCCCGAACTTCTCGGCGACATTACAGCTATCGAACCTCTCATCGTGATTTCAGAATATGCAACTATCACTCCGGAGGGTGCACAAGACTTTACGAAGCCTGTTGAATATACCGTTACAGCCCAAGACGGAACCACACAAGTGTGGACAGTCACTGTAACCGTTTCTCAGTTGGGCCAACTCCAGAAAACAGATATGGACTACGCCTCTGACATGTCAACATGGGAGAGTGTGCCTGAATGGATCTTCATTAAGGATGGCGCACTCAACAAAGCTTACGCCGGAAACGACTACACAGGCAGCGCTATCAGAATAAATAAAGACGGCGAAGTATATTTCGGTCTTGCCGTTTGCTCAAAGATAACAGTGACTGTTTCAGCAACAGGCGGACGCACCTTCAAACTTGAAGTTGTAGGCGATGATACGAAAGTAGTGACCAAGGAAGGCAAGTCGAACACCAATTATCCTCTTGAGCTGGTAGTCAACAGCGAGAGTCCGGTGACAGTGAAACTCAGCACCCCCGGTGCCAACGGCGGAGCTACCGTCCAGAAGGTTGAAGTTATGTACGTAGAAGGCGGCATAGGTACTGCACTTGAAGACATTCAGGCTCTTGACGTGAATGCTCCGATGTACAATGTGCTTGGTGTGGAAGTTGACAACGCTTACAAAGGCATAGTAATACAAAACGGGAAGAAATATCTGTTGAAATAAGCAACGATAGAGTATAATAAGTTAATCTACATCAAAGGCGGAGACTGCTCCGCCTTTGATGCTGTTATATATACATGGCTTTGGATGCTTTGAGGACATGGAGAGTATTTCACACTCCGATTCTGCTATTTCAGAGATAGCAAATGAGGTGGTGCAGCAATGAAAAAAGTGCGTATTCGAACTCAATTATGTGTGAGAATGTGAAAATGTGAAGGAGGAGTATGCATGGAGTATGCTAACAGCGGGCTTAGGCAAATGTTGCACATAAGATGAATTTAGGGTGATCAGGGTGAAAAATGTGCTTTTTTCCGGCAGAAACGAGCGTATTTTGATTGTTTTCGACAAGAAAACGGCGTCTTTCACTCAAAAAAAGAGCATTTAGATTAAAGAAATATTTCACTATATTACAACGGTGAGTTTTAACTGCATTACAAGAAGCGGAAAATGCATGCAGAGGTGCGGAAAAACATCGAATTTGCAGGTATGAAGAATATTTTGTAACTTTGTGCGCTTAATATGCGTAAATGTGTAGTTATGAAAAGTTTCTTCATACATGTAGGTGAATACTGCTTGTTGATGAGCCGAGTATTCCGTTTGCCCGACAAGTGGCGCATGTTTTTCCGTCAGTTGTCGAAAGAGTTTGAGAAGCAGGGTATTCAGTCGCTGCCGATAGTGATAATCATCTCCGTATTTATCGGTGCAATACTGACTATTCAGACGAAACTGAACACGAGCAACCCTCTTCTGCCGACCTACTCTACCGGTTTGGTGACGCGCGACACGTTGCTGCTGGAGTTTTCGTCAACCATTCTGTGTCTGATACTTGCCGGCAAGGTGGGCAGTAACATTGCTTCGGAGATAGGCACGATGCGTATCACGGAGCAAATAGACGCGCTTGAGATAATGGGTGTCAACTCAGCCAACTACCTGATATTGCCGAAAGTAACGGCATTTGTGCTGATGATGCCGATACTGGTGATTATCTCGATGGCAGTGGGTCTGGTTGGCGGCTATTGCGTGGGAATGTTCTCGGACGTGATTACCGTGGCAGACTATTTGCTGGGAATACAGTATGCGTTTATTCCGTTTTACGTATGGTATTCGATAATCAAGTCGCTTGTGTTTGCGTTTATAATAGCGTCGGTGAGTTCATACTACGGTTATTACGCATACGGTGGTGCTCTTGAAGTAGGTAAAGCCTCGACGAGTGCAGTAGTGAACTCAAGTGTGCTGATATTGTTCTTTAACCTGCTGTTAACCAATTTGATGCTGAATTAACATGATTAAGGTAGTTGACATAGTAAAAAGTTTTGATGGCACGGTGGTGCTGGATCATATCAACACTGAGTTTGAGGATGGCAAGGTGAATATGATTATCGGTCAGTCAGGTTCCGGCAAGACGGTGATGATGAAGTCGGTAATAGGTCTGCACCAGATAGACTCAGGCAGAATAGAATATGACGGGAGGAATCTGCCCAACATGAAAGAGAAGGAGATACGCCTGCTTCGCCGCGAGGTCGGCATGCTGTTTCAAGGAGCAGCACTGTTCGACTCGCAAACAGTGCTTGAGAACGTGATGTACCCGCTTGAGATGTTCTCGGACATGACAACAGAAGAAAAGACAGAGCGGGCACGATTCTGCCTTCAGCGCGTCAACATAGAAGAACGCGCTTTCTCGCTGATGCCATCGGAGATATCGGGCGGTATGCAGAAGCGCGTAGCGATAGCGAGGGCGATATCGATGAATCCGAAGTATCTGTTTTGCGACGAACCGAACTCCGGCCTTGACCCGCGCACGAGTCTGGTAATAGACCGTCTGATACAAGACATCACACAGGAATACAACATCTGCACGATAGTCAACTCACACGACATGAACTCGATAATGGAGATAGGCGACAACATCGTATTCCTGCTGAAAGGCAAGAAAGCTTGGCAAGGCAGCCGGCATGAGATATTCCATGCAGACAACGAGGCGTTGGAAGACTTCGTGTTTGCGAGCGAACTATTCAAAAAAGTGAGGAAAGCGAATAGCGAACAGTGAATAGCGAGATTATGAACAGGAAAATATTATTGATATCATTAGCATTATGCGTGAGTTTAGGTGTGTCTGCCCAAGCCCAGCGCCGCGGTGTACCGGCTACTCCTCATCCGATAGAGCACATACAACCGAACGGTGACACACTGGTTTACCGTTTGCATGGTGACGAGCATCGCCACTGGCAGACCACACTTGACGGCTATCTTATCAAGAAGAACAGACACGACAAGTTTTGTTACGCAAAGCTTAACAGAAAAGGTGCGATAAAAGCCACATGCCGCACTGCACACAATGCAGAAGACCGCTCCGAATGCGAGGAAAAATACGTCAGAAAGCATATACCACAAAACTATATTCCGACAAGAAAATGAGAAAGACCCTTTCAATCATTATACTGGTTTCCTTGTTTGCTTCACTGCAAGCCGTGCCTGCCTACAACGGCAAACGCACAGCCACTCAGCCGGACGGCACTGAGATAGAATACTTTGTGCACGGAGACGAGGCATATCACTTCATGGCAGACTCCGAAGGCAACATGCTTGAGCGCGGGCAAGACGGATTTCTGCGCAAAGCTGGCAAGACACCCACCAGGGAGCAGATAAGAGTACGCAGGGCTGCTTCTCAAATTCAGCATGTCACTTCAAGGAAAGTAGGCAGTTCCACGCTTATATCGAAAGGGTTGGTTATACTCGTTAACTTCAGCGACGTCAAGTTTCAGGCGGAGAACACGCCTGCGGCCTTCGACGAGATGCTGAATGGTGCAAACTACACATATAACGGTGCCACAGGCTCAGTTAGACAATATTATGCAGATCAGTCGGACAGTGCATTCGTGCCCTCTTTCGATGTTTACGGGCCTGTGACAGTAAGTAACACAGCCGAGTGGTACGGGCAATATCAAAGTCGCATAGGCAGAATGGTGAAAGAAGCAGTGATTGCCGCCAAAGACAGTTTCAAGATAGATTTCTCAAAATACGATGCCGATGAAGACGGCTACGTGGATTTTGTCGATATACTCTACGCAGGATACGGGGCAGCGGATTCGGATTATGAGAATACGGTATGGCCATGCGAATGGACGCTGAGGGGTGCCGGTCAAACAGTGGTCACCTACGACGGCAAGAATATCGACACATTCTCATGCCATCAGGAGTTGTGCGGCTTTGGCACATCGAAAGGCAAGCGTGCAGGTATCGGCACGCCGTGTCATGAGTTCGGCCATGTATTCGGGCTGCCCGACATGTACGACACCGGTTATCAGAATGCTACAGTAGGAGAATGGGACCTTATGGACCAAGGGTCGTACAACAACGAGTCGCGCACACCTCCGGGGTTCTCGGGTTATGAGCGCATATTTGCAGGATGGGTGACTCCGAGGCTGCTGAACGAGCCTGAAAATGTGAAACTGAAGGAACTGCAGACAGAGAAAGAAGTGCTGCTGCTCACAGCAACAGGCAATCACAACCTGGACATACAGAATCCGTCTCCTGCCACATTCTACCTGCTTGAAAACCGCCAGCAGACGAGTTGGGACAAGTATCTGCCAGGGCACGGAATGTTGATCTGGAAGATACAATACAATGCCAGCAGATGGGAGAACAACACGGTAAACAATGCTGCAGTAAGCAAACAAGGAATCACAATCTTATCGGCTGACGACGATATATATCATGAGGTTCACGACGGCTATGTCTATTCTTACGGCGACGCAGGAGATTCGTATCCCGGGAAAGACAACGTAACCGCTTTCGAGGCTGTACCGACATATCCGATAACCGATATTACCGAGAATGCGGGTGTGATATACTTCAAACTCAAGGACGGGGTGAAAGAAACATTCACCGTAAGTTTCGAAGCAGGCGAACATGGCATGTGCTCTACCAAATCCGTTCAGGAGACAGAGGCAGGCGCCGGCATTTTACTGCCTGCCGTCACCGCCAATGAAGGCTACAGGTTTGTCGGCTGGAGCACCTCTGCAAACAGTTCCACCGCAGATGCCGGCAACACCGGAGAGACGTATTACCCTTCATACGACATAACTCTTTATGCTGTATACAAATCCACCACATACAATATAGAATGGGATGCAGAACACGCCACTATCACTCAGACCAGCAAACCGGGTAGCGAACACCTCGTTCTCACGATAGTCCCCGATGAAGGATACACCGTCACGATAGACGATATTGCAATAACAATGGATGACAGAGACTTGGTAGCACGCAGCGATTTCTTCTTCTCTAAGATAACTCTCGTAATACCGTTAGTAAGCGGAGATGTGTATATTCTCGTCATTGCTCAAAAGGCAGAAGACACACCTCAGTCAACTGAAGAACTGTCATATAACGACCTATTTGAGAGCACAGAACCGGGGAAGGCATTGATTTTCAAGGCTGATGCGGACATAAACATATACGACATAAGCGGCAGACCCGCATACAGCAAACACGTCAGAAAGGGCGATGCACTGCAACTGGCGGTCGGAGTGTATATGCTGCTAACGGCTGACAAAAAACATTATAAACTAATGATCAGATGATGAGTCCGGCAAATATAAGATATTATTGTTTGAGTTTTCTACTTCTCTTCACGACAATGCTGCCAGCCATGCCTGCATGGCGCGGAGAGGTTGAGAAGCAGCTGGCAGACGGCACTACCATCATGGTTACCCTGCAAGGTGACCGCTGGTTGCACTACTACATGTCGGCAGACGGTCGCTGCTGGAGAGAGACCGGTGAGGGCTATCTGATTCCGGCCGAGAAGCCTGCAGCGGAGAAAGAGGCTGCCCTTCGCAAAGCCAAACGTATGCCGCAACAGACATCGACAGCCACCAAACTCAACATTGCCCCACGCGGGTTGGTCATACTTGTCAACTTCAGCAAGTTAAAGTTTCAGGCAGAAAACACACAGGCTGCCATGAGCGAGATGCTCAACTCTGACCACTACACGTACAATGGTGCCACCGGCAGTGCAAGGCAGTATTTCATTGACCAGTCGATGGGACAGTATCAGCCGGTGTTCGACGTGGTAGGACCGGTAAACCTCAGTCATGACTATGACTATTATGGCGAGGATGACACATCGGTCGGCTATGAAGGCGAAGACCTGCATGCAGTGGACATGATAGTGGAGGCCTGCCGGTTGGCAGACAAGAACTATAATGTTGACTTCACCGAGTACGACTGCAACAATGACGGTGAGGTGGATTTTGTGTTTGTCATATATGCCGGCAACGGTCAGTCTTCCGGTGCAGCTACAAACACCATCTGGCCTCACGCCTTCTGGGTAAGCGACTTTCACGGAGACACGGCAGGAGGTCAGTCATGCTATCTTGACGGCAAGAAGATAAACACCTATGCATGTGGACCTGAGTTGTACGGAGCAACGAGCAAGACGAGGAGCGGTATTGGCACTTTCTGCCACGAGTTCTCGCATGTGTTAGGATTCCCCGACCTGTACATCACCGCAGGCTCTTCTTCTCACCGCACACTCGGAGACTGGGACATTCTCGACTACGGGCCGTATCTCAACCGCGGTCGCACACCGCCGGCATACTCAGCGTACGAGCGTTTCTTCCTGGGTTGGCTGCATCCTGTAGTACTCAACAAGGGCGGCATATACCAACTCCATGAATTGCAGAAGTCGAACACGGCAGCCATCATCACCTCAAGCGGCAGGCATAACCTGATCGGCAATGACCCCGACCCGACAGAATTCTTCATACTTGAAAACAGGCAGCAGACAGGCTGGGACACATATCTCAATGGGCATGGGCTGATGATAACAAAGATAAAGTACAACTATCAGAAATGGTATGACAATACGGTTAACAACACAAGTTACAGCCTTGGTGTGGATATTATAGAGGCCCAAAAGAACACAAGCTCGAAAAACCTCGCAACCGACTTATACCCTGCCGGAGCCAAGTCGTATACGCCCTACACCCATTACCCTATTACTAACATAGAAGAGACCGACAGCGTCATCAGTTTCAAATTCATCGGTGGCGGCGACAGCATTATGCTGGCACTTGACGACATTGCCGAAGACGAACATATCATAGCAATATACAATATTCTTGGGCACATGGTTTCAACCACTCACATTGAGTTGCTACCCAAAGGAATATACATCATAAGAACCGACAAATCTGTTAGAAAAATAAACATACAATGAAGATAGTTTCATACAACCTCAACGGCATACGGGCTGCCATGAGCAAAGGTCTGCTCGAATGGCTCAGGCAAGAATCCCCTGACGTGTTTTGCGTGCAAGAGACGAAGGCTCAGCCTGACCAGATTGACACACTCGCATTCCGCGAACTCGGCTATGAGCATATATACATACATTCAGCCGAGAAGAAGGGCTACAGCGGTGTTGCCATATTCTCAAAACAAGAACCCGACAAGGTAGTGGTAGGCATGAATAACACGACCTACGACAAAGAAGGAAGAGTGCTGCGTGCTGACTACGGCGACATCACAGTCGTTTGCGTATATATACCTTCTGGCACTACAGGCGATGTACGTCAAGACTTCAAGATGCAGTTTCTTGATGCTTTCTATGATTATCTTCTCTCGCTCCGCAGAGAGCGTCCGAATCTCATCGTTTGCGGCGACTACAATATCTGCCACAAGCCTATAGACATCAACCACCCAGAGCGGCAAACGGGTGTCAGCGGTTTCCTGCCGGAAGAGCGCGAGTGGCTCGACAAACTTGAAGCGTCAGGAATGACAGACTCGTTCCGGCAGTTCTGCAAGGAGCCTCAGAAATATTCCTGGTGGAGTTACCGCTTTGGAGCCAGAGAGAGAAACGCAGGTTGGCGAATCGACTATCACTGGGTATCAGGCAACATACCGGAGCGCCTGACCGGTGCCGCCATACTGACAGAAGCAGTACACTCCGACCATTGCCCCGTATCAATAACACTTGATTAAATCTTGTAAGCCATGCCAATGCAACCAGCCGATCCTCAAATGATACTCCGCACGGAGCACCTTGTCAAGAAATATGGCAAGCGCACCGTGGTTAATGATGTATCAATCCAACTCCGACAAGGAGAGATTGTAGGTCTGCTCGGACCCAACGGAGCCGGCAAGACGACTACTTTCTATATGACCACAGGGCTTGTGACAGCCAACAACGGTAAGATCTTCCTCAATGATGAGGACATCACGGGATTCCCCATGTACAAACGTGCCCAACGCGGTATAGGCTACCTGCCGCAAGAGGCAAGTGTATTCCGCAAGATGTCGGTAGAAGACAACATTATGGCTGTACTCGAGATGACCAAGTTCACCAAAGAGTATCAGAAAGAGAAACTCGAGCAACTGATCAAGGAGTTCAATCTCGCTCACGTGAGGAAGAACCTCGGTGACCGTCTGTCAGGCGGAGAGCGCCGTCGCACGGAGATAGCGCGCTGCCTCGCCATCGAGCCCAAGTTTGTGATGCTTGATGAGCCTTTTGCGGGTGTTGACCCGATTGCCGTACAGGAGATACAAGATGTCGTATGGCGATTGAAAGACAAGAATATCGGTATCCTCATCACCGACCACAATGTGGATGAGACACTTATGATTACCGACCGCGCATATCTGCTCTTCGAGGGCAAGATTCTTTTTCATGGCACACCTGAAGAACTGGCTGCCAACCCGACAGTAAGGAAAAACTATCTCGGCCGTGACTTCGAACTCAAGAAGAAGACACGTGCCGAAGACGATGTACAACAATAAAAATCAGCAGCATCTGAAACCATATAAGATTGCCATATTATTTTTACTCGGTCTTAGCTCATGCTCCCAAGCACCGACAGTAGAAATGCAGGTGTCGCAGTGTGCCTCTGCTCCCTACCCTCTGGCTGCCGCTGCTGCGGCATCATTGGGAGAGTATGCTTACATTTTTGCAGGTAGAAGCACCGATGGCAAAGCAACGGCTAACCTTTTGCGATATGATGCTTCTACAGACCTGTGGAAAGACATGGGCGCAACGCCGCTTCACCCGAGAGTGAATGCTGCCATCTGCTCTGACAATGAGAATCTTTATCTCGGATTGGGGTTTGACGGTTATATATACACCGATACAGCATATCTGCGTGATTTCTGGCGTTATTCGCCAGACAAGAACACTTTCGAGCGTCTTGCCGATTTTCCTACTGACGTTTCCGACAAGCCGGTATTGCTCTATCATGAGAACCGGATCTACGCTTTCTTCGGATTTAGTTGGGGCAGGGGATTCAACACCGACATTTATGTATATGACACAGAAGCTGACAGCTGGCAGCAAGTGTCGCCAAAAGGCGAGCTACCTCCCCGTGCAGCTGCTGCCACAGGAGCAGTAGCTGACGGCAGGCTCTTTCTTGGCACCGGCTATCGCAAGGGCAGCAAGAATTTCTGGTATGAATATCTTCCTCAGGAACAACAATGGGAGAAGAGAGCATCTATACCAGGCAAAGGCAGACACAATGCCGCATCCGCTGCCTGCAACGGCAATATATACATGTTCGGCGGCTGGCACTACGGCGATACACTTACCACAGGATTCTATTTTGACGATATGATCCGCTATTCTGCAAAAGACAACCGGTGGCAGGCATGTGGTACAATGCCGCAAGGCAAGGCTGAGAATATGGTTGCTTTCAGTATTGATGGTCGCATATATTTCGGTCTTGGCGAGAATCCTCAAGGAATACCACAGAATCTACTTTACTGCATTGAAGACTAAAATTGTCATATTAACCCTCATCCTGCCTACTATTCTCCCATGCTATGCTTGGGACTTCTGGCCGTTGGACTTCGAGCCGTCGCAAAGCAGAGAAGAAGCGGATTCGGTATTCTATCATGCCTCTATATCCGCCGTTGCCTCAACAAGCAAAGGTGCACCGATGCTGCTATATTCCTTTAGAGACGGAGACATATCCGCAGCACCTTTCAGCGGGAATCTTTCTGCAGGAATCATGAAACCTGCCACCCAGACAAACCGCTGGTATGACTACGACTTCGCCGCCATTATAACAGGCAGAGTGGCATCCGACCGCCGTCACACCGGTTATTTCAACCAACTGTATGCACATCTCAGATTGTATATAATCGACATCACTGCCGGTGTGACCCCATTGGTTTATGGTGCACAAGACCCGCAATTATCAAGCGGCGGGTTGCTTTTCTCAGGCAATGCTCACCCTGTGCCACGAATAACTATCGGCATCGACAAGTACACGCCTTTCCCCGGACTATACGGCTATCTGCATATCAGAGGCGGAATAACTCATGCATGGCTAAATGACCATGCAGATGTAAGCAAAGCCATGTTACACCATAAATTTATAGGGGTGAAGATAGGCAACCCGTGGCCGGTCGGTCTGTCGTATGAATTTCACCATGCGGCACAGTGGGGAGGCTACTCACCTTACCATGGCGACCTTGGCAACAATTTGCATGCATTCGCCAACGTGTTTCTTGCCAAAGCCGGCGGTTCGCTGCTTACCGACCAGCTGAATGCCTATGGCAACCATATCGGAGTGCAACAACTCGCCTTGCATTTCCATCACAAAGAGTTCTATGCCGAACTGTATTGGCAAAGCATCTTCGAAGACCGTAGTGCCGCCTTTATCGGCACAGGAATGAATCGGGCAGATGGTCTGTGGGGAATAAACTTCAAGCAGAAGCGCTGGCCGTTCATCAACAACTTCACATATGAATTTCTGAACACCACAAGTCAGTCAGGCCCCTTTCATGACAAAGACGGAATAGTATATGCCGGCCGTGACGGCTACTACAACAACTCGGTATACACACAGGGTTGGACCTATTTCGGCCAAGTGACAGGTAACCCTTTCATACAGCCGCAGAACAACCGTGTCAGACTTCATTATGCCGGTATCGGTGGTGATATATCCGGATTCATATACACGCTTTCCGCTGCCTACGTACGCAACTTCGGCACATACAGGTCACCTCAGCATAGCCACAACACTTCGCTGCTTCTTCAGGTGAGCAAAACAGTCGCCAAGGCATGGAATCTTGATTTTTCTCTTGCCCTGGCTGCAGATATAGGCAATCAATACGGCAACCGCTTTGGAGCAATGTTGTCAATAAGAAAACGAGGTCTGATAAAAGCATACTGACAATGAACAACTGCCACATAATAATGCCCGTGAAAGATGCTTTCCAGAGTGCCCGGCAAAGTATAGAAGCCATTGTAAACAGCGGCTTTACGCTCACTGTGTACAATGATTTCTCAACCTTAGAGAACACTCATTTGCTGGAACAACTGTCGCAAGAACTGCATTTCACGCTCATCAACCTGTCAGAACTCACCACCCACCCCTCACCTAACTACCTGTTCGTACTTCAACATGCACAAAGCACCGCATTAAGAGACAACACTCATCTCATTATAATAGAAAGCGACGTCATCGTCAGGAATGACACCATCAGGGCATTAATTAACGCTGCAGAGAGCGGTTCCGACCTGGGCATGGTGGCGGCAATTACCAATGATGACGATGGTCAAGTGAATTTTCCATATCTATATGCCAGAAAATGGAAAAAAGAACCTACATTAACCCGCAAACGGCTCAGTTTTTGTTGCACACTTCTAACCAACAGGCTGCTGCAAGCATATTCATTTCAGAACCTTGACCCTGACAGACAGTGGCACGATGTGTATATTTCACACAAGAGCCTGAAGTTGGGATTCAAAAACTTGCTACTCTGCGACTCACCTGCAGTCCACCGCCCGCACCAGTCGAGACCCTGGAAACTGCTGAAATACACCAACCCGCTGAAATACTATTGGCTAAAGATATGCGGTGTGTGGAATGACAAATGCTAATTCATAAACTCAACCTTCATCACTCAACCTGAATGAAAATATATAGTCTCTTATTGGTAAAGAACGAAGCTGACATCATCCGGGAGTCACTAACGGATGCATGCAGATGGAGCGACAAAATCATTGTTATTGACAATGGTTCGTCTGACCATACCTGGGAGACTATACAAGAACTTGCCAAGCAATACTCACAAATCATACCCTGGATGCGCTATGAAGGACCTTTCCACATCGGGCTTCGTGCCTTAGCCTTTCGCGCATTCCGACATGAGATGAGTTCAGACGACTGGTGGTGCGTGCGCCTTGATGCTGACGAGTTTTACACTGCTGATGTAAGAGATTTCCTGAGCAAAGTGCCACGCAGATACAGCATTGTGAAAAAACAGAGCAAAGACTATATTCTCACTGCAGAAGATATTGAACAATATTCTTTCACCGGCAGTTTTGCTGCCGACCGCACTCATATCACGCATTGTCTGCCCACAGAGCGGCGCGAGCGGCGTTTCATGCGCCACAGTCCGCTACTTTGTTGGGCAACCACATGGCGCTATCCTCATCCATGGGGACTGACTGCACCCGAGTGTATTCCTGTCGACCACTATCAGTATCGCAGCCCGGAGCAGATGCAGAAGCGCTTTCTGACAAGACAACAGGCAAAGCAACAAGGCTGCGGCAGTTTTCACCATGAGACAGGCGCATCGTGGAAAGACTATGTGCCGACGAACAGACAGCTGAATGAACAACATATTCTCAGCAACATAAAAGAAGAGTTTGCCCTATCGGACCGATTGATACACAGTGGCAGAAACACTATCCGCCTGATAGGCGAAGATATAGTCGCAAAGCGTTTTGCACGCCCCTCTTTCTTCAAACGGATAATATATACTTTCTTCCGCAAGAGCAAAGCCGAGCGCTCATATATGTATGCCAAACGGTTAGGCGCACTTACTCCTGAGCCTGTAGGTTGGAAAATATATACCCGCTTCGGACTTATCAGCGACTCATATTATCTCTGCCGCCGCTCAATACTCCCCTACACTTTCAGGCAACTGGAGCACGATGCTGATTTTCCTCAGAGACAGCAGCATATCGAGGCCCTTGCGAAATTCACAGCCGGACTGCACCGGCAAGGAATCATTCATCTTGACTACTCCGGC
The DNA here is from genome assembly GCA_017477325.1 of Paludibacteraceae bacterium. Lineage (GTDB taxonomy): Bacteria > Bacteroidota > Bacteroidia > Bacteroidales > Paludibacteraceae > Colicola. Next base: position 196,753 of record JAFUWV010000011.1, read on the forward strand.
GGGAATATACTCTTCGACGACGACGACAATTTCCAAATAGTTGACCTCAACCGTATGCGTTTCAACCGAAAGATAACACTCCGTCAAGGCTGCCGCAACTTCAGCAGGCTCAACCTTACTGAAGCCGAATATTGTCTTCTTGGTAAGACATATGCTGAAGAGAGAGGTTTCAACCCCGACCTTTGTAAAAGGCTTGTAGTGCGAATGAGGTGGAACAAACACAAAAAACAAACTTAATGACACAATGAACTTCTTGGAAAAATACAGAAACACTGTTGATGAAGTCAACCGCCTATCGCTGATTGCCTTCATACTGATGCTGCCTTACCCCAACTATATAGCAAGAATATGCTGGGTAGTGTTTCTTGTGACATGGCTTCTCTCAGGAAGGATACTGCATAAGCCGCAAATCAGCCTGACGAAAGAATCGCTTTTGCCACTTGTTCCTGTACTCGGCATGGTTGCATATTTCTTCTGGGGCATGCTGTCTGTTGCATGGGCGGAAGACAAGGCTGCCGCATGGGAGCAAATCGGGCGTCTTGTAAATTTCTTATGCCTCGCCATAGTGCTGATATGGGGAGTCAGCGACCGTATCCGCTGGCAGCAATGCCTCAATACGCTGGTGTTAACTGCCATTATTTCTGTAGCCGTCTATATGTTTTTGTATTATTGGCTGCATAATACAGAGCGGGCTTTCGACAAGTTCAACGACATGACACAGACTATCAACTGGTTTGATGTGGAAGAACTTACAATGCATATCAAACACAGGTTGTACTACTCATCCATTCTATGTCTTGCCGTGCCGTCTGTATGGTTGCTGCATAATAGCTGGCAAGAGCGTTTCGGCAGAACCAAGACTGTCGTCTATTCTTCAGTTATATACATCATTCTTACTTGGGGAATACTCATATCCGGCAGTCGCCAGTCGCTCATCACACTCATTGTCATCGCAATCACACTTGCATTAATAAGTATCGTACGTAAACACAAAGCTACAGGCTTTGCGCTTATCATCACTTCACTGATGGTGATTTGTGTCTGCCTCAAACTTTTCCATCCGAGACTGCAAGACACCACGTTTAAAGAGATTGTAGCCTATAATCCTGAGAAAGGCAATCCTGCACTTGAACCTCGCATCGCCATCTGGCATGTGGCTCTTGAGAATCCGGAGCAATATTCTCTTTACGGAGTAGGAATAGGCAATGCACCTCGATACCTATTGAAGAAATATGAGGAGAAAAACTGGCCAATGTATGTTGCACGGCAGTATGCACCACACAACCAGTATCTGTCAGTGTGGATAGAACTTGGAGTTCTCGCCATGTTGCTATGGCTATGTCTTTCGTTCTCCATACCTCTGTTCTATAAAGGTCGGACAAGGCAGGCAGCACTGCTATATACCGAGACTACGGCACTTGCCATGTTTACTGAGTCCGTATTGGGGAAGATTGACGGAATCTTTCTCCTCGCTGCAACACTATTGCTTATCTACCTGATAAACCGAGAGGAACAAACAAAGTGAAACCGAAGTGCAGTTTGCACATAACATCATATTCTATAAAACATTATGTTAACCGAAGAAAAACTCACAGAAATAAAACAACGTTTCTCCATCATTGGAAACTCCGAACTGATCAACCGGGCTATAGAACGCGCCTATCTGGTTGCACCTACCGACTATTCGCTGCTCGTTGTAGGCGAAAGCGGCGTAGGTAAAGAGCACTTTCCCAAGATTGTGCACGCCTATTCGGCTCGCAAACACGAACGATATATAGCCATCAACTGCGGAGCTATTCCCAATGGCACCATCGACTCCGAATTGTTCGGACACGTCAAAGGAGCATTCACCGGTGCAATAGGCGACCACAAAGGTTACTTCGAAGAGGCTGACGGAGGCACCATCTTCCTTGATGAGGTGGGAGAGCTGCCGCTTGAAACCCAAGTAAGGCTACTCCGGGTACTTGAGACGGGCGAGTTTATGAGAGTTGGCAGTTCAGAGGTGAAGAAAACGAATGTACGCGTAGTTGCCGCCACCAATCTTGACTTGCAGGAGGCTATTCTCAACAACACCTTCCGCGAGGACCTCTTCTATCGGCTTTCCACCATCACCATCAATGTTCCACCACTACGGGAAAGAAAAGAAGACATCGACCTGCTCTTCCGGAAGTTTGCGTCCGACTGCACCGAGCGATACCACATGCCCCCCGTAAGACTTACCGACGATGCCCGGCAACTGCTCTGCAACTATTATTTCAGAGGCAACATCCGCCAACTCAAGAATATAGCAGAACAAGTGTGCGTGCTTGAGAGAAAACGCGAAATCAACGCGAACACTCTCAGACAATATCTGCCTGAAGAAGAACAACACCGGGGTATAGCAAGATATAATGCCAACCAGACGCAAGACTTCGCCAATGAACGCGAGTTCATATACAAAATGCTCTTCGAAATGAAGAAAGAACTTGACCGGCTCAAACAGGTAGTTGCCCAGCTGACAACAGAAAAGTTCAATGCGCCGGATATAGTAGAGAGCCCTGACACTAAGCCTGTGATGCCTATAATTTCGATGCCTGAACACCATAACTACCAGCAAGCAGAAGAAGTAAGCGAGCAGAATCAGGAAATAGAACATGCTGCCAACCTGATAGAGGTAGAGAAAGAAACCATACGGCGCGCTCTCGAACGGAACAAAGGCAACCGGAAAGCCACAGCCTCTGAGATAGGTATGGCAGAAAGAACATTGTACAGAAAAATAAAGGAGTATGGACTATAAAAAGATAATCTTTGAATCTTTAAATCATTAAATTAAGTTTCTTAAACTATATCACTCATGAAACATATAATCCGAATATTTCTGATTGCGCTATGCATACCTTTGCAGTCATGCCTCATATCATTCAAGTTCAACGGAGCCAGCATTGACTACACGAAGACCAAATCTATAGCCATAGCCGACTTTCCGAACAATGCCGCCCTTGTCCATCCGCCTCTCGCCAACGACCTGAGTGAAGGCATACGCGACATCTATACCAAACAGACACGGCTCACCGTCAACCGGAGAGGAGGCGACCTTGAACTTGAGGGAGAGATAACCGGATATGACCTCACACCAATGGCTGTCAGCGCAGACTCTTACTCTTCGGAAACAAAACTCACACTCACCGTCAAAGTCAGATTCACCAACAACGTCAATCCTGAAGAGAGTTTCGAAAAAACATATTCAGCATATCAGAACTTCGACTCATCGCAACTACTCAACGATGTGCAGGACGAACTATGTGCTACCATGATTAAGGAAATAGCCGAAAACATCTACAACGATACTGTGGCAAAATGGTGATTTGAACGACAGAAACCGAAAAATATTTGCGTATGTCAAAAAAAAGTATTTACTTTGCACTCCCAAACGGGAAAACTGATAAAATACACTAAATATTAAACTAAAAACAACTCAACAATATGTATATTTTACTTACTATTCTTTGCGTTATTGCAGCAGTGCTGCTTGTGTTGCTTGTCCTTGTACAAAACTCTAAAGGAGGTGGACTTGCTGCCGGATTCAATAGCGGCAACCAGGTTATGGGTGTAAGAAAGACTACTGACTTTCTTGAGAAATCCACATGGACTCTGATTGCACTCATCGTCCTCATGTCTATCTTCGCTGTGGGTGCAAGCAAACGTACCACTGTTGCTGACCCGAACCAGTCTGCCATCACAGAGCAAGCTGTAGAGGCTAACCAGGAGATGGCACAACCGGTGCAGGCTTTCCCTGAAGAAGGAGAATAATCACATTCTTCATGCCGGTTAACTCGGGCAAGAGTTTGACAACTGACAAAGAGGTGTGGCACATGTCACATCTCTTTTTACGTTGTTCTGACACTTGTGTCAATTATATGTATTTATGCATTCTTTATTTTTATCTTTCATAAATTTTCATTACCTTTGCAGCGTGAAAAACTGCCGTATTGGCAGCACCAGCATATTGGCACAACCTTTGCCGTAAAAGGTGTACAAATATATAATATACGACTAACATAATACTAACATACGAACATTAACAACATGAAACTGATTGACAAGATTGTAGAAGCAGTTCAGAACAAGAAAGGACAAAACATCACGGTTATTGATATGCGCAAACTTGAGGTCAAGCCTTGCGACTGGTTTGTGATAGCGGAAGGCGGCAGCAATGTGCAAGTGACAGCAATAGCCGATGAGGTGGAAGACTTCGTAAGAAAAGAGACTAAAGAGAAACCACTCGCATACGTAGGCAGAGACAATGCGCAATGGATTGCATTGGACTACGGCAACGTGATAGTACATGTATTCCAACGTGAGGCCCGTGAGTTCTATGACATAGAAACACTATGGGCCGACGGGAAAATTACTGAAATTGAGAATAACTAACAGTACACAGGTTGGGAGGATGACTTAACAAGCCTCTCAAACTTATCAAACTATTCAAACCATATTTCATCTATGGCAGAAAAGAATAATCCTCAAGGCGGGCAACAGAATCCTCAACAGCCAAAGAAGAAAGGCGGAATCGGTTGGGGGTGGCTCTATATGATTATCATAGCAGTCCTACTCGGCAGTTACTTGTTTGCCGATAGCACTACAGCAAAAGACATCACTTATACCCAACTGCAATCATATATAGAGAACGATGTGATAGAGTCGCTCATCGTGTATGACAATGGCAATGTGAAGGCCATAGTCCGTGAGCAGGAGAAGGCGGTGGTATTCGGTGAGGCGCAAGACAAGCATCCCGACCGCAGCATCAGCGTCAGCATACCGAGCGTGGACGAGTTCAACAAGTATATGACCGAGCAGAACAATCTGCGCAAGCAAGAAGGCAAGGCTGCCATTGAACTCACATTTGAAAAGTCGCGTGACTGGTGGTACATGATACTGGTCAACGTCGTGCCTTTTGTGCTTATTATCTTCTTCTTTATATGGATGAGTCGTGGTGTTGGCGGCGGTATGGGTCCCGGCGGTATCTTCGGTGTAGGCAAAGCCAAAGCCGAAGTAGTTGAAGGCAACATGAAGGACAAAGTCACATTCAAGGATGTGGCCGGTCTGGCAGGCGCCAAACAGGAGGTGGAGGAGATAGTAAGTTTCCTCAAGAACCCGAAGAAGTACACTACTCTTGGCGGAAAAATTCCCAAGGGTGCATTGCTTGTAGGCCCTCCCGGCACCGGTAAGACACTGCTTGCCAAGGCTGTGGCAGGCGAGGCGGGTGTGCCCTTCTTCTCTATGTCCGGCTCCGACTTTGTAGAGATGTTTGTCGGCGTTGGTGCAAGCCGTGTGCGTGACCTCTTCCGCCAGGCAAAAGAGAAAGCACCGAGCATCATCTTTATTGACGAGATTGATGCCGTAGGCCGTGCCCGAGGCAGAAATTCATTCACAGGCGGCAACGACGAGCGGGAGTCAACCCTGAACCAGTTGCTCACAGAAATGGATGGTTTTGGCACCAACTCAGGAGTCATCATCCTTGCTGCCACCAACCGTGCCGATGTGCTCGACTCTGCACTGCTTCGTGCCGGTCGTTTCGACCGTCAGATACACGTTGAACTGCCTGACTTGCAAGAGCGCAAAGAGATATTCGGTGTCCACCTCAAGCCGCTGAAGCTTGACCCCTCAGTCGATGTCAATCTGCTTGCCAAGCAGACTCCAGGTTTCTCAGGGGCTGACATAGCCAACGTATGCAACGAGGCTGCGCTGATAGCTGCCCGCGGAGACCATAAGACCGTCACCAAACAAGACTTCATGGATGCCGTTGACAGAATCATAGGCGGTCTTGAGCGCAAGACGAAGATAATGACCGATGAAGAGAAGCGTGCCATTGCCTACCATGAAGCCGGGCATGCCACTATCTCGTGGATGCTGCGCTGGGCTAACCCGCTGATCAAAGTCACCATCGTTCCACGCGGCATCTCTCTCGGTGCTGCATGGTACCTGCCGGAAGAACGGCAGATTACCAACCGTGAGCACCTCTTGGATGAGATGTGTGCCACTCTCGGCGGGCGTGCCGCTGAAGAAGAGTTCCTGAACCAGACAGGCACCGGTGCACTCAACGACCTTGAGCGCGTAACCAAGCAGGCATACGCCATGGTGGCTTACTACGGCATGGGCAAGTCTATTCCAAATCTCAGTTACTACGATTCGCAAGGCCGCGACTACGGCTTCACCAAACCGTATTCTGAGAAAACGGCAGAGAAAATGGACAAAGAAGTAACCGACATCATTGCCGAGCAGATGAAGCGTGCAAAAGAGATACTGCGTGACAATGCCGAAGGGCATCACCGTATTGCAGAGCTCTTAATAGAAAAAGAGGTGATCACTGCCGAAGATGTCGAACAAATCCTCGGTCCGCGTCCCTGGAAAAGCCGTCAGGACGAAATAATAAAAGAAAACGAGGAAGCCTGAATGGCAACATGTAGCAATCGCAACGAAAATGCGACTAATAATATAGAACAAACATTTACAAAACAATGAAACGTATATTCCTTTTTGCCGCAATGGCAGCAACGGCACTCACCATGAGTGCACAAATGCAAATTAAAAGTCTGCCCGTTGACAGCGCAGTACGCGTTGGTCATCTTGACAACGGACTCACCTACTACATTCGTCACAACGAACTGCCTAAGCAACGTGCCGAGTTCCATATTGCACAAGCTGTGGGTGCTATTCTTGAAGAAGACAACCAGAACGGTCTTGCTCACTTTCTTGAGCACATGGCATTCAACGGCACCGAGCATTTCCCCGGCAAAGGCATCATCAACTATTTTGAGTCTATCGGTGTTAACTTCGGTGGCAACATCAACGCTTACACTGCTCTTGACGAAACCGTATACCGCCTCTCTGAAGTGCCAACCACACGTCAAGGCATCATCGACTCTGCTCTGCTTGTCATGCACGACTGGAGCCACTCACTTCTGCTTGAAGGCGATGAGATAGATGCCGAGCGCGGTGTGATACGTGAAGAATGGCGCACCCGTGCCTCAGCTGAACGCCGCATGTGGAGCCGCCTCAATCCGCTCATGTACCCGGGTAGCCAATATGCCAAACGCGACGTTATCGGCGACACTGCAGTTATCAACAATTTCTCTTATGACGCTCTTCGCAACTATTACCACAAGTGGTACGGACCTGACCTGCAGGCTATAGTTGTGGTTGGTGACATCGATGTTGACTATATCGAAAACAAGATAAAAGAACTATGGGCAGACGTTCCTGCAAGAGAGAATCGCGGTGAGCGCCCGCTCTACTACATTGACGACAACAAAGATCCTATCGTGGCTGTTGTTACCGACAAAGAGGCTCAGTACACACGCATACGCATTGACTACAAGAAGAATCCTCTGCCGGCAGAAATCAAAAATTCACCTATCGGCTACCAGATGCAGCTCCTCAACTCGCTTGTCACCTCTATGTTCGATGAGCGAATGAACGAACTCTCTCAAAAACCAGATGCACCATTTATCGGCGCAGGTGCCGCCTACACCGATGTGGTAAAAACCAAAGATGCATTCATCGGAATAGCAGTAGCTAAACCCGGCAAAGAAAAAGAGACATACAACTCCCTTACGGAGCAATTGGAGAAAATCCGTCGCTACGGATTCACCCAGGCTGAGTTCGACCGTGCAAAGCAGAACATGCTGACATCTTATGAGAAAGCATACAACGAACGCAATTCCAACCGCAACATTCAGTATACACAAGAGTATATCCGCAACTTCCTTGATGCAGATCCTATACCAGGCATTGAATGGGAATACAATTTCGTTCAGCAGATAATGCCACTGCTCCCCCTTGAGGCAGTCAACCAGTACGCCATGTCACTGCCTACTGAGGAGAATGTCATTGTAAGCTTCACCGCTCCCGAGCAGGAAGGTGTCGTTCTGCCCTCCGAAGCCGAGATACGTCAGCGTCTGTCCGATGTACGCCAGATTGATATAGAAGCTCCTGTAGAAGATGCCGAAGACCTGTCTCTTATCAAGAAAGCCCCGAAGGCAGGCAAAATAAAGAAAACAGTGAAGAACGCAGAGCTTGGCACTACCGAACTCACACTCGGCAACGGCATCAAAGTCATTATCAAGCCCACTCAGTTCAAGCAAGACGAGATACTGATGTCCGCATACTCTCAAGGCGGAATCAGCATGGTGGACAACGCAGAAGACCTGCCTTCAGCCATCTATGCTGCTGCCATCACCGAGTTTGCAGGATTAGGCTCTCTCAACACTGTTCAGTTGCAAAAAGTGCTCACCGGCAAGCATGTGTCTGTCACACCTGCCATTAATCAGTACTCCGAGTCTATGAGCGGCAACAGCAACGTCAAAGACTTTGAGACATTGCTCACTCTTACGTATCTCTATTTCACCCAGCCGCGCAAAGATTCCGAGTCATTCTCTACACTCATGCAGATGCTTGAGACACAGCTCAAGAACAAAGCCACTAACACCAAGGCTCAGTTTGCCGACTCTGTCACTCTCATGTCAACCGACTACAACCCGCGCACCATCGTGTGGAACACGGAGACACTCAAGCAGGTATCCGTTGACAAGGCTTATGACATCTATCGTCAGCGCTTTGCCGATGCTGCCGACTTTACTTTCATCTTCACCGGCAACATCAACCCCGATGACAAACAGACACAACGTCTGATTGCGCAATGGCTTGGAGGTCTGAAGACAAGCAAATGCAAAAAGCACAAGGAGCATTTTGAGGACCGTGGCATCCGCGCTCCCAAAGGCGTGAAGAAGAACTACTTCGACAAGCAGATGACCATACATCAGACTACCAACCGCATACAACTCACTAACGAAATGCCCTACACACTCGCCGGCGACCTCAATATGGAGGTTATAGGTAGAGTGCTTGACATGCGTTATCTTGAGAGTATACGCGAGCGCGAAGGCGGCAGTTACGGTGTCGGCGTTGTGGGCAGACTGAGCCGTTTCCCTGTGGGTACTGCCACACTGCTTATCCAGTTCGACACCGACCCGGAGAAAGAAGAGCGTCTCATGCAGGTTATATACGAGGAAATAGACAACATCATAAAAGAAGGGCCCCTTGAGCAGGATCTGAAGAAAGCCAAAGAGTCAATGCTCAAAGACTTTGAAGAAGACCTTGAGAAAAACGGGTTCTGGCACAACTATATTCTGCCTGAGTACTACCGCTATCAGATTGACTATCTGAAAGAGTATAAGGCTGCCGTCAATGCTGTAACCGGTGAGTCTGTCAAAGAGACACTGCGCTCACTGCGTGAAGCAGGCAACATGTTCGAAGTGGTGATGTCACCGGCAGAATAAGCAGTTACTGATTAAAGGTTCGATAGTCTATCATGGGGAAAGTAAACAGATTGCTACGTGGACAGCGTGGACTTCTCAAAAACCTGCAAGAGAAGATTCACGCTGTCAACACGACTGCTCCTGGTGCAGTCTGGTGGTGGTTCCATTGTGCTTCTGTCGGTGAATGCGAACAGGCAAAACCACTGATGGAGAGGGTTCGCAAGTATCAACCTCAGGCTAAGATTCTGCTTACCTTTTTCTCTCCTTCAGGCTATGAACTGCTGCACGACTACCGCGGCGCTGATGTTGTCAGCTATCTGCCGCTACCATTCAGGCACAATGCCAAGCGTTTTCTTGACATAGTAAAACCAGGCAAAGCCGTATTCATAAAGTATGAGTTCTGGGCTGCCTACCTCAGAGAACTGCGCAAACGCCATATCAATACTTACAGCGTGGCATCGGTATTCAGGCCTCAGCAAGCTTTCTTCAGGCCTTTGATAGGCAATATCTATCGTAGCCGCCTGCACTGTTTTACCCGGTTAATAGTGCAAGACGTGCACTCAAAAGAACTGCTTAACAGATATGGTATTGACAATGTGACCGTCGGAGGCGACACGCGCTTCAACCGTGTGGCACAGATCTCTGCCAACCCCCAGCCAATACCGCTTATTGACCGGTTTGTGAAGGGAATGCCTGAGAACCTTACACAGTCCACCATCATCAATCCGCAATCATGCACACTGGTTGCAGGAAGCACATGGCTCAAAGACGAACAATTGCTAAAGCGGTATATTGACACGCACCCTCAGGTTCGTCTAATACTTGTTCCACACGAGATAGATGATACACACCTTCACAGGATTTTCCAACTCTTCGAAGGCCGATACATAAGACTCACTCAGGCTAACTTCCTCAATGTTGACACCTGTCGCATCCTGGTAGTTGACACATTGGGGCTGCTCTCAAGCATATACCAATATGCCGATGCGGCATACATAGGCGGAGGCTTTGGCAAAGGTATACACAACACCCTCGAGGCTGCCACATACGGTATCCCTGTAGTATGGGGACGCAACTACCACCGCTTCCGCGAAGCACAAGGACTCATTGATGCAGGAGCCGGACAGGCTGTGAGCAACTATGAAGAATTGGAAGCTGCTCTCGACAAGGCTTTTCTCTGCAAACAGACCATGGGAAAGGCGGCACGCAACTACGTAGAGTCCGAAATCGACGCTGCCGACAAGATATATGAGCAGATAGTGAAAACTGACGAGTAAAGAAATCAAAATCAACTAAAGAAAAAATATATGACTAAGCCAAGCATACCCAAAGGTACACGCGACTTTACTCCTGAAGAGATGTCGCGCCGTAACTATATATTCGACACCATCCGTAGCGTCTTCCGCTTGTATGGATTTCAGCAGATAGAGACTCCTGCCATGGAGAATCTCTCCACTCTCATGGGCAAGTATGGCGAAGAAGGCGACAAACTGCTGTTCAAGATACTCAATTCAGGCGACTGGCTCAGCGGTCTAACTTCTAACAGCGCCAGCGGTCTAACTTCTAACAGCGCCAGTGCTCTAATATCCGAGAAAGGTCTCCGCTATGACCTCACTGTACCTTTTGCCCGCTTTGTAGTCCAGAACCGTGACAAGATTCAATTTCCCTTCCGCCGCTATCAGATACAACCAGTATGGCGTGCCGACCGTCCGCAGAAAGGCCGCTACCGCGAGTTCTACCAATGCGATGTCGATGTCGTCGGTACCGACTCGCTGCTTTGCGAAACCGAACTTATACAGATAGTGGAAGAGGTCTATCGACGACTCGGCATTCGCGTCTGTTTGCACCTCAACAACCGCAAGATACTTGCCGGTATAGCCGAGGTCATCGGCGAGGCAGAACGCCTGACCGACATCACTGTGGCTATCGACAAACTCGACAAGATTGGTATCGACAATGTCAACCGCGAACTGCTTGACAAAGGTCTCAGCGAGCAAACCGTGGCTATGCTCCAGCCTATTCTCAATCTCAGCGGAAGCAACGAGGAGAAACTCGAGCAACTCAAAGATATCCTCGCTTCGTCTGAAATAGGAATGAAAGGAATAGAGGAGACAGCAGAAGTTCTGCGTCTCTGCCGCCAGACGGGAGTGAAACTGGATGTATTGCTCGATCTGACCCTTGCCCGCGGACTCAACTACTATACAGGCGCCATCTTCGAAGTCAAAGCTCCTGACGTAGAGATGGGCAGCATCACCGGCGGTGGCAGATACGACAACCTCACAGGCATCTTCGGAATGCCGGGCGTGTCAGGTGTGGGTATCAGTTTCGGTGCCGACCGCATCTACGATGTGCTCAACCAACTCTCGCTCTATCCCGAGCACAACTCCGAGCAGACACAACTCCTGTTTGCACACTTTGGCGAGCAGGAGCGCGAATATTGCCTCGGCATTGCATCCGCATTGCGTCGTCAGGGCGTCAACACCGAAGTCTATCCTGACACCTCAAAGATAAAGAAGCAGATGAACTATGCCGACCAAAAGCATATTCCGTTTGTAGCCATCGTTGGCTCCGACGAGATGCAAAACCAAACTGTCATGCTCAAGAATATGCTCACCGGTGAACAGCAAGCAGTAAGCAAAGAGCATATCGCCGAAAAACTAACCTTATAAAATCTCACATAACCATTACCATGAAGAATCACTTTTTCGTTATTGCAGCTGCTGTGTTGTTTTCTGCCACAGCCGTATCAAGACCCTCAGCCGGCCACTACACACAGTTGAACAACAAGTCAGGTCAGAACCTCTGGGATGCCATTTATAAATGTACCCAGCAAGGTTACAGTGACATGGGTTACGACGGGCTGCTTGATGCATACGAGAAGACGGATGTTGACAAAAACGGCAACCTCATTGATATGTACGGCGGTTGCTCGTTTGCATTCTCCAAGTCTTGCGGCAGCTACAAAAAAGAATGTGACTGCTACAACCGCGAGCACTCTTTGCCCAAAAGCTGGTGGGGAGGTACACCTAAAGAAAGCAAACAGGGAAGCGACATTTTCCATGTGGTACCCACCGACGGCTATGTCAACAACCGTCGCAGCAGCTATGCCTTCGGAGAGACAACCAATTTCGACTATTCTTACAATGGCAACAAACTTGGCAGCTCCTCTCTCAGCGGCTATTCCGGCACCGTCTTCGAGCCGAGAGACGAGTATAAAGGCGACTTCGCCCGAGGCTACTTCGGCACTATGGCAAAATGGGAGGTGAATGCCACCAAAGGCAACGGTAGCGCTATCTTCAATGGCAATTATACCGCAAGCGGCAACTTCGGACTTACCGAATATGGCATCACTCTGCTCATGAAGTGGCACCGCCAGGACCCTGTCTCCGAGAAAGAACTGCTCCGCAACGATGCCATCGAGCAGACACAGGGCAACCGCAACCCCTTCATCGACTACCCCGAACTGGCTGAATATCTCTGGGGAAACAAGAAGGGGCAGACCGTACAACTCAACAGTCTCACTTGCGCCTACGACGGACAAGCCGAGCCTGTCACATACCCCTACATCTCATCTCCGCAAAGCGGCTCACAGCTGTCGATGCAAGCAGTATGTACATCTACTGAAGCAACACTCACCGTCAATGTTCTTGGCAACAATCTGAAGAGCAATCTGTCACTGGCTCTGTCAGGCGACGATGCGCACCTGTTCCGTGTGTCACCTTCATATCTCACTCCAGAGCAGGTAGCCAATGGCCATGCAGTGGCACTGATGTTTATGTCTGACGAAGCAGGTACCTATTCTGCTACGCTCACTCTCAGCAACGACTCTGTTAGAGATATTGTCGTCAACCTCAGCGCTACTGCCCGACAATGCGGCACGGACACCACTACCACTCCTGTTCCCGACGGCGACTACTATCTTCTCGAAACCGAACCATACGACTGGAACGGCATCTATCTTGTCGTATCGGAAGAATACAGCTATTGCCTGAATGCTGCCGTGGCCGACGATGCCAATAAGATAAAGTCTGCCGCCAACAAACTCAAAGTTAACATCAGCGACAACACTATCAAAGCCTCAGAGACTGTTGATGCTGCAGCCATTACCATCAGTGCCACTCCTGCCGGCGACTACACTATGCTAAGTAGCAGCGGATACTACCTCGGCATCAGCGAAAACAGCAACACCCTCAATAGCAGCGCTGAGCCTCTGCCGGTTGCACTCAGCATGTCAGGCACAGACATAGTGGTTAGCGGCACAGCCTCGCTCTCCTCACGTACTTTGCGCTACAACAACTCGTCCGGTATGTTCCGCTTCTACACCTCCGGACAGCAGCCTGTGCAACTCTATCGCAAGCAGACCAAGCAGACTCCTTCGGCTACAACCGACCGGCAGTCTTCTTCCGTCAGTCTCACAGGCGGAATTCTTAAAGTGGAATGCTCACAGCCAATGCTCATCCAGGCATTCGACATCTACGGAAGAACCGTCATCAACCAAAGAACGGAAAACCTGTCTGCAAGATTGCCGCAGGGTATTTACATTCTTCTCATTGACGGTAAGCCACAAAAACTGATCAGCGAATAGTTCTGATATAGACATCGGCACTTGCATATTAGCGTGAAAAGTATTAACTTTGCACGCTAATATGTTTTTCTGACACTGATATGACCACAGAACAAGAATTTGATATCATTACTGCCCGTTGTAGGGAGATATTTATCAACAAGATGAAGGATTACGGTCCATCGTGGCGCACCATGCGTCCCATCTCTGTTGTCAACCAACTCTTCATCAAGGCCAAGCGCATACGCGAAATTGAGACCACCGGCGTCAACCTCGTGGGTGAAGACACTAACGGCGAGTTTATGGCTATTGTCAACTACTCCGTCATGGGGCTTATTCAGGAAGAGATCGGTTATGCCGACACCGTTGACTTGAGTGCGGCAGAAGCCACTTCCTACTACGACAAGTATATTGCTCAGGCACGTGCGCTTATGTGCCGCAAAAACCACGACTATGGTGAAGCATGGCGCGAGATGGACAAAGAAGCCATCACCGACCTCATCTACAACAAGATTCTCCGCAACAAGACCATTCTTCAGAACAATGGCAAGACTCTTGTCTCAGAAGGTGTGGAAGGCAACTATTTCGACATGATTAACTACGCTGTGTTCAACCTCATTAAAGCAGAAGAACTACATGAAAACCAATAAAACGCTCCATATCACAGGTTCCGTGGCACGCACTCTGCTCGGACTGACATTTATCTTCTCAGGCTTTGTCAAAGCCGTTGATCCGCTGGGCACCACCTATAAGATAGAAGACTACCTCAAAGCCTTCGGAGGCTTTTTCAACAACCTTTTGCCTCTGGCAGAACCTGCAGCATGGTGCCTCATCTGCTTCGAGTTCGCACTGGGTGTGTGTCTATTCCTCAATGTTAAAACCCAATGGACCTCGTGGCTCGCACTGCTCATGATGCTTGTCATGACACCCCTCACGCTATATATCGCTATCGCCAATCCTGTCAGCGACTGCGGCTGCTTCGGCGATGCACTCGTCATCAGCAACTGGGCTACCTTCTGGAAAAACATTGTACTGCTTGCTCTGGTCATTGTCCTGCTTTGCACTAAGAAACATATTGCCCAACTGTTTACTTGGCATGCAGAACTGGCATTCACGTGTTTTGCCGTACTCTTCGCAGTATGCTTCATGCTCTATGCAAGGCTCCACTTGCCCGTCATGGATTTCCGTCCGTACAAAGTGGGGAATAACCTGCCTCAGCTCATGGAGTATCCCGACGATGCCGAGCCTGACCTGTACGAAGTGGAGTTTATATATGAAAAAGACGGCAAACAACAGACCTTCACTATTGACAACTATCCCAAGGGGGACTCCACATGGACCTTCGTTGATCAGCGCTCCCGTCTCATCAGAAAAGGCTATGAGCCTCCTGTTCACGACTTCGAGATTATCACTCTTGATGGTGACGACCTGACCGACGATGTCCTCTCAGCGCCTGAGGTAACACTTGTCATTATGTACGACCTCCGGAAGGCCGACATCAAGCAAGCCGGCAAGGTTGCTGCACTGCTTCATAACTCAACGGAAGATTCACCTTGCTATATTCTTACCGGCAGCGGAGAAGACGACATTGAGGAGTTTGTTGAACAATGCCGGGACTTTGACATCCCCGCAGAGGCCTTCTGTCAGACCGACCCGGTCACGCTCAAGACTATAGTACGTGCCAACCCGGGCGTTGTAGTCCTTCATGAAGGTACAGTCGTTGAAAAATACAACCTAAGAAACGAATTTAACGACTGAAACATTTAAGGATCAGAAAATAACTACCTCCCAAACTTTACAAACTCTACGAACTCTACGAACTTTACAAACTATTCAAACATATACATTACAATGAGAACAAAAATGGTTGCAGGCAACTGGAAAATGAACAAGACCCTGCAGGAAGGTGTAGCACTTGCTACCGAACTTAAACAGACTGTTGTTAACCCCAAATGTGCCGTTGTTATCGGCACTCCTTTCATTCATCTTGCCACGGTGGCAGAGCTTCTAAAGGACTCTCCTATCAAGGTGGCAGCCGAGAACTGCGCTGACAAAGTGTCCGGTGCATACACCGGCGAAGTCAGTGCCGCTATGGTAGCATCTACCGGTGCTGAGTATTGCATCCTCGGTCACTCCGAGCGTCGTGCTTACTACCACGAAACACCCGAGATTCTGCGTGAGAAAGTCCTCCTCGCTCTGGAGAACAATCTCAAACCCATCTTCTGCATCGGTGAGGTGAAAGAAGAGCGCGAGGCTGGTTGTCAGAACGAGGTAGTCAAGGCACAACTCGAAGGTTCTGTCTTCAACCTCACAGCTGAGCAGTGGGCTAATATCACTCTGGCTTACGAACCCGTTTGGGCTATCGGTACCGGTTTGACAGCTACTCCTGATCAGGCACAAGAGATGCATGCATATATCCGTTCGCTTATCGCTGAGAAATACGGCAAACAGGTAGCTGACGACACCACTATTCTCTATGGCGGTTCATGCAATGCCAAGAATGCTGCCGAGTTGTTTGCTAACCCGGATGTTGATGGCGGCCTCATCGGCGGCGCCTCACTCAAAGCCCCCGACTTCATCACCATCATCCAGGCAAGATAACAGAACAGGTTATATAATACATGTTCAATGAAGAGACGAGCACTGATGCTTGTCTCTTCAGTTTTTACTATTTATTTCAAATGTCCGACTCCATCATGGGTGATTGATAGGCATTATATATATATATGCATGTAAACTAAATATAATATTAGTATTTTTATAATCTTGCCGAAAAGAGCACATAATGCCAAACAAGACACTTCATATACCAAATCGGACTTGCCTATAAACATAAAAAGGCCTTACTTTGCAGCGTAAAATAAACTTACTTGCAAAGTTATAGTTTTTCACCCTAAAATCAACACATTCAACCATGAAGCACTCATTACGTCCTGCAGTCAGTATAAGGCTGATTGCCACAATCATCCCCTTACTTATTACATCGTGTAAGAAGACGATGGACGACTATCCTCTTGCCAATCTAAGAGCCATATCATCTTTTGATATTGAATACTATCACAACTCCTCAGCCAACATCTTCATTCATCACAAAGGAGTTATTGACGAGACTAACCGCTATATTACAGTAAGCGTTCCAACAGATGCAGATCTGACTTGTTTACGCCCTTCTATCAAACTCTCGCCATGGACAAGTTGTAATCCCTCCAATCTTGAAGAAGTTGACTTCTCAAACGGTGAAGTCGTTTACGAAGTCACTGCACAAAGTGGGAAAAAGGCATATTATAATGTTCTCATCACACCTGATTTTGTGTATGAAGATGCCATTCTGCTTCGCCTGTATTTATGCGATATTCCATTGTCACCGACTGACATTACAGACTCTGATGATCCGACAGCAGGACGTTCTGTCACACCAAATGCATACACTGACGGCTCGGAGTTGATAATGTTGCTTGAGTCTGGTAGCGGATACGATTTGAGTACACAACGTACGCACCTTGATCTCTCAGCCTCTTCCCATAGGTGCATGATTGAAGTGGCGGAAAACAATGACGAAACGGCATTTCGCACATTCAACGATATGGATGTAATCAACTATACTGATACAGTCATTTTCCGCCTCACTGCGGAAAATGGAAAATCTGTAAGATATAAAGTAATTGTTAAAGAAAAAGAAGAGGAGGCAGAGCCATGAGAACAAAATCTATTTTCATAGTTATCTTTGCAACGTTCGCTCTCATCGTCTTTGCCAATAGTACCTTTGCTCAACCAATTACAATATCCGGCAGCGTACGTGACCTTTCGAGCAACGAGCCCTTAATAGGAGCCGCTGTAATGGAAAAGGGCACTTCTAATGGTACCATAACAGACTATGACGGAAAGTTTGAAATACATGTTACACCCGGTGCCACCATTGAGTTTACATATATGGGCTACCTATCTAAAAGTATGCAGGTAAAGACATCCAAAACGATGAAAATACTTTTGGAAGAAGATAGCAAACAACTGGAGGAAGTTGTTGTTGTAGGCTATGGCACCATGAAAAAGCGTGATATTACCGGCTCAATCACTTCACTTGCAGAGAAAAGCATATTGGAAAACAAACCTATCAATATAGCCACTGCCCTGCAGGGAAAAGTTTCAGGATTGGAGATTGTCACCGCATCCGAACCAGGATCTACGAGCAATTATCGTATACGCGGTGCGAGCACTCTCTCTGCAGAAGGTTCTACTCCTTTGTTCATAGTTGACGGCATGGAAACAGATAATATTGACAATATCAGCCCAGCCGACATCGCCTCTGTTGAGGTCCTTAAAGACGCTGCCAGTGCTGCAATATATGGTTCCAAGTCTGCAAACGGTGTCATTATTGTCACCACTAAACAAGGAACGAGTACCAAACCGACTATCAATGTGGGATATTCTTTGAGAATATCAAATCTTGCACGCACTCTGCCACAAATGAACCGTAGGCAATGTATTGACTTTGACATACTGCGCAGTTATATGGCAGGTTCGGATAGCTACTCCGTGTATGTCAGTGACTCACTTAACCCTTCTTTTGCCGATGACAACTATTATCAGGATATTTTATTCCGAACAGGGTTAACTCATCAAGCAGACATAAGTCTGGCAGGGAGAACCAACAATATACAGTACTTTACGTCTATCAGTTTCATGAACGATGACGGAATTGCACTCAACACGTGGAACAAACGTGGAACTGCACGTATAAATCTTGATTACAAACCACATGAGAAAGTTACTATTGGTAGCAGAATCTCTCTGGGCATCGGAGGTAACAGACGTACTCCCGGTGGTGCAAGGCAACGAATTCTTGAGCGACCTGCCAACATGGCACTCATATTCGATGATGGAACGTACGCGCCGGTCATTGCATCACGAAACAACCCCTTAGCATGGTCGCAGATTTGTATCAACAACAACAAGTATTACGAAGCCAATTTCAATGAGTTTATCGAATGGCACATCATTCCCGACCTTACATTCAAAACTTCCATATCCGGCAGCTTCTATCAAAACAATTACAGATATTTCGAGCCTGCCATACTCAACAAAAATCAAATCACTGCTTCTTCCAACCGCAACACTACCAATTTTCGATGGACACATGAAGACGTTCTGACCTACAACCATACGTTTGCAGGCGACCACAACCTTTATGCCATGGCAGGTTTTAGCATACAAGGTTACAAAAGTGAATACATCAATCTTTCCGTTAATCACAATATCTCAGAAGCCATTGAGACAAGTTATGCCTTCAACGAGGTTGATTTAAACAAAACATTCCACTATCTGACAGAAAACAAGATGGCGTCTTTCTTTGCCCGTGTCGGATATTCTTATAAAGGACGCTATCTTTTCAATGCTAATATACGTGCTGACGGTTCAAGTCGTTTCGGCAGCAGCCACAAGTGGGGAGTGTTCCCAAGCGGCAGTGTGGGGTGGCGAGTGTCTGATGAGCCTTGGATGCGGTGGGCACAACCTGCACTCACCGACTTGAAGATCAGATATAGTTTCGGTATGACAGGCAATCAGACGGCAAGTGACTACGCTGCTCTTTCCCGATACTCTACCATTGCCTATGCGGATTATGTAGGAATCTATCCTACGCAACTCCACAATGATCGTCTTGGGTGGGAAACCACAATCCAGCATAATCTTGGTCTGGACTGGTCAATGTTCAACTCTCGTCTCTCGCTCACTTTCGACATTTACAAGAAGGATACCCGCGATGTTCTTTTCTCTATGAAACTGCCGGGAACAACAGGCTTTAGTTCCTCTTACACAAACATAGGCAACATCAGTAATAAAGGATTGGAGTTCACTATAAGCGGTCATATGATAAAGACACGTGATTTCGACTGGACGGCAAGCATCAACTTCGCTTTCAACCGTAACCGACTCTACAATATCCCGGAAGAAAACAAAAGCATACAAAATAGCCTCTATATCATCGACAACGATTACACCCTTGGAACAATGTATGGATACCATGCTATCCAGATATTCCAATACGACCAGTCGAACGCATTTTTTGTAGATGAAAATGGCAACTGGCAACAACTTACACCTGTCTTCGACGACAAAGATCGTTTCGTTGAATATCGTCTTGGAGATGAAACCTATACTGGCGAGGTGCGGCAACTCAGATACGGCACGGAAAAGGGCGAACTCTTCCGTGGAGGCGACGTCATGTGGGATGACATCAACCATGACGGAGTAATCAATTATGAGGATAGGCAAGTTATCGGATGCGGACAACCTGACTTTACAGGCGGATTCACTACTGAGTTTCGTTGGAAAGGTCTGCGCATATCCGCTTTCTTCAATTTCTCTACCGGAGGCGATGTGATAAATGTATATGAGGCCAATCGTAATGCACATGTATATGGTACACTTACCCAGGCAAGTCCCGTTTATCTCGCAAAGTCGTGGCTCGCACCGGGTGATATCGCCAAGTACCCCATACCCAGCACCTCAAGAGCCATTGTGCAGAATACACGACTCAACAGCGACCTTTGGATAGAGGACGGCTCATACATAAGACTGAAAAATCTCAAAGTTAGTTATTCACTGCCTAAGCAGTGGGTAAGCACTATGCACATGCAGGACTGGACATTCTCCGTTATGATGCAAGATTTCTTCACATGGACCAATTACGACGGTTTCGACCCTGAGATACCATCTTCCGGATTTGCCATCGGATACGACAACAACTCATATCCTCGGGCCAAATCAGTTCTTTGCAGTATGAATATAACGTTCTAAAATTCCATACAATATGACTCTCAATAATCATCACTCAACATTCAGCAAGATATTACCTGCAGTAGTTGTATTTCTTGCCTTGCTGTTTTCTTCATGCCTCAACGAGTTTCTTACCGTTGAGCCTCTGGCGGATATCACAACAGAGAGTTACTGGCAGTCAGAAAACGATGTGCGTGCTTCACTCAATGCCGGCTATGCACATATCAAAAATGCCTACAAAACAGGATTCCTTTATTGGACAGAAGCCCGTAGTGACAACTTCTTGGGTAACGTAACAGGAGGTGCACCTGTTCAGAATGTAAGTCTCAATAAACTTACTTCAAATCTCAATGCCTGCAACTGGAACAATTGGTACAACCTTGTCAGCGTAGCCAACTATTCAATACATTTTATTCCTACCATGCAGGGGAAAATGGACGAATACAAACAAAACCATTATCTTAGCGAAGCATATTTCCTGCGCGCATTCGCCTACTTCAATCTTTATCGAATATGGGGAGATGTGCCATTGGTAACAGAGCCCGTTCTTGTTAAATCTGAAGTAATGAAACCTAAAAGGGCACCTAAAGAACAAGTGTTTGAACTTATCATTAGCGACCTTGAGAGAGCCGACTCACTTGTTGACATTACAGTCAATGAATTGTTTATCTATTCTCCAGCCGCACTTTATGCCCTGACAACCGATGTTGCCATGTGGGAGAAGGATTATGAGAAAGCCGTCATTTTCTCTGACAAGTTGCTGGCATTAGGCAAGCATACACTGGAGAACACTGATTTTGCCGATGTCTGCCGCACTGCTACCACTACTGATAACATTTTGACACTTAAATGGAATTATACTACTGATGGAGAGAACACTATCACATCCACTTTGGCAAACAGCGCCAATCCCCTCGTTCCCACCTTTGAAATCTATCAAAAATGGTTTGCATGGGAAAGAGAAACAGGCTCAAGAGATCTCAGACGCGTAGCAACCATCGACTCTGCCAAATACAAAACTTTCACCACAAAACACGTTATGTCACTGCCAAACGGCACACAATGCTGGAAATGGTCACCTCAAGAACACAAAGCTCAGACTGAATATCAAGAGTGCTATATTCCCATCTATCGCCTTGCCGATATTCTCCTCTTACGCGCTGAGGCCCTTAATCGATTAGGGCGCCATGAAGAGGCTGTAGAAGAAATGAATAAAGTTAGAGTTAGAGCCGGACTTCCTCCTAAAGATTTCGCTTCATACTACAACAACACAACCAAACTCGAAGAAGATATCTGGCAAGAGAGACAATTCGAACTCTATGCCGAAGGAAAACGCTGGTTCGACCTCATGCGCACCGAACGTATAGAAACTATTATGAATACATACTTCACCAACTACATCTCCAAGTACGGGGGCGCCGGTGCTTACCGCCTTTTTGAAGAAGAATGGCAGCACTATTGGCCTATTCATCAAGACATTCTCAATGAGAATGATAATCTTAAACAGACTGGAAGTTATTAAGTAATGTTCGTTATTTTAAATCAATACCTATATGAAACGCTTTAAACCTTTTGTAATCTGTGCATTGGTGCTATATGCATTGTCATGTGTCTCATGTTCCATGTTTGGGTTGAGTTATGCTTATAGTTTTCGAAATGAAAGCGGTGCAGAGTTTGCCGGTTTGACATGTGATGCATACGAGTTCATCAGGCAGCACAGCACCGACGAGTTCGCTCTCATGTATCAGGCAATCAACCGGGCAGGCATGGAAGAATATTATCACGACTCTATCTACACCTTCTTCATTATCAAGGATGCTGTGTGGGATAAGTTCCTGACCGACTACCACTATTCCTCAATCAACGAAGTGCCTGTTAAGACTCTCCGCACCTATCTTATGCGAAGTATTATCAAAGGCAAGTACTTAAGTAGCGATATTGACGGACCTATCTTTGTCACTACACTTGATGAGACGGTCACCATGCGACTCTACAAAACCATTGTTGCCCCTACCTCGTCTCAAAACCTCAATAGTCTGCGAGCCGGTTGGACCAATGCCAACGGAAAAATCAATCAAGTAGGTTGTACTACATCAAACTTAGAGTGTACCAATGGAGTAATACACGTCATGAGCGCACGATTCACTTTCCTATCATAACACCACACATTATATGAAATACTACAAAACCTTTTTCATTGCTATAGTTGCTTCGCTGAGTACAGTCTCATGCACTAATCCCACTGCATCCACATCTTCGTTCTCATCTAAGATTTCCACAGAAGCAGTCACTGCAGTTACCGACGCTGCCGTAAAATGGCAAATCAAACACTACAATACTGTTGACGCACATCGCCGGTGGAAGCGTACTAATGATGTCAATTGGGCAGATGCCATCTTCCTGACTGCTGCCTATGAGTGGGCTCTACATCGCAACGATTCTGCAACCATATATTTCGTCGATAGTATTATGCAACTCAATGACTATCGTTTACCAATGGGCGTACACGTTTACCATGCAGACAACATCATCGTAAGCATGCTCTATGCCGATATGTACGAACATACCGGAGATCGGCGCTTTCTGCATCAACCTGTAGAGCGCCTAGAGTTCATCATGAATCACCCTTCAAAATGCACACTCTATTCCAATGATAACGATCCTACTTATTACTACAAGCAACGATGGTCGTGGTGCGATGCTCTGTACATGGCTCCACAAGTTTTTGCGCGTTATGCTTCCATCTGCAACAACCCGCAGATGCTTTCATTCATGGATGCAGAGTACCATTCCACTACCGATTACCTCTACTCCAAACAATTTCACCTTTATTGGCGCGACAGCAACTACTTCGACAAACACGAGGCTAACGGCAACCCTGTATTCTGGGGGCGAGGAAATGGCTGGGTAACAGCTGGATTAGCAAAAATGATTCCATATTTGCCGGACAACTTCAAACCAAAAGAATGGTATATCGCTCACTTTAAAGAAATGATGCAGACTATTGTCACATTGCAGGCTCCGCAAGGGCACTGGGGAGTTAGTATGCTTGATTTGGAGGCCTACCCCACTCCCGAAATGAGTAGCACTGCTTTCTTCTGCTACGCTCTCTGGTGGGGTATCAACAGCAATATTCTTGATGAAGCCACATATCTGCCACATGCCGTAAAAGCATGGCAGGCAATCGTTCGTTCTGTGCATGCCGATGGCATGCTTGGCTCGGTGCAGGCAGTAGGTGAAAAACCGGAAGCTATTACTGCCGATATGACTGAGGTGTATGGACCTGCGGCAATGTATTATGCTGCACAGCAAATTCTTATTTATATCGAAAACAAAGATACAATGCAATAACTGTCTTATGAAACGTTTGCACACATATCTGCTCATCATTGCTCTTAATATAAGCTCTATACCTCTTTACGCTTATACACAAGACAGCACCTCGCTCTTCTTCCATTACATCCCGAGAACGGAGAGTTCTTATGGTACGGTTAGTGGGTTTGCACAAGACAATGAAGGCTATATATGGGCAGTCGTTGGGGATGATATAATGCGCTATGACGGCTACAAGTTCCGAACCTATAGCAGCAAAATAGCGTCTACGGGAGAATGGCTTATCAGTTATTACAATATCATATACACTACTACTCGACGACTTTACGTCACCTCCTCTTCCGGACTATTCGTCTATAACCCCGACACCGATAACTTTAGAAAAATATATAATCATCCATACCGATATATATGGGAAGATTGTAATGGTAAGCTATGGTTGTCTAACAATCAGCCTGTATGTTTCGACCCTGAAACTGGTGAGACTGTTCCGCTCACCACAAATGGCAAGGAATATGCAGGACAATTCTACACTTCACCTGATACATGCTGTGCTTTTCTTTTCACCAACGACAGTATCTACAGCGTAAATCTGCTGACCGGACAATGTACAGCAGAGCATCACGACTTCATTCGCACACACATTGCTAATATACTCGTGAGCAATGGTACTCTTTATATACTTACAACCAACAATGGAATATATCGCCACACTTCTGATGGATTCAAACTCACCACCATGCTTTCAGATGATGGGAGTATTGTCAGAGCACGACGGATAACAGGTGACAAACATGGTAACCTCTTCATCGCCACCATGCAAGGACTCTTCCAATACAACACCACAACCTCACAGCTCAAACATTACAAACAAACCAATCAACCCGGCTCACTTGATAACAACTCGGTTCAGGCAGTCTTCATTGATAACGATGGGAATTTGTGGGTTGGCACCTATGCAAGCGGCTTGCTCTATGCCTCAACAGGAAATACCGATAGTCGTTTGACCATAAGACAAAGCAATTACAACTACCTCAGCCAACCTATTAGCACCATATTGCCGATTGAGAATAAAATATGGTATGGAACAGAAGGAGACGGGCTCTTCTGCTATGAGCATGGCAAGGGCATCACGGCACACTATCATAGCAACTCCGTGCCGGCTCTACCTTCCAACAATATCAAGGCTCTTTACAAAAACGGCAACAATCTCTGGATTGCGACATACCTTGGAGGACTGAATAGGCTGAACCTAAAAACGCAAAAAGTCACCTCGTGGATGACCGGTAAAACCGACACTCACAGCATCAGCGACCAAATATGTGATTTTGTTGCCGACCGTAATGGCAACCTCTGGATAATATTCCAAGACTTGCAAAATGTACTTGTATGCTTCAATACTAACACACTTAACCAACAAATATTCCATATACCGGCTCCTACCGGAGAGCACATATCTCCAAGGCTAATGCACATTGTTGAAGGGAGAGAATGCCTGTATTTATCCACCTCTACTTCAGTTCATTGTTTTTCTACAACAGATAAGCAGATTCTTTACTCTATCACTCCACAGACACACGCATACATCTATGACATCTGCTACGACAGTGTGCGTCACTCTTTATGGCTTAGCACTAAATCGCATGGAATCATACAATACGATATCAATACCCTAACATTCTGTCAGCCCATATTGAAAGATGAACTCAGACAAACACACATCGGCAATTTGGTTGTTGAGGGCAACTACCTATGGTTATGCGGCAACAACGTCCTTTACAGATACGACATTAACTCTGCACACTTGTCTGATCAAAGCGGATATAGTACTAATGGCGGAAACATTTTTTCCGCTTGCATACAGAACGGCAACATCTACATCGGTGCTGCCGGCATACTCACTTGCATAAACACACATCAATGCGGATATAACAATTCCCCACCGCGAACACGTATATCTGATATCAACATCAACAACGTCTCCATCTTTGATAACCTCAGTCCGGATAGCACCTTGATAAAAGGCATACATAACAATCAACTTATTCTCGAGCACAATCAAAACAATATTGCTGTCACACTATCTTCTACCAACTATTATTTAAGCAATAAAAACAAGTTCAGATTTCGTCTGATTACTCCTCAAAAGAAAGATCCTGCATGGAATGATGCTGATGCGGACCACCGTACCATTACTCTGATGCAAATGCCAAAAGGAAAATATATTTTTGAAGCAAAGTCTGCGAACAACGATGGCGTGTGGGGCGATATCATAAGATTACATATCACTATAAAGCCCGTTTTCTGGCAGAGTGCTACAGCGTGGATTATTTATATTTTACTTTTTATTGCACTAATTTCCATTGTTTCTCTCGTAGCTCATCGTCAGTATTTATATCGTCGTGAACTTCAAAAAGCACGGCTTAGGCAGCAGGAAGAAGAGAAAGCTAACCGTGCAAAAGTATTATTTTTCACCAATGTCAACAAAGAGCTAAAGGCCCCACTTCTAACTCTACAAACTCTTGTTGCACCTGAACATGTGCCATATATTCAACAGATGTTGCACACTATGGACCAGTACACCAACAAATATTGTATTGACACCGGCAGCAATCACATAGTCCGGCATCGGGAGCAGCAACTTACAGAACTCACACGGCTAATAGAAGAGCGGATGCCACAAGGACGCATCGACATTGACCGCCTTGCGGCTGACATGGGTATGTCAAGACGGAAATTCTTCAATTTTGTAAAAGAAATGACTGGCAAAGCACCTATTGAATACATACGTTCATTCAGACTGCAAACAGCTGCAAAACTCATGGTCGAGCAGGGTCTCTCTATCAAAGAAGCAATGGCAAAAGTGGGGATAGAGGGGCAGAGTTACTTCATAAAAGTTTTCAAACAGGAGTTTGGGGATACACCCACCGCTTTTGTCAACAACACTATCGAAAGAATGACAAAATAAACAGATATACATCATTTAAAATTGTCTGCAATTACGAAAAAGACAAAACATATTAATCGAAGGTCTGATTGTCTTCTATCGACAATTTAGTGCGCAGACCATCGCATACCATGACATATGTATTAACATTAACCTGCGGAGAGAATTGAATACGCACTATTTCAGTTCCACCAATGGCATATTAAAATCAATCAGTATGAAAAGATTATTCATTCTTCTTGGTCTAATGACCGCAATTACCGCCAATGCTGCTCTTTATACAGCTGCTTCCGATGGCTACAACTACACCGGCACTCCTGTCGAGTCATTCAGTGTTGACTTCACTAAATGGACTGCAGACGCTCTCCCAACAAGTTGGCTTGACACAGATACTGCCTTTGAGGCCGGCAATATGGCATTTATAAAGTGGACTCTCACAAATCGTAGTGTCAAAAACAATGGTGAGTCTCAAACTCTGCCTACATGCTTCAACAATGGCACTACGGCAGATGCAACACCGGTAAAAAACAATGCAACTACAAATAAACCGCGCATATTTCTGCCCAAGACAAGCAGAGGTGTAATAGCAGTGAAAGCTCGCATTGCTTGCAATAAAGCACGTTCTTTGGCAATATATTACAAAGATGCCAACCATGACACTTGGACCTATACTTCAGCACAAGTGCTCACGGCACAGACTTTATATGAAATCACTGAAGTAAGTTGCGAACTTAATACTGTAGGCGAAACCAGCATCTACTTGCAATATACCAGCACCGATTACTTCTGCATACTCGGTCTGGAACTCGAATTGGTTGATAATCGTTCTGTCTCGCTTGACAAACATTCGGTACTGATCAACACTGATGCTACATGCAACCTTATCGCTACACCTCTGCCGGCTGACCTTGCCCTCACATGGAGTAGTACAAACGAAGCTGTAGCCACAGTTCAGGATGGTGTTGTAACGACACTCTCAGCCGGTGAAACTGACATCGTAGTCTCAGGAGGTGAAGGCATTACCGACACATGCCATGTCATTGCCGTACCTCACACCGACTATACACTCGGTACTGACGGATACTGGCACTATAGCGGCACCGCTGTTGACAGCCTTGATGTTGAGTTCAGCAATCTCAGCGAAAATGATGTATTCTATACCTCACCAAACATACATGCCGACCTGCTGTGGAACTTCTCCGGTATAGGAATGTACAAATGGTGCTACTATGCCCAAAGAGCTTGCGGTGATGAGACATACGGGCCTTTGGCTTGGAATAGTGGAAATAGCGAGAACGGCACAAATGGTGCCATCAAAGACTCACAACCTGAGAAACTTGCTGCAATGTACTTCCCAGAGATAAAGAATGGAGTTGCTGTATTCACTATTGAAGGATGGACCAATAATAACTCCCGAAATCTTCTTTTCGAAGCAGAAGATGCAGAAGGCAATTGGAAATCCCTTAATGTGATTGATGAAAATGTTTCTTCATATTACCTCAGCCTGCCGAAAAATGAATATACCAAGACTTCGCTTGTTATAGAAAACAAGGATATTAAACGCTTGCGGTTCTGGCGTAACAGTAACGACTATCAGTTCATCACACGTATCACCATCACCGCCAACCCTGAGCAGCAAGAGCCCACGGCTACCTTAAATCTGAATTCAGACGAACAGAAACCTGTAAAAGTTATTAAGAACGGGCATCTTGTCATCATACAGAATGGCCAACAAATCAATGTTTTGGGACAGACACTTAAATAACTAACTGCTAAACACATAAAACTTATCAACAATGAAAAAGCAATTCATAATCTTAGCATGCCTTGCACTTTCTGCAGGTATCTCAGCCCAATCGCAGTACACAGTCGGCACTGACGGCTACTACCACTATTCCGGCTCACCGGTCAAGGGTGTGGCTGTTGATTTCGCCGAAATGACGGAAAGCGATGTCGCATACACTGGAGGTACTACACACGCGGACCGTGTGATGGAGTATCAAGGGCTCGGGATGTACAAATTCTGCTATCTTGCCTCACGCAAGTGTGGCACCGCGGCAGATGACCCTGTTTATGGTCCTCTCGCATGGAACAATGGTTCTTCCGAAAATGGAAGGAACTACGACATCAAGAGTTCCATGCCCGAAAAACTGCCTGCCATATACTTCCCGGAAATCACAGGTGGTGTCAAATACGTCATCACCGAAGGATGGTGCTACAATCAGAACCGTACTCTCATTTTCCAATGTGAAAACAATAAAGGGGAATGGGTTAATATCAATACCATTGCCACAGGCATGAGTACGTATTACCAAACCATGAAGAAAAACATTTACACCAGGGACACACTTGTCGTCAATAGTGCAGATGTCAAGAAAATACGCTTTTACCGCAATAGCAACGAATATCTCTTCCTTTGCAATATTCAGGTGATAAGCATGGCAAGCGAGCAGGCTGTTGTACCTGTTACCGCACTACTTCTCGACACCGACAATGCCAACATGGAAGTAAGTCAGACTCTACAACTCAAAGCCACTGTCAAACCGTTCAATGCTACAGAGCAGACTGTCAAATGGAGCAGCAGCAATATAGAGAAAGCCACGGTAAGCGAGACCGGCCTTGTTACTGCTGTCAGTTCAGGAGAAGTGGATATCACCGCAGCTTGCGGTGATATTAAGGCAGTATGCCACATCGCTATAGCAGGTGAGATACCTGTTGAAAGTGTCACCATTGACCAACGTTCATTACGTGTAGCCGAAGGCAAATACGCACGAC
The DNA here is from genome assembly GCA_017477325.1 of Paludibacteraceae bacterium. Taxonomy (GTDB): domain Bacteria; phylum Bacteroidota; class Bacteroidia; order Bacteroidales; family Paludibacteraceae; genus Colicola. Next base: position 226,442 of record JAFUWV010000011.1, read on the forward strand.
TCGCTGCCACAGTCCTTCCCACGAATGCTAGCAACCCCAACGTAACATGGACTTCAAGCAACACAAATGTAGCAACCGTTGAAGGCGGACTTATTCATGGTATTGCAGAGGGCAATGCTCTTATCGTTGCCACTGCGGGCAACATCTCGGACACCTGTAAACTGGAGGTATATTGGGAGATGCCCGAAGCAAGCGACTATATTCTTGCCGAATACTATCCCGGTTGTTTCTACTATGAATGGTGGGGCGACAATCAGACGCAGCCCATAATTATTGACTTTACAAAATGGACTTATGATAGTCTGCCCGATCCGCAATGGCCGGACTTTACTACTACCATGCAGATGGGACACTCTGACGAACTGGTTCAGAGAAACAACATAGGGTTCTACCAATGGACCATCTACGAAGGACGCAACCTTTCATCTGATGGATATACAGATGATGATGGTTCTACTACTGCGAACGTTCTCTTCAATGGAGGCTACGGCAATATCGAGGGTGTACGCGAAGGTGCAGGTACTGTGATTCAATGCAAACGACCGCGTATTTACTTCCCTACATTCAAGGCCGGTATTCGTCAGATAAGAATAACAGGTGTGAGTCACAATAATGCAAGAACTATGTTTGTCAGCAACCGTGCCATCGCACAGAGTACTCTCGGTCAGGACAGTACAATAATGGATGGACTGCCATACATTCAGTTCGGCAACACTTGGGATGAATACGTAGTTGACATTCAGACAGAAGAAAAGACTGACCTTAATGTTTCACGAAACAGCACTGATTTTTGGTTCATCTCACGTATTGAAGTCATTCCTTATGAAACCACCGGTATAGAGCGCCTGCAAGATGACAGATACGAAGCAAGGGCTGTCAGCAACGGTATCCTCATAAATGCTAAAGAGATAGTCAATGTTGATATCTATAGTCTCACCGGTGCATTGCTTCACACCATAACCGCAGTGCCCGACTGCCATACATTCATCCCCATGCCCGCCGGATGCTATATAGTTAATAAAGACAAGATTATTGTAAATTGATAATAGGTCATGAAAAGGTTTTGTGTTACGATCATCCTTGCCTGCATTGCCATGATGGCAGTGCAGGCGGATGATTTTGCCGTTATGCGGGAGAATCTGCGCAGAGAAGTGTTTCTCGGAACAACCGATTATGATGAAACCGACCCTGACATACAAGCTTATATCAGCAATTTGGCAAATAATGCTGCCAAATGGCAAAGCTGCCTGATTACAGAACCTCAAACATGCCTTTGGAACGACTACCCTTATCTCAAAAATGACGCCACTAATACTTGCAAGCACCTCAACTATTCACTGCAACGGTTACACACAATGGCACTTGCATGGGCATACCCAACATCGCCTCTCTACCACGACAATACATTGTTATACAACATCAAGAATAGTCTTGATTTTCTCTATGTTTATTGCTTGAACGAAAACACGACTCTTATAGGTAACTTCTGGGAATGGCGCATCGGCATGCCTACCGAGTATGCCGCTATCGTTAGCATTCTTTACGAACAACTTACACCCGCACAACTTGACCACTACGACAAGTCGTTCACCAATTTCGTACGCTATTTTGCTAACAAAGGCAATCTTTCATTCGCCAATCAGGCTGACATATGTCGCAACCTGATGTACATGGGTATTCTTCTCGGAAAACCGCAGGATATTCAGGATGCACTTAATATGGTTAAACGAGCATTCGTCGATGAAACCACTCTTGCCCAACGTAAGAACGCTCAGCAACTCATGGAGAAAATGCTCCGCGAACAGGGTGACTACCATAAATACAACGGCATACTTAAGAAAGAAGGACTTTATGAAGATGGTACTTTCATACAGCACACTGCCATTCCTTACATCGGAAGTTATGGAACAAGTATGGCAAGATTTGCCTCCGAGATGCAACTATGCTTCAGTGGTACGTCATCCTATAGTGCACCTGCATGGTTCACAACTGCTATGCCGCTGTGGATAGAGAAGGCTTTCTTTCCTGCTGTATATAAGGGTGAGATGATGCGTATGTTCATGGGAAGAAGCAACAATGCATCACATTCCTCACATGAGGCGGCAAGAGATCTCGGACTATATATCTTTAATGCCTCATCACTTGTTTCCGATGAAGCACAAAGGAAGCATATAATCAATGTCTGCGCTGACTGGTACACAGGTAATAACTATTATGCTTCACCTTATGAAGGTATCAATCTTATCATACAAGCTCCACAATTAAAGCGCCTGCTAAATGCTGCGGACACTTCTGCATCCACAGCTACATTCTCAAAAATGCTTGCAGCCGGCGACCGTCTTATTCATGAAACCGGAAAATTCCGATTTGGACTCGCCATGTCAAGCAATCGGATAGGGAAGTTTGAAGGATTCTCAGGTAACAACATGTCGGGTTGGTACACCGGTGACGGAATGACCTATATTTACACTCCTGACCATCGTGAGCATTGGTTGCGTTTCTTTAGTTTCTGCAACTTCTACCGTATGCCCGGTACTACGGTTGATATGATAAGCCGTGCAGCAGACGGAGCCGGCATCGCACTCTTTGATAATCCTCCCAATGCACAAGACCATGTTGGCGGAGTAACTCTTAACGACAAGTATGCCACTGCCGCAATGAGCCACGTAGGGGCTAAGAGTGACCTCGTTGCTAAAAAAGCATGGTTCTGCTTCGATGACGAAATAGTATGTCTCGGAGCAGGTATCTGCATGTCGGAAAACAGACTTGTCGAAACAATTGTAGAAAGCCGTGGTATAGATGCCCCCTACTATGTTGATGGCATACAAGGTACCACTCGCAAGTGTTGGGAAGAGAACCATACCAACCCACAGTACGCTTACATTGACCAAGTAGGAGGATACGTATTTCATGAGCCTTGCACCTTGTCAACCTATATTGAGCAAAACAAGTATATCAGTCTCTACATTCCTCATGGCAAAGCCCCGCAAAACGCATCATACGCTTATACCATCCTGCCTAAAATGACGCAAGAGCAGGTCGTGTCATACGCTGCTGACAAACCCGTCATCATACTGAGTAACGACACACTCTCACAAGCAGTGTGGAACAAACAGAACGACATTATGGCTATCAATTTCTGGAAGGAAGACGAGGTTGCCGCTATGCATAGCGATGGAGCGGCCATTGTTATGTTCCGACACACAGCCGACACCTTGCATCTTGCCGTTTCCGACCCGACATGGAAACGCACCACGCAACAGATTACACTCAATGGTGTCTATACTCTTCTTTCTGACAAGCCACAAGGACTCGTCACCGTAAACAATGATGGCTCCCAAACCACCATCACAATCAACTGCGCTGACCGCATGGGACAAGGACAACAACTGATTCTCAGAACTGTCAAGCGAATGCCGCTACCTGCAGAAGAAACTTCTATAGAAACTCGCAATGGCTATAAAAGTTCTGAAACTCGCAAGATTATAAGAAATGGCAAACTCTATATCATAAACAATGGCTCAACATACAATGCAATTGGCAAGAAAACCTCTATTATACCATAAGACAATGAAACACTTCTTTCTCATTATATGCTGCATAATGCCGTTAGCAACGCTTCATGCTACTGATTTCAATCTGCTACGCCGTCATCTTAAAGAGGAAGTTACACTCGGTAAAACCGACTACGATCAGACTGACCCGCATATCCGTAAATATCTTGATCAACTCGCAATTACAGCAGAAAGATATCGCAACTCCATGCGGCAAGACACCACCTTCCTCTGGGATGACTGCAACTTACTCACAGATGTACCTTCTTTCACTCCTTTCCATGTCCACTATTCTTATGGAAGGCTTCATACCATGGCGCGTGCGTGGGCATATCCCGGTTCCGCCTTCTATCATGATGACTCATTGCTGAATGACATACGCTATGGGTTAAGACTGCTCTACAGGGTTGCTTATAATGAGAACACACCTATGTGCGGCAACTGGTGGGAATGGCGTATAGGGAATACATGGGACTATGCCAATATTGTAAGTATTCTATATGAGCAACTCACACAAGAAGAAATCCTACAGTTCGAGCGAGGTGCAAGCAAACACGTTCGGGACTATACCATTGCCGAGAAATTGACCTATGCCAACCAGGCAGATGTATGTCTGAATCTGCTCATGATAGGAATACTCACTGACTCCGAGCAGGACATCAGAAATGCTATTCTGCATTCCATACCTGCTTTTGTTGACAACACACCTCCTGCCGTGCGTGCCGCAGCAAACCTTGCACACGACAGCATCATACGCAATCAACAGCCATATCAGCATTTCAGCATAGTCTGGAAAAAAGAAGGACTATACGATGACGGCACTTTCATTCAACATATATCCATTCCATATATCGGAACATACGGAGCACAGATTATCAATCTGCTTGCCTCCATGACGCGAATCTTCAAAGATACAGAATACACTATTCCGGATGAAATACTCAAAGTTATTCCCACATGGATAACCAAAACATACTTGCCTTCCATCTACAAAGGAGAGATGATGCTTATGTTTATGGGGCGGGGTAATGCAAGAGACCCTTACAAAAACGCAAGAATCTGTGCGCTTAACATACTTGACTGCGCACCGCTTATTGCTGACACTGCTCTGCGCAGACAAGTTATACACGAAATGGCGGATATGATATGCTATGACAAGCATTATTCATCACCCTATGACAATCTGGACCCACTCCCTCTGAACAAACCGCGTGTCGATGCCGCCATGCTTCTTACCGACGGCAAATCGTCTCAAGCTCCGTTCTCACTTGTTCTCGCTGCAGGCGACCGCCTTATTCATGAAACTGGAAAATTCCGCTTTGGACTCGCCATGTCAAGCAACCGAATAGGCAAATATGAAGCTTTTATTCGACCTACAAAAAGCGAAAACAACACCGGCTGGTACACCGGAGACGGAATGACCTATATATATACCCCTAACGACCCTTATCAATACTATCAATATGTTCCGCGCATCAATCCTTATCGAATACCGGGAACAACAGTTGATATGCTTGAACGCGAACCATGCGAAAGCGGGATGATATTGTTTGACCATCAAGCAGCAGCAGCCGATATTGCAAGAGCAGGCGGAGTGAGTCTCCATAACCGCTATTCATCTGCTATGATGCTACTCCTCGGTTCGCGTTCCAACCTCAAAGCAAAGAAATCATGGTTTTGCTTCGACAAGGAGATTATATGCCTTGGAGCAGGCATCTGCCTTAGTGATAATAGGGAGGTTATAACTACTGTTGACAATCGACAATACGGCAGGCGAATGACCATTTGCAATAAGCAGCACACTGCCCAAGCAGAACATGCATACAAACACGTACGCTATGCCTCTATCGATAGTACTGGATGCTACTTCTTTCCCAAGCCTGTTACTCTGTATGCCAACATCAGTAACAACGGATTCAATGAACTCTGGCTTTCTCACGGCAACGCTCCGCATAATGCATCCTATGCCTACTATCTCCTTCCACTCATGACTGAGAACGAAACGAAACACTATGCACACAAGCCGGACGTAAAAGTCCTGTGCAACGACACCGCCATCCAGGCTGTTAGCGACAGACGCTCAGGTGTTGTTGCTATCAACTTTTGGCAGTCCGCATCATTGAAACTCAATCATGACATGCCATCTGTTGTCGGTTCCAACGCTATGGCTGCTATGATGTTGAACATGGCAAACGACACCCTGACTATTGCCGTCAGCGAACCTACATGGCTCAACGACTCGCTCGTGCTTACTCTTGCCGGCAGGTTCATCATTGCCGATGCCATGCCCGATAATCGGGTCACTCTCACATACAACGAAAAAAACACCATTCTCACTATCAATACACACTACCGTATGGGTATGACACAACTTATTACCCTGCGTAAAAAACAATAATACAGCCATGAAACATTCTGAGTTCATTTCCCGTCTTTCTATTCTTACGGATAGAAATTCCGGATTAATATCTGCTATATGCGCCCTTTTTATCTTTTCCGGCATACAGGTCTTTGCTCAAACTGCCGTCAGCGAGACCATGCAAACTCTTACTACATATCCTTTCTCCGACCCGACACCGGTTGCACTACTCGCACCACAGGAGAATCGTCCGTCGTACCCGTATTTCCGTTTTGATGGATACACCAATAAGCCTGTCGAAAAACAATGGAAAGTGGTGACGTTGGAAAACCCGTACATCAGTCTGTCTATCCTGCCTGAAGTGGGAGGCAAAATTTGGGGAGCTGTAGAAAAAGAGTCCGGCAACGAGTTTATATACACCAACCATGTAATGAAATTCCGTGATATAGCTCTGCGTGGAGCATGGACTTCCGGTGGTATCGAGTTCAACTTTGGCATTCTCGGACATGTGCCGACCACTGCCACACCTATTGACTACACTGTTCGACAACTCTCAGACTCAAGTGCCTCATGCTATGTTGCATCATACGACTGGATAACGGGTGCATGGTGGCAAGTGGAGATAAATCTTCCGCCAGACAAAGCTTGGTTTACCACCTCTGTCACATGGTTCAATGCTGCCGATAACAACCGGCCATGCTACCAGTGGATGAATGCTGCCTACTCCGTAAGAGGTAATGCCGAGTTTATCTATCCCGGTAATGCCGGCATCAGCCATAGTGGCAATGCCGACTCATATCCTATCACCAAAGACAACAAAGATATCTCATGGTATAAAAATATTGATTTCGGCAAGAGTCTCTCAGTACATGTGCTCGGCAACTACAGCCATTTCTATGGCATCTATTGGCATGACAAGGATTTCGGTTCTGCACACATGGCGGAGCATGCCGACAAGTTGGGAATGAAATACTTTATTTGGTCAACAGCACGTTCAGGAGCTATATGGGAAGAGTTGCTTACCGATAACGATGGGCAATACATTGAACAGCAGTCCGGACGCATGTTCTGCCAACCCGATGAGCACTGTGCCCTAACACCTTTCTGGCACACTGCCCTCATGCCTTCTCAAACCGACACTTGGGTTGAATATTGGTTCCCGGTGAAAGACATAGGTGGTATCAAGCAGACATGCACCGCCGGCGTACTTAATGTCACACGCGAAAACGGTCTCCTCAAGATTGCTTTCTGTCCCCTGCAGAAGACTCATACCCGACTCCTTATCTACGATGCCGACAGCCTTATAAAATCTGTTCCGCTGCAAGCCGATGTCCTGAAGGCTTTTCATACCACACTGCCTGCTTCCGGCAGACTGGCAAAAGAAGGCACGTTGAGACTGCTTACTGAAGACAGAAAACTAATATATTCCGAACTCGAAACCGACAATAGGACTAATCGCCCGATTCAACAACCTGCGGATATTGACCATAATAGTACCTACGGCCTCTATTCGCAAGGTGTCAATTGGGTTAATCAAAAACGCTATAATGAGGCTGAACAGAAGTTCAAAGAAGCACTGCAGTCAGACCGATATTATCTTCCTGCGCTGACCTCGCTCGCAGCTATTTATAACATGCAAGGACGATATCAGGATGCGCTTGACCTATGTATCACTGCTCTCTCCATTAATACCTACGATGGCGACACCAACTATCAGTATGCACTTGCCGCCGAGGCACTATCACACACGCTCCAAGCCAAAGACGGCTTTGCAATGGCCGCCGCACGCGATATTCAACTACGCTCGGCAGCTTATATGAAACTGAGCAACATCGCCTCACGTGAAACTGATACAGAAAAAGCGGCTTCGTATGTTAACAAGGCGCTACAGGCCAACCCCCTTAATCTCGATGCCAAAGTGCGCAATGCTACGTTGGCTCGGCAACGGGGCGACACGCAATACGCAACACATATCATTGACGAGGTCCTGACAAGTGTCCCACTTTTCCCACCCGCCATATTCGAAAAACTGATGCTTAACGGACAACAACGTCTGTTCAGGCAGCATCTTCAGTGCGAGTTTCCTGATGAAATATTACTGCAACTTGCCGACCAATACACTGCCGCAGCAATGTACACAGAAGCTGAGATCTTGCTGTCACAGGCACAATGTCCTATTGCTACTTACCATTATGCATGGCTCCGCCATCTTCAGGGAAAAGAAGACGATGCCATAACACTACTCAGAAAAGCACAATCCATTTCGCCGCAACTGGTATTCCCGCACCGCCTGACAACATTGACTGTAATGCAATGGGCAGATTCTGTTGCTCCGGCTTGGCAAAACAACTACTATGCTGCTCTCATCCTTTTCGGTACACAACAGAGAGAAAAAGCATTGCAACAACTCGCACTTTGCAATAATGCAGATTTCGCACCGCTCTTCCTTACTAAAGCCACATTGCAGCAGGGCGAAGAACAACTCGAAAGCATCAAACGAAGTGAACAACTGCAGCAATCGTGGAGATGCGGAAGAATGCTAATCAACTATTACCTCAAAAACAGGCAATACAAGTTAGCGGTTGCCAATGCTAAAAAGTATCACAGGCTGTATCCGGACAACTATTATCTTTCAGTACTTTATGCCAACGCTCTGTGCTCCGACTCACAATACGATGAATGCATACGTCTGCTGGAAAATACAACCGTTCTGCCTTACGAGGGTGCCACGGAAGGGCATGATGTCTATCGTGATGCATGGTTGGGGAAAGCAGAGCAACTAATGAAAAAGGGGAAGTACAAGGACGCTCTGAATGCTGTCAGCAAGGCTAAACTTTGGCCGGAGAACCTTGGAGTAGGCAAACCATACGACAACCTCATTGACTATTCGAAAGAAGATGCCCTTGAACAAATAATAAAACTAAAAATGAAATAACGATTTTTAATCCGCTCAACATTCAATCACACTGTTCCCGACCGCAAACAACCGACCATATAAGATACAGAAAGAGAGTCCCTATGGAAGTATCTCTTATTGCATGACCACAGTCATATGGGGTTGCTGGTTGGCGGTTAGGCGCAGGTTGGCCTGATGGTATAATCATGGTATAATACAGAGAAGCCCCTATTGGAGCTCCTCTTCTTGTGTGAGCATCGCATATACATACGTATGGAGCAACTTGTACCTGCTCTGCTTCGCAAAACGCTCTTTCCGGTTCGCCATCATCACCTGTTCGCACAGTCGGCCTGACACCTCATGTCTTTTCAACATGAAATCCTTCCCCTACTTCTTCCGACCGTGGACCTGGGACCGGTTACCGGAGCAGTGCATCAACAAGGGCTTCCAGTTGCGGGATGTCAGCCTCGTGCATACGGCTGCGGATGGTAACCACCGGTTCCAGCACTTCCACATCTTTCATCCCGGAGAGCAACTCGCGCATCACCTTGCCGGCAGTGGGAGCCCACGAGCCGTTCTCGATGAGTGCCACGCGCTTCTTCTGCCAAGCCTTGGCCTGCAGATGGTGAAGCAGGTTGTACATAGGAGGAAAGAGTCCTGCATCGTAGCTGGAAGCGGCGAAAACGGCCTTACCGTAAGCGAAGGCGTCCTCCACAGCGAAACTGACTTCTTCTTTCGTCAAGTCCATGAGGCATACCTTCACGCCACGGGCTCGGAGCATCTCAGCCACCTGCTCAGCCACCTTCGCAGTGCCGCCATGAATACTTGCGTAGCCTACGAACACGCCTTGTTTCTCAGCCTCGTAGCGGCTCCAGATGTCGTAGAGCCGCACAGCATTCTGAAGAGCATCGCCTTCGAGCACAGGTCCGTGTAGCGGGCAGACGGTCTGAATGTCGAGCGCGGCAGCCTTACGCAACAGTGTCTGCACGGGTGTGCCGTATTTACCGCAGATGTTGAAATAGTAGCGTCGCGCCTCGCATGCCCAGTCGTCTTCCTGCTGGTCGAGTGTGCCGAACGAGCCGAAGGCGTCGGCGGAGAAGAGGGTCTTAGCCGTCTCGTCATAGGTGACCATCACCTCGGGCCAGTGCACCATAGGAGCCATCAGGAAACGCAGAGTGTGCTTGCCAAGGCTGAGCGTGTCGCCTTCTTTGACAGCCAGAGTGCGTCCCTCGAGGCTGATATGCTCGAAGAACTGCGGAAGCATCTGCAGTGCTTTCTGCGAAGCGACAAGTGAGAGGGAGGGGAACTCACGGGTAGCCCACTCGATGAGTGCCGAGTGGTCGGGCTCCATGTGTTGCACCACGAGGTAGTCGGGCTGACGACCTGCCAGAGCGGTCTTCAGCGCCTGTTTCCACTCCTCACCTTTGCGCCGGTCAACAGTGTCCATCACTGCGATTTTTTCGTCTTGTATCAGATACGAGTTGTACGCCATTCCGCAGGGCACGGGATACTGACTCTCAAACAAGGGAAGGTCATAATCGTTCTGACCGATATAAATGATATCTGTCTTCATAGGAAAGTTTGAAAAGTTCGTTGAGTTTGTAAAGTTTGTTGAGTTTGACAAGTTTGTTGAGTTTGTCAATCTTCTTCCACTTCGAAGTCGTCTTTACCTACTCCGCAGAGGGGGCAAACCCAGTCGGCGGGTATATCTTCGAATGCTGTTCCGGGAGCTATGCCACTATCGGGGTCTCCCACTTCGGGGTCGTACACGTATCCGCATACGGTGCAAACATACTTTTTCATGATAATCTTGTTTTATAGTAATATACAAGGAAACAAAAATCCCCTCCCCTCATTTGGGGGAGGGGATTTTGCTTATCTGTTTACTCTTATTTCAGTTTTTTGTAGCCGTATTGTGCCTGTGCACCCAGTTGCTCCTCGATGCGGATGAGCTGGTTGTACTTGGCCATACGGTCGGTACGGCTGAGTGAGCCGGTCTTGATCTGACCCGAGTTGGTAGCCACAGCGATGTCGGCGATAGTGGTATCCTCGGTCTCGCCTGAACGGTGAGAGGTGACGGTGGTGTAGCCGTGACGGTGAGCCATCTCGATAGCGTCAAGGGTCTCGGTGAGCGAACCAATCTGGTTGACCTTGATAAGGATACTGTTGGCAGCACCCATCTTTATACCTTTCTCGAGGAATTTCACGTTGGTCACGAAGAGGTCGTCACCCACGAGTTGGCAGCGGTCGCCGATACGCTTGGTGAGCAGAATCCAGTTGTCCCAGTCGTTCTCGTCGAGACCATCCTCGATAGAGTCAATAGGATATTTGGTGATGAGTTCTTCGAGATAGTCGATCTGCTGTGCGGCGGTAAGGCGTTTGCCATTGGGGTCTTTCTTCTTGCCGTCCTTGAGTTGGCGATAGTCGTAGTACCACTCGCCGTTCTCGCAAGTAGCGAACTCGCTGGCAGCGCAGTCCATAGCTATCTTGACGTCTTTGCCGGGTTCGTAGCCTGCATCTTTGATAGCCTGGATAATTGAGTCAAGAGCGTCCTCGATGCCGTTGAGTGCGGGAGCGAAACCACCTTCGTCACCGACAGCAGTGCTCAGTCCGCGTTTCTTGAGCAGTTTAGCCAGTGCGTGGAACACCTCAGCACCCATGCGGATAGCTTCTTTCTCGGTGGGGGCGCCTACGGGGCGAATCATGAACTCCTGGAAAGCGATAGGAGCGTCGGAGTGAGCACCGCCGTTGATGATGTTCATCATAGGCACGGGCAGAACATGTCCGTTGGAGCCGCCGATGTAGCGATAGAGAGGTATCTCGAGATATTCGGCAGCTGCATGAGCGCAAGCGAGGCTGACGCCGAGGATAGCGTTGGCACCGAGTTTGGACTTGGTGGGAGTGCCATCGAGTTCTAGCATACGCATGTCGATAGCGCGCTGCTCAAGTACGCTGATGCCGATAAGCTCGGGAGCGATGATCTGGTTTACGTTGTCAACAGCTTTCTGTACACCTTTGCCAAGATAGCGGCTCTTGTCGCCGTCACGAAGCTCGAGAGCCTCGTTCTCACCTGTCGAAGCACCTGATGGTACGCTTGCGCGACCCATTACACCACATTCAAGAGTTACTTCCACCTCTACGGTAGGATTTCCACGCGAGTCAAGTATTTCGCGTGCATGCACGTTTTCAATAAACATAATAATACGGTTTTTATATAGTTTGTTAGTTGTATTTTATTGTGATTTCTTACGTGATTCAGATGTATGCCGCCTATCTTTTCTGCCCGCATCTTCACGTTTGCAAAGGTACTGCAAATTTCTTTAATATGCAAATTAAATTTCAATATGCCCGCAGCACGAAAAAGCAGAGACGAGGCTGCCGCCCGTCTCTGTGTATGAAGAGATAAAGAAAAGCGGTTACTACTTTATTTCATTGCCGGGAAATCCTCATCGTCAAACAGGCCCGTGCTGAGGTATCGTTCCCCTGTGTCGGGAAGCAGTGCCACGATGGTCCTGCCACGGTTTTCCGCCTCGCGTGCAAGACTGAGTGCTGCCGAGAAAGCGGCACCTGAACTGATACCGACAAGCAGGCCCGACTTCTTTGCGAGCAGACGTGCACCGGCAGCCGCCTCTTCGTCGGCAATGGTGACGATCCGGTCCACGACTGAAGCATCGTAGGTCTGAGGCACGAAACCGGCACCTATGCCCTGAATCTTATGTTTGCCGGCAACACCTGTAGAGAGCACTGCCGAAGTAGCGGGTTCCACTGCCACCACTTGCACAGCAGGCTTATGCCGTTTGAGCGTCCTGCCGGTGCCTGAGACGGTGCCCCCTGTGCCCACTCCTGCCACGAAGATGTCCACTTTGCCCTCAGTGTCGCGCCATATCTCTTCGCCGGTGGTGCGCTCATGCGCAAGAGGGTTGGCAGGGTTCACGAACTGCCCAAGGATGACGGCTCCGGGTGTGGCATCGCGCAACTGCTCAGCACGACGGATAGCTCCTTTCATACCCTCGGCTCCGGGTGTCAGCTCAAGCGTTGCTCCGAAAGCCTTCAGCAGACGGCGGCGCTCCTCCGACATAGTGTCGGGCATGGTGAGGATGACATGGTAGCCGCGGGCAGTGCCCACCCAAGCAAGTCCGACACCGGTATTGCCGGACGTGGGCTCTATGATGGTAGCGCCTGGGCGCAGGATGCCTTTCGCTTCAGCATCGAGTATCATACTGAGGGCAATGCGGTCCTTGACGCTGCCTCCCGGATTGAAATATTCCAACTTGAGAACGATATCCGCCACCTGACCCTCCAGACCGGTGACACGGAGCATCGGCGTTGCGCCGACAAGTTCGGTAAGACTATTGTAAATCATATAATATATGTATTAATTCTGTAAAGTTAAAAACCTTATGATTTATACTGCAAATGTACTGCAAGTTTTTGACATACGCAAAAGTTATGAAAAAAAATGGTGACTGGTTACGGGTTACCGGTGACGGGGGACCGATTATCACTGCTTTATGAATTTTGATTGCAGTTGTTCACCCGTGGTGGTTATTGCACGAACTATATACATTCCTGCAGGGAAAGCAGAAACATTGATCTCCGTATCTGTTGTCTGCAATACAGGCTGACCACTGAGAGTATAAATGGTAATAGAAGATAGTTCTTCGGCGGATTCTACATTAAGAACATTAGTCGCAGGATTGGGTGAAAGGGAGAAAATCTCATTTGTTTCCAATTTGTTATTATTACTATCTTGATGAGGTGGATTTTCTTCTGAATTTATATTTCGTCTCATCAATGCAGGTGCAGACATGGTATTTGCTTGCGGTTGTTCTATATACGCATGAAATGTAGCTCCTCGTTCTACATGAAAACCTGGTTTTAGATGGATCTTATCAGTTGCTTTGAAAGTAATATTACTACCCGATTTGACAACGACATTACCATAAGGCACTGCATTTGTAACTGAATATCCTGCAAAGATCTCAGGATAATATTCAACAATGCTTGTGCCACTAACATAGGTAGTGTTTTGTATATGTCTCCGCTGTGCTTCTTGAACTGCTGCATAAGCATCAACCAATCCATATCCCATTTCATTGTTCCATGTTCCATTAGGGCGACCTGATGTAGTTGAATATGTATAAGAACCTACCTTTTGTGCTGTAGATTCAATTATTAGTCTAATGTCATTAATAGACAAATATGGATTGACCGACAACATAAGAGCAACTATGGCAGAGACCTGTGGGGCGGCAAATGAAGTACCACTATCTAATTTGTACATATCAGTCGAAGTTGTCAAATTAAGACTGAAAATATCAACTCCAGGTGCTACAACACTTAAGTTATTACCATAATTAGAGAAATATGCTCTTGATTTAGTAGAGTCTACTGCACCTACTGCAATGACATTTGGATTAGATGCAGGAAAAGATAATACAGAGTTTTCATTACCAGATGCACAAATTATTGACACGCCATTTTCAGTTGCATATTGAATGGCATCAACAATAGCATTAGTATTTACACATGATAGACTAAATTGAATAACATTTGCACCATTTTCAACGGCAGCAATAATAGCATCATCTATAATAGCGCTATTAGGATAATATAATCCGACACAATAAGGGATTATAGCTGCCCCATTATCGTGATTACCGCCTGCGATCCCTGCAATACCAACGTGATTATTTGTTTTAGCCCCTATTATACCTGCAACAAAAGTACCATGATAGTATACTCCTCTCGAATCATTTGAATTAGCATCAAAATTCCATCCCTTGAAATCATCTATATATCCGTTTGCATCATCATCTATATGATTCCCAGATGTTGGTATATTTTGATTTGTCCAATCGTTTTCAATTTGGTTACAAAAAATATTTTGATATGTATCATTCCCTATTCCTAAATCAGGGTGAATCCAATCTATGCCTGAGTCAAGAACTGCAATTTTCACATTAGGATTACCCGTCGTTATTGTCCACGCATCATATGCATTAATAACTGATAAATGCCACAAAGACACGCTACACGAATCATTCGGAATGATAGAATTATATTCTCCATATGCATTGTAATCAATACTCAATATATTCTTATCTGTTTCTAAATCAATAATCATTGAGTCAAAAGTATAATTATCAGATAGTTTTATATCTGCATAGTTTAGAATATTATATCTAACTACTTTATACTTTTCATTTAATTTGTTTAAATCCGAAAACTTAACAGAAATTATATCGTTTACTATATATTCCCTTCCATTCGTTACAACGAATAAATTACCATCTTTTGATAATACCTTCTGATTCATTTTACTGAGGGGAAAAATATGGCAAATGTTATATGTTAACAGAAACAATATGAGATATATTCTTTTCATCATTTTATACTCTCTAAATATTTGACATTTACATTCGCTTCTAAAAGTTCAGGTGAAAGCACTCTATAAATTCCATAAGGATAGAATTGTCCTATCCCATAATAACATTCCGCGCATTTTGAAATATAGACATCAAACCGATATCCTTCCTTTTTATTATAATACAATTTGTTATCTATAAGTTTATCAGAAATAGAAGGCGTAGTAATATATGTATATATTATGCAATATTGTGAAAAATCAATTACTGGTAATTCAGTATTATCAGGGATTATAGAGCGCAATTCATTATTTGATGATATTTTATAAATAATCGTCTGTTCATTATTTAATTTTACATTATTTGAGCTAAATACAATGTTAAATATATCCTTTTCCGAATCACTTAATTCCTTATATGGAATGATAATTTCTTCAACATTATTTGAACATGAAGAAAGCAACACAATAATACAATATATCAATAATTTAGTTTTCATTTCATTTTTTTCATTAAAGTCAAATCTTCAGTGAATATTGGAGGATATATTTCTGCAGGCGAAGGAAGAATCTTATAAATAATGAGAATATTATTTTGCAAAGAATAAACACATTCGGAATCATAATCTTTATCCGTTGGGGCCATCCATAATCTCTATATATATATGATATCCTCTGACAGAATACTATATTTATATTTGAATGTAGTTTCTATTCCTGGATAAAAAATTTTATCTTGAGTAATAGTTACTATTGTTTGTTCCGATGCATCTTTTACTTGCCAGGAACCTCGAATGTCAGGAGTATTATTACAAGAGACAAAAATAAGACAAAAATATAATATATACTTTCGCATAACTTAAAATTGCTATTTTTCTAATTTTACCTCTAATTCTCTTATTCTCTCCTCTTGTTTGATAATATAGAGTGTCAACTCCTCTATCTTCTGTAGAAGTTGAATCTGCAACTGATTGATGCTAACTCCTTCTTCCTGCATCTCTTTTTCTGATCGTATCTCAGGCAAATGTTTGTTTTGCTTAATATAATCTTGCAACTCTTCCAAAGAACGGAGTTCGTAGTTCTCGTCAAACACAAAATCTGCTCCACTTGGTATAGAAACCGTGATTTCTTCGGCCTCAATAGTTTCAGCACTTATTGTACCAGATGAATTAATATCGCCATCAACATCTAATTTATACGCTGGTGTTACTGTTCCTATTCCAACATTACCATTCTTTATGATTGTCACACGATTCGTATCATTTGTCATCAAATGAAGCTTATGATTGTTTACAGGTACATAAGAATAATTTATTCCGCAATTGGTATTCCCAAGAATTATCGGCTGGCTAAAACGGAATTTTGGAGCAGTAGTAGAAAACTCAACAATGTTAGTATTGGCATTTATCTGTAATGAACCGGTGGAGGTTGACAAATTAAAATCATTGTCATTTGTTTTTATGATTCCATGAGCCATATGAAGCTCAGATGTAGGATTATCTACTCCTATTCCAAGTTTGTCTCCTACTATCAGTTGTTCTGCCCGCACCGTATATTCTTCAAACTGTTTCGTGCTCAACGCGTGATATGAAACTATAAAACCGCCATTATAGAATTCTGTATAATTAGTTTTAGCATATACTATCTTTGCCTTGCCATTGGCAAATGTAGTATTAACAGATCCCGATGTATAACCATTACACACATACAAGGGTTGCCACATATAGCTGTTGCTACTCCATTCATATATTACAAGTGAGCCTTGACCATTCTCCAGATCTATATCATAATCGAATCTAATACTCGTGTTTGACTGAAAATCAATCTCCCAACAAATACTATTTTCAGTTATCGGCACAAAGTTCTGTCCCATTCTGTCTATCGGTGAAGTGGGATTCTGAATACAATCAGCATTCACTCTTATTGCCATAATTAACAATATGGCTAATACATATGATATACGTGATTTCATGACTTTCTTATCTATATTGTTCAACAATCTGTTGTTTCCGTTGTTCTTTGGCAGAGTTCCATTGCTGGCTTTGAATCTCTGTCATTATTGACTCTACAGCTTCTATGAAACGTTCTTCTGCGGAGGCTTTGGTGGCAATTCGTGTCTTGACGTCGTCAGAATACTGCTGATTGGCAGATGCAAGGGCATTCATATACGTCTCTGCCGCTGCACTGATTTGCGAAAGTTGTTCCAGCGTCAATGAAGGAACATCCGCTTCAATACTTGCAACCAGACGCTGTGTTTTAGTCTGATTGTCTGTTGCATATATCAACTGTGATAGTAGCAACATAGTCAATAATAATACTTTTTTCATATTTGAGATGTTTAAAAGTTTCATCGGCAAAATTACAAAATATGTTTCATGTCTGCAAGTATTTTGTAAAAAATACAAACACAACAAAAGCATGACCCTGTATATCGGGTCACGCCCTGTGAGAACATATAATCATATTATGAATAGGTTCTGTACAACTCTTGCATTATCTTCTGCGATAATGCCATTTATAGAACAACAGATACGGAGTATCGTGTTAATTCTCCGGAGTGAGTACCATGACGAAACCGCCGCCGGACTGCATGGTAATGGTGACGGGGGAGTGGTGACAGGTGACGGGTGACAGGTGACGGGTGTACTCATACAGAGATGCGTCGGCAGGGCAGTCGGGCGAGTCGGTGAAGAGTTCAGCCTTGTAAGTGACATCAGGTTCGAGGAAGGAGAAGTCAAGAGTGACATCGCGTTTGTCCCAGTTGTTGATACCGCCGACATACCACTTGTCGCCGGTCTGCTTTGCCATGACGGCATACTGCCCTATTTTGCCCTCAAGGGCGATGGTCTTGTCCCAAGTGACGGGCACCTGAGACAGATAGCGGAGCACAAGAGAGTCTTTGCGGTACTCATCAGGCGAATCGCAAAGCATGGCAAAAGGCTGGTCGAGAATGACATATAGTGCAAGTTCCTGAGCGCGTGTGCCGAGGGTGGAAGGCAGTCCGGGGTCGCGGGGCACGAACACGTCGCGGTTGCAGTTGCGCATGCTGCCCGGGGTGTAGTCCATCGGTCCGCAGAGCTGGCGCGAGAAGACGAACTCGGTGCGGTAGCGCGGGTTGCTAGTGGTGTCCCACTTGCAGCACTCCTCGCCGCGCACAGCCTCATAGTTGAGCACGTTGGGATACTCCCGACTGAGACCTGTAGGCTTGCTGCACCCGTGGAAATCGACAAGCAGGCGGTTGTCGGCACAACGCTTTGCCATCATCTCGTATGCCTGTTGCATCAGGTTGTCGTCACGGTCGAAGAAGTCGATCTTCACGCCTTTGGCTCCCCACGAAGCGATAGTGTCGAGGTAGGCGGGATTGTCGATGATAGCGCAAGCGCCGAGCCAGAGCCATACTCCCACGTTTTTCTCCCCGCCATAGCGGATAACCTCGTGAATATCTATGCGCGGATTGAGTTCGGTAGGACGGAAGAGGTTGTTCCAACCGGCATCCACAAGCAGATACTCAAGATTGTTTTCTGCAGCGAAATCGATGTAGTATTTGTACATCTCGGTAGATGTGCGGCGGCAGTCGAAGGGTGCGTTCTCGAGTATATGGCAGTGCCACCACTCCCACGTTGCCTTGCCGGGTCGTATCCAACCGGTATCCTTCAGTTTGCATTCAGGCGAGAGGAGCCATATCATCTCGTTGGTAAGCAGGGTGCGGTCGTCGTCGGTGGTCATTAGTATGCGCCATGGGAAAGCGTGGTTGGCAGGCACTCGGGTGAGGTACGGGTGGCGCTCGGTGGCGCAGAGCACGAAGCCCCAGCTGCCATACTCCACTTTCGACGGAGAGTATGCCCAATAGCCATTGAGACCGGTGCTGTCCTTCCTGACGAACATACCGGGGTAGTTGTGCAGGTCAGCCTCTGCCACGATATGAGTCAGTCCGCGCTCTTTGTTCACCAGTGGCAGCGGAGTCTGGGCATAGCGGCCGTCCGCTATGTCAGACACATGATGATAATACTTATTGTCAAGCTCCCAGGAAGTGAAGGTGATGGTGTCACCCCAGATGGCGGCAGGGTCGCCCTGGACGGGGAACGGAGCACTCTCCGAAAGCACGGTGAGCGTGTCACGACGGCTCCCCTTGCCTACAAAGCGGTAAGCAAGGCCGGCATCGTACATGCGAAAGACAAGCCGGTAGCCTGAGTAATAGAGCGTGACGGAGTTGTACTCGTCCTTTATCTCCTTGTTCTTACCATAAAGCGGATGCTGCACTTTGCGTATCTGGGAAGTTTTGTAGCAACAGGCTTTCCGGTTGCCCCACTGAGTGTCACCGTCAAAACTGATGACGGGACAGACATCTGACACAACGGGCTGATTCTTGAACGTGAGCGAATAGGCACCAGTATTGACATCGATGACAGCGACAGTATTCTTGTCGGGCGACGTGAGCACTATCTGTTTTTCACATGAAGCTAGCAGCAAACAGAGGGCTGCAACCGGGAGCAAAGAAGTATGTTTCATGACAGAAATATATATATATGGTTTTTTATTTGCAAAGATACTCGATTGTCCGATAACTGAGAATAGCATCTATTTCGAAGAGTATGGATAATATTATGATTTTCTGCTGGTTGTTGTCTATATCAGAAAGTATTTGTATCTTTGTCGTGGGAAAAGGTCTCAAACAAGAGAATTATCCATGATACAGAAATAAAATACACAAATTGAACAGAAGAAAGCAGATATGAAACATTATTTGGCATTATCAGTTGCATGCATGCTGTCTGCAGTTGCCGCTGCATCCGCAATCACTGCCGAGCAGGCAAAGAGTATAGCACAGACGTTTCTCTGCGACATGCAGCAAAACGGCAGCACACGCCGGGCTCCGTCGCGCATGGCAATAGACAATAATATTAATCTTGAGATTGCCCCCACGGACACACCCTCGTACTACGCTTTCAACAAGAATAGTGAGAGAGGGGGGTTCGTGATAGTGGCAGCGGACGATGCTGCCGCAACACCGGTGCTGGCCTATTCCGACGGCGGAAGATTCGACGCAGAAACGATGCCGGAGCATGTACGCTGGTGGCTGAGCCAATATGAACATTCTGACTACTCTGCCGACAGACAGAGCCGCAGAGCGGCAAGCAAGACGACAAAGGCGGTAGCACCGATGATACAGACTGAATGGGCTCAGGGAGACCCGTACAACCTGCGCACGCCGGTAGTGTCGGGCAGCCACTGTGCGACAGGCTGCGTGGCTACGGCATGGGCACAACTGCTATTTTTCCACAAGCATCCCGCACAAGCAACAGGCACGCACGGCTATCACTGGAACAACCAATATCTGCTGACGGAATTCAGCAAACCGTACGACTGGGAGCACATGCTGACCAAATACAGCGCCTCCGCCACCGACCAGGAGCGACAGGCGGTGGCACTGCTGATGAGCGACATCGGTATAGCCTCGGAGCTGCAATACGGAGTGTCGTCAACAGGCGGACATGAATACAACTCGCTACACTCGATGGTTGAACATTTCGGCTACGACTCCGCAGCTGAAATACGCTATCGAGACGTGTTCGACGTGGTTGACTGGAGAGACATGCTGCGCAAGAATCTCGATAAGGGTCTGCCTCTGTACTACGGCGGATTCAGCAAAGACGGCGGTCATGCCTTCATCTGCGACGGATACGAGGGCGAGTATTTCCACTTCAACTTCGGCTGGGGAGGAAACTACAATGCCTACTACATTTTCAACAAACTGCATGGCGACTACAACGACCGCCAGTGCGCCATCTTCAACATCCAACCCGACAAGGGCGGTAAGCAGGAACATACACTCACGCTCTCAGGCGAGGTGCAACTCACACGCAGCCGCGAAGTGCGCTGCGGTGCGATATACGCAGGGCTGTACGACTCTATCTCCTTCCAGGTGGGATTGTTCTTCGAAGATGTCAACGCACAGAACCCACTCCCTAACCTGATGCGCACATATGACAACAGCACCACCAACGTAGGACTGCAACAGTTCGGCATCATGCCGTACGTGCTCAGCAAGAGCAACGACAATGGGACTTACAAGGCCTACTATATGTACCGCAACGACACAACGGATACATGGCGTGACTTCTACTACCCTCACGGCGTGAAGCGGTACATAGTGATACAAGTGGAGGACGGCAAGGGAACCGTCGTAAGCGAAGACTCGGTGGATACCTCCATCTCTTTCGAGGCTGACGGCATACACTACAATCTGCTCAGCGAATACTTCCGCGAGGTTGAGGTTGCCAGACACAACTACAGCAAAACCGACTGTCTGATACCCGGGTACATCCTGAGAAACGGAGAGGAGTACAAGGTGGTATCGGTGGCTGACAGCGCTTTCCTTGGATCAACCCGCCTGCAGCGGTTGGAACTTCAGGAAGGAATAGAGCACATAGGCACAGGAGCATTTGCGCAATGTACACGCCTTGAGCAACTCACACTACCCTCAACACTGGGCAGCATCGAGAATAACGCCTTTGCAGGTGACACTAAACTTACCCACATACGCTCACACGCCTCCACCCCGCCCGAACTGAAGGGCAGCACCGTTTTTCAACGCAACCGCCTGAAACTGATGACTCTGTGGGTCAGCTGCGAAGCGGGCGACAAATACCGGGCTGTCAACATCTGGAACGACATGCAGATGATGACCACCGCCTTCTATCTCCAACTCGGCACAGAAGGCGAGGGCGAAGTCAGCATCGCGGCTGCCGGCTGTGACACTCTGCAACTTGTTGCCACCCCTGCCGACCACTTCTGTTTCGCCGGTTGGAGCAACATGGCTGCAACTGACACGCTCATTATAGCACTCACGTCCGACAGCGCTATCTCGGCACTGTTCAAACCGGAAATCTATGCAGTACGTTTCTATGCAGAAGGCGAACTGCTGAAAACAGACTCTGTCGCAGCCTACAGCTCGGCCGTTGCGCCCGAGGCTCCCGAAAAAGAAGGATACACGTTCACCGGCTGGGACAAGGACTTCTCGTCAATACTGGCTGATACCGACGTCAATGCCGTCTATGAAGCCGTAAGCGGTGTGGAAGATATTTTTGCAGACTCCACCCTCAGCCGCGGGACGACAGTCTATACAATTGACGGCAGACAGGTTGACACGGACTGTCTGCACACTGCCGGCATGACAACAGGCGTCTATATCCTGCATCGCGGTACAGAGGTCAGGAAACTGATTGTAAGATGATGCGATATCGGCTCAATCGAACGTCTGAAACCGATATATTGTCCTTTGCCGATACTCTTCTTCCGGATTGAGCGTGCATTGCGGGAATGCAGGTTGATTGGGGGTATCTGGTGCAAATTGTGCCTCAAGAGCTATTCCATCAGCAGGCTGTGCAATTCTTCCAAAGCGTGTAGGATACTTAGAACTTAAAAACCCTCCTGAATAGATTTGCAACGCCGGACAGGTGGAATAGAGCGACAGCCGGCGACCCGTTACCTCGGACGACAACTCCGCCATAAGCTTGCATTGTTTTTCCCCATTCCACATATAGCAGTGGTTGTAGCCGCGATTCCACATGAACTGCTGCATATTCCGGTCAATATCGCGTCCTACAGGCTTCGGCTGAGAGAAGTCGAAAGGCGTCCCTGCTACATTGAGCACCTTGCCGGTAGGCAAAAACTCACTATCTGTCTCAAGCATTTGTGTGGAGGAAACACGTAGTTGGTGAGAATAGATATCACCGTAGCCGTTGAGGTTGAAATATGCGTGATTGGTAAGATTAAGAACAGTCGGGGCATCGGTGGTAGCGCTGTAGTCGATTACGACCTGGCAATCTTCCTTGGTCAGCCAATAGGTGACATAGATATCCACATTTGCAGGAAAACCGCCCTCGCCGTCACCACTCTGACAGTGAAACGTAACGGAAAGCGGCTCTCTGCGGACAATATCGAAATTGCGGAAACTCAAGCCACTCGGTCCTGAGTGGTTCGAATTGTTGCCGTCGTTAAGTTCCAGCTGATAGGTCTTGCCATTGAGAGTGAACCTGCCACGACGTATGCGGTTAGCATACCGTCCTACCGTTCTACCGGCATAGTTAGGGTCAGCCATCATGGCTTCTACATCGTTGTAACCTAATAGTACCTCACCAAGCTTACCATTCCTGTCAGGCACATGTGCCGAAAGCCACGTAGCGCCATAGTTGCACACCTCGATGTAATGACCCGACGGATGAGTGAGGCGAATGACTTCTATGTCGCTCTCTTGGGTCATTGCTTGATAAACTCGGATACGTAAACGCGGTTGTTGCTGAGAGCACGAATAAGATAAGTGCCTGACGCCAGCTGACTGACATCAATCTTGCTGACATTGCCGTAGCGTGCCACCAGCGAACCTGCAAAAGAATAGACAAACACCTCGTCGGCTTCCGGAAGAGACAGACGCAGCGACGAATCAGTAGGGTTGGGTGAGCAGGTGAACTTCTCAACAGCAATATTCCCGACCGCTGTCTCAGGGGAGATGGTACCTTTGTATATCTTCAGGATATGGCAATCCTGAGCAGGGACAAGCTCTTGCGCGAACTCTTTGGCATATACGGCTGAGCCAAGAAACAACTCTTCTACGACCATCGAATCGGTGGTGGAAATGCCGAGGTCGGAGAAGTTGACTTGCATCTTCGTCTTGCGTCCGCCAAAGTTGAAGAGGGCTACGAAACATGTGTCGGCAACAATGGTGTAGTAGCGGTCGGTTGCCTTGTCTCCTGTTGCTTTCGTGTTCAACGGACGGAACGACTTGGTCTCGCGTGCCATCTGCAATAGGCGGGGATTCTCAATTAGTTGTTTTGCCCGCTCTTTTGCGCTTTCATCACCTGATTTGGAATAGTCATCACCCAGACAGAGCATACCCGTTACAAGTGCCGAGGCAAGACGCACGCGGTTGGTCTTCAGATCATAACCCTTGAAGACGATGTTGTCAGGGTCGTTGAAGTGATACACATGGTCGAGCCACCAGCCGTAGGTCGTCGAGTTGAGTGTATATTCTGAATTGCCGATAGAGCCATAGGCATCACATGCTATACGTCTGCCATGGGCAAACTGCGCAGGGAAGAGCGGAGCTATTGACAGATTCAAGTACATCTTTCCGTCCACAAGAGAGTCGAGATATGCCATACCTTGGCAGTAGGCCTCAACACCGGTGGTGACATTCTTGTCGTACCACGAGTCAGCCTCAAGTATGCCATGGTCCATGAAGTCGAGTTTGAGGAACTCGTAGCCCCAGTAGTGGAAGTTGTTGATGAAATGCACCATGCGGGCTTTGGTCCCCGGGTGCGTGGGGTCGCATGCTGTGGCACCTGTACGCTTGATAGGCTTGCCGTCGGCATAAAGCCATATATCTTTGTATTTGACATCGGTCGTACCTTCTACTATACGCTCAGGGTTGTTAGCCCAATCAACGAAAGGAGTCCAGTAGATACCTGCCTTCTGGCCATGTTGCGAACAGAAATGGGTGAAGCGGCGCAGGTCGGAGCCTGTGAGATTGTCCCAATATGAGTCAAGGTCCATATACATCGTCCCGTTGTTCTGATAACCCCTCGACATAAGGCTGTCTGCGATGAAGAGAGCCGACTGCGAGGCATTCATGTAGCTAACGGAGGTCTGCAGCACTCCCCAACTGTTCCAGACAAACGGCTTTCCGCCGTCCCACGGCATCTTTGGTGCCATGACTACGCACAGGTCACCAAAGGTCTCCATACCCTCGCGCCAATCGTCAAACAAACCTACCATGAAGAGAGGAGAAGCAACAGTCGTACCCTTGACGGCTCCATGATGAAGTATGTCGCGCGTGCACCAGTCGCTTGCACCGGCAGCGGCTGTAAGCGACTTTATCGAGGTGGTTCCTTCTGTAGTAGATATGATTATAGATTTCCATTGTGTATGCTCAATAGAGCCCATTACAAGACCTTCGTGTGTGTCGGCGGAATAAAGGGCTCCTACTTCGTAGCTGTTGGTAGTAGAACCGAAAGCATTTGACTTGTAGCGTATCCACTCGTCGTTGTCGAAAGGCACAAAGAGCTGCCGGTTGTCGCCCTCGCTGAGCAGAGTCACCGCACCGGTTGTAGCGACAGGCGACATATAGTTGGAGCGGATATCTCCTGCCGAAGACTTGAGTACCAGTTTGGTTAGCATATAGTCAACTCCTTCATACAGATAGTATGAGTGCGTCAGACTGACTGTATCGTTCACCTTTGCCACTACGTCAACACGCTTGCCTGTGCCAAAACCATCGCTGACAGCCTCTTCGGTGACAGAGACCATCTCCAATTCCGTCAGGTCCAACTGAGTACCATCAAGTTTGAAAATACTCTTGTTGTGTGACAAAACGAGCGCGCCGTCTTTATACAGATTGGCTACGCCGTTGGCTGAAGACAGATTAAGACGCCACTTGCCAACCGAGTAGTCGGCAGCAAAAGCATGCGCTGCTATGGCAAGACAAAGTAGAATTATGCTACGTTTCATTGGGGGAATTTTGTTTCTAAAAGTTCACCGGTTAACCATAAGGGTTAACCCTAATTAGAGAGCAAAGCGGCAACCAAGCCGCTTTGCCCAAGATATCAGATCTATTATTTAACCATCTGACCAAGTACGGTGTGTTTCTCACCATTCTTGATAATATAAACATTACCATTCTCAACCACTTTCTTCACATTAACAGCCTTGGCATTGATGT
The DNA here is from genome assembly GCA_017477325.1 of Paludibacteraceae bacterium. GTDB lineage: Bacteria > Bacteroidota > Bacteroidia > Bacteroidales > Paludibacteraceae > Colicola. The sequence goes on from JAFUWV010000011.1 coordinate 252,335, forward strand.
CTTCAACACCGGTTGCTACAGCAGCAAATGCTGAACCTACGTTAGCACCGTCGATAGCCTGAACAGCGAATGTATAGTCGCCTGTGCCTTTGAAGGTGTAAGAAAGAGTGGTAAGGTATGCGGGAACAAGACCTGCAACCTTCTGCTTGCCGGTTTTCTCGTCAGCAGGAACAAGCATCCATACAGAGCCGTCAGAAGCTTTTGCCATGATGTTGTAGCGGAGAGCTACAGCAGGAGTGTTGTCGTCGGTAGCAGCTTCCCAGGTGATGGTGTAGCCATCGGCACCTTTCTTTACAGCCACGTTCTTCGGAGCTGAAGGAGCTGCGTTGGCAGCAAGAGCAGCACCGAGAGTGTCCTTTACGGTGTTGAATGCTATACCGTCGCTCCAGCGACCGTTAGCATCTGACCAACCGCTAACCTGGATGTCGAGAGTGTTGTCACCATTGAGGTCAACAACGCTGGTTGCACCACCACGTGCAGAGAGCTGATCCAGACCGGTTGCAGCAGTGAAACCTACTTCTGTGAATGTACCGTCACCGTTGCCGTAAGCTATAGAAACAGTGGGCCAACCTGTGTGCGCAAAGTCCATGATACCATCGTTGTTCATATCGCCCATGCCGACAACTGTCTGACCGCCGGCAAGACCGGGGTTCTCAGCCTGAGTGAACTTGCCTGCCTTGTCGTTCAGATAAAGGTTGGCTGAGTTAGCCCAACCGTTGTTCAGGTCACGACCCATCTCTACTATGTCGAGCCAACCGTCCTGGTTTGCATCAACAGGAATAAGCAAGCCCTGATTCTCAGCAGCAGCAAACTTCATATCAAGTTTGGTGTAGCCACCTTTGCCGGTGTTCATGTAAACATACGATGCACCATTACCTTTTTCTATCACACCTTCTCCATTGGGCAGTTTGTCAGCATTGTCGTCGTAACCGGAGAGAAGCAGATCCATATAACCGTCGTTATTGAGGTCGGCAACGGTTACACCACCACCGTTAACCTGTGCAAATACTTCTGCACCGATAGTAGCTTTGTCTTCTACAAACTGGAACACACCTTCAACGTTTTTGAACAGAGCGGTCATACGTCCGTGTTCGCCATCCCATTTGCCACCTGCATTGCCATTCAGCACGAGGTCGGTCCAACCGTCGTTGTCAAAGTCAACAGGAGCAATCATGTGCTGAGTGTTATCATTTTTTTCGCTATAAACACCGGGGAGATAGTTGTCCATATCCTCCTCGAAAGCATAACCCTCAGCAGCACCGAGGTTCTTCATTACATAGGTGTAAGTGGTAGTTGCATCAGGTGTACCTACAACGATAAGGTCGAGATTGCCATCGTTGTTGTAGTCCATCCATGCAGCAGAAGCCCACTGAAGAGCAACAAAATCGTCAGGAAGAGTAACTGCTTCAAACTGACCGTTTCCGGTGTTCTTCAGCAGACCGACAAACATACGGGAAGCATCCTGACCACCTACGTAGAACAGGTCGAGGTCACCATCGTTGTCATAGTCACCGAATACCATAGCGCAACCTGCCATTTCGTTTGGCAATACGCTTGTTTGTTCACCACCGGTCATCATCTTCAGTTCGAACTTGGCCGGATTGATAGCCATCATGCTTGCTGCCATCATAATTGCTGCAGCAGAAAGGAAAAACTTTTTCATGATTTTAATTTTTTAGGGGTTGATATTGTTGTTAATTATTTGAATGTTTCTATAGTTGTTATCTAATATTTATTCACTATTATCCATAATCAGTATCCCGGGTTCTGGTCGGCAGGCGAGAGGTTGTTGTTAGCCTTAATCTCGGTGTCGGGAATCGGATACAGAAGGAAGTGGCTGTCACCCTGCAAGGTGCCTGTCTCGCGTGCCCACTTGTTGTGCTGCATTACGCGCTTAACGTATAGTCCGGCGCGAGTGAGGTCGATACGGCGCCAGCCCTCGCAACTGAGCTCGCGTGTACGCTCGTCGAACAACTTGTCAAGAAACTCGTCTTTGCTCATAGCCGTCCACTCTTTGGAAGAATCCCAGTTGCTTCCGAAACCGCGCTTGCGCACTTCGTTGACCATATTGAGAGCCTCGGGCTGTCTGTCCAGTTCGTTCAGACACTCTGCGTTCAGCAGATAGATGTCAGCAAGGCGCAGATAATAGGTGTTCTTGCCTGCATTCCAGAACGACTGAACGCCATCAGTGCGGATGTCTTCGTATTTCTTGAAGTGAGGCAGAAGTTGGTCGTCGCCGAAACCAGTGACTTCAGTACATTTAGCACCCTGGTAAGTATAGTCTGTACGGATAGACTCCTCAAAACGCAAGTCTCCTGTCTCCCACAGTCCGGGGCCGCCATCGATGGTCTCGGTAGCCTTGCTGTAGGCCCAGGCCGAAGGATTGACGAGGTCGTAGCCACCGAAGTAGCATGTGGATGGAGAGGTGGCGGCACGTGAGCCAATATGCCACTGCAGACCGTGCACGTCGGCCTCCAGACTGCCCCAATAGAGGGTGTAGATGGCCTCCAGTTCACAGCTCTTCTCAGGATTCCACAGATCAGCATAGTCGGGCATCAGATCGAACTCGCCGCAATTGATTATCTCTTCCAGCAGTTTCTGGGCCTTGTCGTAGTCGCGATAACCTGACTTGCCTGCAAGCGACTCGTCCTCCCATGCTGACATATACAAGCGTGCAAGCACTGCCTGGGCAGCCCACTTGGTAGGAATACGCAGGTCAGCCTGCTTGGTCTCAGGCAGACGCCGGATAGCATCTTCAAGGTCTGCCACTATGTATGCATAAGTATCAGTTATGTTCATTCTGCCCTTGAGAACGATGTTGCCGTCTTTCACTTCAGGAATCGGCAGACCTCCCCAATACTGGGCCATCTCGAACAACATGGCACCACGGTAGAACTCCGCCTGCCCGATGAACGACGAAATGCGTGCAGAGTCTTCGCCGGCAACAGGCATCTTTGAGAGAGCATCAAGCGCTTGCGAAGCACGAATGATGACGGGCCAACGAATATTCCACGCTGCTGCCACGCAGACGTTCTCACGGTTGAAGAGACCGTTGTAATAGTCAAGACTGGCTTGCGGAGCTTCGGTCCACACCTGATAGTCACCTTGGCGTGTCTCGTCCAGACCAAGGAATACATACAGTCCGGTACGCTCATAGCGGGTACGGCGGAAGCAGTAATAAACGCCGTTCAGGTAGGGCTGGATATTGTTTATATCGGCAAACACCTGCTCGGTCGAGAGAGCAGTCTGAGGCTCCTGCGACAGAAAATCGCTACAACTGTCCATGGCGATGACACTTCCTAAGAGTGCCAAAGCTACGATAGATTTATTAATTATAGTTTTCATAATCTGCAATCTTTAAATCATTAAATCCTTAAATCTTTAAATCCAACATTAGAAGCCTATATTAAGACCTACGACATACATACGGGATGACGGATAATAGTCGCCGCTCTCCGGGTCGTAGCCTTTATATTTGGTGAAAGTAAACGGATTGTTGGCCGTGAAATAGATGCGTGCATTGTCGAAATAGATTCTCTGCATCCACTCTTTAGGGAAGGTGTATGACAATGTCATGGCAGATATCTTGAGGAACGATGCATCCTGAATACCGTGGTCAACCATACTCATTGAGAAGCGGTCTGAGCCCCAATATGCGCGGTTGATATCAGTGTTGGTGTTCTCAGGCGTCCAGCGGTTGAGGTTGTCGGCATGAGTGGTGGTAGCACCGTTGGTCTGCATCAGGGTCTCATACAGGTTACTGATGCGTCGTGCACCGAAACTGTATGTTGCCACAATCTGCAGACTCAGTCCGCGCCATGACAGCTCCGTATGAATACCGCCATAGAACTTAGGATCGGTGTTACCTATAATATAGCGGTCGCCATCGTCAATCACTTTGTCGCCATTGCGGTCAACAGGCAGGATGTCACCCGGACGAACCTTGCGGCCGCCGAGGTCGAGTGTTGCCACGTATTCCATATCTTCCTCCTGGGCTATCTTGTCGAACTGATAAACGTAGATATTGTTGAGCGACTCACCAAGGAAGAGGTTGCCGGTGCGCTGAACAGAGTTGCCCGACACGTTGTATATCTTGTCCACATCGCCATACAAAGCAGTGATTTTGTTTCGTGCCGTAGCCACGTTGAATCCTATGTTCCACTCCCAGTCTTTGGTCTTGACGGCGTTGAGGTCGAACTTGAACTCGGCACCTTGGTTGAGCAGGCAACCTACGTTATCCAGCATGTAGGAGTAGCCGTAAGTTCCGGCAAGACTGCGTTGCATAAGCAGGTCCTCATTCTTGGTGTAGAAATAGTCGAGTGTCATCTGAATGCGATTGTGCCAGAATGCCATGTCAAGTCCTACGTTAAGCTGCTTCTGAGTCTCCCAGCGGAGATCAGGATTGCCATAAGTACCATTGGAGCCGCCACGAGCCATACCATTGTTGACGAATACGAAAGTCTCAAGAGTGGTGCGTGTAGAGAAGATGGTATTGTAGCCGTAGTTAGGAATATTCTGGTTACCTACCAGACCATAGCCCAAACGCAGACGCAGGTTGTCAACTACATTCTGATCTTTCATGAACTGCTCACCTGTGATGTTCCAGCTTGCTGCCACTGACGGGAAGAAGCCCCATTTGTGAGAGGGTCCGAACTTGGATGAACCGTCGGCACGGCCGGTGAAGGTGATATAGTAACGCGAGTCATATACGTAGTTGGCACGAAGGTATGCCGACATAAGCGAGTAACTGGTCCACGAACTGCTCCACGAAGATTGCTCTTTGTTGGTGGCAGCACCTATATTCTTGTATCCGAACAAGTCGTTACCAAAACCTACAGCATTGATTTGGTTCCAGTTGTTACTATAGTACGACATGTCCATACCTACAACGGCGCCTATTCTATGCTTCTCGGCTATAGTGGCGTTATATGAGACTGTGTTATCCCACTGCCAGTTCAAGCTCTTTGTACGATATTGCTGGGCATAACCGTCGTAAGCGTTCTGATACGATGTTGTACTCTGAGTGTTGAAGTAATAGTCATTCTCTTGCTGGGCGAAGTCAAGCGAGAAAGTAGAACGAATATTCAAGCCTTTGACAGGGTGAATGTCGATATAGTTAGAAGTCAGATAGCGGAATTTGTCCACATCGCGGGTGATAGTATTCATCGCTTTAATAGGGTTGTGGAACGACTGGCTCTCCAGTTTGCCCTCCCACATATAATACTGCTCATCATTGATGTAGTACAGAGGGTCGGCACGGAAGGCTACAAGATACATATTGTCGTCTGCCATCGGATTCTCAACTGAATACGCAAGCGAGTTGTTGGTTCCTATCTTGAGCCATTTGTTCACGTCGAACTCCAGGTTGACCTTACCGTTGTAGCGGTGATAGGCAGAACCTACAATCTGACCCTTCTGGTTGGAATAACCGAAACTCGTGAAGTAATTGACATGGTCAGTGGCACCGGAGAAGGTGACGTTGTGGTTATGCTGGAAACCCGGACGCGTAATCTCGTTAACCCAGTTATAGGTCAAGCCTTCTTTGTATGCATCCATTTCCCATGAAGCAAAAGCTACGTTCTGGTTTATACGCTTGCCGTCGATAAGCAGATAGCGCTCAATGTATTTGTTACGGTCGGCAGTCGGGTTCTGGTCAATATACTTGTTGGCATAGGAGTCAACACGATAGTCGAAAGTCTGCGGACCGTCCATGACAGGAATATTGTTGGCAAACGTCTGCCAGCCTACCCAACCGTCGTAAGTAACGCGCCCCTTACCTTTCTGGCCGCGTCTGGTGGTGATGACTACAACACCGTTGGCACCACGGGCACCGTAGAGAGCAGTTGCGGAAGCATCTTTCAGAATCTCTATGCTGGCTATGTCGTTGGGGTTGATGGTGGAGATGTCGGTGTCGTCAATCATGATGTTGTCAATGACATAAAGAGGAGTGGTACCATAGGAGATTGAGTTGTTACCACGAATCTGAATGGAGGCGTTGGCTCCCGGCTTCGGGTTCGACTCGATATAAACACCCGGCACCTTGCCTTGCAGGGCCTGGTTGAGGTTAGCTGTAGGCACTTCCTTGATCTGGTCGGCAGAAATGCTGCCTACGGAACCCGTAAGGTCCGACTTCTTCATTGCAGCACCTACAACGACAACTTCGTCTATTGTCTGACTGGTTTCCTGCATACGGATGTTGAGAGTGGTCGAAGCGGATACTTTCTGGCGCTCCGTGTCGTATCCGATATAAGAGAACGACACGAGATCTGCCTGCTGCAGAGTCAGTGAGAAGCGGCCATCGATGTCTGTTATCGTACCGGTCGAGTTCTTCGGACTGGAGACACTCACACCTACAAGCGGTTCACCCGACTGGGCATCAACCACTGTACCGGTTAGATTGATCTGCGCCATTGCCAAAGCAGGCAAAAGCAATAGAAGCAATGTAAGTTTGATGTGTTTCATGATGATATTTAGTTTGCTTAGTTTGTCAAGTTTGTTATGTTCGACGAGTCTTATTAGTTGGCTTCGAGCAGAATCACTTTGCTGTCAAACTCGTTGTACATAGTGAAGCGAAGTCCGTACTTCATAAGGTAGTCACCTGAGAAAGTCTTGCCCTCAAGAGGCGAGAACCATGAGTACTGCTTGGTGTCTTTGTTAATCTCATGCAGAGTGTAGTTCTTATGCGGATCAAGCCCTTGGAGCACAAGCGATGTCTTCTCGCCATTGATAGTCTTCTTCAGCAGATATGAGAACACTACAGCTTTCTGCTTGTTTTCCGTCACATACATCATGGCGGTGCGGCGGCTCTCGTAGGGAGAGAGCAGACGGTAGAGGTCGCCTTGCTGAACAATGTCACGTATGCCGTAATACTCCTGAATGGCATTCTTGGCGAACTGCTTGTCTTCCGCAGTCATATCTTTGGGCTGAAGGTCCATACCCAGTTTGGCAGACATAGCCACATCGAAGCGGAACTTGAGCGGTATGATGCGTTTGGTGATATGGTTCGGAACCACGCTCACGTGGCTGGCAAGTGCCATTGCCGGGAAGAAATAGGTTGTTCCCCACTGAATGAAGATACGGTCCAAAGCATCAGTGTTATCACTTATCCAGAATTCATCGAAATAGCGCAATGTACCATAGTCTATTCTTCCGCCGCCACCCGAGCAGAGCATCATGTGGGTGTCAGGATACTTCTCACGAACGCGGTCAAGCACATTATACAGTCCGCGCGTGTATTCAATAAACAGGTGCGACTTCAGTTCCGGCTTCAGGTATGCGGATGCCGCATTGGTCATAAAGCGGTTGCAGTCCCACTTGATATAGGCTATACCCGGGTTTTGCTGCATAGTCTGGTCAACAACTGAGAACACATAGTCCTGCACCTTGGGATTGCAGAGGTCGAGTATCATCTGATGACGCTGGGTGTCAATCTCGCGATTGGGCTGTGTGATAACCCAGTCAGGATGTTTCTCATACAGTTCGCTCTTCGGATTAATCATCTCAGGCTCCAGCCATATACCGAACTGAATACCTTTGTCATTCGCCTCTTTAACCAGACAACCCAGGCCATTGGGCAGTTTCTCATGATTGGTCTCCCAGTCGCCGAGTCCCTGATGGTCAGAGTTGCGGGGATACTTGTTGCCGAACCAGCCGTCGTCCAGAAGGAAGAGTTCGAAACCCATATCGGCTGCATCGCTTATAATGCGTTTCAGTACTTCTTCGTCGAATTTGAAATAAGTCGCCTCCCAGTTGTTGAGCAGTGTCATACGTGTGCGGTCACCCATGTGAATGCCGTACTCTTTTGCCCAGCGGTGGAAACGGCGGGTGACGGTGCCTGTGCCGGAGGTGGAATAAGTGAAGAGCATCTGAGGAGTCTTAAAGACTGTTTTCTGGGGTAACTTGTAATGCGATGCATACGGATTCATACCGCCTGCTATGTGCAAGTCGCCCAATTGGTCAACTTCGAAGCGCAGTTCCCAACTGCCGGGCCACTCCAGCTGACCTGCCAGCACATTGCCGCTCTGCTCGGCCGCCTTACCGTTTTCTGACAGCAGGAAGCAGGCATGAGCATACTGATTGCTTCTGACTCCCAAACGCGATTCAATCTTTTTTGTACCGTAAATGAGTTCTTGTTCCTGCATCTGCATCTCTTGCGCCCAGTCACCGTGGAACTCGGTGAGGAAATATTTCTGAGCAGAAAGCGTAAGGTAGGAAGAAGCAAAATCATACAGCGTCACGCCCTTCTTCTCTGCATGCTCTATCTCCATGTATTGCTCAATCACATCGCTCTTCTGATAAGCCTTGAAGAAAAGGCGGACTTGAACAGGATAAGCGGGATCAAGGAGATTGATTTGAGTTGTAACTATATCACCCTCCGTCTTTACGGAATGGCTGTCATATACAAGTTCTGAGGAGGTGTTTCCGTCTTGATGAACCACACGCAAAGCAGCTTCGCCTATAGCCTTACCGCCAAAAGTGGGGAAAGCGTCAAAGCCGGCAACTGCCGATTCATACTCTGCCTTGGACATCAGTCGCTCGCCGATATATGTCTGAACGAGTTTCTTGCCCTGCTCCGCCTTGAAAGCCAGAGCCGTTCCCGATGTTTCAATGACTATGGTCTGCTGACCTGAAGCAGGCGCTAAAGCCAAGATTGCCAACAGAAAAAACAAGGAAAATAATCTTATGATTCTCATGGTTTTTGTATTGTTGTTAAGTATCGCAAAATTAGTGGGTTTTACAGTGTCGCACAATAGACAATAATTCAAGTTTTATGCACGATATTATTACTATTGGTACTGTCTTTCTCACGTCCGCGACGCTTGAAAGATGAAGGTGACATATCCATTATTTTCGTAAAGACACGCGAGAAATACAGCGGGTCGTCAAAGCCGAGCAGAGGACATATCTGGTTGATGCGCATGCCGTGCAGGTCAAGCAGTTCGCACGCTTTCTGCACCTTCAGCCGGGTAAAGTAATCAAGCGGAGGATAGCCGGTTTTCTTCTTGAATACTCCTGAGAAATGCGAGGGAGAATAGCCTATATAGTCGGCTATCTCCTGCAGCGTCAGTTTCCGCTGCAAATTGTCACGCATGAAATGTATGGCGCGCTCTATTATATCGACTCCCGCACTGCCCGAATGTTTCACATGACGCCACTTGTCAGGATAGACTAGTGAGCCAAGGAAATGGTAAAGCGAGGTTATGGCATAATGCATGTTATCCATTCCATACCCCATCGCCATACAACCGAATATCTCCTCAAAGAGTTGCAGGCGGTCTTCTATGCGCGAGTCTGCCGCAACGGCTATCTCCGTCACACGGGGCTGGCCATCGGCAAAGATATATGCCTTTTTTCCTTTGAAGTGAATCCAATATATAGTCCATGGATCATCGTCGGAACTGCCATAAGCGTGCGGAGTGTTCTGCGGAAGAATGACGAACTGGTTACGGTCCAGGTCGGTACGCTCGCCATTGACCATGAACCAACCTTTGCCGTCGACACAATACAGAAGCACATACTGCCCTACTCCGTGCGGACGGTGCACCTCGTGCCCCTCTGCCTGAGGATAGTAGCCTATGTCTGTTATGTGCAAGTCTTCTCCAAGCGGGTCACGCTCCAGCTCTTCTATCACAGAGTTGGGAAGCACGACCACTCGCGAACCGGGGAATCCATCAAGTCGTTTCATAAGACTGTAGAGTTTAAAGTTGTTAGTTTAAAGTATCAGGTGCATCGCAGCTGCTTAGTTTGCTATTTCGCTCAGCAGCAGTTGGGCGGACTGGTGGTTGAGGTCGAGCCGGAGCAACTCCTTGAAGCACTGCTCCGCCTGCGCCTTTTCCCCCTTGCCCATATAGCCCAATGCCATCACAAAGAGGCAGTGTATCCGGTTCCTTACGTCCAAATCATCCTCCCAGATAGCAAGTTCCGGCAGCGATACCGCAAAATAGTCGATACGGCAGTTAGTATCCGTTATGTGCTGTTTGCCGTGCGCAAGAAGACGGTCAAACAACTGTTGTGCACGCTTTTCGTCACCCATGGCACGCCACGAGAGTGCCTGATAATATATCATATCGGGCTGCGAGTCGTTATAATAGAACGCCTGTTGCGGTTCGGTTTGTCCGCAGGTCGCCTTCTTGAAATATCTCAACGCCTCTTCTTCGCGGCCCATAGCACGAAGTGCCACTGCCTTATAATAGTCGAAATCGTTCTCGGGCATGGTCTCCAGTTTGCCTTCACCAAGATTCTCAGGGAAGAAGTCGGCACGACTAAGCAGTTCGTAAGCCTCTTTGGCATCACCTCTCTCAAGTGCTTGTTTGGCCAACTCCCTTAAACTGATCTTGTACTGACCGGTGATTTTTCCCTCGCCTCCTTCCCAAGGATGGAAATGACGGGCGAGAGCCAGACCCAGCGCCTTCTCATATTCGCCTTGTTGGTTCAGCACCTGGACGTATTCCACCATCATGTCGTCGCGCTGCTCCACAAGCTCCATATTCTGCTCCAGCAGGCTGCGACGCTCCTCATATCCCATACCGAGTTTCTTGAATAGCTGATACATCTCCATGAACACGCGAGAGTCGGTCTTGTCAAGACTGAAAGCACGGCACATCGCCTCGCGGGCATGCTGCTTGTCGTCCAACTTGTTATAGTACACAAGTGCCATGTTTCTCCATACTGTGGGGAAACTGTCGTCCAGAGATATCGAACGCTGCCAGCAGTCGGCTGCATCTTCGTACATACGCTTTGCATACCAGAAGTTTCCGAGATAATACAAAGCCTTGGGGCTCTCAGGCTGCACAGTCAGAGCGAACTTCAGAAGTCTGACTTCCTCTTCTCTGCTCGGGAAACAGCCGTCGGCACATGCCTTCTCTGCACAGGTAAGCATTGACAAGCCTTCCGCCTGTTTTCCTGTAGAATAATAGAAATATGACAAAGCATAATATACAATAGGATATACATTACCTTCTGCATGGTCTATATACAGATTCAATATACTGATTGCCTCCGAGTAGAATCCTGCAGAAGCAAAATCAAGCGCGTACTCAATGAAGTCGTGCGCCGTAGCACGCATACCCGAGAACACCTGGTCCATAGTGCTGTTCTCCGGATCCAATATTGTCAGTGCAAATCTCGCGCCGAGGTTCAGCCCGTCAATCTGAAGTGTGTCTTGCACTGCACGAACGGCTTCGCCTTTCCTCCCGAGACGCGAAAGAAGCATGGCTTTCAGAAGCATGGCGCGGGTGTTGTGAGCATTTCTCACAAGCGAGCGCTCCACAGCGTATAGTGCGCGTTCATGGTTCTGCTTCTTCGACTCTATTTGAGCTATCATGAAGAATGCGCCATCCTGCCATGCGGCATTCCATGTTGCCTTCCAGAACGCATCCAATGCTGCATCAAGTTTATCCTGCTGCATAAGCGCAACACCGAGATTGTAATACGGCTCGCCGTCATAAGGATTGGGATTGCGCTCGGTCAGCGTCTCTATGGCTTTTTTCAGATACTGCTCAGCCACTTCGGGTTTGCCCTTTCTCAACATCAGCAGTCCCATGGCATTATTGCAGCGTATGTCGCCGTCATCACGACTGAGTGCCTCAAGATAGTAGTCCTCAGGTCTGTACGTGGCATGGCGATACTGCTCGAGATGCAAACCTGTCAGATACAGTTGCTCCTGAAGCTTGATGTCCTTGGGCAGACGCTGTGGCTTGGCAGGGTCCGGCACCGGCTTCTCGTTCGACTTAGGCTCTGCAGTATAGGTCAGCATCACGCGGCCGTCACTGCCGCTCACTGCCACCTCATAGTGCTCCTCCGCCATATCTGCTACAGCAAACTCCTTTTCAAACACACTCTCCGGCGATATATCCGCCTTCCATTCCTCCACTGCCTGTGCTGCAACTTTATTGAAAACTTTGATGTTGACACCTTTTTGCTCACCTGTGGTATATACAATCAGTTTGGCCTTGCCCTCTACAATTGAGAAGTGCAGCAGCACATCCTTGCTCGCATTCTTCACCATACCCACTTCGCCGTAAGGCATGAAGTATTGCACCCAGGTACGCTCCTCAAACGGTTGCAGCCAGCTGAAGTCGGGCTGATTGTCACAATACATACCCGTCATCAGTTCTATGTATGGTCCGTTTTTGTCAGTCAGGTTTCTGTCCCATGCACGGCCGAAATCACCGTTACCCCATGTCCACTGCTTCTTTCCTGTGGAAACCTGATGGTCGGCAACGTGAAGCAGACCTCCGCGTACATCGTCTTCATATCCTCCCACAAAATCATATTTCGATTTCACTGCCATATACGACGTCGGCACAGGTATATTTATGTATCGGGATATATCTGTTCCGGGGGCATAATTATGTTTGTAATATACACCGTGGGAAATGGGGAACTCCGTCACATCGCGCTTTCCGTGGTCATAAACGGCATTCACATCAGGCGGGAACACCGAGTAGTAATGCTCATTGACCACCACTGCGGGATTTGCCCACCAGAGGAAGGTCTGCGGATATGGTGTACGGTTGAACAGACGCACGCGTATTGCCAGGTATGCCTTGTCGGGATACAGAGTGAAACCCTGCGCACCCTGAGTGCGGAGCATTCGCTCTATCTCGCCGCACCACACCGTCTTGCTGCCGTCACCGCTCTCCTCTATACGCACATCGGTTGGCAGATACGTTGAAGGACGATGGTGCTGAGGCCAGTTGAACTCTATACCGCCGGATATCCATGGGCCTGTCAGACCTACAAGAGCAGGCTTTATCACTTCGTTGAAATACACGAAATGACGTTTGCGGCATTTGTCCCATGCCATCTGCACACGTCCTCCCAAAGCAGGCAGAATCATTATCTTCACGTAGTAGTTCTCCAGAAAATAGGCATCGTATGCAACATCCTGCTTTTCGTCTTCTATCTTCTCCACTACCGCATACGGATACACCGAACCGCTACTTCCCTGATATACACGCTTCTCAAGGAAAATGGGGTTTTTCTCCTCTTTTCCTATGGCATACGTAGGAATCAGTACCTGCTCGTGCCACGCACGAACTTCTCCACGCTTAAACACCGTGCTCTCTGTTACGTCGTTGATTGTCTTCATAATATTCAGTCTTATAGCCCACAGGGCATTTATTCTTCACTTATTATTCTTTTACGAGTTCCTTCTCTATCTGTTCCAGACTCTTACCTTTGGTCTCAGGCACGTAGAACATGGTGAACACACCGCCTGCAAGACATATTCCGCCATACAGCCAGAACGTGCCGGCAGCACCAAGACCGCTGTTCAGCAGCGGGAACGTATATGTCAGCACCGTGCATGCAGCCCACAAGGCAAATGTGGCAACCGACATGGCTACGCCGCGAATCTTGTTGGGGAAAATCTCTGACACTACTACCCACATTACCGGTGCAAGCGTCATTGCATAACATGCTATCGCAAGCACCACTATCACTACCAGTGCCACGCCCGAAACATGCAGGAAGTAAGCACCTCCCATCAGCAGATATATCAACGCCAAGCCGAACGCACCTATCAGCAGCAGCACCTTTCTGCCCAACTTGTCAACCAGGAACATTGCCACTATAGTGAACACTACGTTCGTTATACCGGTGATTACAATATTCATCAGCACGTCGCTCACGCCATAACCTGCCGCCATGAATATCTCCTGCGCATAGTTGAATATCACGTTCGTGCCGCACCATTGCTGGAACACTGCCAGGACAATACCTATAATCAGCACACGGCTGTATTTTCTCTTGAATAACTCGCGGAAACCTGCCTGTACGCCGGTGTCCATAGTCGTGTGCACTCGTGCTATCTCTTCCACAGCATACTCCATACCGCCCAAACGCACCAGCACTGACTGGGCCTTGCTGTCTTTTCCCTGAATCACGAGCCAACGCGGACTCTCAGGCAGCAGCCAGCCCAGCATGAAGAACAAACCCGACGGCACCATCATTGCCCAAAACATCCAGCGCCAACCTGTCTGACCGTTCCACGATGCTGCTATCATCTCGCCCGTTGCATCCACAGGCACAGGCTCGGCAATCAGCCAGTTGACCACCTGAGCCGAGAGTATGCCGAGCACTGTTGTCAGTTGATTGACTGCCACCAGACGACCCCTGATTGACGTAGGCGCTATCTCGGCAATATACATCGGCGACAACGACGACGCCATACCTATCGCTATACCTCCGGTGAATCGGAAGATATTAAACCACAGAAACGATGTGGCAGCACCGGTCGCGTATGACGTGCAGAAAAACAGCATCGCAGCAACCAGCAACAGAGGCTTTCTGCCAAAGCGGTCACTAAGCCTGCCTGCCGTCAGAGCACCGAGAAGACAGCCCATCAAAGCCGTGCTCATTGCCAACCCTTGCAAATGAGGACTGCCGGCAATGGCAAAATATTGTTCATAGAACGGCTTGGCACCGCCTATCACTACCCAATCATAACCGAAAAGTAAACCGCCCATAGCACTGATTAAAGCTATCAGCAGAAGATACAGATTTGTGCGTTTCATGGTGTAAAAAAATTAGCATTATCTCATGCCGCAAAATTACACCATGTTTTCATACCTCAAAATAGAATATAGAATAAAATATATGGATTATATTATTATAATGCACCATTGTATCGTGTAAATAAATTATTTATCCTCAGCGGATAAGCCAAAATTATCCCTTAATTATAATTACAATTATTTTATAAATACTTATACATGCCAAAAATTAAAATATAGTTTGAATATAGTAATATTGTATATAATAACAGACAACTGACCATGTAAATAGCCCAATATCAGTATTCATTTTGCTCTTGACCACTATATATTTTAGATACCTCATGATAATTGAAGATGTAGATGAATCTGTATAAAAACAGATGCATTTTCTTCAAAATAAAAATTACCATGTAAAAAAAGAAAAAGAACTTTCATAATTAAAAGATAAATACTAACTTTGAAAAGTAATACACACATTTCCGTTATGAAAGGGCTACATATAAAGAAGATTCCTCTATTTGTGAAAGTGCTTGCAGGCATGGCACTAGGTGTTGGGTTAGGTTTTATTTTACCTCACTCATGCATCAGAATTCTAAAAACTTTTAATCTCTTATTTTCTCAGTTTCTGAAGTTTATCGTACCACTACTAGTCATTGGGATGGTGACTCCTGCTTTAGCCTCAATAGGCAAAAATGCCGGCAAGATGCTTATAACAGTGCTGTCAATAGCATATATCTCAACCATCTGTGCAGGTTTATTTGCATACGGCAATAGCACATGGCTGTTCCCACACTATCTAACATTAGGGGAGTTAGAGATGAATAGTACTGCAGAAATTTTCAAACCCTATTTTGAACTTAAGATTCCCCCTCTTTGCGACGTAATGACAGCACTCGCACTATCGTTTATGACTGGAATATGTTTGATATTCACCAAAACAGAAACATTGAAGAAGAGTGTTATAGACTTTGGCGAAGTAGTTAAACTTACTATAGAAAAAGCAGTTATTCCGATTCTACCTATTTATATTTTCACTATGATATGTGAGATGACAGCCAGTGGTCAAATAAAATCATTAATGGGAGCAGGTGTAAAAATTATTTTGACAGGAGTCATACTATCAGTAATATATTTGATAATACAATATTGCATTGCAGGAGCAATAGCAAGAAAAAATCCTCTTAAATGCTTAATAAATATGCTCCCGGCATATCTAACGGCATTCTCCATATGTTCCAGCAGTGCGACCATACCCGTAACCAACAGATGCTGCCTTAGAAATGACGTGAGCGAAAAAATAGCCGGTTTTGTTATACCACTCTGCTCTACAGTTCACATGTGTGGTTCTACTATAAAACTAGCTATATCCGCATTAGCTGTTATGTATATATCCGGCATGTCGATAGACTTCACGACATTCGCAGGTTTTGTAATGATGCAGGGAATAGCAGCTGTTGCTGCTCCAGGCGTCATGGGCGGAGTGTTGATGGCAAGCATTGGGTTGATGGAATCAATTCTAGGTCTGGATGCTGCACAAACAACACTTGTAATGACATTGTATTTAGCTTTCGACGGCTATGGACCTGCATGCAACGTGACAGGTGACGGTGCTATAGCATTGGTGACGGAACGTTTCTTCGGGAAACAAGAGAAGGCAGTATAAACTGCCTTCTTCTGCTACAATAATTCCAAAGAGGATATAATGAAAAACACAACTAATATTTAGTTTCAGCGCAACAAATATTTCTTCCCGTTCTGAACAACTATTCCTTTGTAGTTACCTTTAACCGGCTGCCCCATAAGATTATATGCAGGCATACTACTATCGAACTCACTTTCAATTTCAACAACTGAAGTTGGAGTTGTACTGCCACTTTCTATGGTTGCAGAACATTTGATTCCGCGATGGCGAACACCCTTGCTTGACTCACTACTTATAAAGAGAATATATATCGTTTGCGGCACCTCTTTTTGCTTGAGGTCAAGATTGAGAGTCATTGTTTTTTCGGTCCATGCATTTAATGTCCATTCGGATGTTGCATCTGCTTTGTCGGTCTGTGAATAGAACACTTCATTAGATATATCAGCCGAAGCATCACGAGCAAAAGCATAGAAATTGTCAACAGCAGTTTTTGAACCTGGACGAAGGTTGAGAATAATCTCCACATCAGACTTGGCAGGCACTGTGATTGCTATCATGTTGTCTCCTTTGCTTGAACTGCTGTTGTGCCAATAACCTCCATATCCGGCATTAACATCATCCGTTACATCATAGGTTTTTTCACCTTGGACATAGAATGTGCTGATACCATTCATCGTGAGGGTATCACCGTCGGCAAATTTATGCGCCATAGCATGCTCTGGACTTGTAGAAGTAGAGTCCCCGATGAAATTCCAATCAGCGACCAGAGTCTTGGAAGAAGGTTCGGGAGGCGTAACTTCTTTCTCAATTGACACAGTGCATTTTGTTCCGCGATGACGTAGCCCCTTCTCATCACTACTGAGCAAAATAATGTAAATCGTTTGCAAACTATCCTTCTCCTTCAAATCAAGATTCAGAGTCATCGTTTTTTCCGTATATTCATTGTGCGACCACTCTGTAGCTGCATCTGCCTTGTCGGTTTGAGAATAGAATTTCTCGGTTGAGATATCAGCGTCCGCCTCACGTACGAAAGCATAGAATTTGCATACTGCAGTTTTTGAACCCGGTCGGAGATTAAGGACAACCTCAACCTGAGATCTCCCCTGAACTGTAAGTGCGATAATGTTGTCACCCTTGGCTTCGCTACTATGGTGCCAGTATGCTCCATTACCGGCATTATTGTCTGAAACCTCATACGTTTTTTCTCCAGCCACATAGAATGTACTAATGCCATTCATGATTAGAGTATCACCGTTGGCAAATTTCTTGGCCATCAGATACGATGCGCCTGTTGTTGTAGAGTCTCCAATGAAGTTCCAGTCAGCTACTGAAATTTCATTCTCAGCACTTACAGCACCTGCTATAAGCACTGCTAAAAATAAAGAATACATTTTTTTCATAAGCTTGTTGTTTTTATGGTTATTATTAATTTGTATATATCTCATTTATTGAGTGTAACACTTCCCCTATTTTCTCCATACCAGTCAAGAATATCCACATTAAGTTTTTTTCTGTCAGCCTTTAATGTAATCACAGCCGGGCAATATGTTTTCTTCTCCTCTGTTACATCTTTGCCGCCTCCTATTACTATGGGAAATGAATGCGATGTATCAGGATTGATAACACCCGCCTTGTGAGTATGACCTGATATTACCAAATCTACATGGCTGTCGTTCATCATCGGCATAAACAATCTGCGGCAATCGCCAACCGAGAAACGCGCTGTTGAAGTATTAGAGTAAAAAGGTATATGCATAAACACAACAGTGAAAGCGGCTTTTTTACGTTCCTCGCTGTTAAGTTGCGTTTCAAGCCATGCGACCTGACTGCTTCTATACGCCTCGCAATCCAATAATCCGTTATATTCAGCATGGCTGTCTTCTTTATCTTCGCCAGTATCCAAAACGATAAAGAAGCACGGACCCCATGTAAAGGCATAATAGCCATCATTGTTCTTGCCTGCTTGCACATAGTCAAACCAATGGCGGGCATATTTGTTTCTGTACTCATGATTACCTCTAACGGCGAAAAAAGGCAATTTAGAAGCAAATAATTGCGAATAGGGTGAAAGCATGTGGTCAATTATCTCACTTTCGGAGGGGAGAGAGTTCAACATGTCACCATTGAAAAACACGAAATCACTATTGGTAAAAGACAAATTATTTTTATCTACGAGTGATTTAACAAAAGAGTCATTGCTATGGACATCATTAAATATCAGGCAACTTACTTGGTCTGCATCTTCACTTGGGGTAGTAAATGAATAAACATCTGTTTCCATTTTGTCACCCCATGTCAGAGATGTATTACCCACAAATCCGGTTATCTCACGGATAACCGCCTTGTAGTAATATGTGGTACTTGGCTGCAGATTCTCAAGTTTCACCCTATATATACGCGTAAAGGCCTGTTTGAGTCCCCTGTCATACTGAAATGCCTCCATGGAACAATCTTCCGTACCATATTGCACCCATCCATGTACCTGGGAAGAACCGGATGTTGCCCACATTATGGTAACTGAATTGGGAGTCATGTTTTGCAAATATGGTTGGGTCGCAAAACCTACCGTTGCTCTTGCAACAGACAAAGTGCAAAGCAAAAACACTACGATAATTACTGTTTTATTCATATCGAATTATTTTTTAACTATTTGACCAAGCAGTGTATATATTTTGTTCTGACGACGGATATACACTTTTCCGTCTATCATATATTTCTCCGCAACCGACAGATTGTTTTCAACTGCAAAGGGCTGCAAACCGGTAGATATCACAGGCTTCCATGCAAAACCGCGCAAAGAGGTTTTGGTTCCGGTCATATCAACCAGGTCTGTCTGCAAACATCTCATAGGAGCGTTATAGCCTCCGGTTTCCTCCAACAACACAAGTTTGCTTGCTCCTGACGATATATTTGCACTTGCCACTACATAGAGCTGAACACAACCATCTGCGCGTTTAGCCTCTATTGCATGCGGTCGGACCACATTTTCATAAGTGCCATTATAATTCCACTCCCCCTTCACTCGCGAATATTTAGAGATAGCATTAATGCCGGTTATCCAATATACAATATCTTCTCCTTCGTTATCACCTTTCACCATGCAAAAGTCCAATGCATCAGAGATATTAAAATCAGAAGGAAGAAACTCCGTAAACTGAGATGACAAAAGAGAGCCTGACGTGGAAATGTAGAGTTCTCCATCACAGAACTTTACATTTCGTGTATCAAAAACTGGTGAAGACACACATGTTGCATTGTTAGAACCGCGAGTAGTCAGCCACACTCCTCCATTTTCGACTTCTCCACCACCGCCAGACACATATATTTCATATCCGTCTTTTGATGCAGCATCCCTGATATCAGACTTGTTGAACACTCCTGTCAGCCCTGTAGTAGTGTTCACATTGCCATCAGCATCTATCAATGCCACTACCCTGCGAACTTCAGCGGCACTTTTACTAACAGGTTTTTCTCCTGCCGATGCATCGTATCCTGTAACGAGCAAATAACAACCGTCTGCCGTTCTTGAAAGGAAACTTGAAGTCAATGCCGAACCCACTCCTAGACATCTGTAGTTGCCGGCGGTTGCCTCAGTAGGCAATGCTATTGTGCCGACAGGGATTGCGCTTCGTCCTTCCAGACGATATTCGTCCAGAAACATAGGATATGCTTCCTGTGTATTCATAGCTTTTGTTCCGTCACCCAGACGCAACAACATTATCTCGCCAGACAATGCCGGCAGATTGTCTTTGTTCTCAATTACAATGGAATGTATTTGTTTGCCTGAATAATTATATATCTTTATTTCCATTGAATAGGGATTAGCATCAAGCGTTATCATAGTAGGGTGATACTCCGAACCTGCAGACGTATCATATCCGCCTCCTATCACAATGGGATATTGGTGTGATGAATCAGCAGGATAGATGCCCGGTTTATGGGTATGCCCTGAAATGAGCGCATCTATACCGTACTCATGAAACAGCGGTTGGAATAGTTGCCGGCAATGGAGCATTGCATGCCGTTCCTTAGAAGTATTAGGCCATGTAGGAATATGCATAAACACTACCGTATATGCCGCATTACGCCGTTGCTCAGAGTTAAGCTCCGCACGCAACCACTCCACCTGTTCTTCTCTGTATGAGTCAAATGCGAAAAGATTCTGCGGGTCTGCATCTTCTGCATCTTCTCCCGAGTCAAGAGCTATAAAGAACACCGGTCCCCACCTAAAAGAGAAATACCCTTTATTATCGTTTCCCATATCGAAATAGTCAAAATAGCGTCGAGCCCACTCACGGCGGACCTCATGATTACCACGGACTGTAACCAAAGGCTTTTCAGAAGCGAACATCTTCGCGCAAGGCTTAATAAAGTTAGTAAGCACATTGGTTTCTGTTGCTGTAGCATTAAGTATATCTCCATTGAAAAACACAAAGTCATAATCAGATTGAATATCATATTGCAACATTTGTTCGTAAAGATTGTGATAATCGTGAACATCATTGAAAATCTTGCATGACATGTGCTCACCATTCTTTTGAGGTGTAGTGAATTTATAAACATCACTATATATTGTATCGCCATAGGTCAGACCAGTATTTGTTACATCACCGATTGCAACGTCTGCCACCCTGTATGCATATTCGGTTCCCGGTTCAAGGCCATCAATACGAACCTTGTTTATTTTGTCATAAGCAACAATCAAACCACGGTCTGCCGCAACATATTTCTGATATGCCTGACCTTTTCTGCGCAACTCCACCCAACCAGTCATACCGGTGTTGTCGTCAGCAAGCCACATTATTGTGACACCTGTAGCCGACATGTTCTGCAAATAAGGTTGGGTAAGAAAACGTACAGAGAAGGCATCAGCCGCTAATATTGCCAGAATTAGTATTACCCAGAGTCTTTTAATCATATCATTGCTTTTTTATTGGTATAATATTGAATGAAAACATATAAGTCGCATTTCCCAACATATACTTCTGCGGGGGGCGAGATTTCCAAGAGTCTATACATCCTAGTCCCTGCTGGCAGGCATCTATATGAAGTACGGTATAATCCTGCTCTCCTACCAAAATGCCATGACTCTGATGTTGATGTTTGTCCTCTCCATCATCAAGACTCTCCTCTGAATAGTGAAGAGCTGACATTTGTAATACATCATCGCCCTTAACAACCACTCCGTATCCTCTTTCAGACATAATCTTCCACCATCTGACATCAGTTTTGTTGCCTGTTTGCTGCGGACGAATGTATGGATAGAACTGTTCGGTTACAGATTGAGTGTATATACCTATGTCAGATGCAGATTTTCTGTCCTGATAGTTTTCAACAGGCCCCCGCCCGTAATATTCGATTTCTTCAAACTCATGTGGCATCACCCACTGCATACCGAAGCGGAAGAAGCCTGATGCATCCGCCGACATATCCAGACGTGAGGACACATGAATAATACCGTTTTTATAAATCTGATAAATTATTGCCAAATCAGATGATGTTTGAGGAATAAAATATCTAGCTTCAACAGCCCTCGGTTCTTCCGAGTTTGAGATACTGAAACTCTTCAACTCAAATACAGGATTTTTCCACATACAGAACTCTTTCTGTAGATTTACTCCATAATCATTATCCGTCGGAGCACGCCAGAAATATGGTACTATCTGCTCTCCGGGTGCCAACAAATTGTGGTCATCAATAAATATTCCGTCTATAAACCCTGTCGAATCAGAGAAATGACACTTGCAAACAGCAGGATGCTCAATAGGGATGGGAGAGTGGAAATCATAGCCGCATATAGTCATCTGCTGTTTTGCCATCTCATAGTCTGCCGTATATAGTCCGCTGTTTTTCTTCCATTTGTATGATACATTCAGCAATAGTTCTCCATGAGTCAAAGGGATAGCGTAAGAATTAAGCTTACAGAAGTTGCGTTCTTGCGGTCCCACATCAAGATCATCCTCACGTCCTTCACATATTATCTTGCCGTTATCCCTCAAACACCATGTAAGATACACATTATCAAGACCTGTAAAGAAATTTTCGTTGAATATTTCAATTATGCCATTTATTGTATCCCGTAGCTCCGTATGTATATTTTGCATTACGTACTTTACTTCATAAGCATGAGGGTTAGGTGTACGGTCAGGTGAAAACAAACCATTGCAATTAAAATTCAGATCATTTACAAGAACCGGTTCATAGTCCCCTCCAAATGCATAGAATGTCCTTCCCAGAGAATCAGACTTATACAACCCTTGGTCCACGAAATCCCAAATAAAGCCACCCTGCAATGGTTCATACTTGCGATATAGTTCCCAATAATCAGCAAAACCACCCATTGAATTGCCCATAGCATGTGCATATTCGCATTGAATCATAGGTTTTGTAGCACGCAGAGCATAATGCAATGTGCTGTCATAGTCGGCATACATAGGACAGAATATATCTGTATTGTCGCCCTCCCCTGCCTGCTCATACTGAATAGGGCGCGTCGTATCCAACTCCCTTACCGCCTCATAGGCAGAAGTAAAATTAGGCCCATCTCCGCTCTCGTTCCCAAGCGACCATATAATTACAGATGGATGATTGCGATAGGTGCAAACATTGTTGATATTACGCTCTACTATAGCCTGTCTATAGGTAGAGTTTTCATAGATACCATGTTCAACGCCTTTACCTACTCCATGGGCTTCTACATTGGCTTCTGCTACAACATATATTCCATATTTGTCGCATAACTGATACCAATACGGGTCATTGGGGTAATGCGAGGTACGCACTGCATTTATATTGTACTGCTTCATCAATGTCAAATCCTGCAGCATGCGCTCATGCGAAATAACATAACCTGTAGCCGGATCCATCTCATGACGATTTACACCTTTTATATATATCGGTTTACCGTTAAAGAGAAGTTGTGCACCTTCTATTCTGATATTTCTAAAGCCTATCATCTGACATACAGACTCAGAAACATTACCTTTATTATCGATGAGTTCCGCCACAAATCTGTATAATGACGGAGTCTCTGCCGACCAAGCCGTCACATTCTTCACGCAGCAGGCTATGTTTACATATGATTTCCGCCATACAGACATACTTTGCTGACAAACAACATCCCCTTCAGGAGACTGCAAGCACCAATTTATTTTCCATCCGCACTTGCCTGCCTGAGAAAGTTTTATGTCTGCCGAAAATACTCCAGTCTGCATATCATCAGACAGATTTTGTCCAATCACCATATCAGCTATATGCTCTTTAGGGCGGGCATAAAGATATATATCGCGACTTACTCCTGTCAATCGCCAGAAGTCCTGATCTTCAAGGTATGTACCATCGCACCATCTCCTTATACGCATAGCAATCACATTGTCGCCGGACTGAAGATATGGCGTGATACGAAAATGTGCTCCAAGTTTGCTATCCTCAGAGTAACCGGCATATTTGCCGTTTATCCATATCTGGATATTGGAAGTAGCAGATCCTACACAGAGATATACTTCACTGCCAGACCATGCTTCAGGCACCCTGAAATGCCGCCTGTAACGTCCTATGTAGTTATGCTTTACGGGAACATGAGGAGGATTGCTCACAAACCACCCTTGCCACACATACTTCTTTCTGGCATAAAACGGTTTCCCATAACCGTTCAGTTCCCATAAAGCCGGAACACGAATACTATCCCAAGCAGAATCATCAAAACCATTCAGGCTGAAGTTGTCGGAGTCATCCGCTGCATGTTCAAAGAAACAGAAACTCCACATACCAGACAATGAGATATATCGTTGCGACGATTCCATTTCACCTTTCAGAGCTGCCTCTGTAGATTCGTATGCAAAGAAATCAGCGCGTGCAGGTTCTCTGTTCCATGAATTATCTTGAGGATCTTTCCATGGCTGACATACCGCAATCACACTGCCAAGTAATGCAAACACTAATATTGGTATTCTATTTTTCATCTTTCTGAAGCATCTTCTGCATAAATAGTTTCAGGGTCTCAGTCATTTGACTATGGTATGGAAACTCTTTTTTGAAGCAAAATCCATGGCGTCCTTGCGGATATATATGCGCTTCGGTATATACTTCGTTTGCTACCAGACTTTCCACGTAATCAAGAGTCCGGGCTACTGAAACAACGCTGTCGGTTGAAGCTGCAAAAAACAATGTTGGCGGTGTTTGTGATGTAACATGTTTGGCTGCATCAAAGAAATCAACAGTCTCTTCAGTGGCATCATCTCCTATCAAATGTTTTTTGGAATTACTATGATTGCTCAATCTAATTACAGGATAATACAATATGCAGAAATCAGGACGTGTTATGCTATCCGTATATTTGGTGCACAACGTGGCGGCCAAATGGCCACCGGCGGAGAATCCCATTACACCAATCTGACGGGGGTTCACTCCCCACTCTGAAGCATGTGAACGGGCATAACGCATCGCCTCAAGTGCATCGGAAAGAGGAATCATGCAGTGACCATTGGGCAACCGATATTTCACTATGACTGCCGTTATACCATTATCGCGCAACCAATAAGCACTCCAACGTCCCTCGTGACCCCACGAAAGACTACGATAGCCTCCACCGGGAAATATAAGAACTGCTTGTCCCGTGTTGTTTTCTTTTTGAGGGAAATAGACCTCAATATTTGCATGACTGATATTCCATATTGAGCCTTTGGCATTGGTTTGCTCTTCTCCCCAAAGACCATTATCTTCGGCAGGAGCAGAGTCATAAAGGTTATACACCATTTGTCCGCACAAATGAACGGAAAAAGGAAGAAACAATAATATTATTATCCAGTTTCTCATTGCAAATCAATTATTACTTTTACTTTTGAATCAGTACTCAGTCTTGCATCAGCGTATCCCAGCATCTGATAGTGCAGATCGTATATCACTTCACCTTTGCTGAAGTCCACATTGCTCACTCCGCTCTGCTGCACAATGCCGTCAATACTCACCATGGCATTAGTGCCGTCATACAAATTGGCATCATTTTCCATCAACATAAACTCAGGGCACAAATTGCTGACATCCGTACCTGCAGGAAGAGTGAGGCGAATCTCATATTCATCATAAGATGTCTTTACATGACTTATTTCTCCCTCTACTCCGTTGATTTGATATGATGTGAGCTTAGGTATCATCACTGCAGCTATATTGTAATACGTTTCGTATCCAGAGCCTGTAACCACTTTGATTCGCTGGAGAGCTATCCTCTCGCCATCCATTACACTGAATATATTGTCTGTTTCAGACCTAAGACTCAGCCATTCTTCTGTCTCACGTTTATACCAATACAAGGCCGCTGAAGGTGAGGTAAGCTGGTATTTCAGTTGCAGTTTTGCCGACTTGATGGTATTGATTTTGGCTGAGCGCCAAGCCTCATAAATAATCGGGCACAACAATATAGAATCGTCAATACTCCTTGCCAGAGAATGATAGTATGTATTGTGGGTTTCGTCATAATCGTCCATTCTATAAATTTTATATATACTCAGATTGTCCAACCCTCCGGACATATCAGCCACATCCAAGACAAGAGAATCTATGTCGCTAATCACGCTGCCCTTACTGTCAACAGATGATGCAATCCACACTACCGTATATTTGCCCGGCTCACGATATGAGTAGGAGAAACACCCATTGCTTCCGACTGCAAAACCGGTATTCCCTGTCTGTCCGTACTTATGACCGGTATCGCCTGTAAATATGCTATAAGTTTGCCCCTTCCCTTTATTGGTAAACAATACCGACTCAAGAGTCCTGACGTGCAAATCCTCGGCAGTTACGGAAAAGGAAGCCTCAGCAGCGATATAGTATTCATCAAGATAACTGTTATGACAACTGCAAAACAATACTGCAGACAAAAATATGTTAACTATTCTTTTCATATCAATAACCCGGATTTTGTTCTATTACACCATTTGATAAAAAAATCTCTTTTTGAGGAATAGGGAAACGCTCGTTGATTCCTTTCTTGAAATATTTGCCTCTAATACGCACATTACCAGAGGCCTCAACAGGCAGCGAACGCAATTGTGCTTCCATGCACTCGCTGCATCTATCAAGACGGCATACTTCATACCATCTGTCCCATTCTCCGCACATCTCCACACGCTTCTCCTGCAAAATAGCCTCATGAACTATATCAGTCGGGCCTATTGCCAAATCAGCGAAAGATGGTGCAGTTACGTTAGTCACAAAACGCGAATTTTCGCTGTCAGTAATCAGCTTTCGAGCGCGGGCGCGGACCATATTGACGTAATCCACAGCACGCTGAGTGTTGCCGGTAGAGTTGAGTATCTCAGCATAAATAAGCAATGCCTCAGCATAACGCATTATTCTGTAGTTACGCCCCGAATGAGCACCTTCACTAGGAAAAACATAATACTTGGAATAAAGCAACTTATCGCCTACACCCTTGGTGAAGTCCGGTATCTCTTCCTGCGAGATATAATCATCCTTATTTTGCGCCTCAGTGATTGAGAATACTTTCCGAGGGTCTTTTTGCATCAGGTTACCTATAGCTTTTGAGCATGTAGCAAACACAGGCGAACCGCCATTGAGCATATTGTCATATAGTTTCCAACCTTCATCTGCTGATGATCCGCTTCCTGCAAAACTGTAATGATTAATCTCTATCAAACTCTCCTCGGAGAATTCGCCAGCCAGACGGAATATCTTGTCGAAATCTATCAAGCGGTGTTGATTAACTATGTCTGCTGAACTGACTTCACTATCAAGATTGTAAAGAGGGTCAACAAGCAGACGTTTTTGCAAATCCTCCCAACTCTCATCTTTATAATCGGTATCATAGCACAACAACTCTCTAATTGTCATACTACGGCTTCCTTCTATAAAGAACTGCCCTATCTTCAAAGCTTCTGCAAGTTTACGCACCTTGGTTGCTTCTGACGTACGAATTCCGGGTGAGGCCTCATATAGGAGCACTTTCATCAGCAGACCCAGAGCACCGCTCATATCTATTTGTCCACACTCATCCAAAGTGTACCGGCTACGACGCAGCAACAACAATGACTCACGCAAATCTTTCTCAATATATGCATACGTTTCTTCTTCAGTGCTTCTGGGTATAGCCAGTTTGCCTAGTTCAGGATTCTCTTGCTGCAAACTCACACCACCATATGTTCTGACAAGATTGAAATAGAACAACGCCCGCAACACCTTAGCCTGCCCATACACCTCACGAAGCTCTTTCTGCGTACTTCCAATGTCCTTTTTCTTTACATTACCGATTGAGCGTATCACTTGATTAGCCTTATTTATTCCTGAATAATTGACTTCATAACGACGCAATATGTAAGTATTATCAGTTGAGAATGTAAAATTAACCACATCATAAACTGCGCCGGTTGTAACATCTTGAGATGTCCACATATTGTCCGAGAAAGCCTCTCCAAACAGCAATTCGCTTACTTGATAATCCTTACTCTGCAATACATTATAAACTGCATTCAGTCCGAAACGCAGGTTGTTAAGATTGTCATAATATTCACTTTCAGTTATACTGCCTGTATATGACGGCTCGAAATAACTATCACACGACAGCATTACAAGCGAAATCAAAATTATTTCTATGCTCTTTTTCATATTGTTACAAGTTAATTATGAAACCAAACATATATGTGCGCGACTGGGGATAGGTACCTTCGTCAATACCGATAGACAGGTTGTTTGCTTCTGTTCCGTCAGTCTTGCCAGTCTCGGGGTCCAAGCCGTTATAGTGCGTTATAGTAAATACATTTGTTGCCGAAAAATAAACTTTCAGTTCCTCCATCTTCCATGATGAGACCAGCTTCTGCGGCAAACTGTAAGAGAGTTGCAGGTTCTTCAGCCGGAAATAGCTACCGTCTTCCACATAGAAATCCGAGGCACGATAGTTATCTTTAGACCGTGCTGAGACAGAAGAAGGTTTGGGAATATTACCATCCACATTCGCTCCCCAATAACTACGATAGTCTGATGCTCCTTCTGCCCGATAGACTCGGTCGAACCAGTCTCTGTTTACGTTGGATGGTTCACCTCCCCAAGAACCATTGTTGGAGCCATTGAAACTTACATACGAATAGTTGAAATATTTCATCACATTGAATATGTCATTACCATGGGTTCCCTGAAAGAACATTGACAACTCCACACCTTTATATTTCATGTCAACCTTAAATCCGTAGTAGAAATCAGGATGCGGACTACCAATGACAGTTCTGTCGTTTTCATCAATTTTACCGTCTCCGTTGATATCCTTGAATTTCATATCACCCGGAGCATACGTTATGGTTGACTCCATAACAGGCACAAGCGGATTGCCGTCGGCATCGAAATCAGAAGGTTGCATTAATCCGGCGGTTCTGTATCCGTAGTAACATGCAATAGGTAAGCCAACGGTTGTGCGAGTTACATAACCGAGATCATTGGGAGAAGACAAATTGCCGCCGTAGATTGGCTCTCCTTGCGCTCCGAGAGATGTCACCACATTCTTCACATGGGTCAGGTTGCCACTGATTTCATATTCGAAATCACCTCGTTTGTCCTTCCACCCGAGTTGTATCTCAAAGCCGCTGTTTCGTACGCTTCCACTGTTTTGCCATGGTGTGTTGGGATAGCCGCTGCTATAGACAATCGGAACCTCCAGAAGCATGTCTTTTGTATCTTTCACGAAGTACTCGAAAGATGATGTCAGACGATTATTGAGCAAGTTTAAATCAACACCTACTGTCCACGACTCTGTACGTTCCCAACGTATGTCCTCGTTTCCATACTGCGTAACTGACATTCCTGTGGTCAATCCAGGAATGCCTATTCCATAGATGTAATCTTCATTATTGTATTTGAGAAGTGTGAGACGGCTCAAATCATCAATCTTGTTGTTACCTAGTTGTCCCCAACCGGCACGAAGTTTTAACAAACTCACCACGTTCTGATCCTGCATCCACTCTTCACCTGTCAGTTTCCAACCTACTGACACGCTGGGGAAAAATCCCCACCTGTTCTTTTTTGAGAAGCGGGATGACGCGTCAGCGCGGAAATTGGATTGCAGATAGTATCTACCCTTCCAATTGTAATTAAGACGCCCGATAAATCCCAGTGCATTCCAACCTGACTTATAGGATGATGCACGTTGCTCGAATGAAGCGAAGTCCATTGAATTGAACTCTTTATCGTAACCACCGTAGCCGTAGCCGGTAGAATATGCATAATCGCTATATGACATCTCCATCACCTGACCTACCATGATATTCAAATTATGGTCCTTCACTTTTGTCAACGCATTTTTGCCTTTTTCGTCGAGGATAGTCAGCGACAAGGTATTGTCCCAGCTAAAATCTCTTGAGGATACAGGATTGATGATAACCGTATATTTGTTTTTGCCGACTACCAATTCACTTGTATTACCCACCTGCATGCGATCGACTGATGAGTTGTTGGCTATAAATGAAGCACGCGAAGCAAAAGTAAATCCGGAAATAATATCCCATGACAGATTAAGCTGACCGCGGAACTGCTGACGTTTCTTTTCATAAGTAAGACGACGAAGTAGTTCGGTAGGTGTACGATATGTCCATGCATCTTTGTCATCGGTCTCGGTGGTCAACGGGTTATATATCTGTGCGGCCTTGATGACACTGCTACTGCCTGATGGAACCACCGTCTGATTGGACAGGCTATAGTTGGCTAATGCTTGTATCAGGAGGTTCTTGACCGGACGAGCATTAATCTTCGCAGTGAACGAAGTACGCTGATAGTCAGACCTCTTGACTATTCCGTCCTGACGCGTAAAATTACCACTCACATAATAATTCAGATTTTTGTCACCACCCGATAATGCCAAATTGGCTTTATACATCATTCCTCTTCTTGTAGTCATACTCCACCAGTCGTTGGCATTTTCAACCAAGGGTTTCTGAAAATCTGCGATACCTAACACACCGTCACTTTGCAGTACAGTGTAATTATAACCATTAAGAATATAATCATAAAATTTAGCGTAATCCGAAGCTGATAATACATCAGGATTCTTTATTATGTCTTGCCAACCGGTTGATGCTCCGAAATTCATATTGAATTTTTTCTTGCTTTGAGAAGCATCTTTGGTCGTAATCAGTACTACTCCGTTGGCTGCACGTGCACCATAGATTGCTGCAGAAGCTGCATCCTTTAGTATCTCTATTGATTCTATTTCTTCACTCGAAATATTGTCTATATCATCCATTGGTGTACCATCAACAATATAAAGCGGATCAGAATCGTTAACTGTTCCCATACCTCTGATTCTAATGCTACTGCCTGAACCCGGGGCACCGGAATTTTGCACAACTTCCACACCTGATGCTTTACCTTGGAGTGCTTGAGCAAGATTAGTGGATGCAATATTGTTCACATCTGAAATGTCCACACTGCTCACCGAGCCGGTCAGGTCACTGCGTTTCTGTACACCATAACCTATCACAACCACCTCATCAAGCGACTGGCTCTCACTGACCAAAGCTACACGCACCATTTGTTCTGAACGGAATGCCATTACCTGGGTTCTATAACCCAAATAACTGACTTCTATCTGCCCTTCATCAGGTACCGAAGTTAATTCAAAATGCCCATCTACATCTGTTATCACGCCGTTCTGACTGTTCTGCAGAACTACTGCGGCACCTATCAGTGGCTCTCCATTAGCACTATCCACCACAGTGCCGCTTACCGACTGGGCAAACAAAGATACAGACAACAGCAGAAAAAACAAAATATTAATAATCCGTTCTCTCATGAGAAGATATTTGTGTCCGCACATATACGAACAGGTTGATTAATAAATTTATGAAATCGTAACACCTTACCACCGAAGGGAAGATTCCTCTTCCCTCCGGTTAGCGCAACCATACAACACTTATCTTATTATTACCTTTTCAACGGTATTTCCGCCTTTATGATACACATTTACAAGATAAACTCCTTCAGGAATGTCAGCGACATTCATCTCATTGCCATTAGTACTTTTCAGGGTCTTGCCCATGAGGTCAGTTAGGTTTATCTGGCTAACCCCTTCTGCTTTCACCATCAATATGTCATACACAGGATTAGGCATTATCTGCACCTCAGCTATTGTAAGATTGGTAACACCTTCAGGGATAACAACATCATACATCTCATACTGATATAACTGATTTTGGGTAGCACTTACAAAATAGAGTTGTTCCTTTAAGTTCGTAGTGTAGCATATCTGACCATCACCAGGTAAATCAAGCACCTTAACTGGTTTGTCAAATTCAGCAGAGCCGGGCTCTCTGCTATCAAGTTTCCATAACTCATAATTTGTATCATCATCGCGGCAGACAAAAAACAGAGTATCATTGACAGTGCAGAATTTGTGAACAAACGGTTGCTTGGATGGATATATCGAGAACCCTGTCCAAAGATACTCTCCCTCTATAGGCTTCTCATATTCGTCCGGGCCTGCCTCAATCTCGGATATCTTTCCACGGCATAGGTTATGATAACTGCTGTCCCATTGTTTATGCTCAATCTCACCTGTTTCCTCGTTCTTCTCATCAACGTCGTAAGTGAAATTTCCTGCCATGTACATATAATCTTTATATTCATAGAAGCAACTCGGATGGCAGTTGTAGTACATAACATTCTTTATGTGTGCACAGTCTTGAATCATACGCGGATTAACGCCTTCTTCTATCTTTTGGTCAATATACCATACCCATGGTTCTGCTCCATTAACAGCCTTATTGCCATTGTTTGCACGGAAATACAAGTGGTCGCCTATAGGATATGTTTGGCGAAAATCACACGAAGCATATTGACCATCCTTTTCTAGTTTATTAATAGGGAAGCCTATCTGTTTTGTTCCTTCAGTAGTACCATCAGTTATCCACATCTCAACTCCCCAATCAATGTCACCACCTACGACTTCTTTCACGGCTGTCGCACGAAATGCGGCAATACGTCCGTCAACTGCCACCAAGTGGTCAATGCTTGAGGCTTCCGTGTCGAATACTCCATCTGTTGCTGTTCTTGGATTTATGTTCAGCAGAGGTTTGGTTCCTTCTGCTGTGCCGTCGGTTACCCAGATGGTCTCATTATATTCTTTACTAAAACCAGGGAAGACTCCTTTACCATTAACAATGACAATACATCCGCGAGTCCCGTCAAAATCCAATTTGGTAGGGGTATCACCAATTCGTTCCGTTCCTTCCTGTGTGCCATCGCTTATCCAAAGCCATTTTTCATCACCGTCTTTTCTAACAGGATCCCATTCACTTTCTTCGTCCATTGCAAAAAATAAGACCTTATTTCCAAAAGCAGTGATAGCCTGAGGAGCAGAAGCTATTGCACCTTCATATATATCATAAACAAGGTGTGTCCCTTCAGTTGTACCATCTGTTACCCACAACTCATCGCCATGAACTCCATCATTAGCAGAGAAAAATACCTTATCTCCTGACGAAGTAAGCCAGCAGGGATTGCTGCCTTCTACTCCTGAATTGATATCTGCTACAATATGAGTACCTTCCGGAGTTCCATCTGACACCCACAACTCTTCACCATTATCAGCATCAACAGCAGCAAAATACAAATGGTTTTGGGACACAATCATCGGTTTTGCCTCACGAGTACGGCTCACCACGTTTTCTGCCAGATAAGTTACACTCATCTTCACACCTTCAGGCAATATTGCCCGCACATTCTTTGGAAGAACTACGTCTTCAGCAGTTACTGACATGATTGCAAACATAGCAATCAACAAGGTTGTTTTTCTTTTCATAAGAATCGGTATTATTAAGTTAAACATTGTATATCCTGCACTACAAATTCTGTTGTACATTTCAACGCTGCAAAATTATAGCATTATCCACAAAAAAAATGTTGACATTTCTTGATATTTTCATAATAATTTCCGTCATTTCTGCACTTACGACAAATTCCCCTTACATTTTAGTACAAAATATAAGAAAAAACACTTATCTTTGCACTATGATTTCAACCCTGCTTTTAACATTATCTATAACGCTGCGTTGCATACTCCCCACACAGCAAGTAACAACCATTACAAGTGATACACTTGGTTACATCTGGTATGGTGGCAGTAGCGGACTACAACGTTTCGATGGATACACCTCTGACAAGTTTCTTGATGATGTTCCTTATTATGGTTATATCAATCATATATATGCGACTAATACTGATAGCACAACACTCCTCATTTGCACTACTAATGGACTTTACCTGTACAACTATAGTAACAATTCCTTTAGAATTGCTAATACCTGTCTGAAAAACATTAACACTACGTCCGTTCTTAAAACTGCCTCAGGCATATACGTTGTCACAACACTTAAAGGTGTTTTTGTTTTTTCACGAGATTTCAACCTAATATCTGACGTTCATCCTCATAGTGATTACGTCAACTCTGCTTTTCAAGACAGGCATGGGCATATTTTTCTCGCAACTGACATGGGACTATGTTTGTTAGGAAACCCTAACAACGGCTATCTTTGTCAAAAACTGACATCAGGAAGAGTCAGATTTATATATGTTGACAAATACGACAATATATGGCTAAACTTGAACGGTAGTATAATGACGGCACCACTACATATATTTCTTCAACAAAAAGAACTGTCATTGAAAACCATCACAACCAATGTGGACATAATCACAGCTGTCAATATTGACGATTACCTTTGGGTTGCAACTCGTGGACAAGGTATATATAAATATCATTTACAACCACATGCAGAAAAAAAATATGAACACATTCAAATCTCTAATGAAGATATGGAGATCAAAAACTCTGTTCTATCGTTATTTGCAGACAAAGAACACAACATCTGGGTAGGAACAATTGATGGCCTTTATCTTATCGAAAAACAGAACGATAATTTTAGAATATATAAACATAATAAAGAATATAATAACGGCCTTTCTACCAACATTGTTACTTCTATTTGTATAGATGATACAGATGATAGCATGTGGATAGGAACTGCTGAGGGTATCAATAGATTATCCACCATACAGCCAGATAGAATAAAACGCTATTATGACAATACCAATAGCACAGATTTTGCTCCTAACAATCACATACAGATGATACAGGCATGTAATAAAGATTCTTTTCTTATATCTACAAAAAACCATCTCAGATACTTTTCAAAGAAAAAAGAGAAGTTCATACATGACAGTCGTCTCGACTCTTTATGCAGTAAATATGGAATGCGGTATGTACGAGACTATTATAAAGATAAAGAACAAAATATCTGGCTTGCATTCAATGAAGGCGGACTTGCTGTCTGGAAACACGATGACGAACAACTGCATCCACTCCAGTGGAACAACTACAAAAAGGATATCCACCGCACTATCTTCCACGATGACTTTGGATATATTTGGATATCTGCAGATACAGAAGGACTCTACAGACTGCGACTAGATTCAACATGCAATTCCGTTGAAGAATCTTATCTATATCCAAGAGAACTTTTCAACAACCAATGTATTACAGCGTTTTGCTATAGTTCGCGAAATGTCATATATATTGGAACATTCAGCGGTCTTTTCACTCTTAATACAGCAGATAGTAGTATCAGTCAATGCCAACTCCCTGCTTCACATGCACAATACTACATTAGCAGTATACTCGAAGACAATCAATACAATATATGGGTATCCTCGCTGCAAGGGGTATTTAAAATAGTACCAAATAAGTCATCGTCTTATTTTGAAATAGCACACAATACAGACATCACCAAACTATGGTACATTATTGGTCATAACAAAACAACCGATGGTAGACTATGGTGGGGTGGTACAGAAGGCCTTATCTGCTGCAATCCGGAAATCGTTTGCGATGATACCATATACCGTAGGCCTCTTATATCCAGAGTGTTCGTGAACAATAAACACATTCAGTTTTTGGGAAGAGATATTAATTATCTTTGTGAACCGTTTATCTTACAACATGATCAAAACTTCCTCACTTTCTATTTCTCCACACTTGACTACCCTAATTGCCATAATGTATCATACTCATATCAATTAGAAGGAGTTAACAAACAATTTGTTATCACCGATGCTACTAGACCATTTGCTGCCTACTCAGATCTTAAACCGGGCAAATATGTTCTACATATAAAAGCTACCAATAGCACTGGACAATGGCTCAACAACGAAACCATTATCCGCTTTCAAATACTTAGACCTTGGTACAGAAAGTGGTGGGCGTATGTTATCTATATGTGTCTGCTCTCTATCGTCATTTATATATTTGTCTTTATGTATAAACTCATACGCAAACTTCGCCGAGGCAACCATAGACTACAACAAACTGTCACCAACATGGCAGGGACACCTAAGGATGTAAATATACTCACAAACAATGAAGCATTTATAAATGCAGCACTGGAAATCGTTGAGAAAAATATTGAAAACGAACGCTTCACTGTTGAACAACTTGCATCAGAACTCTGCGTATCCACCTCGGGGCTATATAGACGGCTACAACAGCTCACTCAACTCTCACCTGTTGAGTATATACGTTTTGTCAGAATGAAGCGAGCCGCGCAACTACTTAAAACTCAACGATATAAGGTGTATGAAGTATGTGAAATGGTAGGATTCTCTGACCAAAGATATTTTTCTTCCTGCTTTAAAAAACAATTCGGAGTTACACCGAAATATTACTCTCTACATCATTCAGAAGAAGCAGAAAAATCTCAGCAAAACGAATAAATCTACAAAGAATTGTATATTCCAATCAAAAGTACTACCTTTGTCCGTTGTTTCATCTTTAAGGTATTTCCGGTATGAAAAAGACTGACATCTTCCGCTCTGCCATCTTTGCGGGCATCTGTATCGGTGTTGCCGGATTCGGCTATCTCGTCAATCCAACCATCGGCATGTTTCTCTTCATCTTCGGACTTGCAACCGTAGTCCAGTACCGTCTGAAACTCTTCACCGGTACAGCCGGCTGGGTGGAGAACCGGAGCGACATGCTCGACCTTCTCATCATCTTGCTTGGCAATATGCTTGGCTGCCTGCTGGTCAGTCTGCTTGCACGTTGCTCGGCTCAGAACCTTACTGCCGCAGCAGAAACCGTATTGGACAAACGCCTTGCCAACGGCTGGTGGCGTAGCGGATTGCTATCCGTCGGCTGCGGATTTCTCATGACCACTGCTGTCAACTTCGCTCGCAAATCCAAGCAGTTTGGCGATTGGGTACCATTGCTTCTCGCCGTGCCCCTCTTCATACACTGCGGTTTCCCGCACTGCATTGCCGATACCTTCTATTATATGACCTGCTCGCCGCAAACGCTGTTTGCCCAACCGCTTTTCTGGTTACTCTATCCTGCCATCATCATCGGCAACTTCCTCGGTTGCAACCTGTATAAAGTGTTCCTCCGAAAGCAATACAGAGAGTAATCTTTTAATGCCTCACTCACAAGCTGCGCGACTAACAGGGTTAATCGCGCAGCTTTTATTTTATTATAAGGTATTCTCTCTACCTGTGACGGTAATGGTTGATGCTTATTTGCCCGTCTGTACTCCCTGCAGGTTATACTGTCTGCCGTCAGGAAGCACGATGCGTATCTCGCCATCAGGCAGCAGCACTTTCTGTGCATGTTTCTTGCTCTTTGCTCCTAGCTCCGACATCACATCCTCTACACCGTCCGGTATCTCGCTTGCCGGAACGTCGCGCACGAGGCGGACCGAGCAACCACCGTCTTTCACAGGCACACCCGTAATAGTGGCACCGCCTTCAAATTCCATAACTGCGTTTGCTATTGCCACACCAATGAAATAAGCATCTCCGTCCTCTAAATAGGAAGAAGTGAAGTACATTCCATACTGCCCGACCATCATTATCTGCGCTCCTTCTCCCATATCCACACGTGCACCGCCCGCCGGCAGGAACACTACGCCCGATTGTTGCAGGATTTTCCAATAGTCAGATTTGTACTTATTGGTGACATAATCATCTGTTTGTAACGGCAGGAACTTGACATTCTCTTTTGCCAACTCTCCCGGCATCACCCAGCCATCAGGCATAAGGAAGAAACCTTGTTCGCCATCGGCAGTTCCAACACCATGCAGTTGGCGGCCGTAATAAACAGGATTTGCAGTGTAGCAACGCTCATATAGCAGATAATCCCATTCCTCGACTGTAAGCATACGCCATAATCCTGGTTCGTTGCCGCCGTTACTGATAGCGTTATACTTGCCCCAATCGTAGTTCGTGCCGGCAATATCTTCTTCTATTGGCGTTTGTGCGGCAAGCCACGGATAATGGTTGTCATAACCGCTTGCGCCCCAAAGGAATATATCTATCGGTTTGTCATAATCTTCTGCTGCCAGAATATTCTTGCTTCCTATATACTCTGTCTGCTCAGCCGCAAACTGCCATGTACCTTGCGCCGTGCCTTCTGCAGTCTTGTGTGTCTTGCCGTCACCGGCGATATATTGCAGGTTACCTTTCGAGAACTGCACGCGGACAGGTTTGCCCTCACTATCTTCACCCACGGTGAATAAACCGCCGATAGCACCTTCAGCCGACGTTTGCGCTGTTTTCGGACGGAAGTACGCTTTGACAGTAGTGTTGCCTGTCACTCTCGGCACAATCCAGTCGTCCTCTTCTTCGTCAAAATAAGGCTCTGTATAGCCTTCCCAGTGGTCAAACTCATAGCCGATATTCGGATGGGCGGTCAGCATCAGCCACAGTCCTTCGTTCACTTCAGTTGGGGCAGACAGATAATACTCATCTCCCGGCTCGCCGTTGAACAGGGTTATCACACCATTGCCGTCATCTTGGAGTGTGAGCATGTATTTCTTAGGTTCTTTGAAGTAACCAATAATGTTAGTATCGGATGTCAGAACCAACTCCTGCATGTCTCTGGTTGACTCTATATTACTCCAGCCGGCAAATATAAAGTCAGGACTGGTCTGATGTGCCACGAACCGCAGTTTGGCACCCGCCTCCACATAATCGCCGTTATTTACCACTCTGTATGGTTCCACCACGCAGCAAGTCACATCACCGCCTATAAATCTTGCAGGCATTCTGTCCGCCTCTCCTGCCACACGCCGCGGCGCAGGAGAGATTGTAGGATACATTTCAGCACTAAACGTTACCTTAAATTTGGGTAACTCTTGAAAATAGCAAGTGACCGTTTCGTCTTCAGTAACCGTCAGTTCGGCGATATCCGGATTTGTATCATAATCTACAACCAAGTTTGGCGAGCCTGTCCAGCGATTTACTCCCCAACCTTCAATAGGAATAGCCTTAAAGGTAAGTTTTGTACCACTCAAAACTTCCTCCAAATCAACACCCTCTGTTATGCATACTATCTCTCCTCCGTATTGAGGCTGAATCTCAACTGCATACGTGTTGTATTTCTTAAACACAGGTGTAACTACATAATCATAGGTGATAGGCTGTTGAGTTGTCGGTGAAGTTGGTGACCTATAGGCGCTTGATGGGGTCCACCTGATAAAGCGATAACCATCGTCAGGTACAGCAGTAAACGTGAGCACAGTACCATCAGGTACAGCCAACAACTCTTCAGCTGTAAGTTCCACACCGGTAGAAGCATACGAGACAGTAGCATGTCCCCCCCTTACTTCTGCAATTGTTATCTTCCACACTTTTTTGAATGTGGCTTTAAACTCCAAGTCCACCATAGTGATAGGAGTATTGAAACTGCTTTCCGTGTACGAGTCAGACCAAGGCCAGCTCCATTCAACGAATGTCCATCCTTCGTCGGGCACAGCTGTAACAGTCACCCATGTCTCATCCGGTACAGCCGCCAGTTCCTCAGCAGTCAGTTCGTGGTCTGTGTCTTTGTATTTGACGGACACATGCCCTCCTTCGCATGCTGGGAGCGTGATTTTCCATGTCTTTCTGAATACTGCAGTAACAGTAGTGTCGCTGTTAACCGTGAGTCCTGTCTCAGGGTTGTAGCCGATCCATGAATCGAAGATATATCCCTCATCTGGCGTGGCAGTCAGGTGGATAGTAGTCCCTTCTTCCACAGCGGTCAGGTCAATGTCCGTTTCTTGCACGGCAACCGTACCTCCTTGCTCAAAACTCGAGTTCCACTGCTTTATGTTAAGTGTCACTTTGTATTTCGGCACATCACGTACCAGACGCACCGCAAAACCGTGCTGGCGCAAAGTCGGGCTTACCACCGCCGTAGTCTCTGTAATTTCCACTTTGTATGCATTGTTCTTGCCGTCTGCTGTTGAAGACCAATAGTAACCTTCCGAGTCAAGCAGAGAAACGGTATGACCATTAATACGAATACCCGAGCACGGCAGAAATACGGCACCGGCTGCCTCCATCATTGCCCAACCTATTGTGCTGTAATTATTCGATGTCCAGTTGTTGGGCGTGGCAGTGAAACTGAGACTGCTCGGAGTAGTCCACTTGTCAGGCAGAAGTATATAGCCATGCTTCCCGTCCACTGTTGCCTGACCGCGCAATTGGGTAGCATTCGCTCTGGTGTTGAACAGATAATCCCACTCCTCATAAGTCAGCGTCCGCCACTGTCCGGGAATATCAGCCTCAACCATCGCACCCCAGTCATACTTGGTGCCTGCGATATTGCTCTTGCCCTCGTTGTCAGGATTGCCGTAGTTGGTCGAAGTAGTACTGGTCATATACGGCTCCTTGCCATTGTATCCGCTTGTTCCCCAGCCGAAAAGGTCTATCATTCCTTCATAACTGCTACTGATATTGCTGTTGTCGGCACCTATGTAATCATACTGATGGTCAGCTAGGTCCCAATAAGCATAGTATGCGTTGTACTGCAAGTTGCCGGATGCAAACTGCACTTGCTTGCCTTCGGCATTGACGGTGAACTTACCCGCGAGTGCACCTGCAGTGGCATTGACTATGCTAACCGCCACAAGTGCTGCTAATAAAAATAATTTCCTCTTCATCGTAGTTGATTTTTTATGTTTGTATTCTTATATTTATTTATCTTTTCCCGCCTCCGTGAATCTTAAATGCACCACAATATCGCCACTCTGTGGTGAACCCCTGTTCTTCACCTGTGCAAAAGTACGACAATTCCGCTATACGCCACTTGTCATTTTCGGACAAAAAGCCGTCATGTCTTGTAATTATACGCCTTTTTAACATCAATCGCAGGCCGTAGCCTGCGATTGATGTATTTATTTGTATATTTCACTCTGTATTTTTAGGATGCATTCTTTACGAGGCGTACTCCGTTTCCGTAACTCCTGTAAGTTCCGAACATCACCTTGTTTTCACTCGGATCTACCAAGAAATACCAGGCAAGTTGTGTGCTTTCATGTGGTGTTGAAGACCAGTAGCGGCAAGAACTCAGAGACAATATGTTAGGCTTGTAAGTTGAAGGGTCGTAGCTTCTATAACCGTTAGCCGGTAGGAACACGGCACCTGCATCCTGCAAAGCTGACCACTGATCTATTGTGTAGTCATTGATGGTAAATGCAGTTGCGCTATAGTCAAAACTTATTCCCGTCGGTTTCACAAATTCATCCGGCAGAAAAATATAGCCTTTCACTCCGTTCACCTGTGCATAACCACGCAAGGTATTTGCCTGCGAACGTTTCGAGTACAGATATTCCCACTCATCTTTGGTAAGCGTCCTCCAAGGATTACCGCTGCTAGGAATATTTACTCCCCAATCGGTAAAATTCTGATGAAATTTGCCACTTGTTGATTGCGCATTATAGTATGCAAGGTCATCGCCTTTCCCCCATTCAAACAAATCTATCCAGCCTGAATAGGTATCAGAAACGGCTTCGTTGCCCGCACCGATAGCATCATACTGATTCGTGGCAAAACGTGCAGTCTTCGTGCTTGGTTGGTACTGCAGATTTCCCGATGAGAACGTAACTTTTGTCGTGCTGCTTACGGTGAACAGGAAAGGTTTGCCTTCGCGCATAACCTGAAGAGTAGCCGAGTTTTCAGTGTTGTTAAATTGCACAATTGCCGACTTTGAAGGACCTGCCGAAGTGCCTGCCTGCACGGTTACCGTAAGTACTGCGTTACCTTCGCCCGAAGTGGGTGAGATGGTGAACCAGTCTGCATCGTACGTAAGGCTCCATGCCGTAGGACTCATCAGTTGCACCTGCTCAGTGCCGCCATCTGCTGTAAATGTCAGCGACGACGGATTAAGCGTGATTTCGTTGGTATATTTGATAACCGAAATCGCACAGCTGGCAGACAACTCGCCGCATTTGGCAGTGATAGTGGCATTGCCTTCGCTTATAGCCTGAACTAATCCTTCACTCACTGTCGCAACCGTCTCGTCAGTTGATGACCAGACTATCTCTTCTGCAAAACGCTCGGATTCTTCCGGTTCGTAACTTACAATAAGGTTGAACGACTGACCTTCTTGCAGTTCCATTGATGCAGCATTCAGACTGATAGCCTCCACAACGACCGGCTCCGGCTCAGGCACCACATCCACTTTGCACTCTGCAGTGAATTTGCCGCAAGTGGCAATAATGGTGGCACTGCCTTCTTCCACACCCGTCACCTTACCTGTATCACTCACTTTGGCTACTTTGGGTTTAGTCGATTCCCAAGTAACTTCAGGAGCGAGGTCTTCAGCCTCTTCCGGTTCATACCACACCTTGAGTTGGAAATCCTGCCCTACTTCAATTTCAATCTTACTTTTGCTCAGACCTATGCCGGTCAGTTCCTTCACTTCTTCTGTCGGATTCGAGCTGCAACCCGCTGCCATCAGCAGCACGGCTACCGAATATAGCAGATTATGAATCTTTGTTTTCATAATATTTTGCTTTTTGTATTATCTATTATCTTTATTGCACGCAGAAAAATACGTTCTTTTTCATGTTGCAAAGATACTGCAACCGCAGCACTGCTGCCTTGTCAATAACGGACAAAATCGTACCTTAACTTGTATTTTCAGGACAAAAATCTCTTTTTAACCCTTCTCTGCACTATTTTGTTTTCTGAATTGTGTCGGACTCATGCCGAATATACGGCTGAAAGTATGGCTGAAACTGCTTGCATCTTCAAAGCCGCAACTTACTGCCACTTCCTCTATCTTCATCTGCTTCTCGTTCAGCAGCAGACTGCGAGCCTTCTCCATCTGTATTGCGCAGATAAAGTCTTTGGGCGTGCCGCCTGTAAGCTCCTGTATTCTGCGGCGGAAAGTGCGCACTCCCATACCCATACGCTCTGCAATGGCCTCTACATTATAGTCTCTTTTTTCAAGTGCTTTCTCTACTTCCGCCACTACGCGCGCCAGCAGGTCCTGATTGCTCTGTTCACCGGTTGTTTCTCTCTTTGTGCCTGCCTGGGTCACTGCAGCCGAAGCAAGCAGAGCTTTTCTCACGTCCTCCATCTCACGTGTGATGATGGCAATACTCTTTTTGTTCTTTCTGTAATACACTGTCGCCAGCACACTCAGTACTATCAGTATCAGCAAGAACGCACATACTATCAGTACCACATACAGCCTGTGCTCGCGTTTCTCATTGGCGCTCTGCTTCTGCAGCATCTCGTTGTCATATTCCGCAGCATACTTGCTCAGCAACTCGCCGGTCTCTTTGTCATA
This sequence comes from Paludibacteraceae bacterium, assembly GCA_017477325.1. Taxonomy (GTDB): domain Bacteria; phylum Bacteroidota; class Bacteroidia; order Bacteroidales; family Paludibacteraceae; genus Colicola. The sequence goes on from JAFUWV010000011.1 coordinate 295,080, forward strand.
CAGCGAGTCTTGCAGTATCAGGAACTTGTCGTTGTGCTCCAACGCTTTCTGAGGGTCTATCTTGCGCCATGCTTCCCGCAAACCGTCGTGTGCCTGGCTGAGGTTGTATAGGTCATGTTGCGCCTCGAAGATATCCACTGCCTCGTCGTAATAGCCTATCGCCGACTCGTCTTGTTTCAGTTTGTGCTTCACATCACCCATCTGCACACATGCTATGCCAAGCGAATGCCGGTTGCTCATCACTCTGAGCACAGGTATTGCCTCTGCCAGCGCTTCCTCGGCTTCATCGTAGCGCTTCAGTCCTATCAGCGCCGGCGCCCGCTGAGCCTGCCTGATGGCTATCCTCTCCTGCCTGCCCAGCTGACGCTCTATAGCCAACGCCTTGTCGGCATATTGCAGCGATGTCTCCACATCATGCATGTTCTGATACACTTCGGCAGCCATACCGTACACCACTGCCTGTCTCGGCAGGTTGTCCGTCTGCTCGGCATACTCTATCGCCTTCAGCACATATTTCTCTGCCTCCTTTACTTCGTGTGCCGACATGTATATGCCTGCCAGAGTGTTGTACGATGAGGCTATGTTGTCTTTGTTGCCGCTCTCTATGTCCAAGCGATTGCATTGTTTGGCATAGGTGGCTGCTTTCTGGAAATTGCCTTGACGCACATATATTATGCTCAGCAGCGATGCGCAGTCTGCCTCCATCGTCTTGTCTTTGGCCGACTCGCAAAGCGGTAGGGAACGTAGCCCGTACTCTTCTGCCTTGGCGTAGTCCTGCTGGTCGTAGTACCACTCCGCTGCCCAGTACCACACAGATGCTTTTATGCTGTCTGTATGCTCACTCTTTGCTATCGTTATGGGTTCGTCAACAAATCCTTCAGACAAAAGAAGACTGAAGAAGGCATTAGCGGTTTGTGCGGTTTGCTCATGCTCAAAATTACCAAGCAACTTCTCCGCACTTTCTTCCGTGGCATTAAGATTCCAAGCAGAAGATAATATCACTAGCAACAATACAGATAATACTCTTCTCATGTACTATGCACCTAAATCTCACTATTTCTTAATCGCCCATGTGGGAACTATAGGCTCAGAGATAGTGCCTTGATGCGAGTCGTTAACGTATGTAAACACGTTCACTGCCTCAAACATATTAGTATAGCCTGCCGACCAGTACCTCAGCGTAATATTCTGGTCTGCTTCATCTTCTACTGGAGCGCAGATGTATATGAAGAACAGTCCTTCGCTCAGCCCTGCTATGCCCAGACAATTCTCACCCGAGAAAGCTGCCAGCACATCCTGATCCGATACAGCGAAGTCAGTTGCGGCAGTAAACTGCGAACGTAAGTCCACGCGGATTATCGCTGTCATCGACGATGAGTAATCATAGTCTGCCGGTGCTGTCCATGTCGGACGTGACACTGTACCTTTCAGCGTCTTAGGCTCTGAAGGATTGTTCTGACTGTTGCAACCTGAAAGTACATACAGGACTACAAGACAAAAGCAATAACCAATAACTTTCTTGCCAAGAACCTCGGAGAATACAGAATTCTTTTTCATTTTACGGATATCTTTGTATTTATACATTTACCCAATTTAATAGATATTGCGCACAAAGATACAAAAATTTTCTTATCTGTCAAACTTCTAGAAAATTTGTAATCTTTCCATCCCTGAAACTTGGAACCTGCACAGCGAAGCAGATTGTTCCGTAAGGATAAGCACAGCGTAGCAGATCGTTCCGAAGGATAAGAAACCAGAAACTTGAAACCTGCACAGCGAAGCAGATCGTTCCGTAAGGATAAGAAACTTGAAACCTGGAACCTTAAACCTGGAACCTGCACAGCGAAGCAGATTGTTCCGTAAGGATAAAAAACCTGAAACTACATTTTCCGGTACACCTGCTGGCATATATAGTTCCACAGCACTTTTGTCTCTGTCCTGCCTTCCGCCACTGCTTTCTCATATCTCTTCTGCCACAGCTCCCTCTTCTTCTCGTCCCTGTACTCTTCTCTTGCCTGTGCCATCACTTCGCGCATTTTGTGCGCATTCCTCAGCGACGCGCCTTTCACCTCCTGCTTCGGGTTCTTGCATGCGCGTATCTGTCCGTTACGTAGTGTCCGGTAATGCACTTCTTTGTCCACTTTGCCCGACACCTCTCTCAAAGTCTCGTCTTCGATTAACTCTCCTATTCCGTACTTCTTGTTCACTTCTTCCGTACGGTTATCTACTTCTTTTTTCCTTTTTCTCCAACTACCCATAAACTTTTTATACTTATCAAACTTTACAAACTTATCAACCTACTAACAGCGCAGCATGCGCGTACAAACCTACTAACTCCCCCCTCCTCTATATATTAGACAAAAACAGGTTGCATCTTATCATTTTCGTGCAGTCTTTTTTGCTTTTCTTCTGTCACCCGCCTGTTCCATGGTTTGTTATCAGATACTTAGGTACCCTCTATTTGCATAAAATTATTAACTCCATGCAACCCGCAGTGCAGTTTTTCTTTAGTATATACTTAGGATACTTATAACACTTAAGATACTTATGACACTTAAGATACTTATGATACTTAGAATACTTATGACACTTAGGTTACTTATGACACTTAAGATACTTATTTATGCATTATGAATTAAATAAATCTGTGTCATCTCCTTTTTTCGTCCATTGCGTCCGGATAGTATCCGGACAACGGCTCCCACAGAGCCGCCCCCACTTACCCACATCACAATTGTGAAGGTTTCACAGATAAAACGTACTGCCTTTGGTGGAATCACTTTGGCGTTTGGTTGGACGCCTAATTAACATAATTTATCCTCATACGGGTGTAACCATTTATATAACGTGCGACGCGACACATCCGCGCAATCCGCCAATTGGGTATGGGTCATTGCTTTGTATTTTGCCATAATATCATTTGCTATTTAATCATTTATAATACGCGGCATGCTATGCCGCGTAATTGACGATGTTATTATCGTGAAGGATTATGGTGGAGGACGAGGGGATAGACAAAAGAAACACCCCGCATTGAAATGCAGGGTGCTCGAATGTTCAGGATATTTATAAGATAAACTAATTAATGAAAGGTAGCATCAGATTATGCCGTGCTCGAGGGCGAAGCGAACCATCTCGACGGAAGATGAGAGACCGAGTTTGTTGAAGATATTGGTCTTATGGCTATTGACA
>JAFUWV010000012.1 GCA_017477325.1 Paludibacteraceae bacterium
AGTGGCTTTTTTATAGTCTTAATGTCTATAAATGCAAGATAGGAACCCATTTCTGGTGTTCCTATCTGCGAGCCACTGGCCGGACTCGAACCGGCGCTTGTTCCATTCTATGAGCCACTTCCCGGACTCGAACCGGGGACCCACGCATTACGAATGCGTTGCTCTACCAACTGAGCCATAGTGGCAACATTTTGCTTTTGCATCAACATTTATAGCTGTCATGAGCATTATTTTTGCATTAGACAATGCCCACACCAAAAGCGGGTGCAAAGGTAGAATTTCTTTTCCATATATGCAATAGCCTCCGCTTAGATATTTCCATTTTTCATCTTTCAACGGTCATTTTTTTATATGATGAAATCGGGAAATTAGTGAAAGATTGATAGTTACGAAATGAAGAAAAAAAACTTTGAAAAAAGTTACATTAGGGTATTGTACGTTCACAAAAAAGTACTAACTTTGCAACCGAGAGAATGAGTGATTCGAAACTCATTCGCGAATGTTACACGAAGCAAGAATTAAAGCGGGGTTCGCGCGTTTTTCCGATGGAATCGAAATCATTCGATTGACAAAGATTTCACAAAAACGCATAAAAAATAAGACATACTTCAATCGAGAGAAGGGAGTGTGCGGGTGAGTTCATACTAAAATTATGAGTTGTTACTATTATTAATAATGCTACTATAAACATAGATAATATACTATTGCGAGCAACAACAACAACTTACACATTAATATATATTGAGTATTGTAATAATTAAGCGTAAAGATAATGATATACTCGATGGAATCAGGGAATACTGACAATGTTAACAACTTGAAATGAGCAATGTTATTATTCTTAGAAATGGCGAGACAAAGTAACCTGTAATGCATAAAATGAAGTATTAGAAATATAAATATACCTATTTAACATGGAAACCTACATTATCAAACGTGATGGCAAAAAAGAGGTGTTTGCCATCGAGAAAATCAAAGAGGCTATTCAGAAAGCCTTTATCGCGTCGGACTCGTTCGCGACGGAGGAGATTATGACTAATATCCTCGGACATTTGCGCGTGCAGGATGGAATAAGTGTGGAAGAGATTCAGAATCAGGTCGAGATTGCGCTTATGTCAGAAGGATATTACAAAGTGGCAAAGAACTACATGCTTTACCGCTCGCGTCATCAAGGAGACAGAGAGACACGTGACAAACTGGAGTTTTTAATGAACTATTGCGATGCAGTTAATGCGGCTACCGGTAGCAAGTATGATGCAAATGCCAATGTGGAGAAGAAGAACATTGCTACTCTTATCGGCGAACTGCCAAAGTCGAACTACATTCGTCTGAACCGCCGTTTGCTTACTGACAGAATAAAAGAGATGTTCGGCAAGGAGGTGGCTGACAAATATATGAGCCTTCTGCATCAGCACTTTATCTATAAGAATGACGAGACCTCGCTTGCTAACTATTGTGCTTCTATCACCATGTATCCGTGGCTGATTGGCGGTACTCTCTCCATAGGCGGCAACTCTACCCCACCCACCAACCTGAAGTCATTTTGTGGCGGCTTTGTCAACATGGTATTCATTGTTTCATCAATGCTTTCCGGTGCATGTGCCACTCCTGAGTTCCTCATGTACATGAGCTATTTCCTTGGTCTTGAGTATGGCAGAGACTATTGGAAACGTGCAGACGAAGTAGTGGACCTCTCACTCAAGCACCGCACTATCGACAAAATCATCACCGACTGCTTCGAGCAAGTGGTATATTCAATCAACCAGCCTACAGGTGCAAGAAACTTCCAGGCAGTATTCTGGAACATTAGCTATTATGACCGTTTCTATTTCGAGTCGTTGTTTGACAACTTCTATTTCCCTGATGGTTCAAAACCTGATTGGGACGGACTCAACTGGTTGCAGAAGCGCTTCATGAAGTGGTTCAATGCAGAGCGTCTGCGCACTCCACTCACCTTCCCCGTTGAGACAATGGCACTTCTTGCTGATGGAAACGGTGATTTCCGTGATAAGGAATATGCCGATTTCACCGCAGAAATGTATGCTGAAGGACACTCCTTCTTCACATACGTGAGCGACAATGCCGACTCTCTGAGTTCATGCTGCCGTCTGAGAAACGAGATTACAGACAACGGATTCAGTTATACTCTCGGAGCCGGTGGTATATCTACAGGATCCAAGTCAGTGCTCACCATCAATCTCAACCGTACAATACAATATGCTGTTCGCATGGGTATTCCTTATCAGGCTTATGTAGAAGAGATTGTTGACCTTATGCACAAAGTGCAGATGGCATACAATGAGAACCTGAAGCGACTGCAGGAGAAAGGTATGCTGCCATTGTTCGACGCCGGTTATATCAATATTGGTCGTCAGTATCTGACTATCGGTGTGAACGGACTTGTGGAAGCAGCCGAGTTCCTTGGAATAGAGATTACCGACAATGAGAAATATGCTCACTATGTACAGGAAGTGCTTGGTATTGTGGAGAAACTCAACAAGAAATACCGCACCAAAGACGTAATGTTCAACTGCGAGATGATTCCTGCTGAGAACGTGGGTGTTAAGCATGCCAAATGGGATAAGGAAGACGGTTATGTTGTTCCTCGCGACTGCTACAACTCGTATTTCTATGTAGTAGAAGACACCTCACTCAATGTTATCGACAAATTCCGCATGCATGGCAGCAAGTATATAGAGCATCTGACCGGTGGTTCTGCACTGCACTGCAACCTTGAGGAGCACCTGTCAAAAGAGCAATATCGCCAGTTGCTGCGCGTTGCAGCCAAGGAAGGATGCAACTACTTCACCTTCAACATACCCAACACTGTCTGCAACGACTGCGGTCACATAGACAAGCGCTATCTGCATGAGTGCCCCAAGTGCCACTCAACCAACTTGGACTATCTGACACGTATTATCGGTTACCTGAAACGCGTAAGCAACTTCTCGCAGCCACGTCAGAAAGAGGCTGCACGCCGCTACTATGCTAACATGCATGACAATCAGAATCAGCAGCAGTTTGCAGAGTCAGAGAAAACTATTGCAGCCAACTGATGATTTAGATTGGAGCTGACTATAAAGAAAACAAAGAGTGGTGACCTGTCTGTCACCACTCTTTGTTTATTCTGCCTGCTATATACTGTCTCATGGCATTATACCACCATTATACCATTAGGCCAACAGCGGGCCAATAGAATGCCAATAAATCACTAACGCACAAGACGCACACTCTGACCGCTGCTCCGATAGTAGCTGTTCTGCGGATAAATAAAGCCCGAATAGAAGTAGAGGTTGTACGCGAAGTCCGTGTCGTCAGGAGTAGATGACCAATAGTAGCCGCTCGAGCCTACACGGCTCACATCCGCTCCATAGCGGTAGCCTGCGGCAGGCAGGAATACAGCACCATTCTCCTCCATCGTAGCCCAACCGGTAACAGAGAATGTATTGGTTGTCCACTCATTAGCATCCGCAGTAAAACTCATACCACTTGGTATTGACCAATTGTCAGGCAGGAATATGTAGCCGGGAACATTATTCACTGTGGCTTGACTGCGAAGGCTCGCTGCATCTGTTCTGCCGGAATATATGTATTGCCATTCATCTTTGGCCAAAGTCCGCCACTGATTGGCAGTGTTGCCGCCATTGCTGATCTTGTTTACTCCCCAATCTGTAATTGAAAAAGTACCATAATCGATACCAAGTTTAGATGTCAGTGTGGGATTACTGCCCGTGCCCCAACCAAACAAATCAATCCAACCATCGTATGTATCGGAGATATTCTTGTTGTCTTCACCTATAATATCATACTGATTCTCTGCAAAACGCCATGTCTTAGTTGATGCCTGATACTGAAGATTGCCGGATGAGAAATGAACCTTAGTATCAGCCGATACTGAGAATTCTCCGGATAAAACACCACCCTTAGGCAATTCGGGTTCAACTATTGTACCAGCTTCGCGCGTTATCTTCACCTCTACCTTGTTTGCAGCATCACCGCCATACTCTCCTATAGTGAGAGTGGCTGTACTGACTTCCGACACCTCAGACTTTGCTACTATCACCGTCACTTTGCCATTGTTCTTGCCTACACCCGGATTATATGTTACCCACGAAGCACTGCTGCTTACCGACCACTTCACCTCGCTCTCTATCTCAAGAGTGTATTCCCCACCCTCTGCAGGAGCATCTATCTGCATGGGAGTCACGGTGATTACATCCTTCTTAGGAGTCTCTGTTTCAGGGTCTGTCCCGGTTTTTGGGTCTTCTGTTTCCGGCTCTGTATGAGTGCCGCACCCTACCATGCACAATGCCATCAGCATCATGCTTAAGAAATAAATTTTCGTTTTCATAACTTTAGGATTTCTGGAACTGTTTATTGTTAATATGATTTATGCTGCAAAGATAAGCGAAATGTTTGGAATATGCAAATAGTACCGGAATAACAGAGAGTCAGAGACTTATTCTTCCTTGAACATAGTTATGTATGTAATGTACGATTTGGCAGTCAGGCATCCGATAGTGCCATTGGAGAAGTTGCCATAAACTTGCACTTTCTCTTCCAAACCAAGCATACCGGTGCTGGTGCCTTTATACTTACGCATGGAGTTCAGATAGAGATATGTCTCGGCAGAATAGAAATAGCAGTTGGTGATTACTCCTTTCAGTTTTCTTTCAACCTTATCATTGACAACCGCTATCGGTGCACGCGTGACGACAACTATATCCTTGCCTGACTCCGGTATCTCACTCATACGAAAATCAAGATGTTCACGATAGTCCTCAAGTTCGTCTTCTTCAAATGAAAACACGGTACCGATAATCTCCCTCCAGTTCTGGTTGTTGATGTCATAGTTAAGTTCTTGAAACAAAATGTCGTTGCTCATCAAAGGCAGATCGTTGAGATAGGAATCTTGCAAAGATAGTCTTCCGACAAGTGTTTTGTCTTCAGAAGGATAGATATGATACGTTAGGTGATACTCACAGAAGGTATCGCCTTTGTTATTTATTTTATCGTAAACCTTAACCTCTACCGGATCAATATCAACCTTCTCAGGCATCAGTTGTGAGGCAGACGTGGAAGGAAAGTCCGGATGTGAGACACTGACAGTCAGTTTGTCATCAGGCTGAAGGCGGGATGCAGTCTTATAGTCCGGAAGATAAGATTCTTCTTTTGCATCGTATGTCATGCTAATCCATTCTCCGTTGTTGACGCTATACTGCACCAGAGCGTCTGCCAAAAGGTATGGCTTATAGTTGATTGTATCTGTGCCTTCACGGTTGATTTTATTAAGGAAGAAGGCACTTTTGCTGACAGTTACTTTAGGGAATCCGTTTGTTACTGCATCAGCGAACACGACAAGCAAAGGTTCTGTGATTTCGCCTTTGTAGTTAACTTCTGTTTTGCACGATGGAATCGCAAGCAACAACAAAACAAGCGGCAATATGAAGTACTTGATTTTCATATTTAGAATTTGAATGTGTAACTTACACTGGGTAGTATTGGGAATAGGGTCACTTTGTACATCACGTTGTCTTCGCTGTAGAGCAAGAACGGATTCATGTTGTTATATACGTTATACACACTGACATTCCAGACTGACTGCATATCAGGATGACGGCGAAGCGGATAGTGGAACGTGGCACCTATATCAAGGCGGTGATAGTCGGGCATGAGGTAGTTGTTTCGCTCCGGTACGTATGCCACTTCAGATTCTGTATTGGGGTCGTAATATACTTGTGTACCAAGAGTTGCGCGATTGCCCGTACCATAAACAAAGGTGGCATTGAGGTCAACAAGCTTGTTCACAGCCCACTGAACAGTGATACTCAGGTCGTGTTCACGGTCGTATTTGGCAGGGAAAGGCTTGCCGTAGTTTATTTGCTGATCCTCACGGTTGAAGAGTCTCCACGCACGGCTCCATGTATAACCAATCCAACCTGTCACTTTGCCGATAGTCCTTTGAGCAAGGAACTCCACTCCGTAGCTCCACCCTTCTCCCATGCAGACTTTCTCTTCCCAACCTGTAGTGGAACCCATGAAAGAAGCACCGTCTTTATATTCGATGAGATTGAGCATCTTCTTGTAGTATCCCTCGACAGACAGTTCCACTTGCCCGAGCAGGTTGTAGCTTACTCCGCCTGCCACTTGCATACTGCGCATAGGAACAATATTCTTAGTGACAGGTACCCACAGGTCGGTAGGTAGAGAGACACTGGAGTTGCTGAGCAAGTGAATATACTGTGACATATAAGCATAGCTGGCTTTTATTGACAAGTCCTTCATTGCCAAAGCACGTATTCCGACACGAGGCTCAAACGATGGATAGGTTTTGCCTGAGACAGAATAGAGGCTGCCTCTCAGACCAAGGTTCAGCTTCAGCCAACGCCAGGGTGTGTAGGTGTCTTCAATATATACGGAGGCTTCGTGAGCGTTTATAGTACCATCGGTGAGTGTGGTGTCAACATTAACTATATTTGAGAAATCGTCGTCAATTATATTCTGATTGCCATTGACTTTGAAGTTGAGAGCACTGACTTGCGGTCGGAACTGGTGGAAGATATAATTGGCTCCCCAGCGCATTTCGTGCTTTGGAGAAGGGGCGAAATTGAAGTTGGTCTGCAACATCAAGTCACCCACAAAAGAGCGATACTCCATCTGCTCGTTCATTGTAGCAGACATCGCATTTTGAGAAGATGTGACAGCCATCTGCTGCCTGAGGTCGTAGCGGTAGCGGGTATATGAGAGCTGTGTATTGCTAAATATACGCGGAGAGAACCGGTGTTCCCAGTTGAGTGCTGTAAGCAGATTACCCCAATGCCAGGCAAACTTGGCGTTGGTTTTCCTGTCAGTTTTGTTTTCGCTCTCCCCTTCATGGTTTACACGGAAATATATATCATCATCGCCTGCATAGACAGTGAGTGATAGTTTGTCGTCATCAGTGAAGAGATGCGTGATTTTGGCATTGAAATCGTAGAAGTAATATCCGGCACGCAGATTCAAGTCTCCATTGGTTTCACGACGGGAGATGATGCCGACAATGGGGGCAGTAAAGAGGTCGAAATATGTGCGGCGGGCGGATATATTGAATGTAGTGGCATTACGCTCAATCTTCTCTCCGCGGCGCAGCTGCTCAAGTTGCTGTTTATTCCAGGGAATAGGTCCTTCTGCATTGATTTTGGCAGAGATGAGTCCTATACTCACATTGCCATGCCACCCCACTCTGTTGCCATCGTTCTGACGGACATCCACCACAGAGGAAAGGCGCGAGCCGAAGCGTGCTGGGAAATTGCCCTTGTAGAGTGTGACATTCTTGACAGCATCGGCATTGAAGACGGAGAAGAAGCCCATCATGTGGTTGACATTGTAGAGCGGGACTCCGTCCAGCATGATAAGATTCTCGTCAGGTCCTCCACCCCGAACATACAGCCCTGCACTGCCCTCAGAGCCGGATTGAACACCTGGGAGGAGCTGCAAGGCTTTGATAACGTCCACCTCGCCTGCCAGAGCAGGTATGCCTTTTATCTGCTGTACAGGCACTTCTATGGCCGACATCTGCACTGAATTAGGAGAACTGACTGACTGATGACCAACGACAGTAACTTCCTGAAGGTGGGTATTCTCGGAGATAATGAAACTGACAAGAGTGTCACTATTGAGGGAGAAAACACGGGTTTGAGAAGCTGCGTAACCTACATAAGAGCATTGCAGCCCTACGTTTCCATCGGGCAAAGTGAGACTATAAAAACCACTGTTGTTGGTGACTGCTCCAAAACCTGAAACGGTATCAACAACCGTAGCCCCAATGAGTCTCTCACCTGAAGAAGCATCACTCACGTAACCGTTGACAGTGTGACGTTGACCGAACAAAAGCAAGAAGGAAAAGGTAAAGAGCAATATGAGCAGATATCTTTTCACTTATGAGAGGATATGTGTTGTTACGATGTGGTTACGTATAGTATGCTTCAGCTTAGGGTGAGCTAAGGATACAATCGGCTACATGAGTGCAATAGGATAATTTACCTTTTTTCATCCCACCCGAACGGATGAGGAGCAAGTGGCAGTCGGGCAAGCGGGTGATAGTCGCCACGAAGTCCGATAGGAGTAGAATTGCGTATCTCACTTACCATCTCTATGCATGGGCGTGCTTCTGAGATCCGGAAACCTTCACCATTGAGAATCTTCTGATATGAGAGAGTATGGAGTTCGGTGAATCCCTGTGAGAACTCAAACTCTTCACCATCGATATTAAGCGTGCGATATGTACGTTTTTCCCCTTCCACAGCATTGGGAGGCAGACAGTCAGCATTGATACTGAGGAAATAACGCACACGGGCTTTCTGTAGGTCAAGATAACCTGCTACGCGGTCGAACGACATTACATGCACAATATTCTGACGTACCGGTCCGAAAATCCACTGAAGCATATCATAGAAGTGAACACCGATATTGGTGGCTACCCCGCCCGACTTGTGAACATCACCTTTCCATGACGAGTAATACCACTTGCCACGAGAGGTTATGTATGTCAGTTCAACATCATACACTTTGTCCTTCGGACCTTCATCAACTTTCTTCTTTAGAGCGGCAATAGAGTCGTGCAAACGTAGTTGCAGGATAGTGTATGCCTGATGACCGCTCTCTTTTTCGAGTTCAAGCAGGTTGTCGATATTATAAGGGTTGAGCACAAGCGGTTTCTCGCAGATTACATTGCAGCCGAGACGCAGACCATAGCGGATGAAAGCATCATGAGTATAGTTGGGTGTACAAATGGAGAGCCAGTGAAGCGGATTGTCTGTGCGCATCTGCTTTGAGCAGAAGCGGTCAAACTGCTCGTTTTCAGTATAGAAAGAGCAATCAGGGAAACTGCTGTCGAGGCGCCCCACTGAATCGAACTTGTCGTAGGCTACCATAAGATTGTTGCCTGTGTCCTTAATGGCTTTGATGTGGCGCGGAGCAATGTAGCCTGCAGCGCCTATGAGTGCGAAATTGTACATGATATTGATAATTGCTTATTTGTTTAATTGTTTGAGTAGAAGGATAAGTGCAGCAGCAGCGGCATGAGTGGTAATCTGGTCGCGTGAACCACGGAAATGAAAACACTCGGCAAGTGTAGTTTCTTTGCCACTGACAGCAATCCAAACCGTACCGACCGGTTTGTCGGGTGTTCCGCCATCAGGACCTGCAATGCCGGATGTAGCTACAGACCAATCTGTATTCATGAGTTGCCGGACTCCATCAGCCATCTGCCGCACGGTCTGCTCACTGACAGCTCCATAGGTCTGCAGAGTAGAAGGTTCTACCGACAGGACATTCTGCTTGATAGAATTATCGTATGCCACCACTGTACCATAGTAGAAACTGCTGCTGCCTGCATGACGGTTGAGCAGCATGGCTATCTTGCCTCCTGTGCAACTCTCTGCTGAAGAGACAGTCTCACCTTTTTGTTTGAGCAACTCACCGACAAGCACTTCTATCGGCTTGTCGTCTTCAGCAATGAGATAGTCTTGAATAAGAGGTTTAAGAGTGGCAAGGCGAGTCTCCATCTCTGCCGAAAGCTGAACATTGTCAGTATGAGCAGACGCAGACAGACGCAGGCGAATCATGCGATTGGCAGGCAGATATGCCAGATGCATATACTCTGGCAGACTGTCTTCCCACTCAGCAATACGCAGAGCAAGAGTGGACTCGGGAATACCATAGACAATCAGCGTACGATGCAATATCGTGTTGGTCTGACGCAGTTGTTTCAGGCGCGGGATAATCTGCTCCTCCATTGCCACTTCAGCTTCGAAAGGCACACCCGGCATTGAGTATAGTAATTTGCCGTTCATGGAGAACTCCATAAGCGGAGCAGAGCCTACCCGATTCTCAAGAACAGTGCATGCTTCAGGCACTTGCCACTGAGTGGCGGTGAGAGAATTGAGAACTTGAGGTCGGTCTTTGTATAGTTCGAGAATATGCTGTTTCACACTCTCATCCTCAATCAGACGGGTGCCGAAATATCGGCAGAGAGTGGTTTTGGTTATATCGTCTTTAGTTGGACCCAGCCCTCCGGTCATCATGACGAGATCTACGCGTGAGAACGCCTCTGTGAGTGAGGTCATGATAGCCTGCTCCGAGTCATGAACGGCAGTGGTGCGCTCTACTGCTATTCCTATCTGATTGAGTTGCTTCTCAATCATACCCGAATTGGTATCAACTACCTGCCCAATGAGCAACTCGTCGCCTATTACTATTATTTCTGCTTTTTCCATTCTTCTGCTACTAGACAAAGTTCATTATACCACTCTTCACCAAAGCGTTCTATGAGTGGTTGTTTAAGGAATTGATATATTGGCAGGTGCAGTTTCTTTCCGCATACACGTGCCGGATGACAGATGTCCCAACGGTGGTACTCGACAGCAGTGAAAGTGGGATGCTCGGCAAGGCGGATTGGATAAAGATAACACGACATGGGTTTGCGGAAGTCGGTCCTGCCCTGATTATAAAGTTTCTCTATGACGCAATAGCACCATCCGTTTTTGTCGGTGCGTGCAAAGACGCAATCCTTTCCATCGATGATTTGCGTGACACGCTCTCCTGTCGGGTCGAAATATGATATACCCTTCTCTTCCACCACTTGCCTCGACTCTTTACGCATCTCTGGCAGCAGAAGCGGAAGGAGTTGGCGAATTTTCTCTTCTTCCTCAATAGTCAGTGGGGCTCCGGCATCGCCTTCTATACAGCAACAACCCTTGCAAACTTCAAGGTCACAGCAGAACTCTTTCTCGAGTAAATCAAGGGAGACAATAGTATTGCCGATGTGGAACATCATGATATTGACGATTTGACAATTGACTGTTTACTAATGCAAATAGTGCTCTATAAATATCTTCAGACCTATTAAGATAAGGATAATACCTCCTAACAGTTCTGCATTGAAGCGGAAACTCTTGCCGAACAGCAGACCTATCACGTACCCCATGACGGAGAAGAGCATGCTGACAACAGCAATGGTTATTACGGCAATCCATATTTTCTCAGGCAGATGGATGAAAAGCACTCCGCTGGCAAGGGCATCGATACTTGTGGCAACGGAAAGCAGCAGTATCTCAACAAAAGAGAATACCGGTTTGCTCTCGGTCTGTTGCTCTTCAGGTTTCTTACGCAAGCTCTCATACATCATCTTGCCACCAATGACGGTGAGAAGTACCAGTGCTATCCAATGACTCCAATTGCTGAAGAAAGCGGAGAAACTGCTGCCGGCGTAGTAGCTCAACAGCGGCATTCCGCCCTGAAACAGGCCGAAGGATAACGCCATCAACAAGGCTGACAACCACTGCGCATGCTTGCCTGACTGAAGTCCTTTACTTACAGACACTGCAAAGCAATCCATAGCCAAGCCGACTGCAATCAGTATGATGGTGAGCAAATCCATTGACTCAACGCTTAGTCTTGTACCTCGCCGTGGTTTTACCTTTAGCTATATTGGAGAGTTTGCCTTTCACAAACTGACGACGAATGGGAGAGATACGGTCAGTGAAGACGTTGCCTTCCAGATGGTCGTACTCATGCTCAATAATACGCGCCTGAAAACCTGTGTACGTCTCCTCATGTTCGTTGAAATCTTCATCCTGATAACGGATAACAATGGTCTTCGGGCGAGTGACATTTTCACTGATTCCAGGCAGAGACAGACAACCTTCGCTATACACAGCAGTATCCTCCGACTCCTCAATAATCTCAGGATTGATGAAAGCCTTCTTGAAATTGACACAGTCAGGATAGTCCTCTCCGAGTTCACTACCATCAACCACAAAAAGGCGTATGCTCTTGCCTATCTGAGGAGCTGCAAGACCACAACCATCGGCCTGTGTGAGTGTTTCAAACATGTCGGCAACGAGTTGCTTTATTCCAGGATAATCCTTGTCTATTTCTTCGGTCTCACGACGAAGTACAGGTTGACCATAAAGATAAATGGGAAGAATCATATATGAGATATAAAGATTTACGCGGAGCAGTGCTCCTGTTTAAAGATTTAAAGATTGGGATTGATATTCCAGATAGTCCTCGAGTATGATGCAGGCGGCAATCTTATCAACCACAGCCTTGTCTTGCCTCTGCTTCTTCTTCATGCCACCTGTCAGCATTGCCTGGTGAGCAAGAACAGAGGTAAAACGCTCGTCATACATCACAAGTTGTCTCTCCGGAAACTGTTTCTTGAATTGCGAGATGAAGGGGCGGATATAGTTCATCGACTCGCTCTCTTCACCCGACATCTGTCGTGGATAGCCGAGCACTACTGTGTCCACTTGTTCGTGAGCGAAATAGCCGGTCAGCCAATCTGTCAGAGTATGGGTGGGAATAGTCTCAAGAGGCTGGGCAGTAATGCGCAGAGGGTCGGTCGCTGCCAACCCTGTGCGCTTTCTGCCATAGTCGATTGCAAGTATTCTGCCCATAAGAGGAAGGAGGATAAGTTTCAAGTTTCAAGGTCCAAGTTCCAAGTTTCAAGGTCAAACTTATCAAACTTTATCGAACTTATCAAACTTTCGAATTTATTGTTATTTCATTATTCCGGCAAACTGCTGATACAAAGGATACCACTTCTCGAAGAGCTCGGTGCGATGGTTACGCTCAAGGTTTTGCAGCACAAAGCCAAGCACAGCTGCATGGTGACCAAGAGTCTGCGACATAGCCTTCTGCCCTTGTTTGTCAAGCGTTGCACCCCAAGTGAGATACTCTATATCTGTCTGAGCTACAGCATCCATGATGCGGTCCGCCTTCTCGTTCTCGCCGCAGATATAGTAATCAACAGCCATTGTGGCAGCGGTGTAATCGTATGGTACATTGTAGCCCGGCAGCATCTGCTCGGCATAGTCAAGCACCTCAACAGCCTTTTCACGCTGACCCTCCTGAACAAGGGCCTCAGCCAGTTGTGAGAACATCATACGGTGTGTGCGGCACATGCGCATCAGGTTCTCATCGATATAGATACCGGGCTTGTTCATGTTGCCATAGCGGAACTTATGCATCATGTTGTCATACATCTTCTCTGTATTGACGCGAGGCTGACCGTCAGGCGAAGCAACTGGAGT
Organism: Paludibacteraceae bacterium; assembly: GCA_017477325.1. GTDB lineage: Bacteria > Bacteroidota > Bacteroidia > Bacteroidales > Paludibacteraceae > Colicola. The sequence continues at coordinate 13,077 of JAFUWV010000012.1, forward strand.
CACTTGGTAAGCAAGACCGGTGAGTTCGAAATACTTCTCTAAGCCCTGATAATAGTCGTTTCCAACGGTCACTGCGAAGTAGATAGGTCGCTTGAACTGATTGGTTGAAATCATCTCAAGCACCATCATCTCGCTGCGAGTGAGGCGGCGACCTACGCGTATATCGAGTTGGTCTGCCAGTGGTTGGTCTGCCCACTCTGTGTTTGCAAGAGCCTCTTTGTCAACAGGGATATAGAGTTTGTTGGAAGGTATATAACTGTCTCCGTCACGTTTGGTACGCGGGTCCGTAGAGCGTACAAAGTCAAAAGCCGTCTTCACATCAAGAGGTGTAGATATTTTGTTGTCCACCCACACTACCTCGTTCTTGCCGGGCATATAATCTTTCTCATCCCACGAGATTGGCAGCGACTGAGAAGTATAGTACGGGCGTTTCATCTGCGAGATATACCAGTCGGTCTGCAGATAACTCAGGTTGCACACGCGCAGGTTGGTACCCTCGCCTTCTACCTCCTGATTGTACCACAAGGGGAAAGTGTCGTTGTCGCCATTGGAGAAGATGATGCCCTGGTCTTCGCACGAACGCAGATAGTTGGCACCAAAGTCGCGGCAGGAGTAGCGGTCGGAGCGGTCGTGGTCATCCCAGTTCTGCTCAGCCATAAGTGCAGGCACACCAAGACAAACGACAGTCAAAGCGCATGCAATAGCAGTCTTCAGTGCCTTGTTGTCTTTCTTCATAAGCGAGTTGACACCATCGATAAGTGCCATCACGCCCAGACCTATCCAGATGCAGAAAGCATAGAAAGAGCCGGCGTAGGCATAGTCTCGCTCACGAGGCTGGTAAGGAGTCTGGTTTAGATATACCACAATGGCGAGACCTGTGAGAAAGAACAAGAGGAAGACAAGGGTGAAGTTCTGCAAACCTTGTTTCTTCTTGCCAAGCTGATAGAAAATGCCTATCAGGCCAAGCAGCAGAGGAAGCATATAATAAACATTATGCCCTTTGTTCTCACGCAATTCCTGAGGAAGAGCATCCTGGTCGCCAAGGCGGGCATTGTCAAGTGCAGAGATACCGCTGAGCCAGTTGCCTTTAGTTATCTCACCATAGCCCTGTAAGTCGTTTTGCCGGCCTGCGAAGTTCCACATGAAATAGCGCCAGTACATGAAGTTGCATTGGTAAGAGAAGAAGAAACGCAGGTTCTCACCAAAGGTAGGACACACATCTGTCTTCTGCTGACCGCAGTAGTCATAGCGTATTTTCTTGCCCTTCACATCTCCCCACTGTTTGTATGCCTCCTTATGCCGTCCATCAGGAGAGTACATACGCGGGAAGAGCATCATGAACTCACGCTTCATCTTATAGCTTGACTTGTAGCCTGTAACCACGTATTTGTCCTTTTCATCGGGAGAAGACTTAGGTGCAGGAGCATATTGTGCATGACCTTTCTTCTCTACAGGAATACACATATTGCCTTTTACTTCCAGTTCCACCGGGGCACTGTACATCGCACCATAAAGCAGCGGACGGTCACCATATTGCTCGCGGTTGAGATAATACTTCAGACTGAACACGTTGTCCGGCGAGTTCTGATCCATCGGAGTATCGGCACTACTGCGGATGACAATCGCTGCATAAGAGGAGTAACCGATTAGTATGACTGTTATCATCAGCGTGGCAGTGTTGAGCCAACGTGCAGGTACACGCTCTTTTAGCACAAACAACACAACTGCAAGGGCGGCAATCACCAAGAGGCCTATCACTACACTCTCACCAAAGAAAGGAATGCCTGCCAATGTAACGGCGAGAATGATAGATATGTTCATTCTCAACCGGTTTTGGTTGGCATAGGTCTCATATATTGCCCAAGCAAGAGCGGCAACAAGAAGGATGAGATAAATGTAAAGTCCTGTGTTGAAAGGTAGTCCAAGCAAGTTTACAAAGAACAGCTCCATCCAGCATGCCACCTGTACGGAACCGGGGATAATGCCATAAAGAACTACCGCCAGCACTGCAACCGACACGAGGAAAGCCAATAACACTCCCTTCCACGAGAACTCATACTTGCGGAAGTAATATACAAGCACGATAGCAGGTATGGTCAGCAGGTTCAAGAGGTGCACACCTATACTTAGTCCCATAAGGTAAGCAATCAGTATCAGCCACTTGTCAGAGCCTTCCTCATCAGCCTTCTCATCCCACTTGAGAATGAGCCAGAACACTACTGCCGTGAAGAAAGACGAGGACGCATACACCTCGCCTTCAACTGCCGAGAACCAGAAAGTGTCGGAGAAAGTGTATGCCAAAGCGCCTACCATACCGGCACCCAGTATTGCCACCGCTTGCCACAATGTCATATCTGTGTCTTTAGGCAACAACTTCTTGGCAAGGGCCGTGATTGTCCAGAAGAGGAACAGGATAGTTAATGCCGACATCAAAGCGGAAAGTGCATTGACGCACATAGCCACATGCGACGCATCTTTGGCAAACAGACTGGCAAAATGCCCCATAAGCATAAAGAACGGTGCTCCTGGAGGGTGTCCTACATCAAGTTTGTCAGCCGACGAGATGAACTCACCACAATCCCAGAAAGAGGCTGTGGGTTCCACAGTAAGAAGATACGTTGCAGCTGCTATGGCGAATGCCAACCACCCGCAGAGCGTATTCCATAGTTTGAAATTCTTCATTGTTATTGTATTGTATGTTGATTACATTAGATTGCGTATTCCGACAAAGCAGCCATGTACGCGCTATAAGCGTGCAAAGTTACACATAATTTCTTATATATACAAATCAATTTGTTTGGGTATATCTTTAAATTGTAGTAATTTTGCAGTCTCAAAAATTAAGGTTACCAAGATGTGGATACTGCTTGCCATATTATCTGCTTTATGCTTAGGGTTCTACGATGTCAGTAAGAAACAGAGCCTTACTGACAACTCTGTGGCGGGCGTGCTGTTGCTCTCTGTTGCATGCTCGTCTGCGATATTGCTGCCATTCCTGTTGTTGTCAAGAACAGGGGCGATCGAGCAGGAGTCCGTATTTTATGTTGCCCGGGTAGGACTGATAGAGCATGGGCTGATACTGCTTAAGTCAGTGATAGTGCTCTCATCATGGCTCTTTGCATATATAGCCATGAAGAATCTGCCGCTGACGATAGTGGCTCCCGTGAATGCCACACGACCGATGTGGACGCTGCTTGGGGCACTGATAATATTCGGTGAGCGGCTGAACTTGTGGCAATGGGCAGGAGTGACGGTGATAATAGTAGCATTCTTCGCCTTCTCTGTAGTAGGAAAAATGGAGGGAATTCGTTTCAAGAGCAACAGATACGTGTGGTGCATGCTGCTTGCAATGTTTCTTGGAGCAGCTTCGGGTCTGTATGACAAATACCTGATGAAGGAGATTGACCACAATGCCGTTCAGGTGTATTACACTGTTTATCAGACGTTGCTGATGTTGCCTCTGTTCGCAGTTCTACAGAAAAGACAGAAAACAAGCATGCCAAGATGGCGCTGGTGGATAGTAGGTATATCTGTTTTTCTTGTGATGTCAGACTTTTTCTATCTGCTTGCCCTCACCTACCCTGACTCGCTGATAGCCGTCATTTCCACCACACGCCGGGCAGGAGTGATTATTCCATTCTTATACGGCTCAATAGCCTTGCACGACAAGCATGTACGCGAGAAGAGCGTATGTCTGATGTTTGTGCTGTTGGGTATGGTATTTCTGTTGTTGGGAACAATATAAAAGCACTCTGATTGCCTTCCTCTTACTTCTTCTCCTGTGCTTTCTTTTGGCTTATGCTCTTCATGATGGACTGATAGATATAGTCCGGAAAAACCGTATGCATGACTCCGTCCATGAAAGGAGACATGAGATACGAAGCGAAATTCTTTTGCGGGTCGCGTGCAATATTGATTTCAGGAGTGAAAGGCTCATGATTATGAGAGCGCGGATTCTGCTTCTGAATGATTGCAGGTGCAAAGAAATTGATGACTCCTGCATTCTTTGCGAGTCGCTCTATGGGCGCATCCTCCTTGGTGATATGTGCCGTCAGCTCATCATACAACATGCAGAAAGTGCCCTTGTTGAACTGTTTGTCGCCCTTTGTCTTGATCTCGACACTATGAATATTGGCGGAAATAGAAGCACCGCTGATAGGATGCACAAAACTGTTAAGTTGCTCTGTGGAAACATCTTTGCCGAGGAAATTAAACGTAAATGTGCAGGCCTTGTCGTTTCTGAGAGTAAGATTCATATCTGCCCCGCCCTCTCCCAGTTTGCCTGTGAGGTGAGCCTTGAGCGTGTTGCCTTGCTTATTGTTGAAACTTGCAGCATTCAGATGCAGATGGTCAAGCGTGAGTTTGCCCACATGGTTGCCATCGCGGGTGAGAGCAACATCAAACTGCGGTAGCGACACTTTGATTGTACCTACCTCAACCGGCATCGGTATCTTCATTATGCCCTCTTGCGGCATACCATAAGGTGTCTTGGGCGGAAACTGTGTATCACGATATATCTCAACACGCTTGCCTGTAATAGCAATGGAGTCTATATTAACAGACTTATTTCGTGCCTGACGGATCACGTTAACACTGGACGTCGTCAGTTTCATGATGCTTGCATCCACCCATGTGACTGCCAATTTGCCTTTTGCCTTCGACAATGCTGCAGGCTTGCAGGTGTTATGGGCCCGGAGGCCTTCAATATTAATCTTACCTGCATCCTTTGTATCAAGTTCTTTAATGAGCAGTTCAAACAGGCCGTCAGCTGAGAGCATGCTGAAATTACCAAGCGAAAGTGAATAGACCGAGTCATTGTATGCAAGCTGTTTTGTAGCGACATCATAACTCAGGTCATTAGCTTTCACAGTAATTGAGTCAGCATGAAGTGCGAACTTGTCACCAAGGCGTGTCAGACTGACACTTGCATTCTTAACGCGCACGCGGTCTATGCTGACGGTGAACTGATGAGCCGGCGAGTCGGGAAGCCGCTGAACTGACGAATCAGCAGGTTGCGTTGTGTCTTTTTTCTTTTTCAACTCCTTTGGTGGCAGTACCAGCTGTGCTTCAGGAGATTTCAGTCTGACACTAAGAATCTTGAGTTGTTTTTTCCTCAAACGGAACCAGTTGATACCTCTTATGTCTACATCCTCTATTTTTATCAGTTGCTCTGCCTTCACCCCTGTCAGCGAGTCCTGCATAGGTATTCTGCATGTGACATTGTCAAGACCTACTGTTCCTGACATAAGCAAAACGTGTAGTTTGTCATATGTGACCTCAACCTTGTCGGTTTTGCTTAATACATTTCTGAGTTGTCTGTCTGCAATTTTTGTTACTATGACATCGGCTGAGGATATAATAACAGAGAGGAGTATAGCTACTCCTCCCAAAACCGACCACAAAATGATATGTTGTTTCTTGGTCATTTGCCCCAGTATTTGTCAACCAGTTGCTGTTTGATGTTAACCTCCTCAGGACGGAAGTGCTTTGTAAACAAGCTCCATGCCACGTCAAGCATCTCCGTTGTGTTGATATTGACATCTATAGCAAGTATCTTGTCAGAATAGTCCTTGGCGAACTGCAAGCAACGATTGTCGTAATCGGTGAGGTCGAAACCGTTCTCAAGTTTGGTCTTTGCATTGGCGGCGTCGGCATACAGACGAACAGCGGCATTCATTACCTGCGGATGGTCTTCGCGCGTCTTCTTGCCTGCAACAAGCTGTTTCAGACGAGATAGCGAGCGGAACGGGTCAACGATAACCTTACCTATGTCAGAGTCACGACGCAAGTACAACTGACCCTCAGTGATATAACCTGTGTTGTCAGGAATAGCGTGAGTGATGTCACCACCAGACAACGTTGTAACTGCAATGATAGTGATAGAACCACCGGTTGGGAACTGCACTGCCTTCTCGTAAATCTTTGCAAGGTCAGAATACAAGGAACCCGGCATTGAGTCCTTTGAAGGAATCTGGTCCATACGGTTGCTCACAATGGCAAGGGCGTCAGCATACAGAGTCATGTCGGTCAGCAGAACAAGCACTTTCTCATTCTTCTGCACTGCGAAATACTCAGCAGCGGTCAGCGCCATATCAGGAATCAGAAGACGCTCTACAGGAGGGTTCTCTGTCGTATTGACAAATGAAACAATACGGTCGAGCACACCGGCATTGGAGAACACATTCTTGAAGTACAGATAGTCATCGTTTGTAAGACCCATACCGCCAAGAATAATCTTGTCTGCCTCTGCACGCAGAGCCACATTCGCCATCACTTGGTTATATGGCTGGTCGGGGTCAGCAAAGAAAGGTATCTTCTGACCAGAGACAAGGGTGTTATTCAGGTCGATACCTGCTATACCGGTAGCAATCAGTTCTGACGGCTGCTTTCTGCGCACAGGATTGACTGAAGGACCGCCTATCTCCACCTCTTCGCCTTCTACCTCAGGACCTCCGTCTATAGGGTCGCCATAAGCATTGAAGAAACGTCCTGCCAGTTGGTCACTCACCTTAAGCGATGGAGCCTTGCCTAAAAACACCACTTCTGCATTGGTCGGGATACCTTCTGTACCTTCAAACACCTGCAGAGTGACGTCATCACCCATGATTTTTACCACCTGAGCGAGTTTCCCGTCCACAGTTGCCAATTCGTCATTACCTACTCCCTGAGCCTTCAGCGAGCATGTAGCCTTAGTGATTGCAGTTATCTGCGTATAAATCTTCTGAAATGCTTTTGCCATAGTATATTTATGTTATAGAGCGGCATATGGGAGTCGAACCCACCTCCTAAGCTTGGGAAGCTCATGCACTACCGATGTGCTAATGCCGCAGAGATACTGACTAATGTCTTATTGACTGTTGACTATTGGATTTTGATTGTTCGCAATCGAAACAGCCCTCACTCTTTCAATCTGCAAAGGTACTGCTTTATTTCGAAATATGCAAACCTTATCTGTATAAAAGTCCGACAATCCAATTGCTCAGACGTTTAGGCAACAGTTTCTCCAGAAAAACGAATATCTTATATTCTGTTCCTGCCGTATAAAGAGGCTTGGGATTGCGCTTCATCGCAACTTTATATAGTTGTTTTGCCAGATATTCCGAACTCATTCCGCTCTGCTCGTCTCTCTCCATTGCCTCCACTGCCCGACGCATGTGCGTATATACCTCTTCGCCGGCAAGACTCTTGTCGCGAGCGGAGGTAAAACCTGTGCTCACATCTCCGGGCATAAGAGCAGTGACGGTTATTCCGAACTCGCTTACTTCGTTTCTCAGTGCAAGAGCAAGGGCATTGATAGCAGACTTCGATGCCGAATAGAACGACTGATAAGGAATACTCAGCACTGCAGCCACACTGCTTGTGAACACTATTCTGCCACTATGCTGCTGCCTCATAACGGACAGGACGGCTTTAACCACATTCAGCGCTCCAAAGAAATTAACATCAAACTGACGTTTGGCATCTTCTGTCTTTGTGAATTCCACCGCTCCTGATATACCGAAACCGGCATTACTGATCAAGATGTCCACTCCACCCTCTTTCTTCACCACTTCAGCCACTGCCTGCTGCACAGTCTCTTCTTGTGTCACATCGCAGTCTATGTGGCATATACCATCAGCCGACTTGCCGCTTCTGGACAGCTCATAGACCTTGTAGCCTCTGGCTGCGAACAACTGCGCCGTTGCCTTACCTATACCCGACGAGCCGCCTGTTATGATTAGTGTGTTTGACATTGATAAATTATGAGAGTTTCTAACAGAGCACTGCTCCTATCTGCAAATTACCATGCATCTGGAATATCTTCCTTCAGCACACGGCTTATTATTTCCACTGCCTCGTCCACCACAGGCTCTGTATGCGTAGCCATCAGTGTGGAACGCAACAGGCACTCACCTTCAACACAAGCAGGAGCAATAACGGGATTCACATACACACCTTCCTCGAACAGACGTTTGCCGAAATAGAAAGTGTCAAGCGAGTTGTAGGTAAAGATTGGAATAATAGGTGTAGGAGCCTCTATTATCTTCACACCGTTCTCAATCAGCCCCTTGCGGAAATACTGGGATATATGCTGCAAGTTATCGCACATCTCAGGATGAGCCTTAAGTTTGCGCAGAGCTGCCAAAGCTGTAGCTGTAGAAGCAGGAGTCATACTTGCCGAAAAGATGAACGGACGGGACACATGCCTCAGCCAGTCTGCCACATGATGAGTGGTAAGCATACATCCGCCTATCGATGCAAGCGACTTCGAGAAGGTCAGCATTATGATATCCACCTTGTCAACAAGCCCGAAGTAGTCAGCCGTACCGCGTCCTCCTTTGCCCAACACGCCGAATCCGTGAGCATCATCAACCATCACACGTGCACCGTACTTCTCTGCCAAGGCGCATATCTCAGGCAGCTTGCAGATGTCTCCTCTCATCGAAAACACACCGTCCGTCACAATCAGTTTGCCTGCAGTGTCAGGAATACGCTTGAGCTGTCTCTCAAGATCTTCCATATCGCTGTGATTGTAGCGCAGAGTGGTAGCAAAACTCAGGCGGCATGCGTCATATATCGATGCATGGTTCTCCTTGTCATTGAGGATATAGTCATTCCGGCCTGCTATAGCAGAGATGATTGCCAGATTCGATTGAAATCCCGTAGCACAAGTCATGCAGTCCTCCTTACCCATATACTCTGCAAGTTCTTTCTCCAATTCTTTGTGCAAGTCGAGTGTACCGTTCAGGAATCTGGAACCTGAGCAACCTGTACCATATTTATATAGCGCATTGATTCCGGCTTCTATCACATCGTCATCTTCGGTGAGTCCGAGATAGTTGTTGCTTCCCAACATAATAACTCGTCTCCCCTCCATTGTCACAATAGGAGCCTGACGCGATTGCAACTCATGAAAATAAGGATATACTCCCAATTCCCGTGATCGGTTTAGCAATTCGTAATTACATTTGTCAAATAGATCCATTTATGTTATCTTTGTTATATAGTTTCACTTCTTAAGTTTGTCTCACTCTCAGGCACCACGGGCCAGGTATTTCTTACAATGCCTGCCATACGCTGCATCTGCAGATGGCACTCTTCCCTCATTCTCTCCACTTCCTGCTTTCTCGATTTTGTCCTGTCGGGGAACACCGGTTCACCAATCTTTACTGTCAGCAGAGGCTGGTCTTGCGAACCGAACAGACGGTATATTCCCGTCCTCGGACGATAGTTTATCACGCAAGGCAGCAATGGCTTGTCATACTTGTATGCCATTGTGAATGCACCTCTCTGGAATGGGCGAAGAGGTTTGTAACCGTCCCAACGCGCCGCTTCGGGGAAGATGTGGAACCACCAACCTCGGCGGTTGAACTCGTCAAACGCCTCATAGAACTTCTTCATTGCATCGAATCCTGTGTCAGGAATAGGTATACCGCCTACTGCCCACATGTACCAGTGGTCTTTGGTGTTGAAGTTAGGTGCATACATCGGAATGCGTGTATGGCGATTGCCCCACACTGCATTAAGCACGGCTGGAGCATCCAGTCGGTTGCAATGGTTACTGATGGTGATTGCCCCTTTCTTGTTCAACGCTTTCTTCCATTTCTTCAGATTCTCACGTCCTTCTATTCTTAGACCGTTCTTTATCTTGTTAACGGCAAACACTATAGGATATAGGAACAAATAATACCCCACCCAGTTGTTCAACTTGAACCGGAATGAGTCATCCAGATATGGGTAATTCTCGTCGAACACTATATTGTCTATATATACGGGTTTCAACTGACTCTTGTCAGGACCTTGTTCGGGATATGTCTTGCCTATTTCGGGCACATACACACCCTTTTCTACTATCAGATCATCGTATCGTATATTCATCTCAGTCTTAATCTTTAAACTTTAAACCTTAAACTTTAAACTTTCAGGTACCTCATCCCTACTGCCTCTGCACCTTTGCCGTCTGTATCCGGCCTGTCACCCACCATCAGTGTCTCTTCAGGCTTCACACGCATCAGCTTCAGCAGTTTGTTAAATAGTTCTTTGTTCGGTTTCAGGCCGCCAAGCTCGGGAGCTGCCACACAATAGTCGAACATCTTAGGTTCCAAACCTATCGCACGTACCTTTTCTTCAACGCACCCGTAGTCCGAGAACACGGCTGTCTTTATGCCGGTTTTGTTCAGCTTTCTGAGCAGAGGCAGCACGAAGTCGTTTGCCTGATAGTGCTCGTACAGTATCTCGACCATCGAGGGCATATACAACTCCTCATACCATTCCTTTACTGCGTCATAATCGGCATGTTGCCACTTGCACACATAACTCAGAAGTGTATTATAGAAGGTATCTGCATCTCCGAAATATTGTCCGCGCATACGCTTGCGTGCAATACGCTCCGAAGCTAACCACAGAGCATATCTTGGATAAGCCATTATCAGGTGCAACGGCAGCAGGCGTTTGTCGTACAATGTGCCGTCAAGGTCGAATACCACCGCCCGTACACCGGTCAAATCAATATCTTCTATATTCAACTCTTTCATTGCTGAATGAAACCTCCCAAAACTCCTTACACCTTATTCTATTACAAGCTTCTTGAACTTGGCATGACGTTTCTCGTCTTGCAACAGCAGATTCATCTTGAACTGTCCGTCACGTGCACCTTCTGCTATACATTGCGCCTTGAATGTCTCAAACGAGTCTTTCTGCAGACGATGAGTAACAGGGTTTTTCACGCGGAACGACTCACGTTTTGCCTTGTATTCTATGTTCACTTGCTGCAACACTTCGTCCACTTTCTTGGTGAACAACTCTGCCTCCTGCTGGGTTGTATCCAAGTTCTCGAACTCATAGTAGAAGTGGTAAGCGGAAATATCCAGATCAGCGAATCCCACAAAGAAACGTATAGGCATCTTCAACTCCTTCTCTGCCGTACGCACAGCTTCAATAAACTGACGCTCATGCAGTTTCTCACCTGTCATTGTCACTATTCCGTTCACTTTCTGTATCATGTGAACTGTTGGAGTGTTCTCGAACTTCGGACCTACCTCTACCAAGTCATTCATATTATAGCGGTACAGACCTGCGTATGTTGTCACAAACGGGCAATAGCGCTTGCCTTCCTCCAGCTCGTGCAATTGCAGGAAATGCGGATTCTCGCTCTCTATCTCATGCTCTTCCACAAACTCATAATAATGGAAATGCGGGAAAAGCACAGTGTTGTTGGTGTCGTCAAGAACCAGTCCGAAACGGCACTCGGAAGAGAAATAGCCGAACTCCTGATGCAGCATCTGCTCGGGGAACGAATCCTTGAACTTGTCAAGATATACTCTCGTATTGCCGCATTTCCAGGTGTTCAGTATCTGCAGGTTGGGCCAGTAGTGCTTTGGCAGTACGCGGCCGTATTTCTCCTTCAGTGCACGCAGTTCGGCAGCACGTTCAGGATTGGGTTTGAAGTAAGGCATCAGAGCAGCACGGATCTCAGGAGAGATATTCAGCTTCTCGCTTATTGTACCTTTCTCTATATCCTCCACATATTGGTCGTAATACTCATTTACGTTATTCTGCATCTCCACTATGGTGGAAGGATTGGCTGTAACTATCAGAGTGACATTCCTCTCTATACCCATACGCATGATAGCATAGTAGCGGGCGTTATAGTCGGCAATTGAGAATATGTCGGCCGGTGAAGCATACAGTTTCTTCACGAACTTCGGGCAGTCGCGTTGTGTCACGCCGCTGACAGAGCCGAAAACCGTACCGTCAGGAGCATAACCTTCAATCACCTTACCCACTATACTTACTATCTTACCTGTGAACACATTCGGGCGGTTCTTTATGAAGTTGAACAACCACACCTTGGTCATCTTGCCGTACACCGAATTCATATATTTCTGGGTTATAGGCACCCACTTGGGTTCTTTGGTCGTACCGCTCGTTGTAGCATACATAATAGGTTTGCCGGGGAACAGAACATCTGCTTCTCCGTTCTTATGACGCTCCACGTATGGGCGCAAACTCTCATATTCCTGAGCCGGAACATACTTCTGATAAAGGCTGTATAACTCTTTGTCATCTTTGGCTTTCAGTATCTCTTCGAAGTGATGTTCTTTGCCATATACTGTATCCTTGGCATATTCCAGTATGCCGCGCAGTGTCTTCTCGCTCGCCTTGCGCGGGTTCTTGCTGACTGATTTAAGTTTTAGATATTGTATGCCACCTGCCATTCCCAACAGGAAATTCGGCACAAATGCACTTACTGATTTTTCCATAATAATTTATATCAATTATTTAACTATTAGATATTAATTATTCACTATTGACTATTCGCTATTAACTATCAATTGTCGTCTGACAATAGATCAAACTTCTCCTTTCGTTTGTCGTCCTGCATCAGCAGGTTAACCTTGAACTGGCCGTCTCTACCTGTACCGTCTGCTATACTCTTCTTCTTGAAGTTGGCAAAAGCATCACGCTTCAGACGGTGTGTCTTAGGTTCTTTCAGGCGGAAACTCTCACGTTTGGCCTTATACTCTATGTTGATGCGCTGCAGTATCTCGTCAACACGTTTCGAGAATCGCTCTGCAGCCTCTTGTGTGGTCTTCTGATTTACAAACTCGTAATAGAACTGATATGCCATTGCCGACAGGTCTGCAAAACCTACGAAGAAACGGGTCTTCATCTTCAACTGCTTCTCGGCCTCTCGCACTGCCGCTATATACTGGCCTTCATACAGTTTCTCCCCCGTCATGCTCACTATGCCGTTCACCTTCTGAACCATATGCACTGTCGGAGTACGCCAGAACGAAGGACCCACCTCCACCAGGTCACTCATGTTGTATCGGTATAGACCTGAGAATGTGGTCACATACGGGCAGTAGCGCTTGCCTTCTACCAACTCGTCCAACTGCAGAAACGATGCATTGGGCTTGCCTATCTCGCTCTCTTCTACAAACTCATAATAGTGATAATGAGGGAACAGCACCGAGTTTACCGTATCGTCCAACACAAGTCCGAAACGGCATTCCGTGGCAAAATATCCCAGTTCCTGATAGAAGCAATTCTCAGGGAACCAGTCTTTGAATTTCTCTACATATATCTGCGTATTGCCGCATTTCCATGTACTGAGAATCTGCACATCGGGCCAGTAATGCTTTGGCAATACCTCCTCATGCTCTCGCTTCAACTGTCGGAGCTCCTCTGCACGTTCGGGATTCGGCTTTATACGTGACAAAAGCGACTCGCGGATATTGTCCGGTATATCGAATTCTTCCGATATTGTACCTTTCTCTATATCATCGCAAATCGCTTCGTAATGCTCTGTTAATGCGTTCTGCATCTCTACTACAGACGAGGGGTTGGGCATTATAACCAGTGTCACATACTGCTCTACCGTAATGCGCATCAGGGTGTAATAGCGTGCTGCATAGTCTTTTATCTCGAAAATCTCAGGCACTGAAGCATATAGTTGCCGTATCAGTTCAGGTGCATCTTTCTGCAGTACACCTGACACTGCGCCATATACCGTACCGTCAGGAGCATAACCCTCTGTCGCTGAACTTACCACAAACACCACCTTCCCGGCAAATGTCTTTCTCTTGTGGCGTATATAATTATAAAGCCACAGGTGCGTCATCTTCTGATACACGTTCTTTAGATAGATATTTGTCAGGGGAATCCACTTGGGTTGCTTTGTCGTACCCGATGTGGTGGCATACATACGCGGTTTGCCGGGGAATAGCACATTCTCTTCACCAAGCTTGTGACGCTCTACGTATGGTCTCAACTGCTCGTAGTCTTGGGCAGGCACTGCATTCTGATATCTTATAAACAACTCTTCTGCATCTTCAGCCTCTAGCACGTATGCAAAATTATGCTCTTTGCCATAAACCGAGTCTTTTGCATAGTTCAGTATGCTGCGCAATGTTAATTCCTGTGCCTTGCGTGGATTCCGGCTGGCACGCTTCAGTGCCATATTCAGCTGGAAACCCGCTATACGAAGTAGTATATTCGGAATTAACGAATTGTCCGTCTTTTGCATTTCTTTCCTTATTATTTATTATAATCAATCTTTTCCCGCTTGTTCTCTCCCCATGTTATTATAGCGTAGCCGTCATGCCCTCTGACCTGTTTTATAGCCGTTCTTCACACATCTTTCACCTATCACAGCCATTCCTAATCTGCATATCTGCTTTACTTTACTCCGATATGCACTTCAAACCCCACTACCGCTATTTAACATTTTCAGCCGACAAAGGTATAAAAAAACTCCAACACTCGCAATATTTTAATAAGTATTTTAATATTTATCTTAATTTTCAGCCTTAATTTCAACCGATAAATCTCCCCCACTGACCGGTCACCCGTTACCTTCCACCTATAACCTGCGTCCCCTCTTTTTCCTCGGTGGGGAATGTTGGTTTCGCAATAATAGCAAGGACCTATAATCAAAAAGACGTAAACGACACGTAAACGAGACGTAAACGAGACGTAAACGAAACGTAAACAAAGCATCACTCTACTAACACTATTGCTTCACCTATCACTAACACTTGCATACATAATTTGTATATTTCAAAAACTTTCAGTACTTTTGCAATTTGTAATGTAGCGCACTTTTGGCATGGCTGACACTTACCTAACAATCGAGCAACCTTCAAGCGGAATATACAAAGACAAAGGCAGTCGCTTTCTTGCTTTTGCAGAGCCTGTTACGTCTGAACAGCAGATAAAACAGCGCCTCGCATGGTTCAGAAAAGAGTACTACGACGCTCGGCATGTATGTTACGCTTGGATGCTTGGAGCCGACAGAGAACAGTTTAGAGCCAATGACGACGGCGAGCCTTCAGGTACTGCCGGCAGACCTATCCTCGGACAAATCAACTCTAAAGGTCTCACCAACGTCCTCATCGTGGTTGTCCGTTACTTCGGAGGCATCCTGCTCGGCACCGGCGGACTCATAGTTGCTTATCGCGAAGCTGCACTCGATGCCCTCGGCAATGCCAACATAGTGCAAAAAGATGTCCTTCTCAGGCGCACGTTCAGATTCCCTTACGAGAAAATGAACGATATCATGCGCACTCTCAAAGACATTGATGCATACATCATCTCTCAAGAATATGAGAACACCGAATGTATAATCACATGTGATATAAAGAAACAATATGAATCCAGAATTTGACAATATTGCCGCCTACACTCCAGAGCAATTCCCTCAAGCACTCTCGCGTATTATTACCAACACGGAGTTTAGGCATATTGTAGAAGGTATATGCCACTATCAGCTGCACGACCAACTCTCTGCGGACCAAGTTATAGAACCTTTGAAGAATGTTCACAATCAGTCTCAACTTGATGACATTCTCATTATTACCGGCCTTAAGAAACTTGCTGAAAAGGCATGCAATGGTCTCTATCTCCAAGGCAAAGAGAATCTGAGCCTCCCTGCCCTCTTCCTCAGCAACCATCGCGACATCATCATGGACGCCGCTTTCCTCAGTGTATTGATTAAAGACGAAACAGGCAAGCGTATCTACTTCGGAGCAGGCACCAACCTCTATGTTCAGTCATGGGTGGAAGATATGCTCCGTATCAACAATGGCTTCTCGGTCATTCGCGGAGGCACAGTGCATGAGATGATGCACAACTCCATGCAACTATCTTCATATATCCGCTACCTTCTCACCTCTCAAAACGCAGGTGTTTGGCTTGCTCAACGCGAGGGCAGAGCAAAAAACTCTGACGACCGCACACAGCCAGCTCTGCTCAAGATGCTCGCTATGTCAGGAGAGAAAGATATGAAAGACAACCTGATGGCACTCAACATCACTCCCGTTGCCATATCCTACGAGTACGACCCGTGCGACTATCTCAAAGCGCAGGAGATGCAACTTCGTCGTGACAACCCTCAGTGGAAGAAGACCCCGCAAGACGATTTCCTCAATATGCGCACCGGAATGCTTGGCTGGAAAGGACAAACTGTTTTCACCATCACTCCTTCACTCAACCGCAATCTCGAACAGATACTTCAGAGCACCACCAATCGCAACGAGCAAATCAATCTCATTGCCGCCACTATTGACAAGCAGATTCATTCTTCATACTTTATATATAATGTAAACAGGATTGCTTACGACCTCTATCTCTCCACCGACAAATTCCAATCCGACTATACTCCCGCCGAGCAATCCGCTTTCGAGCAGTATCTTCACTCTCAAATCGACAAAATACAAATCGACAATAAAGACGTGCCTTTCCTCCGCTCCAAATTGCTTGAGATGTATGCCAACCCGCTCATCAACCAACTACAAACATTGTAATACATAGCTTTACAAACTTTACAAACCTATAAAACTCTACAAACCCCACTCCCTCATGCGTATCGCAATCTTTCCCGGCTCATTCGACCCTTTCACAGTTGGTCATGCTGACATTGTCAATCGCTCGCTCTCGCTCTTCGACAAAGTCGTTATCGGCATTGGCAAAAACTCACTCAAGCAATCCATCTTCCCTGTAGAAAACCGACTTCAACACATACGCAAAGTATTCAAAGACGAACCTCGTGTTGCTGTCGAGATATATACAGGTCTTACTGTCGATTTCGCACGCGAACAGAATGCTCAATTCATACTACGTGGCATTCGCTGCGTAGCCGACTTCGAATATGAGAGAAACATGGCAGAGGCCAACAAACAGCTTGCAGGAGTGGAAACCATAATTCTCTATACCAGACCCGAATATGCGCACATATCATCTACTCTGGTACGCGATTTGTATCAACACGGACAAGACATAACACCATACTTGGCATGAAACGAACAACATTAATATCAATTATCCTTATCCTTTCCTCTGTTTCACTCGTGTTCGCACAGAAGCAAACCTCACGCGTGGACAAGAATCTCACTATCTTCAACGATGTACTTCGCCAACTCGACATATCTTATGCCGACACGCTCAACTATGATGACCTTGTTGCAACAGCTGTACATCAGATGCTTCGCAAGATAGACCCTTATACTGTATATGTGCCTCAGGACAAGACTCAGGACCTGCGGCTCATGACTACCGGCAAGTATGGTGGTATAGGAGCCATGATTATGCAACGGCAAGACTCTTTCCCTGAGATGCTGAAGAAGTACAAATCTAAAAACGCAGCTGAGCGTTACGTTGCCGTGTCAGAACCGTATGAGGGTATGCCCGCACAGAAAAACGATGTCAGAGCAGGAGATATACTTATCGAAGTTGATGGAAAAAACGTTGTAGGAAAGACTACGGCTGAAGTGTCTTCTCTCCTTCGCGGTGTGCCCCACTCTACTGTCACACTCAAAATCCTCCGTGTCGGTCATGACAAACCTCTTACCATCGCCTTCGAACGTGAAGAGATAAAACTGCCTCCCGTTGTCTATTATGGTACCATCTCTGAACTTGACACCATCAAACTTGATCAACCTGTAGGCTACATCCTCTTCAACGAGTTTACTGAAGGTTCTGCCGAACTCTTCCGTTCCGCCGTAGAAGACATGCAGAAGAATGGCAATATCGGCGGCTTGGTGATTGACCTGAGGAACAATGGCGGTGGTATAATCGACGAAGCTGTCAAGATTATGAGTTATTTCGTGGAGAAAGGAACTGAGATAGTATCTACCAAAGGCCGGAACAAGAATGCCAACCGCACTTACAAGACCACTACTCATCCACGCTTCCTTGATATGCCACTTGCAGTCCTCGTCAACAGCAGTTCTGCCTCAGCCGCAGAAATCGTTGCAGGTTCGCTGCAAGACCTCGACCGCGCAGTGCTTATCGGCACTCGCACCTACGGCAAAGGACTCGTGCAATCTATCAGACCTATTGCCTACAACGGCCACCTGAAGGTTACCACATCCAAATATTACATTCCTTCCGGTCGTTGCATTCAGGCTATTGACTACAGCAAACGACGCCAGGATGGCTCTGTTGAGCGGGTGCCTGACAGTCTGACACATGAGTTCAAGACAAAGAAAGGACGTATTGTACGAGACGGCGGCGGTATCGAGCCTGACATACTTATTGAAGACGATTCCGCCAAAGTGGATATTACATATACCTTATACGTCAACCAGTATTTCTTTGATTTTGCCACTATCTATCGTAACTGCCATGATTCAATCTCTGCCCTGACAGAGTTTGAAGTTACCGATCAGGACATTAACGACTTCATATCGTTCCTTAAAGAGCGTAACTTCAAGT
The DNA here is from genome assembly GCA_017477325.1 of Paludibacteraceae bacterium. Lineage (GTDB taxonomy): Bacteria > Bacteroidota > Bacteroidia > Bacteroidales > Paludibacteraceae > Colicola. The sequence continues at coordinate 31,275 of JAFUWV010000012.1, forward strand.
ATCAAACCGAAACCTCGAGATACTACGACGTCATGCTTGATATGGCAAATCACGAAGATCTTGACAGCACTGTAATTGCCGAACTTACAGCACTCAAGCTGAAACTCACTCCTTCATTCGAGGAGGCAATCATGCAACACAGTGATGAAGTAAAGCAAATGCTTGCCCACGAGATTATAGAGCGCTACTATTTCCAGCGTGGTGCAGTAGTGCAATCACTCAAAGACGACAAGTTCCTTCATCAGGCACTGCTTGAATTGAGGAAATAAACACCTCTCCTCCCCTATCCTCGGAAGCGGGTTAGAGAGAAGAAAAGAAGAGAAAACACGCATAAACAAGTTGAAGATACTTAAGATGCAGAACACTTAAGTTTCTTAAATAAATAAAACAAATAGCAGTAGGTCGGTCTGTCGCTGTGCAGAACATGTTCTGGCAGAGGAAAGTCCGGGCAACATAGAGCATCGTATCGGGTAACGCCCGACAGGCAGTGATGTTTGGTCAATGGAACAGCGACGTATGGCATCAAGACACCTTGATGATGAAACGGCTACACTACGAGTTGCAAATTCAAGTAAACCGACGTTGAGGGTTGCTCGCCCAAGTCGGAGGGTAGAATGCGAGAGAAGGATATAGTGATATACTCCTCGAGATTAATGACAGACACCGGTCATACGACCGGCACAGAACCCGGCTTACAGACCTACTGCTTTTTTATAGACACAATCAACATTCTATACTAACCTTACAAACCTCTCAAACTCTACAAACTTATCAAACTTTACAAACTTATCAAACTTATCAAACTTTACAAACCTTACCCCTTATGAGTTTCATAAAGAAAACCACCGACTTCATACTCTATGACATGTGGCGTCGCACAGGCGAAGAGTTTGGCAGATGGAAGCGTCTCGGATACCTTACACTGAGAAGCATCGTCATCACCGTACGCGGATTCCTCAGTCACGACATTAACACACGTGCCAATGCCCTCACCTACTCCATGATGTTCGCTATGGTGCCTATACTTGCTTTGGTACTTGCTATTGCCAAAGGGTTTGGCTTCGAACAGATTATAGAAGAGAAACTCTATGCCAGTTTCCTCGGTAAACTTGGGGCAGTACCCACCATAATGGAATTTGTGGAGCGCTATCTGGAAACTGCACAAGGCGGTGCTTTTGTAGGAATAGGCCTGCTTGTCCTCCTTTGGTCTGTGTATTCCTTCTTCAGCAACATCGAATCTTCATTCAACACCATCTGGCAGGTCAAGAATACACGTTCTTACACTCGCCAGCTTACTAATTATATCACCATTCTGCTTGCCGTACCTGTCTTGATAGTAGTATCGTCAGGTGTCAGCATTCTCTTTAATACTGCCACTGCGGATAGTCAATTCTTCGCTGCAATGGCTCCATTGAAGGAGTTCTCCATCAAGCTACTGCCATTCCTGACCTGCTGGCTCGTCTTCTCGTGGATGTACTGGGCGATACCTAACACTAAAGTAGGTGCCTGGGCTGCATTCATACCTGGCATACTTGTGGGTACGTTGTTCCAGTTGCTACAACTGCTCTCGTTTGCACTTGTAGCATTTCTATCGCGAACAAGCATTATCTATGGTGCTTTTGCTGCCATACCATTATTGCTCACATGGCTGCAACTGTCGTGTCTGTTTATTCTGTCAGGTGCAGAACTCAGTTTCGCCATTCAAAACAATGAAGATTTCGACTACGACACCGACCTGCGCCACATGTCCCGACGTTACAAAGACTATGTAACCCTCTACCTCACCTATCTCATTGTCAGACGTTTTGCAGATGCAGAGGAGCCTCAGACCGCACAAGAGATGGCACATGAGAACCATCTGCCCACTCGCCTTGTCAATCAACTGCTTTCCAGACTTGTGGAGACCAAAATTGTTCGAGAAACTTACATAGAAGGAAAAGAAGAGAAGACTTATGTACCTGCCCGTGATATTAGTACGCTCACCGTAGGTTTGGTTATCGACTCTATTGACAAGCAAGGCACAGAGCGTTTTCTTAGCAATCCGACTCCACAGAGAGAAGAGTTCTGGCAGAAGTACAACACACTCCGTCAGTCACCTACAGAAATGAACCAACTACTCGTGAAGGATTTCCTCTAAGCCAATACATATTCTTTACAAAACTAAAATAGGGTGTGCCAAACATATTGACACACCCTCTTCTGTATTTTATTCAGTGTAATTTAGATAACGCCGCCGAGAACGGAGCTTACCAAGGCGCAAATAAGTGCGAGACACAATGCCCACTTAAAACCATCTACCTTGAAACCACTGAGCAAACGGTCAGCTACCATAATCAAGCATGCGTTGATGCAGAGATTGATGGCAAAAGCAATCAGTCCGCTTCCCCAGGCAGGAAGACCAAGAAGACCAAGAAGCCAACTTGCAAGAGCATTCAACACTGCCAGAACAAGAGCTACGATGCAAGCCGACCAATAGCTCTTAACTGAAATACCTTTAAGGAACTTGGCGCAAAGGAAAACTACCAGCGCCGTAATCAGAAGATTAATTATAAATCCAAGCATATTTTAATAGTTGTTTATATGTTAATAAGTTTGTAAGTTGTATTAGTTGATTAGTTCTTCAAATCAACTTTTATCTGTAATTCATCAAGTTGGTCCTGGTCAATCACTCCAGGTGCTCCAAGCATTACGTCACGACCCTGATTGTTCTTCGGGAAGGCGATGCAGTCACGTATAGAGTCAAGTCCGGCAAACAGACTAACAAAGCGGTCAAGACCATATGCCAAACCTCCGTGAGGAGGAGCACCATACTTAAAGGCGTTCATCAAGAAACCGAATTTCTTTTGTGCTTGCTCAGGAGTGAAGCCGAGTATCTCGAATATCTTCTGCTGCAGCTGAGCATCATGAATACGGATACTACCACCGCCTACTTCTACTCCGTTAATAACCATATCGTATGCATTAGCACGCACACTTGCAGGGTCTGTATCAAGCAGTGGAATGTCCTCGGGTTTGGGAGAAGTGAACGGGTGATGCATTGCCATCAGGCGTTGCTCTTCATCACTCCACTCATACATCGGGAAATCAATCACCCACAAACATGAGTACTTATTCTTGTCACGAAGTCCGAGTTGGTTACCCATCTCCAGTCGAAGTTCAGAAAGTTGCTTGCGAGTCTTCATAGCGTCGTCACCTGAGAGGATAAGTATCAGGTCTCCAGCCTCTGCATTCATTGTCTCTTTCATCTTCTGAAGAACATCTTGAGCGTAGAACTTATCAACGCTGGATTTGACGGTACCATCTGCCTCAACACGAGCATACACCAGTCCTTTGGCACCAATCTGCGGACGTTTTACGAACTCTGTCAGCCCGTCAATCTGCTTGCGTGTATAAACGGCAGCACCCTTGGCACAGATTCCGCCTATGTAAGCAGCATTGTCAAACACTGAGAAGCCATAGCCTTTCAGCAAATCCATCAGTTCTACAAAACGCATGTCGAAGCGCGTGTCAGGCTTGTCTGAACCATAATATTTCATAGCGTCTGCCCACGTCATACGAGGCAGTTTCGGCAAGTCTATACCTTTTATCACTTTGAACAAGTGCCGGCTCATGCCTTCAAACATATTGAGGATATCCTCCTGCTCAACAAACGACATCTCGCAGTCAATCTGTGTGAACTCAGGCTGACGGTCTGCACGAAGGTCTTCGTCGCGGAAACATTTCACTATCTGGAAATAGCGGTCAAAACCTGCCACCATCAACAGTTGCTTCAGTATCTGCGGTGATTGCGGTAACGCATAGAACTGACCGGGATTCATACGGCTGGGGACTACAAAGTCGCGTGCACCTTCAGGTGTAGAATTAACCAAGACTGGTGTTTCAACCTCAAGAAAGCCTTGTTCATCAAGATAACGGCGGACCTCGAATGCCATCTTGTGGCGCAGTTCAAGATTCTTACGCACACACTCGCGACGAAGGTCAAGATAACGATACTTCATGCGGATATCGTCTCCACCATCGGTATCTTCTTCAATAGTGAACGGAGGAGTGACTGCCTCGTTGAGCACTGTGAGTTCAGTAACACTGATTTCAATGTCACCGGTAGGCATATTCTTGTTCTTGGAATAGCGTTCCTCTACAGTGCCTTTCACCTGAAGGACATATTCACGACCGAGTGAGTTGGCTTTGTCAAACACTTCGGCATTCACTTCCTGGTTGAATGCCAACTGAGTAATTCCGTATCTGTCACGCAGGTCAACAAACGTCATTCCGCCCATCTTGCGGATGCGTTGTACCCAGCCTGCGAGCACTACCTGTTTTCCAATGTCGGAGATACGCAGTTCTCCGCATGTTGTGTTTCTGTACATATTATTTGGTTTCTATTTCTGGGTTAATTTTCCTTATAAGTCCTTTCAGCACATCTCCCGGACCGAACTCCTGAAAACATGTAGCACCATCGGCAATCATATTCTGCACCGTCTGTGTCCAACGCACCGGTGAAGTGAGTTGGGCTACGAGATTCTGCTTTATCACCTCCGGGTCGGTCTGTGGCAGAGCATTTACGTTCTGATAGATAGGGCACTGCGGCTTTGAGAATTCAGTTGCAAGGATTGCCTCACGCAGTTCTTCTGCTGCAGGCTGCATGAGTGGCGAATGGAAAGCGCCTCCTACGGGCAGTTTGATAGCACGCTTGGCACCCGCCTCTTTCATAAGCACACAAGCTTTGTCTATTGCACTTATAGTGCCTGATATAACGAGTTGTCCGGGGCAATTATAGTTAGCAGCCACTACTATATCGTCAGCTATCTGCTTGCATACCTCCTCCACTTTCTCGTCAGGCAGAGCCAACACGGCTGCCATAGTACCCGGCTGCATCTCGCAAGCACGCTGCATAGCCATAGCACGTTTTGAGACTAAAACAAGCGCATCTTCGAAGCGAAGAGCACCGCATGCCACGAGGGCTGGGTATTCGCCGAGCGAGTGGCCCGCAACCATATCTGGTTCATCGGTCTTAAGCAACTTGGCAGAGATTACTGAATGAAGGAAAACGGCAGGCTGAGTGACTTTGGTCTGACGAAGTTCTTCGTCAGTGCCTGCAAACATGATGTCTGTGATTCTAAAACCGAGTATCTGATTGGCCTGCTCGAACATATCGTGGGCAACATAATACTCTTCATACAGGTCTTTTCCCATCCCACTGAACTGAGAACCCTGACCTGGAAAAACGAATGCTTTCATTATAAATCGTGATTTCTTACTTTATGTATTGTACTTGTTTCTTAGAGCTTGCAAAGTTACAAAGAAGATTCGAATGTTGCAACAGTTATCTGGATAGAAGGTCGTCAAGTCGTTCTTCCTCATCTTTTAATATGGAATAGATTTGCCAAGCCTTGTCAGGATTAGGGTCTACTCCAACACCTTCCGTATAATATCGCTGCAATAGTTCGGCAGCCTCCTCATAAGAGCTATCGTAAGGAGAGATAGAGGAGTGCTGATACACGTAATCAGCAAGACGGAAAGCCTCCTCTGGGTTCTGCTCCACTCCATCGCCTGTCTCATAACGTCTCGCCATCTCAAGCATTGCTTTATGGTTGCCTTTCTCTGCACGCTTAAGACATAGCCGGGCCGCTTCTTGTTCCTCTCCATGCTTAGATAGCCAGTCTTGCAGGATTTCCATATTATCTGCAATGTCAAGTTCAACTCCTTTCTTTATATAGCCAAGCCACTCATCCGAGCCGTATTCACAAGTATGAGGCAGTTGTCGGTATGCCTTGGCTATACCCTGCTCTGCCGCCCTGAGAAGATACTGCTTGGCTTCCTCTTTGTTGGGTTCGAGATAGACAGTATTAGGCGAGGAGTACTTGGTTTTTATTCCATTCAAAAGCAGGTAGCCGACAATAAACTGAGCGTCAGCGTTACCACCTTTGGCGTATGGCAGAGCATCTCGATAGATACCTATCTGATTAGAGGAGCAGTCGCTTCGATTGTAGAGGCTATACCAATATTTCACTGTCTCTTCATCAGGCGGGTCAGTTCTACGCCCTCCCTCAGTCTCCACATCATCTTCGAAGAAGCCTACTCGGTTGACATGCAGCCGGCAGAGGGTGTATATCATTTCACCATAGAGTGATGCATACGGTGAGCCTTCTTTGTCGAAAAATGCCATACAATATGCTGACAGCGGAGTTGAATCGGGTACATTCTTACGGATTTGCTTATACAGCAATGCCCTCTCGTCTTTACTATCAGCAAGCCAACCGGCTACTATATCGATTTCGTCTTCAGCCTGACAATTGTATGCCACATACAGGTAACGCCGCATACACTCCATGTCACCCTCTTTCATGCCCCGCCATATTACGCGGGCATGTTCAGTAGGGTTAGACATACTGTCCTTGAGCAATGCTTCATAATCAACCTTACTTACCATATCTTCTTCCACTTCTTTGTCAGGCTTCTCTCCAGGGCGCAGTCCGAGTTCTATCTCACGCTCTGCATCTTCGTCTCCGAGCTGGGCTGCACGCTGCTGATACTCATCTGCTTTCTCCGGGTCATTGCCCCAATCTGCATCTTCGTAGTAAAGTGCAAGATAATAAGCGGCTGCAGCATTGTTTTGTTCAAGTGCTTTCTCCCAGTTCTCCACTGCTGCCGACATGTTCATCTTGCAGCCCCAACCCATTGAATACATCACTCCCAGTTGCGACAGGGCATCAGGATTACCCAGTTCTGCCGAGTGCTCATAGAAGCGGAATGCTTCTTTGAGGTCTTTCTTGACATCACCTAATGCACACCTATAGAACTCTCCCATGTAGTAGCATGACCATGAGCATGCCCAGTTGTTCTCAGAATAGGCAGTATCAGAGAAAATCTCGAAAGCCTTCTTGTAGTCCTGTTCCGTTCCCGACCCATCGAAATACATCATACCGAGCGTTGCTTTAGCCGCCTGATGTTCTTCTTGTGCAGCAATCTGATAGTAGTGGAAGGCTTTTTGCCTGTCTTGAGCCAATACCTCATCTTCACCGCAGAAGTAGATATCACCAAGTCGGGCGCATGCCTTTATATTGCCTTTGTCAGCGGCCTGAATGAGGCAGCGGACAGAACGCGGAATATCTTTCTCGATACCCTCACCGCCTTCATATAAGTCTATGCTTAAGCAGTAGAGAGCCGGTGCATTCCCTTTCTGTGCTGCTTGTTCCCAGAGTTGGTGTGCCCGCAATTTATCTGAAGGAATAGAAAGACGCAGAACACCATAATAACTGATATATGCCAGATGGTTGATAGCATCAGCATTGCCTGCATCTGCTTCTTGCTTTATCTTCTCATACTGCTCAAGGGTGAAGACATCATATTCAGTAGTGAGTGCTTCGTTTTTATATTGTTTCAGTATAGAGACATAGAGCGAGGAGTCAGCATAGTCGAGAGGTATGGTGTCAATCTTCTTTGTCTGGTTAACAGTGATGCGGATTTCTTTGTCACCATAGAGTAAGGTAGCACTTTCAGCGTCAGCGTCAATGAGTTTCAGACTATGATATCGGGGACAGACAGAGGAACGCCACCACTTGCTGTCGATGAGTGAATAGAGCGACTGACCGAGCGCGAGGTCGGTATTGAAGGCTTCACCTTTGTAGCTTTCAGTATGAACTATGCCGGGGTCATAGGCATTTACGTCGCTAACGATTCTGAGTGTGGTCCAACCTAACAGACCTTTAGGAGTGGTTGACATAAGATTAAAGATTAAAGATTAAAGATTAATGCTTATAGTTTCAGTGCATGATAGGGAGAGTCTGTAGTCAGCAACCAGTAAGCAGTAAGCAGAAACCACTATCGTGTTGTGTCGTCAATATAAACAAATTTTATTCTGGGGTCAAGACTAAAGACGGAGTCGGCTTGCTGGCGGTTATGGCACGAGAACAAGGCACACGACTGATACACGAGATTACTTCTGTCAACTCTTGTGGAGAAGACATAGTTGTCGAATGCTTGCAAGATGCGGCATGATGCAGTGTCGTCTCTGCTTGGCGGTACATAAGAGAGAAGAGTCGTGAAGCCTGCTTGTTTGAGTGCCCGATAATCCTCTTTGGTAAAGCATTCGACAATGGTTCTCTGCTTGATAGATGAGAAGTGTCGGGTGATGGTCTCGGGGTCGGATATCTTGTCTGTCACGAGCCACAGATGAGGGTGCTCCTCAATAATCTGTACTATATCGGCAGCAGTGAGCGGAGTGTACTGCCCATAAATCTTCTGTCGCAGGAAATACTCAAGACACAGCGGACGAGCGATCTCTTCGCCTGAGGTTATCTTGTTGAAGAATCCCCAGTCGTGCAGACAAACAAGCTGACTATCCTCAGTGAAGGCCAGGTCTAACTCGATGAAACTTATTCCGTCCGCAATCGACTGCTCTACAGCCTCACGGGAGTTGGTGTAGGTGTAGCCGCCAATCATTCCTCCTGCGTGAGCAATATAGTGCTGACCTACTGGCAGCGAAGACTGATTACAAGCAGTAAACAGCCCTACCATAAGGCTCAAGACAGAAAGAATCTTCTTATGCATACTGGAGTCAATGATTTTCTGTAAAGATGAACAAGACGCTTACCACAAAAACAACAAAAGCAATCCACCAGTGGCAGATTGCTTTCTATGCGTATTGCTGAATTAAATCATGAGAGCAGCAACAAGAGCCAAGATGGCGTAGAACTCAGGAAGAGCGGCATAGATCATGGTGTTGGTCTGCACATCATGTCCTGCAGCAATACCTGCAATACCATTGGCGCAAACCTGTCCCTGACGGATACCAGAGAAGAGGCATACCAGACCTACGAACAGACCCACTCCGAAGCATACTGCGCTGTTCTCAGCAATAAAGCCGAGATTGTCAGCTTTGAACATCCACATCAGGAAAGCTACGAAGCCATAGAGACCCTGAGTAGCGGGCAGAGCCGACAGAATCATGTAGGAAGCAGATTTGTCTTTGTTTTTCTTTAGAGCGCCTTCAGCGGCGTTGCCTGCAATGGTAGTACCATAAGCAGAACCGATACCTGCCAGACCAAGCATTGCTGCCCATCCGAGATAACCAAGAATTTCGTTCATTGTAATAGTTGTTTATAATGTTATTATTATTTTATTTGTCAAACTTGTCAATAGGTTCCAGGTTCAGGTTTCAGGTTGTCGAACTTGACAAACCTATCAAACCCGACAAACTTGTCAAACTTATTTAGCAAACGGTTTATACAAGTGTCCTTTGCCTTCGTATCCGGAGTTCTTGAAGTACTCGACGAAACTCAGACGCAAGGGGTGCACAAAAGCACCAAGGGCAGACATACATACATTCAGCACGTGACCGAATATCAGTATGACAATGAATCCCAGCCAAGTCCCCACATTGGGGTTCTCACCAAGTATCATCAGCCCCAGTTTGTTGAATGCGGCCCCAAGCATGCCACCAGCCAGACCGAGTGCATAGAGACGGATGTATGAAAGGACATCGCCAAGTATTCCGGTAGCCATGTTGTATGTGTCCCAGAGTCCTGCACCTATGTTGATAAGAGGATTTCTGCCCGGAGTGTTGAAGATATATATTCCGAGCGCAGAGACTACTCCCACACCTATCAGAGCCCACTTGGTAACCTCAGCGGAGAACACTTCAGTAAGTGCAAGTACAGCAATCACCAGTCCTCCAAGAATAAGCAGCAGCCATCCCCAAGTGGAGATATTCTGCTTGAAACCGAAGCGCTTAGTGTAGCAGACAGCCTTTATAATCATAGCAAGACAGATATGGAATACGCCTATAGCGAGTGCGAGCACCATCTGAATATCAAATCCAGCCACCTTGCCTTTTATCATCACCGACTTAAGGCTCTCAGGCACCCATGACGCTGCATAGAGGTCAATACCGAAGAAAGTACCGAGGAAGAAACCGACCACCAGCGTGCCTATGCCGAGAGTGGTGATGAGCGGACCAAGCCCGTCGAACATCTCTATCTTAAGCACACGTTTGGTCGTAAGTATTCCGAAGAGGATGAGAATGATACCATAGCCTGCATCGCCCATACACATAGCAAAGAAGAGGAGGAAGAACGGTCCGAGCACCGGTGTGGGGTCGAACTCGCCATACACAGGCCAGCCGTACATACCTGTCAGACACTCGAACATACGTGTGAACCAGTTGTTGCGCAGTTTGACAGGCGTATTGTCTTCTTCTGTCGGGTCTTCTGCTACATAATATATATGTTGCTCATCGAGCATTTTGTTCAAGTCTTCCACTGCGTCTATTGGGCAGAAGCCTTCTAACAGACAGAGTGTATCGTCAGCCAACTGGGTGGTTGACAGGTTGACCTGCTTCCAGTCGATAGTCTGCATGGTCCTGTGCTCAGCTTCACGCAACTCTCCTGTATGAGCAATAGCCCATGCTTCCAGCTGTGCCTGTTTGGCAGCAACAAGTCCCTTGAGAGCCTCTATGTCAGCATTAAGCTGGTCAGCGTTGTGCTTGTTGAGAGTGATTTCCTCGGCATCGATATCCACTTCGGTTCCCTGCTTGTTGACAGTGACGAAATATCGCATACCTGCCTCTTCAGCCATGAGGAAAGCGTTATGCATTGTCTCCCACTCCGGCTGATACTTGCTCTTCGGGCAGACGAAATAGCGTAACTCATATCCAGCAGCTTGCAGAGCCTCAATACGCTCGGAGGAATAGCTGCCCCATACCTGCATACGTGTCTGCTCTTTCTGCAGCGTGATGAGGTCTTGTTCGAGTTGCTGCTTTTCTGCAGTGAGAGCTGGCAGTTCCGTGAGCAAAACCTCTGCATCCTCAGGAGCAGCTCCTGTATCTACGGCAGCACACCCCTCGGGAATGAGTGATGAGGATATGGCGACAGCCTTTCGTATACGGTCCACGAGTGAGAGTTGCTGCTGCAGTTGCTCATCTTCCATAGCTCCTGCAGCCTTCTGATTGACATGCAGAACTCCGGCGTCTCTGAGCTGCTCCAGGAAGTGCTCATAGTCGCGGTGAAACACGAGGAACGTGTATTTCTTCATCTTAGTAATCATGCCTGAGCCTCCTTTTCACGTTTCGATTTCACTATTTTCTGGCTTGACTTACTCAAGTTCTCTTCATCTTCCATAAATCGTTTTATCTTGCGTATAGCATCTTCGTAGCCGGGTATCTGCACCTTCTCGAAGAGATTGACCTTCTGAGTACTTTTTTTTCTGGCATACTCAAGCAGGTTGACTTTCTGTCTGCAGAACTCCTGCTCGATGCCTACTTGTGCAAGTTGTTTGAGTTGTGTAAATCCGTCCGCATACCACTTTGGAGCAGAGAAGATGCTGAAAGGTTTGGTAGAATAGACGACCTCATCAAGTACGGGTATGCGCACTCCTGCAATCTTTTTAATGCTCATCTTGACGTCATCTACATGCAGCAGTGAAGTGTCGAACTCTCCCCATAGACTGAGCATCTGATCGTAAGCTGCGATGCGCTCTTCGACTTCACGGTCGAGACGAGCCACTTCGTCTTTCGCTTTCTTGACTTCCATACGCAGTGCCGACTCTTTGTTTTTGAGCGTAGGCAAAGCGCGCACACGCATCTTCAAGTTCTTCTCCAGCGCCTGAAGTGAGGTTTTGTTATATTGAAATGTAATTGCCATTCCGTGCTATAGTTGAGAGTTTAAAGTTGAGAGTTGATTTTATCCTGATATACCAAATATCGAAATGTCGGTATGTCTATATCTGGGTACAAAATTACAACAAATTTTCCTAACCTGCAAGCCAAAATAAAATCTAAAATCGTACAAGTGTTCCAATAGGTTGGTCGAGGATGCAAACATTGCGGCTTTCTGCAATAGTTTTCGCCACACTGTCAGGCTCATACCAAGCATGCGGAGCGAGTGAGAACTTATCGTGATGTACGGTGAAAACTTGCTTGGCATCGAGTTCGAGAATGGCTTTTTCGAGGTCTTGAGGCATGAGATGAATATTAGCCCAGTCCTTATTATATTGTCCGTTCTCGAAGAACGCGAGGTCAACCTGCCCGTATTTGCGTCGTATCTCGCGGAACCTGCCGTCGTATCCTCCATCACCTCCGACATAGACCTTTTTCTCTGCCACCTGAACGAGGAATGACGCCCACAATGTCTGATTGCGAGAGAAGAGGCGGTTAGAGAAGTGGCGCGTAGGAAGGCAAGTGATAGAAGTTTGTAGAGTTTGCAAAGTTTGAGAGGTTTGTAAAGTTTGTAAAGTATTTATCGAACTTGACAAACTTACCTCTTCATACCAGTCGAGTTCGGCGATGCTGTCTTTGGGGTATCCCCAGTACTCAAGGTACTCCCCTACTCCGAGAGGGCAAACGACACGGCTGACTTTGTGCCGTATGTCACGCAGTGTGGCATAGTCAAGATGGTCCCAGTGTTCATGCGTGATGATAAGGCAGTCAATATGTGGCATGTCATCGGGCGTGTATATGTCAGTCCCTCGGAAAGGTTTCATCATGAGAGAAGCGGGGAACTCCATTTTCAGGACAGGGTCAACGAGGAAAGTGTTTGAGCCAAGTTTGAAGAGATATGACGAGTGGCCGAACCAAACGAGCAGGTCTCCCTCGGGCAGATTGTTGAGGTCGGTGTGCACGGCATTGAGCGGCTCGTGGGGAATACGCTGCGTCTTGTTGTCTGTCAGGAAGTTCCAGAGCGTTCTGATGCTGCTTTTGTCACCTGTAAACTGCGGTGTAGGTATCTGATTTCGGAACATTCCGTCGCGCCAGTTGTGAGACGCCTCTATACGCGCCCTTCGCTGAGGTGAAGGTCTGCGTCCGAAAGCAGGATGTGAGAGGACGAGTACTGCTGCGATCACCGCTACAGCAATCACAGCAAGGAGTGTCAGTATGATTTTCATTGTTTTATGCATCAGTTTGTTTATGGTTCACTCCGTATCCGAAAAGGGCGAAGTCGGCTTTCAGAGGGTCATCGGGAAAAGCTTCGCTCAGTTGTCGCGTGAGTCGTATAGCAGTGTTCATGGTGGTTGTTCTGCCGGTTAAGAGTCCAAGGCTCTGCGCCTGCTGCATAACGTGCGTGTCGAGCGGGATGATGAGTGTGCGCTTGTCAATGAATTCCCAGATGCCAAGGTCCACGGGTGAGTCAGTACGCACCATCCAACGGAGGAACATGCATATCCGTTTGCATGGCGAAGCGGTGTCTTTTGGTATGATGCCGGTGATGCCTTGCCCGGAGAAGTATCTTGATATAGCCTCAACTGCCTCGAAGCCGGTTTTGGCGTTGAGTCTGATGTAGTCGCCCAGGCTGCCATATTGCTGCATAAGATGTTGATATGCCTCAAAGAAAAGTGTCATCTGATGATTGGTGTAGAGACGATAGAAGCAGGAGTTGTCATCGGGGAAAGTATGTCTGAATGTACTGTCATGTATCCAGAAGTGCATCTGATATTGGGAGAGTTCAAGCAGTGACTGAATCTTGGGCATGAACTGCTGTCGGTTGCCATAACTGAGTACAGAAGCCACAAATGCCATTGCTTCCTGATTGAGTTTGCCACTGACTTGGTGCATGAACCAAGATGGGTCGCCCTGTAAAAAGTCGCTGGTTTCGTATAACCTTGCATTGGCGATGAGTATTTCTTTGAGTTGTTGAGTCATATTACCTGATTTTAGAGACTTAATGATGAATTATTCTCACAAATATTACTCTGCAAAGGTAATATAAATTTCCTGATATTGCAAAAGATTTGAGCAGAATTAGATGTACAAGTAAAAAGTTTACTATTGTTAAGATTATGCATTTTTCTGCATAAAGGAGGAGATTGCTTACACTTTGCTAGGAGTATGCTTGACGAGAGCATAGCTAAAAGTGCGTTATTTTAAGATTTATGCATAATTATACACATTTTATGCATAAAGTGAATATTCTATAGAAGACACGTTTTGTCAGTCAGATGCTGAGAGAAAGAAACTATAAACAAAAAGCGGGAGTGCTGATGCACCTCCGCTTTTTTACGCGCATACTGCGCTGTTAATAAGTTGTCAGGTTAATAGGTTGTCAGGTTACTTATGAGTCTTTGTTGCTTCAACGAAGCGGTCTAAGCTCTAACAACGAAGTGTAACCTCTAACAACGCAGTGGTATAAGCCCGGATTACTCCTGGTTGAGAGTGACACGCTTGAAGTCGCAAACGGTTACGCCAGCCTTCTTGAGGACGTCCTTAACGAGTTCCTTGTCCTCAGACATAACATAAACCTGCTCCAAGAGTGTGGACTCCTTGAGGAACTTAGCGAGACGTCCCTGAGCAATCATCTCCACCTTCTTGAGGTTGATGTTAGCCTCAGCCTCAACGGGCACGGTGGTACGTATCTGCTTAGCAAGTTCAGCCTGCTCCTGAGTGAGCCATCCCTTAGTGGTGTTGCTCTCGATATGGTCCATAGAGTCAGCATGTGCAGGGTTGATACCGGCCTTGCGCAGTGCGTTCTCGACAGCCTTGTTGATCTCGTCCTGTTTGGTTTTCTCGATAGCGACTTTGAGTTCGTGTTCTTTTACTTCCTGTGCCACGAGTTCAGCCGAGACAGCGATAGGTGCCATAGCTGCGACCTGCATAGAGATGCCGTGCACGGTCTCCTGGGGTGCGTCAGCCTCAGCAACAGCTACGAGTGAGGAGAGTTTGTTTCCGAGGTGGTTGTACGCATCGACTTTAGCTCCACGGAGGAAGACATAGTCGCTGAGTTCCATCTTCTCGCCTGTCACACCAGAGCGCTCTGTTACTAGTTCAGCAACGGTGCGACCGCTAACGACCTCGTTCTTAAGAGCCTCAAGAGAAGCGGGTTGACGATCCATAGCAACATCGAGTATGAGTTTTACGAGAGCCACGAAGTCAGCGTTTTTAGCCACGAAGTCAGTCTCGCACTTCACAGCAACGATAGCTGCGAATCCGTTTTCAGCCCGTCCAAGAACACAACCTTCGGAAGCCTCTCGGTCGCTACGCTTAGCAGCGATAGCCTGTCCACGTTTACGTAGGAGGTCTTTAGCCTGCTCGAAATCGCCATTAGCCTCTTCGAGAGCCTTCTTAACATCCATCATACCTGCGCCAGTGATGTCGCGCAGTTTCTTTATATCTGCAAGTGTTACTGCCATAGTGATTGGAATTTAAAGATTGTTTGACGAGTTTGAAAAAGTTCGTCAAGTCTGACATGTACTCAACAAACTTTACAAACTCAAGATTTGTTGATTATTCAGCAGGAGCTTCTTCAGCGGGAGCTTCGGGAGCAGCCTCAGCTACTTTCTCGGGAGCCTTTGGTTCAGCCTGCTTGCGTACACGCTGACGGCGCTCTTTTGGTGCGGGAGCTTCCTCATCAGCCTGTGCCTGTGCAGCAGCCTCGTCAGCCTTCTCAACTTTGCGCTCATCGAGTCCTTCCTTGATAGCTGCAACAACAGCATTGAGGATAGCGGTGATAGAAGATGTAGCATCGTCGTTAGCAGGGATGACGAAATCGATATTGTTAGGATCGGAGTTGGTATCAACGATACCGAATACAGGTATACCCAGACGCTGAGCCTCAGCGACAGCGATATGCTCTTTCATGACGTCAACCACGAAGACAGCACTCGGCAGACGTGTAAGGTCGGCGATAGAACCGAGGTTCTTCTCGAGTTTCTCACGCTGGCGTGTGATCTGCAGTTTCTCACGCTTGGAGATATTGTCGAAAGTGCCGTCGTTCATCATCTTGTCGATAGACGACATTTTCTTCACAGCCTTGCGGATAGTGGGGAAGTTGGTGAGCATACCACCAGCCCAACGCTCGGTGATATAAGGCATACCTACTTCTTTAGCCTTCTCAGCCACGACGTCTTTAGCCTGCTTTTTGGTAGCTACAAAGAGCACTTTGCGACCAGACTTGGCGATGTTCTTGAGTGCCTCAGCAGCCTCTTCGATTTTTACGACGGTCTTGTTGAGGTCGATGATGTGGATACCATTGCGCTCCATGAAGATGTATGGAGCCATGGCGGGATTCCATTTGCGCTTGAGGTGACCGAAATGAGCACCAGCTTCAAGCAATTCTTCGAAATTTGTTCTCATTGTGATTTGTTTGTTTAATTAGTTAGTTTATAATATGTATCCGCAGATTTTGCCTTGCTCTTTACCGCCAATATATATAATGTCAATTGTCAGCAGGCGAGAACTGCCTTTTGAGAAGGCAAAACAATTGCGGGGTAGTCCGAGCGGAGTCCCCGCAATTTGGGAGAAAAGGGTTCTTTGTAGGAGATTAAGTGACTTAAGTTTCTTAAGTTTCCCAAGAGTCTTAAGTGCTTAACGCTTACTGAACTGGAAGCGCTTACGTGCTTTGGGACGACCCGGTTTCTTACGCTCAACTTCACGAGCATCACGAGTCATGAATCCTTCAGCCTTGAGAGCCACCTTGTCTTCGGGGTTAATCTTAACGAGTGCGCGAGCGATAGCAAGGCGCAGAGCCTCTGCCTGACCTTTGTATCCGCCACCGTCGAGGTTAACGAGGATATCGTACTTCTCAGCAACACCAAGTTTGTTGAGAGGTTGTTTAACTATGTACTGGAGAATTGAAGAGGGGAAATAAACTTCGAGATCACGCTTGTTGATAGTGATCTTACCTGCTCCTTCTTTCACGAAAACGCGAGCAACTGCGGCTTTGCGTCTTCCTAATGCATTTACTACTTCCATTGCTGCGTTTTATTTAAGTGTGTTAATGTCGATTTGTTTGGGCTGCTGAGCTGCATGAGGATGCTCGCTACCTGCGTAAACATAGAGATTGTTGATGATTTTGTCACCGAGGCGGTTCTTGGGCAGCATACCCTTAACCACTTTCTTAATCAGACGGTCTGCACCTTTGTCCTTGAGATCCTGGGGAGTGAACTCGCGCTGACCACCGGGGTATCCGGTATAGCGTACATACTGACGGCCGGTCCACTTGTTTCCGGTAAGTTCTACACCTGCTGCGTTGATAACGATAACATAGTCGCCACAGTCCTGATTAGGAGTGAATGACGGTTTGTACTTGCCACGCAGAAGCTTGGCAATCTTGGTGCACATGCGACCAAGGATCTGACCCTGAGCATCAACTACCACCCACTGTTTCTGTTCGAGAGCGGCCTCTTTAGAGAGCGACAGAGTCTTGTAGCTTGTTGTTTCCACTGTTTTTTGTTGTTTTTGACCGTCCCGACAGACATCTATTGAGCGCTCAGCGCACTGCCCAGAACGGCGAATTAATAATACTTGTTTACTTAAGTCGTTGGTAGATAGTAATTCTCACAAAAGAATACTATTCCACAAAACGGCTTGCAAAGGTACTGCTTTATTTTTAATTACGCAATACCCTTGCAAGATTTTTTTCATTTATCCGCATTGACAGGCAGTCTATTATGATTACATTGACCCGGCCAACCGGTATACAAACCGATATTACAACGGCCGGACAGACCTGTCAGGATGGGGGACAAGCGGAGTTCTTGTCAGAAGAAACCGATACGTTTTCTGTCGTTCATGCCCGCCACACCGTCCATCCGCTCGCGTATCTCGTCGTACTGCTTGAGCACCTCTTTCTTGACCGAGGGCTTGGTTGCAACGACAATAGACTCGAGAAGTTCCTGAGAAATCTTCTTATGCGTGAAAGCAGCCGTCATGGCAGCATCGTTGACTACGTATGCGATGTCGGAAGCCACATATCCGTCGGAGAGTGTGGCAAGGCGTTCAGCGTCGATATTGTCCTCCATCGGGCGCCCTTTCAGGTGATGGAGGAACATCTCCTTGCGTGCAGTGAAGTCCGGCAGCGGCACATATATCTGTTTGTCGATACGTCCTGTACGGAGCACAGCGGGGTCAATCTTGTCAGGACGGTTGGATGTAGCGATGACGAAAATCTTCCTGTGCGAGCAGTTGTTGAGTTGCGAGAGGAACTCGTTGACCTCGCTGGCGTAATGCTGGTTGGTGTCACCGCTACGGACGGGTACCAGGGCATCGAACTCATCGAAGTTGAGCACACACGGCGCATTCTGCTCCGCCTCTTTGAAGAGTGCCGCAATCTTCTCCTGCGAGCCGTGCACATAAGTGCTGGCAAGGTCGGACGCCTTGATGAGGATATAGTTGAAACCCGCCTCCTCGGAGAACTTCTCAGCAAAGAACGTCTTTCCGCAACCCGGAGGACCATAGAGGAGCATGCCATTAGGCGGAGTGAGACGGTATTCCTCTGCCAGTTCGCGGTTCTGGAGGACGAAGATAACCTTCTGCTTCAAGAGGTCTTTCAACTCCTGCATACCGGCTATGTCCTCAAAACCTTTACCGTTGCCTCGTTGCACACGGAACTGTGTTGCTCCCGGTTCGGCATCAGGGTTCTGGTTCGGGTCGGGGCTGCCATGATTGCTTGGACCTGAGGGGTTGCCGGAGTTAGACGGTCTGTCAGAGCCCGAGGGACTGCCTGACTCGGATGGTCCGCCTGTGCCGGGGGTGTGACGTGGGTCGGTAGGATTAGAGGTATGGCGGGTGTTGTGAGCACCTGATATGCCTTCGCCCGAAATGGTCGAAGTAGGCGGAGTGAATGTCTCGTTACGTTCACGAATGGCAGTAATCAGTTGTTCGACTGTATCGTAGCGATACTGATACTCGAGCGAGAGCCCTTTGTAGAGCACATTGCGCAGCCAGTCAGGCAGACTGACACCTCCGAAATCCAGCGGGTGCGTCTTGCGGAACTGGCGTATACGGTTGCTATGCTCGGAGAGGCTTTTGGCAGCGGGGAGCTCCTGGTACCACGGAGCACGACCTACGAGCATAGTGTAGAAGACTGCACATGCAGAGAAGATGTCGGACTGCTCATCGAAGACACCGATGAAGGTCTCGTTGGCACGATAGAAGGGGTCGAGGTCGGAGGTCTCGAAGGTGGGGTTGCCGTTGGCACGTTCTCCCACATGCCCCATGTCGATGAGTTCGGGTATACCGCCTGTCTTGGCAGAAAGCATGATGTTGGACGGAGTGATGTCGTTGTGACACAAAGGCGGGCGCTGCTCGTGCATATATTTGACACCGTCAAGAATCTGCAGGAAGAGACTGACAGCCTCCTCCATCTCCATCTTGCCTTCGCGCTCTATCTTCTCGATAAGCAGTTCACCACTGAAATAGTTGGTAACCAGATACTGATAGTCGCCCGACTCAAGCCTCTCCTGACCATCGCGTATGTGACTTATGAGGTTGGCATGACGCAGAGCTGAGCAATAGCGTATCTCCTTGACAATACCCTGCTGCAACATACGCTCAGGCATATTTTTCAGGCAGAACAACTTGAGGAAATAGGTGTCACCGTTGTCATCGGCCACTTTATATGTCTCTGAATAGACATTTTCTTTTAGCAGGTTCAGAACAACATATCCTGCAAAACGGTCATCTTGATGTAAGGCACTCATGGGACTTGAATAGATAATAGTTAATAGTGAATAGTTAATAGTGAATAACTGTGGTTAAAATGAGGTATTATTCAACGTCGTGTACAAGGCGGACAGAAAAACCATCATAAACAGGCACCTCTACTATAGCACCTAAACCTGGATGTAACGCATATGCTCTTTGAGAGGATTCATCTTTAAGTGTAGAAGTCCAATAGGCACCTCCTTCAGCCTTAGAGAACGTTGTGCCTGAACGGAACCCACTCATCAAAGGCAAGATTACAGCCCCTTGCACCTGAACATAAAGCAACTGCTCTTTTGTATAGTCTTTCAATGTATTGGGAGCAATAGTCAACTCATTAGACAAATCAAGACCATCGGGAAGAATAATCAAGAAACTCTCGTTATTCATGTCAGTAACTCTAACTCCTCCCGCCTCAAAGTTATCAATCTTTTGTTTCATAAGATACTCTACCTCATCTTTAGTAGGAGTACGCCAAAAGCCCTTTTCTGTACCGGCATATGCCTCATGCTCAATAGCATTGTACTGCCCCCAGTCATAGTCTGTGCCGGCTATATCAGAGCCATAGAAGTAGTCCTCAGACTCTTCGGAACAGAGGTACGGATATTTATCATCATATCCGCTGGTTCCCCATCCGAACAGGTCTATCCAGCCGTTGTAATACTGGTCTATATATTCATTACTCTTGCCTAAATAGTCATACTGGTGCTCAGCAAAGCGGAAAGTGTTCTGAACGGCGTTATACTGCAAGTTGCCCGGTGCAAAGATAACTTTCTTTGTCTCGCTCACAGAGAACTGTGCGACAGCAATGCCACTTCGCTCAACTTCGAGCACTACTCCACTCTCTTTCTTGCCAACCTCATAGACAGTAATCTTACCAGTGGTAGCGGCAAAATTGTCAGTTACAGCAACGTCGATTGAGAGTTTGCCGTTTCCTTTTCCCACACCCGGAGTGACATTCAGCCAGGAAACATCCTTGTCAACCATCCACTTGACTTCGGAAGTGACTTCAACCTCAAACTGTCCTCCTATGGCAGGCGCCTCCAGCTTAGTCTGACTGAGTTGTATGGTTCCATCACCGGCACCTTCTCCACGCCTGACCACAGTCAGCATAGCACTCATGTCTGCGGACGTGAAAGTAATGTAAGCAATAGCATATCCTTTGCCCGGCTGGGTAGTGATTGTGACAACATCTGCGGGGCCCTCACCTTTATCAGGACTAATGCCGACCCAGTCATTGCCGGAGTCGATAGTAACGAACCATGAGGCTGCAGAAGTAACCGTTACAGAATAAGTTCCGCCTTCGTTACTTGCTTCTATTTGTGACTCACTCAACCCAAACTCCACTTCGGGCTGCTGCTGATTACAAGAAAGCAACATAAGAGCTACTGCTGCCAATGAAAAAATGAACTTTTTCATATAAAGAAAGAATATTGATTAATATCAGCTGCAAAGATACAATATTTTTTTTAATATACAAAGATAAAACAAAAAAGCCGTCTCTCAGATAGAGAAACGGCTTTGAAATATACGCTGTATATCTTACTTCTTACAGCGCAGCGGTTATTGTTAGGGAGACGTCCCAATGCGACGTCTCTACGCGGTAGTGGTCTTACCTCCTACAGCGTAAGAGGTCATTATTGCTTCTTGCAAGAAGTGCAAGTGATGCACTTGTAGCACAGACCTGCGAGGGCGGCACCTACGAGCGGAGCCACGATGAAGAGCCAGAGCTGCGGCAGTGCAAATGCATTCTCAGAGAAGATAGCCTGTGAGATACTGCGAGCAGGGTTGACACTGGTATTGGTCAGAGGAATACTGATAAGGTGAATCAGTGTAAGGCAGAGACCGATAGCCAGACCTGCGAACTTACCGTTGGCATGCTTGTCGTCGGTAGCACCGAGGATAACCATAAGGAAGACGAAGGTGAGCACAGCCTCAACAGCGAAAGCACCACCACAACTGATCTGCTGATAGCCTGCTGCGCCTGCGAAAGCATCACCATAACCATTGGCAGCGAAAGTACCTACCTCCATACCTGCAGCCTTAACAAGACCGAAGAGAACGGCACCTGCGATGATAGCACCAACTATCTGAGCGCACCAGTAGAGGAGCATCTCTTTCCAAGTCATACGGCCATTGCAGAACACACCGAGAGATACAGCAGGATTGAGATGAGCACCGGAGATATGACCGATACCATAAGCCATAGTAACGACTGTAAGACCAAAAGCGAGAGCTACGCCAAGGAAACCTACATTACCACCGGCAAAGATTGCAGTACCGCAACCGCCGAACACGAGCCAAAATGTACCAAGACACTCGGCAATGAGTTTGTTAGTAATCTTCATAACGATTTTGTGTTAAATTGTTTGTTATTGTTGATTGTATGTTTGGTTGTTCAAACCACATTTTTACACTGCAAAGATAATACATTTCTGCGAGACATACAACAGACAAACAAAAGATTTTTCCTTATTATTAACATAGGTAAATCAAATAATAAGAAACTGTAATTAGCAACCAAAGCACTTACGGATGTCGTCCACGCGGTCGAGTTTCTCCCACGTAAAGAGTTCCACACGGCGCGTAAACAGGTTACCGTTGCCGTCAAGGAAAGTCTTCTCCACCACTTGCGGGGTTCTGCCTACATGACCATAGGAAGCCGTCTCCTCGTAGATAGGCTGGCGCAGATTGAGTGTCTGCTCAATGGCTCCCGGACGGAGGTCGAAGAGAGAGGAGACTTTGTCTGCAATCTGGTTGTCAGTGAGATTGACCTTGGCAGTGCCATAAGTGTTGACATAGACAGAAACGGGTTCAGCCACACCTATAGCGTAACTGAGTTGCACAAGCACCTCACGAGCCACACCTGCCGCCACAAGGTTCTTGGCTATATAGCGGGCAGCGTAGGCAGCAGAACGGTCAACCTTGCTCGGGTCTTTTCCTGAGAAAGCACCTCCACCGTGAGCACCACGACCACCATAGGTATCTACAATGATTTTCCTACCCGTCAGGCCTGTGTCACCATGAGGGCCGCCGATAACAAAATTGCCGGTAGGATTGACCAGCAGTTTGTAGTCATGCGCATTGAGCAAGTCGGCATAGCGGCTGTCGCGCGTTGCCACACGCGGGAGAAGGATGTTGACTATATCCTCGCGAATCTGCTCTTGAGTGACATCGGGGTCATGCTGAGTGGAGATGACGATGGTATCGATACGCAGCGGAGTACCGTCGTCAGCATACTGCATAGTGACCTGGCTTTTGGTGTCAGGGCGGAGATAGGTCATCTGCTGCCCCTCTTTACGTATGCGGGCAAGTGTGAAAACGAGGGTGTGAGCAAGGTCGAGAGTAAGAGGCATATAGTTGTCGGTCTCGTCGGTTGCATAGCCGAACATCATGCCTTGGTCGCCGGCTCCCTGCTGAAGTTTGTCGCCACGCGAGACACCTTGATTGATGTCTTGCGACTGCTCATGCAATGCTGTGAAGATGCCGCATGAGTTGCCGTCGAACATATACTCGGACTTGGTATAACCAATGCGGTTGATAGTCTTGCGAACAACATCTTGCACATCGACGTAAGTATTGCTTCGCACCTCTCCTGCTATGACGACTTGACCTGTAGTGACAAGTGTCTCGCATGCTACATGCGCATCAGGGTCAAGGGCAAGGAACTGGTCGAGTACGGCATCGGATATCTGGTCAGCCACTTTGTCGGGATGACCTTCGGAAACGGATTCAGATGTGAATAGATACATAGTGGAATAGTTTATTAAAAGATACAGAGGAACTATGTTCCATTTTAAAGATTGGGTTAATTATAAAAAACGTCGCAACCAACTGCTTATGGTCACGACAACAAAATCGTTTTAGCATTGTTTTATAGAGGTTGCAAGCAGTCAAATCTATCCTCTGTGTAGGTTTGTAAAGTTTGTTGAGTTTGAAGAGTTGATTAAGTTAACTTCTCTAAACTCTACAACTTTTATTTGCGGGTGCAAAGGTACGGCAAGTTTCTGAAATACGCAAGTACTATTTTCTATTTTGAGGTTCAGGGTCAAGTACAAGACGCAATCCGACGTATGGAGTGCTCATGGAGGGAGCCATCGGTTTGGAGTCAACACTGCGGCAATGGTCTTCATGATCAAACCAACTGCCGCCATTAACAGTACGGTCTTCGGTCCATTCAGCCACATTTCCACTCATGTCGTACAAGCCAAGTTCATTCGGGCGCTTAAACCTGACAAGGTGCGGACGCGACTTGCTGTTGCCATAGTGCCATGCGACCTTATCTGCGATGTCGCTACCTGAATATACGTAAGCGGCAGTGTCGCGCAGTGCCATCTTGTAGTCGTAGAGAATAGCGTCGTCGTACTTGATAGTAGGCAGCAAGCCGACCAAAGGTACATTCAGCATCCTGATAAAAGTATTTGCACCCTTTGCCGCCTTACGCCGGCTGTAAGACATATATTTGGGGCGGTCGGCAGCAATCTGCGCCGAGTCAACCTTGCCATCAAGCCGTTCATAGAGAATACTGTGTTGCCCGCCTTGCGCCGCATACTTCCACTCGGCAGCAGTAGGCAGACGGAAATGCAGACCTGTGTGCTGATTAAGTTCATTGATAAACAAGCGGCAGTCAGCCCACGAGACACTCTCCACAGGATTAGCACCGCGCTTCTTGCGGCTCGGATTCTTGTACATAATGCTTCGCCATAGCGACTGAGTGACCTCTGTCTCTGCGATATAATACGGAGCAATACTATCACCTGTAACGAGTCGGAAACGCAAGTTCTGCCCTTTCACATGCACACGTTTCTCTTCCGGGAGAACATCTTGAACAGGCTCTTTCTGCTCGGAGAGGGCAAGGCGCAGACCGCAGTCGTAGAATGTATATTGCGGGTCACGGCTCTGACGGACAGACAGATTCACATTGTCAACAGCATTGTCCCAACTGCCACCCCGGACAACACGCATGTCACCTGTGGCCGGTCCCTGCGGGTTGATTTGCAGTGTGTCAGCATACAAGCAGAAGCGGTCGGAGCACCATTCCCACACATTGCCTGTCATGTCGTATATACCCAGTTGGTTGGGCTGTTTGGCAGCTACAGGGTGCGTTCGGCTACCGCTGTTACGATAGACCCACCCCACCTCATCTATCTCATCGGAGCCTGAAAACCTGTGATCCTCAGCCTGTCTTCCTCCCCGTGCTGCGAACTCCCACTCTGCCTCCGTAGGCAGGCGGAAATGCGCACCTGTGAGACTGTCGAGCCGTTGCAGGAAACGTTGACAGTCATACCAAGAGACCCATTCCTGAGGCAGGTCTTCAGCCAGCCACTCGTTGCCGGCAACAAGAGTATCGCCCATGACGGCTTTCCACAGCCGGCGAGTGACTTCTGTTGCGCCTATATAGTAGGTGTCGAGTAAGACGGTATGCACAGGTTTGTCGGTACTAAGTTTGTCGCTGCGCTGCTCACGCGTGCCCCCCATTTGGAACACGCCTTCGTCAACCCGCACCATGGTGAACTCCACCCCGCAAACCAAGAAAGTACGCGTCAGAGGCCGGGTGACTTCTTTCTTTGCAAAAGAGAGAATAGAAAGACTGAGCAAAAGTGATATGAAATACAATCGTTGCATCCGGCAAAGTATTGACAAATATTGTGCCAGATGCAACGAAAAAGATAATTACAATCCTGCATGATTACTCTTTCTCACTTTTGCGCATAAAGAGTTGGTACTGCGTCTTAAAAGTGAGGAAGCCTTTTGTGAGTTCCGATTTGCTCAGTCGGTCGATAGCAGACTGAGTAAGTACGGCGCTCATCTCAATATTTCCGAGAAGAACGAGAGTGGTGTCGGTAAGTTCCTTTACAATAGCATTGACACTTATAGTATCAACAAACGAATCTTCATCTATACCGAGCATAGTCAGCATCTCGCCCATACCCTCCATCTCTCCTTTAGGCAGAGGGAACTTGGCGACAATCTCACTATCGGTCAGTTTCTGCCATTGATATATCTCTACTTCTTCGATATTGTCGCTCTCGAAGAGCAGTTTGCCATCACGGAGGAAAGTGACGTAGGTTGTGGCTGAATCAATCTGATTGACGGCAGTGCCGGTCTGCAGCTGCCAACACTCCCACCTATGGCAGAAGCGGTCTTCGAAAGTGGTTACAGGTTCTTGTTTGGGTTCATCTTCCTTTTGGCTATTGCAGGCAAACAGAATCAGAGTAAACACGAGCGCCAGTGCGCCATATAGAAAATTCTTTTTCATATCAATGCAGTATTTTATATATAAGTTCCTGCCAGAGAGCGAGGTCATCGGCAGAAGAATTATTGATTCCTTTTGAGCGTGCATCAGTCTCACGAATGTAACCTATGACGCGAAAGGCCTTGCCAGCAGTATACCGGCGTGCTGCAGCGGCATAGTCTTTGACGAAATAGCGGTTAATACCAAGTGCGCTTGCTACAGCAGGTTCTGACTTGTCGGGCAGATAGTGGTAGAGGAGCAGATTCTGAAACCAATTGAAGACGGAGATGAGTTCCTTCTGAATGGGATGCTGCTTCGACTGCGAGAAATATCTGACGATACGGTTAGCCTTCAGCACATCGCCGTCACGCAGAGCATTCTGCAACTCAAACACGTTGAAGTCTTTGCTGATACCTATGTTACGTTCGATAAGTTCGGGAGTGATGACCTTGGTGCCTGCGGGCATACCGATGACCAGTTTGTCGAGTTCTCCGACAATCTTGGTGAGGTCTGTACCGAGACTGTCAACAAGCAGCAATGCTGCTTTCAAGTCAATAGAGACATTGAGGTTTCTTTCTGCGGACCACTCGTTCACATAGTCTATCACCCACTTCTGCACCTGATAGTCACGCAAGGAAGCACTCTCCATCATTACCCCACCCTGCGCTTCCAACTCCTTGAACACACGCAGACGTTTGTCAGGTTTGCCATATTTATAGCAGAAGACAAGTATCGTGGTTTCCATAGGTTGCTTGAGATACAACTCCAACGGATCCCACTTCTTGATATTCTGTGCTTCTTTGACGATGATGACCTGCCTTCCCATCATGGGGAAACGACGAGCGGCAGAGATGATTGGTCCCATGTCGCGCTCATAGTCCTTGCCATAGACAATAGTCTGGTCGAACTCACGCGCCATATCATCAAGCACATGCTGTTCGATATAGTCAGACACCTTATCTATATAATAAGGTTCTTCGCCATAAAGGAAATACAAGGGTCTGTATTTTCCTTTCTTGAGTTCTGACATTATCTCATTGTAGGTCATGGCAGCGACAAATGTGAGAGGTTAACTTTAATCGAATCGCAAGTGTTTGAGTGTTATAGTATTCTCACGAATTATGTGAAGGGTGCGTATTCCGATGTCGAGATGCTCTTCGGCATAGTCTGCGGTAGTCTTTTTGTCCATCTCATCAGTCTTTATTCCCTCAGGCAGAAGAGGCATATCGCTGACAAGAAGCACTGCACCGAGCGGAATATTGTTGTGGAAAGCGACAGTAAAAAGCGTAGCCGACTCCATATCAACGGCGTATGCCCGGCTGGTCTTGAGCTTTATGCGGAATGCCTCATCGTGCTCCCAGACCCGGCGGTTGGTGGTATATACGGTACCGGTCCAATAGTCGCGTCCGATGTCACGAATACTTGTGGAAGCCGCTCTGAGAAGCGAGAATGCAGGAAGAGCGGGTATCTCGATGGGAAAATAGTCATTACTGGTACCTTCTCCACGTATAGCAGCAGAAGGGAGAATATAGTCGCCTATCTTGTTGTGCTTGCTACGGAGTCCACCACACTTGCCAAGGAAGAGCACAGCACGAGGGTTGACCGCCTGCAGCAGGTCCATGATAAGGGCTGCATTGGGGCTGCCGATGCCGAAGTTGATTATGGTGATGCCGTCTGCACTGGCATTAGGCATACTGCCTTCACGGCCCAAGATGGGGACATTGTATCTGTCTGCAAACAACTCGACATAGTGATTGAAGTTGGTGAGCAGTACGAGGTCGGTAAACTCATCAAGGGGGCGTTTGGTGTAGCGTGGCAACCAGTTGTTGATTATATCTTCTTTGTTTTTCAGTATCATAGTGGATGGCGGTTTACTTTTATTGCGTGCAAAATTAGTGAATTATTTTGGAATATACAAACAATTGGCAAAGAGATGGTCAGAGGTTATAGTGAGCTTTGGGTGAGCTTAGGGTAGAGATGACATGGTGTTAGCAAAGATATATGATATATACAGAAAAGAACGAGAAGGGGTTGCCCGCTTCCCGTTCTTTTGTTTGTATATGTAACTCAATTATTTGAGGCGATACTCCATGCGGACAGTGATGCGTGCTTTCTTCTCCTTGGAAGAAGTGTTGAAAGTGCCGCCGTAGCTGTACTCCTCGTCACCTGTAGCAGAGGTAATCTGGAATACACCCATGCGGGCAGAAGTAGCCTTGCCGAGACGAGCACCAGCGTTGTCAACGATGTTCTTTGCACGTGCACGAGCGTCCTTGGAAGCTTTCTGAATGAGGTCGAGCTTCATATCCTCGAGTTTGGAATAGTAGTAGCTCGGGGTGTATGAGTCGATGTCCACATTCTGCGAAATGAGAGATGAGATCTCACGCGAAACACGCTCTACATTGTCCACGTTCTGCGAGGTGATGGTGAAGGTCTGCGAGAAGTGGTATCCTACGAAGCGTGAGCCTACATAGTTGCCATTGTCGTTGTAGACAGAGTTGAAGTTCTTGCTTGAGTTAACAAACGACCACTTAACTTCCGAGTCAGAGATGCCGTTTCTTTCAAGATAGTTAGCAACCTTTTTCTGGTTAGCCTCAATCTGCTTGTAGCCTGCCAGCTTGTCGGAGGAGTCAACAGAGATATTGCCTTCCCACTCGATAAGGTCAGAAGTGAATGTCGTTTCACCCAAACCTGTAACTGCAATTGTGTCCTTTGCACGACCATAATAGGTGATTGCAAACGAGAGAACGATTACGCTGATGATAACAGAGCAGCCGATAATCAAATACTTCCAAAGATCTTTCATATCTTTATACTTTTATATGGTTAATAATGTTAGTTGTCTATGCACATGCAAAGGTAATGCGTTTTTTTCTATTGTGCAAATAATGTACCAAGAAAAAAAGACGGATGAGAATCTCACCCGTCTTAATTGATTATTTAGTCAACATTATCTTGCCCGATTTCAGTCTTTCTTTGTAGTTGTAATAGAAAGCGTAGAAGTACGGCATATTGTCCTGAGGAATCTCAATCACCACTCCGTTGGCAGCATCAAGCACATTGTAGATAAACTCAAGGTCATCGGTATTGTCGCCGAGAACTGTCATGTTCGGGTTACATACAGGAATAGTTGACATCATCAGCTGAGTACCGTGGATGTCGTACAATGCAATCTGCACATTCTGTTTGGTAGTGTAGGCCATGAACTGCCTGCTACCTTTCAGATGTCGGAGGAGCACGTCGCGTTCTGTCGCTTTGTCTGCTGTGCTGGTCTCGATATACTTGAATACTATAGAATAGGTGACACGGCGTCCGTTAGGAGCGATGCAATAGATATTGGTAGCCTCTCCTATCTCACCGAGGGTAACCGAGACTTGTATCTCGTCGCTTGGTGCTACAGGCTGTATATCAGGAATGACTTCGCCCTCAAGGAGAATATAGGTGTACTCATATTGTGCACTGTCAAACTCGTTGAGCGAGTAGCCTCCAACAAGTATGTCTGTCAGATATGCCACATCGGAGAGAGTGACGTTTTGATGTATGACATAGTTTCTGATACTGCCGTCTTCAGCCTGAACTTTGAGGATGATGGTGTTGTTCTCATCAATTGATGCTTCCACAGCCTCATGTTCTTCGCTCTTGGTCCAATCTACATCCTCTACCACGTAGAGGCTGTCGAGAGGAGTAGCTACAGGCCAATCGATGGTGTACTCCAGTGTGTCAGGATGGAATCCTTCTATCTGTTGCCCACGCAAAGTGATCTCGTCAAGCCAGTTGATGTAGCAGAGTTGACGGTCGAAATAGAATGAATACTCGTTGTAGTCCTCTTTGTTAGGAGCATACACTATCAGTTTTGCTGCAAGCGGACTCAGCTTCTCCAGATATACGGTCTGCAAAGTGTCTTCTGCCAACCATGTTATCTCAGGACGCTCTGTAACGGTGTAGTCAACCGTGAAGTGATACTCGAATACATCACGCTGGAACTCAAAGAAGCGTTCTCCATCGAAATAGACGGTGAGCAGATAAGCATTGTCGGACATTACGACATTGAAGTTGATGACATACTCGGCAGTGGTGATGCCGTCTTCCGCAGTCACCTTCAGTTTGACACTCAGTTCGCCCTGCTCTATCTCCACACTCTGTGCCTCTTCCTGCTTTTGGAATGTGACAATAGGAAGTGAAGCGAAGCCGTAGGCTATATCCTGAGTGTAAGAGAAGGTCTCTTCGTCGAAACCTTCAACAATGTTGCCGCCTACCTCAATAGAACGAAGCAGAGCATTGTCGGAGAGGCGAGTTGAGAAGTTGATAGTATAAACACGGGTATTGCCTGCGGGAGCAGTAACCAGGATTCTGGTCAGACCGTTGACTCCACCCTTCTCTATCACAACCTCCTGCTGCATACACTCGTCACCTGTGAGCCAGGTGATTTCAGGCAGTTCTGCTGTGCCACGCTCGAGTTGCACCTGATAGTCGTTAACGCTACCGGAGAAACCTTCTATCAGTTGTCCGCCAACGTAGATTCCCTGCAGAGTATCAACTGCGGAATGAAGCACTGTATAATTGATAAGGTAATTATTGTGGCTGCCATTTTCTGCTGTGACAGTGAGTTGATAGCAAGCAGCCGAGTCTGCCACCTCGTAGAGAGTCTCGGCCTTCACTGTCTGTGCAGGTTCGCCTACACCCTCATAGTCGAGATGCGGGAATACGGGGTTGCAACCCTCAAGGGTGTAGTTGTAAACAAACACATTCGGATTGAAGCCTTTTATCACTTCTCCGTCGGAGTAGATATACTTGAGTGTATCTGCAGCCGAAGGAGTGAACTGAAGCATTACTATATATGTCTTCTGATAGTCAGGATTCTCAGCGGTTACCTTGATGGTGGTCAGGTTGTCGGTTGTGACGGCCTCGACGGTCTGCACATCTTCAGCCTTCTGTGCCTCCACATCAGGATAAGTTCTGACTCCTTCTTCGAGCACTATCTGATAGAACAACTTGTCTGCCGAGAAGTCAGCAATAGGTTGTCCGCCTACGAGTATGTTGCTCAAGTCAGCATTAGTAGAACGAGTGATGACAAAGGTGATGATATACTCGGCGGTTGTGCCATCTTCAGCCTGTACGCTGACGCTGACTACATTACCATCTTTCACCGGAGCACCTACCACCTGCTTGTCGTTTTTGGCAATAGTCTGTACGTCAGGCAACACCTCTGTGCCCTGCGGCAGAGTAACGGTGTACTGAGTGGTAGCAGGCTGGAACTTGGCAGGAGCAATCACACCCTTACCTGCAGCCACAAACTCTTCGAACGACATGTTGTCAAGTTTCAGGTCATACAGCAAAGCATCGGATGAGAGCACACGGCGGACAAGGTAGATGTTGTAGGTCATAGTAGTTGTTTCGTCTTCGGCTGTCACTACTATTTTATATGCATCGCCTTCACCGGTTATCTCTACGCTCTTCTGATACAGGTCCTTGGTGAAAGTCTGAATATCGTTCAGTCCTACCTCAGCCTCCACGTCAAGCAGAGTATAACTGTTGGTCTGCGGGTCGAACACTTCTGAGACAGGAGTGTTTGCAACCAGAATGTCGCTCAGGTATGCATAGTGCGACTTCTCGGCTTCGATGTTCAGTATATAAGTCTCTGTTGTCACTCCGTCTTCTGCAGTAACCTCTATCATTGTTATACCGCCGATAGTACCGAGTTGCATATATACTGTCTGTCCTTCGCGAGCGACATAAGTAACAGAAGGCATAGCCTGCTCTGTCAGCTTAGGCTGACCGGGATTCTCAAGAGGTACGGTATAAGTGTATTCATACTTGCCTGCCTCTATTCCGACGGACACGCCGTTGCAGAGAATGTCGATAAGTTCGGTATTGTCAGAGAGCAGCGGAAGCAGAGTGAGGATATATGTAGCTTTGGTCTCACGGTCAGGAGCCGTAACCACTATCTCATATACTTTGTTGTCACCTTCTTTACGGCTTGTCACATCAATTGTCTGTCCTTCTGCACCTGCAATCACGCTTACTTCTGCACCTTCTCTTGCTTCGGTCTCGGGGTAATAGTTGTCAGGAGTGAAGCCCGGCAGACTAACGCCGTCGATGAGTATTCCGCCAAGTTCGGTGTTGTCGGACAAGGCTGCATTGAAGAGCACTGAATATACCGGCGAGTTATCATCGCCAAACACGCTGAATGTCACTTTGTCATCGGTCAGCACTTCGAATATGGAATCTGACGAGAACTCACGCAGGAAGCAGAATGTAGCAGGTTTGCCGGAGGTCTTGTAGTCGAATGTCTCAGGGTCGTAACCTGCCAACTCGGTGTTGTCCGCCTCAATAGAAGCGAGCAAACCGCTTGTCTGCAGAATAGTGTTGAAGCTATATATTTCTTCGGTCACACCGTCTTGTGCAAGTACGCGGACTTCGCCTGCACCTTCAGTAGCTGTCTGCGACCAACTCTGCTTCTCGATAGTAAGCATTGCAGCCTCTTCCTGAGTCATCACGAGGTTGTAGTCGGTCACACCCATTGAGTATGCAGGAGAGAGCACGGCTCCTTCTGCCGAGATACCGGCAAGAATACCGTCTGCATATTGAGCATCGCGGAACTCAAGAGTATAGGTCTTCTCATCGCCGTTTTCTGCAGTAACATGCATTGTCACCACTCTGTCAGCGACAGTCAGGTTCAATTTGGCATGAATACTGCTGGTGACAGCCTCCACGTCAGGCAGAATACCGTTCCAGTCGGCTATTTCATATACATAGTCGGTCTTGGATGCACTGAAGTCGCTCAGTTGTGCACCACCCAAGCGCAAGGTCTGCAGTGTGCAGTCGGTTGATTCCGGACGGGTGAGAGTGAGAGTATAGTCGGTATAAGAGCCGTCCTCTGCATAGTTGCGTATGTTGGCAGTCTTGCCACGCTCAAGCCAGGTGATTACCGGCATCTGGTCTTCCACCTCACCTACGAAACGCAGTTCAGGCATCTTGTGATACTCGGCATCAGCGATGTTGTAAGTGATATTGGTGCCAGAGATTGTGGCTGCTTCGCCATCTACAGTGACAGACTTGAGTTTGCTGTTATAGACGAGGCGAACCCAGTCAACATACATAGTAGAGATAGCCTTACCACCTTCACCTACAAGCGAGTAACGACCTTGCAAGCTATGGGCATTCTCACTCTCAGCAGCATTGATGACGATATTGAGATACTGAGGTTCGGTGACTCCGCCATTGAAATAAATGGTATGTTCTCTCCACTCGTTATTGAAGTTGCCATCGGTATATACACCCGGGTTGTCGGTAGCATTGCCGTTTCTGAGCACAGCATAGAATCGGATGTTGTCAACCTTGGTTGCCGACACAGGGTTGTATCTGATAGCGACACCCTGTGGAGTATTTCTGAAGGCGACACCGTTTCCGGTTATGCTTGAAGTCGTACCATTGGCATTATCGTATGAGATGTTCATGTTGGCAAGAGTTATCATACCCGGGAATGAACCACCGAGCGACTGACTTGACCAGCAAGTGTTGAGCACTGCAATGTCGCCGTTCTGCGTAACCTCACCTCCTGAATAGTAGTAAGCATTGGTGATAGGTGCCTTGTAATATTCGGCGAAATCAGCAGGCACACTCCAACTTACAGGTTTGGAGCCATTGTTATACTTGGCTTTGGTCCAGTCAGTGAACTCACCGTTAGGAATGATATCGTTCTGATAGTAGAAGTGCAAGTTGTAGGTGTTCGACTCACCGTCTTTCTCTACGGTTATAGTGCGTTTCTTCTTTGAAGATGTTGAGCCGACGGTAACTGTTGCACCGTCTTCTGCGATACCGTCCACTGCAGGTATTGCATTATCGATATTGACAATATAGCTGAACTGGTCTGCTACGAAATTGCTCAACTCCACACCATCCAGAGTAATGCCTTTGAGCAGGGCACCGTCGGTCTTCTCAATGTAAGGCTTGATGGTATAGATCTTGTCCGGCACATCGTAGCGGTTGCTCTTCACTATAAGTCGTGTATTGCTCAGAATTCCGCCATTCTCCACTATCACGGTCTGGCTCTCATAGCCTTTCTCAATAGAGGTGATATTGAGGCTCTGAGTGCCGTAAGGCATCTCGGCTGTCACTTCGTCGTTGTCGCCGAGGAGTATTCTGCCGGCACCGTCGATGGTGATGGCAGTCAGAGTGTTGGCACGTTTCTCCACATTGACAAAGCGGAGATTGTATGTGATAGAGTTAGCACCGTCTTCGCTGGTGACAGTCAGAGTGGACACCTCGTTGAGCGGGCGGAAAGTGAACACTGTAGTCTGCTCGGGGTCTTTCTTCTTCCATGTAACCTTTGGCACTACGCTTGTAGCCTCATCGAGCAGAATCTCATAGTCGGTCTTGTTGCTTTCGAAGCCGTCAAGTGTGAAGCCGTCAATGAGTATAGATGCCAGCGTTGCCTCGGAGGAGTGGTTGGCTACCACGTGTATCACATAGTCGGCCTCTGACCCGCCCTCGGCGCGTACGTGTATCTTGGTGTCGGCACCTATCTTGCCATATCTTACTTCTATAGTCTGACCTTTCTCGCCGGCGATAGGAGTCATGCAGGGCACGGCACCGATGCCGTCGTCAAGTGTCAGAGTATATTCATAGGTAGTAGGAGCAAAGGCAGGGCTGAGCACGGCGTTGACGCGTATGTCGGTCAGCAGAGCGCTGTTGTGCACCTCTTCGGCGTAATGAATCACGTATCGTGTCTCGGCGCAGGCGTTGCTTACTATCACGGTGTGCTCGCGTGTGCCGGTCTGAGTGGCTACTACAGTCATATTGTCGCCTTTGTCGAAACTGAGTGTAGGAAGCGCATTCTTCTTCCACATCACGGAGTAAGAGAAGTTGTCTTTTGCGAATCCCTCGAGAGCGGTGCCGTCAAGATAGATATTGTCAACATACGGAGTGACGCATGCAGCGGTTTCGTAACTGAAGACAATGGTGTAGGTCTTCTCCGTTGTGCCGTCTTCAGCACGGACAAGAATCTGATACTTGGTTGAAGACACTGCACCTGCGGCCACTGTCTGACCGGCTTTGGCCTGATAGCTTACCTCAGGAATAGCGGTGCCGGCTGCAAGGGTGACGGTGTAGTCTGTTGTCTGTGCATCGAAGGCGGGAGTCAGCTGCCCTGCAGAAAGCGTGATGCTCTCCAGTGTGGCATCGTTGCTCAGTTCCACATTGCCTTGAACCAGAGTAACAGTGTAAGTCACGGTCTGCTGGTTGGCAGTTACGAGCAGCGTAACCACTCCGTTTTGCTGCAGCTGGCGTACCGTCTGACCCTCTTTGGCCTCGTAGCTTACCTCTGGCATCGCTACCGTATAATAAGTATAGGTATAGTCGAACTTGTCAGAAGCGAAGTCTGTCAGTGCCACTCCGTCAACCATAATGTTCTGCAGCAGGTTGTCGGTAGTCACCTCTGGTACGAAATGCACGAGATAGGTGTTCGGCTCGCCGGTCTGCGGAGTGACAATGATAGTTGTGGTGCCGTATCCTATTGACGACTGGATACTTACGCTCTGTGTCTCGTCTTTGTCAACGGTCACTGTCGGGCGGTTCTCATCCTGTAGCGTAACTGTATATTCAAGTGTACTGCTGCTGAATCCTTCGAGCGAATCGCCATTGAGATATATCATGTTAAGCAGTGCGTTAGCCGACATCTGGCGCACGAAAGTGAGGGTGTAAACCCTCTTGTCGCCGCTCTCGGCAGTTACCGTCAGCAGCACTTTGTCACCTTGCGTCTGCTGCGTAACTTTCTGACTCTCTTCCTGTTTGGTGAATGTCACGGTAGGAATACGTGTCTTACCAACCTCAAGGGTGATGGTGTATTCTGTTTGGTCGGCGCTGAAGTTGTCCATATTCACTCCGTCAAGCTGAATCATGCTCAGTGCCGTGTTGCTTGACGAGGTGACAGAGAAATGCAGAATATACACTTTGTTGGTTCCGGACTCAGGCTTTACGGTCAGACGGTAGTCTCCGCTGCCGTTTCTGGTCTGGTCGCTGACTGTCACTTTGGGCCATGTGCCTCCACCGTTGTTGTAGGTGACATCGGGAATCTGAGTTGTACCTACAGGCAGAGTCACGTCGTACTCCTCTGTGTTCTCCGAGAAGCCCGTCAGCTCTACGCCGTCGAGATAGATCATCTTCAGCGTGTTGTCCTCCGACTTCTGCACTTCGAGTGTCACTATGTATTGTGCGGAACTGCCGTCGCCTGCTGTCACGAGTATCACATTGCGTCCGTTCACGTTGACCGTCTCCTGCTGCAGACGTACTGTCTGATACTTGTCGCCCTGATCCCAGGTGATGGTTGCAGAGGTGGTTCCTTCGGGCAGAGTGACGGTATAGCTTGTCGTACCCGCACTGAAGCCCTCCACGAGTGTGCCGTTGACGTATATGGCTTTCAGGGTCTTGACAGACGACTGCGCCTGCGAGAAGGTGATACGATATGTGGCTGTTGTACCCTTACCGCTTGTCACCACCACTTTGTACACACCGGTTAGACCTGTCATGCCGCTTGCGTCGGCCTCAATCGTCTGCTGACTGTCGCCTGCGGTCCAACTGACTGCCGGCAGAGTGGTCGCATCAAGAGGCAGATTGACGGTGTAGTTCTTTGTGGAAGGGTCGAAACTGATGTCATATCCTTCTACGCGCAGGTCCGCAAGCAGTGTGTTGCCCGACTGCTCGACAGAGTAACTGATGGTGTAAGTTCTGGTAGTGGTGTTACCCGGAGCACTGACTTCTATTTTGCAGCCCTGCTCCAGATTGTTATATACTACGGTTATCGTCTGCTCTCCTGCGGGGTAAGCCGATACGGGAGTGACGGTAGGCACCTCCGCAGAGGTCAGTGTGTATTTGAAACGGGCGCCTGTAGGCGAGAAACCCGGCAGCGACACACCGTTGATAAGAATGTCTTGCAGCGTGTTATCGGTCAGTTTCTCAACCGTGAAATTCACCGTGTATGTCTTGCTTGTCTTGCCATCGGCTGCCGTTACCACTACCGTACCTTTGCCGTTCGCACTTGTCGGTTGAGTCACCTTCATTGTCTGTCCTTCGGCAAGTGTAACCTCCAACTGCGGCACTTGTGTCGTGCCGTATGGCAGAGACACCGTGTACTCGTAGTTGGTTCCGCTAAAACCCAGGCTCTTCACCTCCCCACCAATGGTGTACTCAATGTTCTGAGGAGTGGCGTTGGTGGAGACAGCCTTCACAAAACGTATCTTGTAAGTGGTGGTGCTGCTGCCGTCTTCGGCCTTAACCGTAATAGTGGTCACCTCGCCTATCTTGCCTTTGGTCACCGTCATCTCACTGCTCGAGAGTTTGCGACCGGGGAAATTGACGGTTTTTAACATACTATTATAGTCACCGGCGAAGTCACCATGAGTTGGAGGATCATTGGTAAGAGTACCTTTGCCACGCATACCATAAATATCAGGAACTTCAGTTGCATTGTCACCCAAAGAATATACCTGCTCTTCTGTGCTGGTAGGGTCGAAACCATCCCACTTCATCCCGTCAACATACAATTCTTCGATGTTAGAGTAATATACTAATTCTACATCATCAACATATAGCGGGTTGTTTGCATATATACCATCATTGTC
This sequence comes from Paludibacteraceae bacterium, assembly GCA_017477325.1. Lineage (GTDB taxonomy): Bacteria > Bacteroidota > Bacteroidia > Bacteroidales > Paludibacteraceae > Colicola. The sequence continues at coordinate 68,533 of JAFUWV010000012.1, forward strand.
ACGATAATTCGGATAGTTACCTGACGAGAATATTACGTTTACCTTCTCAGGAACATCGTTATTCAGATAGTATATCGGGATAGTAATCTGTGTCCAATCGTTATACACTTTCTTCTCTCTCACCCAGCCCTCGGCAATCTGATGACCGGGAGTTACGGTTGTACACATATTTCTGTTCAGTGCAATACGTATATCGGACTCCTCATCAGTATTATACGGAGAGCCTGGGCTGGTACATGAATAATTCTTGTTTTTATAAGATGTACCCTTTGCCGTTCCGCTCCACGAATAAAACAGGATATTAAAATTCTCATTCGTTGCATTACTGCCGGTACGTTTTATCCACACTTTCATGGCATCTGGACGGTATTTGAATGAGATTCCGCCGTATGTACCCGCTGTTGCGCCTGATATCTCAAACAGGCTCTTAATGTATGCCCAAGGTGTTCCCAAAGCGGCATAACCCGGACTAACATTGCCAACCACTTCACTCGAGTTATGAATATGATAACAATAGTTACCTCCGTGAGCTCCTGTTCCCTGTTCCGAGCACACCATCTCCATACCAAATTGGCTTACATTAGAGCCGTGCCAATACTTTGGCTGAGCTTTACCACTGAATGCTGTTCCGCTCCAGTCCTCAAAGCCGGGGTCAGGCAGCTGTTGGGCATACAGAGTCGTGCCCAAACCGATTGTAGTCAACAACAATAAAGTTGAAAAATAACGTAAGTAATCCTTTTTCATATCTTTTCTGTAATTCAGTTATTCGGGTTAAAAGTTATTGTGTTATGATTTATTCATTAGTAATTAAGTATTAGTGAAGATTATTTCCGGGACTTCGGCTACCGCAGCAAATGCCCGAATTTTCACGGTGCAAAGATAGTACGACATTTTACAACGTGCAATATCTATCCTTACGAATAAATTGCCGATTGTTAAGCCGCTCACGCACAAAACACTGGTATTACAGCCCAAAAACCTGTCATTTTTTAAGATTTACCATCAAATTATTGCAACATACACCGACGATACCCGCAACAGCATCAAGAAAATAATACGGCAAACACCATCTGACAAATACCGGAATGTCGGTAGAGAAAATTTAACAAAAAGTCGTTTTTCGAACTTGCGCCCAAGCAAGCGGTAAGCATACCCTAAGCTCAGTGTGAGCAATCTCTGAATTTAACAAAAAGTCGCTTTTTAGAAATAATTCTATATGCCGATTCTATCTAAAAACAGCATAGTGTGTTGCGAAAGTAAGTAAGCGGAATATTTTTGGTATAATTTTTGCAAACCATTCAGTATGAAACAAGCAATTATGACATTCCTTTTTGTGTGTCTGAGTATAAGTGCTCAGTCACAGACATACACGGGGCGCGTGACGGACGAGAAGGGTACGCCACTGCCCTACGCCACGGTCTACCTGCTTCAGGACCCTCAGATAGGCACGGCTACCAATTCGGACGGCATATTCACGTTGCAGACGGGTGTGTCCCTTCAGTCGCAGGTGATAGTGTCTTTTCTCGGTTACGAGAAGCAGGAACTGACGCTGGGTTATTTCGCGGACAGCGTGCTCAGAACCGTTCGCCTGCGCGAGCAGCCTCTGGCTCTGGAGGAGACGGTAGTGTCAGCTAAGGCTTCCAAACAGAAAAACCGTCGCAAGGCGATGGCTCAGCTGCTGTACAAGGTATATAACCGGATGCAGTATGACTTCTCTGACGAGGCGTACGAAGCACGTGTGGTTAGCGATGCACGTATGGACTCCGAGGGTCAGCCATGGGGTATGGAGCAGATGATAGCGCGCATCGTTACTATACCCCGCGCGGCGACAGAAGGCAGAGACTCCGTTCAGCTGTCAGGAGAAGTGTGCAAGCGTTTCTTCGACCAGGATATACGCAACCGTGCCGACAGCATATATAAAGACACAGAGCTGACGACCAACATGCGTACTGCGGCGTCAGCTGTTGACTCCGGAGTGGTGGTCCACAAAGGCCTCTGGGCGCTGGGAAACATCAGATACGACTTTGAGAAGCTGATGGATGACGTGAAGCACTGGTCGGTGAGTCAGGAGAACGAGGGTGAGACGGTACTCACTCACACTGAGAAGCATAATTTCCTCGGTATATTCAAGATTGTGTTCCGCCGTCATTTCATCGTGGACAGCGAGACATACCGCGTGCGCAGTTTCTCTGAGGAGGCAGACGCGAAGGTCTTCATTCTGTTCGGATACAGGATAAAAGGGTTGTACCTTGACATGCTCAACCTTCTCAACATGGACAACGAGCGCATAGAGAAGTTCCGTCTTCGCCGCGCCACAGCGAAAGTGAGACTCAACACCATCTACCAGGAGGTGGACGGGCATCTGTACCCTAAGGAGAAGAACCTGAAGGCAGACGCCCTGATAACCTCAACCAAGAAGGTTGACATACCGCTGAATATCCGCGCCACACAGCGTGTCATCTCCGTCAAGACCCGTGACGTAAGGCCTATGACTGAGCGAGAGATGACCAGACGCATGAAGCGAACGATAGTAGAGCTGTACTGAGAAATATTCAACATTAAACATTAAACGTTAAACATTAAACGTTAAACGTTATATACTTAAAGTTTAGAGTGGAGCCAGGCGATGGAGTGTTTCTCTATTTCTGAGCCGATCATCTCCTCTCTCTCGGGGTGCGACTGGACGAGCAGAAACCTGTTGTCCTCGGACAGCAGCAGTTCAAGCGTACCGTCGTCAGCCCTTCCTATGAGCCTGCACTGAAACGGTATATCTCTCACAGCCTGATGATGCCTCGAGTTGACCCGCCACACCCTGCCATCATTAAGTAGCATATTGTGCCATCGTGAGACGCCCAGCTCTGTAGCACGATGCACGAGGTTCTTCTCTCCCAAGTCTTGCACAAGTTCGGCGCCAAGAAGATGCGCCACCACCTGCATGCCTCTGCAGCCTCCCCACACGGCTATTCCAGCCTCCATGCATTTCTCAAACACGCATTGCTCACGCCTGTCTCTCAGGGGGTTCTCCCCCCAGTCAGGCCCTCCGCAAAACAGCATGGCGCTGATGCCGGCGATGTCGGTATCTTCATCCACCAGCCGGTACGGGAGTCCGTTATCTGTGAGCCAACGCTCATAATCGGCTTGAGTGGTGCAACCTGTGACTATTCCGAGCATGTTTGTAGGGTTGGTAGGTTGGTAAGTTGGTGCGTGTTGATATCAGTCTAAGCAGTCGTCGAGAGCCTCCTTGATAGCATGTTTGTCGAGGTGCTGCCCGATGAAGACAAGTCTCTGCATGCGGTCTCCGTACTGCTCGTCCCAGTCTTTCTGCAGTTGCGGCTCACGTGCGAGCAGGAGCATGAGTTCCTCCTTGGGCATAGTGGCATACCACTGCCCTGCGTTTCTGAGACTCACCTGACGCCCAGCTTGCTCGAACACGTAGCAAGTGTCATACTCATCGGAGAAATAGCACATACCCTTGGCGCGTATGACAGACTTGGGCCATTTACGTGCCACGAAATCGTCGAAGCGACCGAGGTTGAACGGCCTACGAGCCTCATAGACATAAGTGCCTATGCCGTATTCTTCCACTTCTCCCCCCTCATGGTCGTGGTGGTGATGGTGCTCATGGTCATGGTGGTGATGATGTTCATGCTCATCGTGGTGGTGGTCATCGTCTTCATGATGATGGTGTTCGTGCTCATCGTCATCATCGTCATCATCGTCGTCATGGTGCTCATCTCTGCCCTCTACCGCCTGAATCCATGCTGCAGAACCGGCGACATCGTCAAAGTCGAACATGCCGGTGCCGATAATCTTGTCGAAAGGCACATCACAATAGTCGCACTCTATTATCTCAGCCTTGGGCTGGATGGCACGAAGTATCTTGCGGATACGCTTCAAGTCTTCTTTCTCAACTTCGCTTGCCTTGTTCAGCAGTATGACGTTGCAGAACTCAATCTGCTGAATGACCAGATTCTCGAGGTCGTCTTCTTTCAGACAAGGGTTCATTAGCGAGTGTCCGGACTGAAATTCGTCTTTCAGGCGCAGAGCATCCACCACGGTGACGATGCAGTCGAGCACAGGCACACTGCTGCCGACATACTCCGGTGCCATCTGCGGTATGGCGCATATAGTCTGAGCGATAGGTGCAGGCTCGCAGATGCCGCTTGCCTCAATGACTATGTAGTCGAACTGACGCGTGGCAGCAATGTCGGAGAGCTGTTTTACCAAGTCCATCTTCAGTGTGCAGCATATACAACCGTTCTGCAGAGCCACCAGACTGTCGTCTTGCTGAGTGACCACTCCACCCTTTTGAATAAGACTCGCGTCGATATTCACTTCACCTATATCGTTCACAATCACAGCAAAGCGTATGCCTTGCTGATTACTCAGAATATGGTTCACCAATGTTGTTTTTCCGCTGCCCAGATAACCCGTGAGCAGCAAAACGGGGATTTGATTTACTTGCATATTTATCCTTTCTTATTTTGCATGCAAAATTACTATTTATTTACTACTTGAGCAAATCTGCCACGCTATTATTCTTTCACGAACAAGTCTTTTTCGGGGTCGTAAATCTCACTTTGAACACTGAGGAGATTGAGTACGGAGTGAAAGACAGCATGTTGCTCTATCTCTCCGGTCTGAACCTTCAGACGGCGGAACCGGGGACTTGTCCAGACGAGGAATGGTATCTCGAACTGCTCACGCGGCGCAATGCTCATAGGCACACCGTGCATGTATATTCCGTTTTCACCCAACGACTCGCCATGGTCGGAGACAAACATTACCGCAGTATTCCAATCTGTGAGTGTGCGCAGCGTATCTATCAGGTTAGCCAGAAGATAGTCGGTATAGAGAACAGAATTGTCGTAAGCATTGAAGAGTTTGACTTGGTCATTCCTCCCTTCCTCGACACTCTCGGCCACGGGTTTGAACTGCTCGAACCGCTCAGGGTAATGCAGATTGTAACTCGGCCCATGACTGGTGCCGGTATGCAGCACAATGAACACCTTTGGCTTGCTGCTGCCCAGGATACGCTCTTTCAGACCGCAGAAAAGCACCCCGTCGTAGTCTCTGTCTGGCAGATCGGCATACCGCTTTCGCAGCACAGTGTGCTTTTCATATTCATCAATATGCACAGGCGGCTCCCCCCAGTTGCTTGTCCGCCATACCACATCCGCACCGGCACGATAGAGATAGTTGGGCAGTATCTCGTAGAGGGTTTTCTGCTGTTTGTACTCAAGCATAGCCTTGACTCCGGCAGTGGTATATGTGGCACAAGAGCGTGCATTGAGAGCGTGTACATCAGGCATTGCAGAGAGTCGCGGATTGGTCTGACGCCCGTATCCGTACAGGGAGAAGTTTTGCCGGCGTGCAGACTCACCGATAACAAGCACCACAGCCGTTTTCTGCCCGTCGGTTATCTTTCCTTCGGGGAGTAATATTTCTTTCTGATTAGCCTTATGCTTAGCACTGAGAACACGGCAGGTGTTAACCGTATATGACCAAGGCATCAGTAGTCCGCCAAGTTCAGTGTCGTATTCTCCGAACCAGAGGATGCGGTTGAAATTAAGCCCTACATACAGTGCGAGTGTTGCCACTGCAGCAGCTGACACTATTCCAAGACGCTTCGGCGAGCCATAATCTATCTTCTGCCAAAGCACATAAACAGCAGGCAGTACGCCGAGAAAAGCGACTGTAAGAATAAGCGGAAGAGTGATGAAAGGCAGTGCCTCAGACGACTGAGTGTTAAGCACGTTGCTTATCATGCCATCGTCCATCATGGTGTTGTACACCAGTATGAAATACAAGCATGCCGAACTCAGAATGTGAGAGACGGCAATCAGCACTCTGCCAACGTATCTGAAGAGAAACAGCAACAGGTAGCAGACGAGCATATTGAGCACCAGCATTACAACTACCAGACTGAGTATAAGCCAGATATTGCCCAAAAGAGACGAACCTGAATGAGAGGCCGCAAAACCGAAGAAGGGAATATTGTAGAAGAGCAGGTTGACAGTGCTCATCACCAAAGAGAACAGCCATAAAGGCATTCTTCTTGAGAGTATGTTTCTATCTATTGCCATATTCCACCTAACATCTGAGCCACACGCTCCAAATACTTTTTGTCTGTTTGGTCAAACGTGTCAAACTCCTTGCTGTCGATATCAAGCACTGCCACAACATCATCGTCTTTGATGACCGGCACAACTATCTCGCTGTTGGACTCTGACGAGCAAGCGATATGCCCCTCAAACCGGTGCACATCAGGCACTATCACCGTTTCTTTTCTTTGCCAAGAAGTGCCACAGACTCCCCTGCCCTTTCGTATTCTGGTGCATGCCACAGGCCCCTGGAAAGGTCCGAGTACAAGTTCTTTTTCACCGACAACCTGCAACCTGTCAGCACTAACCACATAAAAACCTGTCCACCAGAAACCGAACTCACAGTGAAGCAAGGCCGCTATGTTAGCCATATTGGCGACACGGTCTGTCTCCGTACCTGTCACTGCCTCGATTTGCGGAAGCAACTCAATGTATCGTTGTTCTTTTGTCATATAAGATTCCACATTTTCGCCTGCAAAGTTAAGCATTATTTTGCACATATAAAAACGGCAAGAGAAGCCGCGGGACTTCTCTTGCTAAAAGATTTATGTGCTCTGATTGTTATTGGTTGAGCAGGTTGTTGATTTCCTCATATTTCTTGTCCATCTTGAGGCGATAGTAGAGCTGTTTGAGGATAATCATGTAGTTGCGGTTCTCTTTGTCGAGTTCGTGTGCTTGCTCGAAGAATGGGAGTGATTTTGCGAACATTTCGTCCATCTCTTTCAGAGCCTTTTGATACTGCTTGTTGTCAGAGATATAAGCAGCGTCCTCGTTCATCTTAACAGCCTGGTTGTAGTAAACACGGCCTTTACCTGCAACTGCGTCTGCCAGCGTGGGGTCAATAGCAAGAGCCTTGTCGAAGTCAGCAAGCGCTTCTTCATACATCTTTGCATTCTCCTTCAGGTTGCCACGTATATGGTAGTATTGTGCCACATTAGGCTCACGCTCGATAGCCTTGTCGAGATACTCGATAGCCGTCTGCTCTTGACCCGAGAAGATGTAGAAGTTGATTAGGTTCTGGAGGAACCAAGGTTCTGCGGGGAACTTCTCGATAGCATTCTGAAGCACGCGGACGAAGTTGGCAGTATCTTTCATCTCAACATACTCCTGATAGAGGAACTGGTTGACTGTGATAGGCTCATAGTCGCCATCTTTCATGCGTTCGAAGATTGCAATTGCCTCAGGGTGCATGCCTGCTTGTGTGGCGAACAGGCCGGTGTAGTAAAGATACTGATTGTAAGTAGTGTCGCGCGGCATCTTAGCCTGCATCTTCTCGTCTTGCATCATCTTCAACTCAGGTATGTCGGTGTGCATCTTGAAGACTTCGTAAGCATTGGCAAAATCGCGCTGGTCGTTGAGCCAGATACCGTACTTAACAAGTTCCTGGGAGGTGTAGTAGTCGAGCATCTTTGCCTGAATATTCTTGTGGGTTTTTGTGTCCACTATTTCTTTACCCTTCTTGTTGATAGTAGGAGTCATGGCAATCTCGTCAGCTTTAACGAAATAGTTGTAAGACTCAACCACTGCCTCACCTTTCTTCTTATCGTCAACCTTGCCGGTAAGAATGCTTTGCGTGAGCAGATATTCGTTCTCTTTGTAGCCAATCATACCTGCCCAGTACCAAGTATCGGCAAGATTCTTAGTAGTTTCGTCTTCTAGTGCCTCACCTATGAGTGCACGTGCACCGGTGAAATCAGGGTTCTCGGCAGCCATGGCTTTGTTCTTAGCCTGGCTTACATTCTTTTTCTGTGCGTAGCAGCCTGTTCCAATCAGAACAACTACTAACATAAATAGAACTTTTTTCATGATTGTATGGAGTTTAAAAAGTTTACTTAAATTGAATAGTTTGACAAATCAGCTTTACTCTTCATTATTCGTAGTATCAACTTCCGTGCCAGAAGTGGTTTCTTCTGAAATTTCAGCAGTTTCATCTTCTTCCTTAGGCACTATGCAACCGAATGCCAACTCATCGTTACGTTTCTGGAGTTCAATCAGTTTCACGCCTTGAGTGGCACGTCCCATAACGCGTATAGTGTCCATAGCCATACGTATTGCGGTGCCCGACTTAGTGATGAGCATCAGATCGACATCATCGGTAACGGCATCGATGCTTACAAGTTTACCTGTCTTCTCTGTGATGTTCATTGTACGCACACCCTTGCCGCCACGATTGGTAATACGATAGATAGGTTCGCCGCTTTCATCGTCAAGAGCGGTACGCTTGCCATATCCTTGCTCGGAAACAACAAGGACGGTTTCTTGCGAGCCTTTCTCTACGCAAACCATACCTACAACGCAGTCTTCGCCGTCTTCATCAAGAGTGATGGCACGAACACCGGTAGCAGGACGCCCCATAGGACGAACTTTGTCTTCATTGAAGCGAACCACCTTACCATTGCGACTCGCAACAAGTATCTCCGAGTTGCCACTGGTAAGAGCAACGCGGATAAGCTGGTCATCCTCACGCATATTGATAGCGCGTATACCATTGGCACGCGGACGGCTATATTGCTCAAGACTGGTTTTCTTGATAACGCCTTCTTTGGTGACAAAGACAAGATAGTGCGAGTTAACAAACTCCTCGTCATTCAGCCCCTTGACATTGATGAATGCACGAACCTTGTCGCCACTCTCAATATTAATCATATTCTGAATGGCACGCCCTTTAGAAGTCTTTGTGCCCTCGGGCAGGTCATATACCTTAATCCAATAAACCTGTCCTTTTTCGGTGAAGAACATCATAGTGGAGTGCATAGAGGCGGTATGAACATACTCAATGAAATCCTCATCGCGGCTTGCACCGGCTCTTGACCCTATACCTCCTCTACCCTGCTGACGGAACTCGCTGAGCGGAGTACGCTTGATATAACCGAGATGCGAGATGGTGATAACCATATCATCGTCAGCATAGAAGTCCTCAGGATTGAATTCCTCACTTGCATAGACAATCTTTGTACGGCGCTCGTCAGCATACTTATCCTTAATCTCCTGAAGTTCGGTTTCTATAAGGTCATAACGGAGCACCTCGCTAACAAGAAGCTCGTTCAAATGCTCAATCAGTTTTTCCAACTCTTCATACTCTTTCTTCAACTCGTCGATACGCAAGCCTGTGAGTTGGCTGAGGCGCATATCAACAATAGCTTTCGACTGCAGATTGTCAAGATTGAAGCGCTGCTCCAATGCTGTCTGAGCATCAGCAGGAGTACGGCTGGCACGAATAAGACGAACAACCTCATCAATGTTGTCAACAGCAATAATCAAGCCCTCCAAGATATGGGCACGTTCTTGCGCTTTCTTCAACTCGAAGCGAGTACGGCGAGTAACAACATCCATCCGGTGCTCAATAAAGTTGGCGACAAGGTCTTTCAGATTGAGTAGCATCGGACGACCTTTGACGAGAGCGATATTGTTCACAGAGAAAGAAGACTGCAGAGCGGTGAACTTATATAGTTTGTTAAGCACCACGCTTGCATTAGCATCTTTCTTGATTTCAATAACGATACGCACATCACGCTTAGAGTGGTCGGCAATACCGCTGATACCTTCTATCTTTTTGTCGTTAACAAGTTCAGCAATATTCTTGACCAAGTCGCTCTTTACAACTCCATAAGGCAATTCACCAATGATAATCTGCTCACGACCGTTTTCTTCGGTCTCGATATCAGCCTTTGAGCGGATGACCACTCTGCCCCGCCCTGTCTCGTATGCCTCTTTTACACCGGCATAACCATAGATAGTACCGCCTGTGGGGAAATCGGGCGCCTTGATGTAGTGCATAAGTTCTTCAACGGTAATCTCCGGAGTATCGGGGTTATCGATACGCTTTTTGCAGTTCTCAACGAAAGCCTTGCAACCGTCAATTACCTCACCGAGGTTGTGAGTAGGCATATTGGTTGCCATACCGACAGCGATACCGCTTGCACCATTGACGAGTAAGTTGGGGAAACGTGTCGGAAGGACAGTAGGTTCGCGGAGGGTATCGTCGAAGTTTAGTTGCATATCAACGGTATCCTTCTCAATGTCACGAAGCATCTCTTCCGCCATTTTGCTAAGGCGGGCCTCAGTATAACGCATGGCAGCAGGTCCATCGCCATCGACCGAGCCAAAGTTACCTTGACCATCTACCAGAGGATAACGCATCGCCCAAGGCTGAGCCATACGTACAAGAGTACCATAGATACTGGAGTCACCATGCGGGTGAAACTTACCCATAACCTCACCGACTATACGTGCGGATTTCTTTGTCGGTTTGTCACTTGTATTGCCGAGTTCATTCATACCGTAAAGAACACGGCGATGAACAGGTTTGAAGCCATCGCGCACATCCGGGAGTGCACGGCTTACAATCACACTCATAGAATAGTCGATATAGGAGGTTCGCATCTCCTCATCGATATTCACCTTAAGAATTCTGTCGTTGTCTATCATTGTTTATTTTAGTTTGAATAGTTTGTCATGTTTGTTATGTTAGAGAAGTTTCATTTCCTCTAAGTTTTCTAAACCTTTCTAACTTCACTACTTTTCAGCAGACAAAATTACAACAAATTCCCGAAATACGCAAATATTTCCGAAATTTTTAATTTACATCTTATTTCCGACCACCCCTCGAAATAACATGCAGAACTTCTTAAATGCAAGAAAAAGCGCCTTCAGACGCTTTTCTTGGTTTACTACAGGATGAACTCTGTAAAATCACTTGTCGTTGAGGCTGACGCTGACAGAGCAAGACTAAACAGTTTTCACATCTACACCCCACCATTGTTTGACATCTGCCAGAAGAACGTAAAGAAAACTCATTTTGCATTTCTAATTTGAACTTTCCCTCCATTCCGGAAACATTTTCATTTGTTCTATCATAGAACTATTTCCCACAGGGCTGCCAAATCGAGATATATTCTCCTCTGCTGCAAGCATAACCAAGTTGGCTTTTGCAAACGTATCATCCGGATTGTCTGAGATATACTGCAAAATAGATGTAAGACACAGAACCCGCATCTCATTGTAAAGCGTGTTGGGAATATATGAGAAAGACGACATTCCAAACATAGTTGATAGTGAGGCACGCCAGGTAAGCCACATCTCGCCAAGGTAAGGAGAGTAGTATCCTGAGCGCATCTCACGGTCAAGTATGGCGGCACCTTGCAAAAATGAGAAACAGGTGCTGTCAGAATGAGCAAACTCAAGGGCATAAACACTGCGGGCTATATCATCCTTAGCCTTATACATATCAAGCAGAAGTTGCTGCTGATATATTGTGTCTGATTTCCCTCTACAATTCAAAACTGAATCCCATTCAGAAAAATAGTCGGTACGAAATATGATGGTATGGTAAAGCGACTCAGTTTCAGAGAACAGATATGATGTAGAAGAAGAAACTACTGAAAACACTTCACCCAAAGAATCGAAGGCTGTAGCCTTATCTGCCATATCACCTGACTTGACGGCTTTTACAATCAACTTATAGGCTACATTTAGTTGTTCACGCAGAGTATCGGAACTGATAATTTGAGTCTGAGACAATACTGATAACATCTTTTCTGCATAATGAGTACGGTCTTCATCACCCATATCATCATCAAAGCGATCAATTGTCTCATAGTCAGATACAAGTGAATAGATTATCGACAAAGTATTGCAATAGTCAATCAATTCCACAAGATGCTTATCATAAAGTTGAGGTTGAATAAGGCAGTCATGCATCTCTGCTATAATTGGTTCAGTCTTAACAAGAGAATCGTCAATAAAAGCAAAATATTGTTGAGGAAACAGACGTAGCACATCAATTGAGTCACACAATATGTCACATGTGTATGTCCGATCAGGTGAACTATACTGACGTGAACGCAATGATTGCTTTTCGCTTGAATCACAAGACGAAAAGGCGATTACAACTGCAAAGTGTAGTAGCAAACAGGTAAGAAAGAATGGTTGCTTCATATTATTATTAATAATTTGTATATAAATTGGTTATAAACAGTTATCTACTTGATTTATGAGAAATTCAGCATATTTCAGGATTAGAAAGGCAAGTCTTTTATAGTATCAGACAGTTTCTCCATCACTTGCCAGAAGTCTTCGGGGAGTCGATAACGCATTTGTGTGATGATATCTTCCGGAATATGTTTGTAGTATGCTTGTGCTATAGAGCCTGTAATGCATGCAAGGGTGTCGCTATCACCTCCGAGTGAGACCGCGAGACGAATGGCAGACTCGAAATCGACACTATCAAGGAAAGCGACGATGGCAGGAGGCACAGTGTCTTTGCAGGACTCGTCAAAACGATATTGCGGGCGAATATCATCGCAATCGAGGTGGAGGTCATAATAGAATCGAGACTCAATAAAATCACGAATCTCCCCCTTATCTCTCCCTTGTCTGGCAAGGAAGATAGCAGCAGCAGTGGCTTGTGCGCCTCGGATACCCTCCGGGTGATTGTGAGTTACTTCTGCCGAACGTTTAGCAAGGTCGAGAGCCTCATCAAGAGAGGTTGCTACCCATCCGCAAGCACTGACACGCATTGCTGAGCCGTTGCCCCAAGAGCGATATGGAGCACGTTTGCCAATACGAATACCATCGTAAGAGCGCAGATGTTCAGGTTCAAATAACCAAGTAAAGAACCCTCCACCATATCCGGCGCTTGGATAATGATTCCCCCACTCAACCATGATATTGACGAGTTGCTCGGGAGTGCGCTCTTCGGCGAGACACCATTCTGCAACTGCCATTGTCATAACAGAATCGTCAGTAGGATGTGCCATGGGATCGAATAAGGGGAAATCTGTTGTTTTGATATTATGAAACTCATAGACAGAGCCCACAGTATCACCAATGAGCGCACCGAGACAAGGGAGCATAGAAACATGCAGAGAGTCATTTGCAGGTGAGTCATCAGATGTTGAATCAGTAGTTGGAGAGGGGTTAAGAGTTTGTTCCTCCGGCTGCGAGATATAGTCCCAAAATGACTCAGGGAGAAAAACATTCGGCAATAATGATGCCTCTTGAAACATCGGGGCTACTATTTGAGGAGTATATTTTGCTATTCCACAGCCTACGGCAGTAACGAGGAAGGTGAGATCGGGATGTTTGGCAGCAAAGGAAGTGAAGCGCTCAACAGCCTTATGAAAAGAGTCTATTCCTTCCATTGTAGGAATACCATATGATTGTCCATAGAGGCCTTCTCCTTTTCCCCACACTGCTCCAAAATACTTTTGTGCAATGAAGGCTGCTCCGCCACCATGATGTCCTTGTTTATTACTTCCGAAGACAAATATTTCCCGGGGATTGAGAGTGGAAATACGAGCAGACGAGATGCGCCTACCAGAGATGATAGTAGTGTTCATAGGTTTGTAAAGTTTGAGAAGTTTGTATAGTTTGTAAAGTTTGTTCAATTTGATTAGTTTGCTATGTTTGATTTGCGAAGTTTATTTATATGCTTGAGCTCGTTACGTGCATAATTCTCGGAGTCGGGATAGTCAAGCAGTATGACGAATATACGCTCCGCTTCATCAAGGTATTGATACTCAATGCAAAGATATCCACGACGGCGAAGGAGGAATTCATAGAATTCACCCTGGACATCGGTTGGCACATGGCCTTCGTTTTTCTCGATCTCTTTAATTACTATATCTATCATACGGTCAATTTCTGCAAACGCACGCAGGTCGCCTGCATTGACGAGAGCATTGATATACTCTTGGGCATAACCATATTGGTTGGCATAATGCGCCAGTTCAAGATAGAAATAAGCACGGTCGTACTGATGAATTTCGCAATAGCAGAAACCGATTAAGTAACAGACACGGTAGAAGAGAGAGTTGTCATCATCTTGATCGTAAGTTAGCTTGAGTTGGTCATATATAGGAAGGAGGGTCACGAGAGCATCATAGTAGCGTCTGCAGAGGAAATACTTATATCCCCGGTAAACAGTCTCGGAGAGAGGAGAGTACTCAAGATGCGAAAGTATTTGCTGCTCGGGAGTAAGTTCTGACTGCTGACCTTTCCGGATTTTATCTTTCATGTCAAGCCAAATATACCTGAATTCGTCATGCTGATTCTTCTCTGTAGAGAAGTCGTATGCAAGCATTACAGAGACAGTATTGGGTGCGAGAGCGGAAGTTTTGTTATCAACAATCGACATATTATGCGGGGTTTGCACTACAGTCAGAGTGAGATACAGGCATTGCATTGATTCTGAAATAATCACAGGTTTAAGCAGATAAGAGAAGTTGTCGGTTTCAACTTGCAAGAAAGTATAACGGAGCGGCCTCTTAGACTCAAAGTCATAGACAGTCGACATAATGTTGAAATTGAAGATCTGCAGTGCATCTTTAATAACCTTCATTTTAGATCTGGACACGATGTCGAGACGGGACACAGAGATTGCGTCATCAGAGTCGAAGAGTGTTGTGAGGATAGTGCCCACAGTGAGCGGATTCTGAGGATTGGCAATGATTTTCTCTCCCTGATGTAAAAGTTCCAATTCATTAGACATATAGCGCACGCGATGCCAGTCATAGGTTTGTTCTGCGGACGCTTTCTTATTATCATTAAAAATATACTCTCTAATCTCATGTGATAATATAGGGGCATTAGTGACGAAATCATGTATGTCAGATGATTTGGCATTTAATGTGTCAAGCCGGAGATTTAGTTGAACCCAGTCGACATCTTCATTGAATACGCTAATAACCTTTACCATATTAAGATTGTCAGTAAAATGGTTAGCGATACGCTGAAGTTGGTCAGCATTAGAGGTTGAGGTGCGATAGATGCAGTTATAATACAACCTTAAGGAACCGTTTTCAGAAGAAACGTCTGCACAGTAGTTTCCTCCTTGAAACTTGAATTCAAGGAAATGCATCCCGGGATTGTCAGACATGATATCTTTCGGCCTGCAGGCATTATCACGAAGGAAATCCATGAGCAAGTCATAGGCTGAGGGCACGGAAGGTAGGCAAGAGTCAGCAGCAGGCTGTTGAGCCGGTTCTTGCTCAGGCTCACAATTATCCAATACCTCCGCATCCAAACGCTGACGCAGGTCCATAACATCGGGGTTATCCGAAATAGTTTGAGGCTTGCGAGCACTATCAATGGCTTCTTTTATTGAGATGCTGACCGGCACAATAATGAATAGTACCCCGATAAGAATGATGATGACAGATATTACGGACATAATAATTGGTGTTGTTTAGGAGTTAAAAACCAGTGTTCAGAAAAGTGTCAAATTTTAAGTTTATGCATTTTTATGCATAATGGAGGAGATTGCTTACACTTTGCTTGGAGTATGCTTGACGAGAGCATAGGGAAAAGTGCGTTTTTTTAAGATTATTGTATATTTATGCATTTGGGTGAATTTGTGGGTTGATAGGTTGGTAGGTTGATAAGTGGTTTTAGTCGAACAGTTTCAGGAAGCGGTGAATTATAGAGTGCCGCCTGGGTGAGACAGAGAGAGTGCGTTGCGTGGAGTACTTGCCATTATACGCCACAAGACGTACACGAAAGTCATGGCTTGGCACCACGAACTGACAATTGCAAACCGGCGGGAACTCAACAGTATTGCCAGAAGGGAAGGTGACTACCACACGTTGAGCTTTCTCTACCTCCCATGAAAGGCTGAAAGTTGTTCCTTCCATAGGATGCAGGTTTCCCAAGTAATAGAGAGACCTGATTACAGGTTTAAATTGTGCTGCCATAGGATCTTTCGGACGTTGATTTCTCTCTTTGTGCACCTCATGCTGCATAAGATGGGCATTAGGATTGGTGGAATCCTCGAATAATCCTGTAGTCGGATTGAATACAATATTTTTGAGTTCTCCCATAGTCTAATCAGTAATCAGTTGTGATGTTTCGGAACAAACAGCGCAGTCGGGAGCAGCCGGAATATGTGCTCCATACCAGCGCAGGATAGTAGGCAGGTGTCCTGCATTGTTGAAAGGTCTCCAATTAGAGAATCTGCGCTCTCTGCGATTAGCCCACATATAGTAGTTATATACGAGTTCCTCATCGAGAGCAGCGATACCCGACTCTCTGCCTCTTGAGAGGGAGAGCAGAGCGAGTTTAACCATCATGTTGCAGACCGGCAGTATGTCAGACGAGAGTCCGACTTGTACCATAGCATCCGCATCTTCGGGTGAGGTATAAGCAGGAATAGTTCCATCACGCCGTGCGGACGCCTCATCGGTTATCTCTTCATCAGCAGGGTCAAACCACTGATTGCCAACAAGACAGCAATAGCATGCCTGAGCAGGACGCTGGATAAACACATCGCCTCCCTCAGCACGAGTAAAAGCCCGACCATAGATGCAAGTCTTGCCATATTGGCAAGCGAGTTCAGAGAGGACAAAGCGACTACGATTGTTATCAGTGGCGCAAATGATGAGGTCAATGGCCTGTATGATATCAGTCAAAGCTTCAGGGTGCGTACTAATATTGACCTCATACTTATGCACTTCAGCATAGGGATTTTTCCCCAATATTGCTTCTTCCATGACATCAGTCTTCAGTCGTCCGAGGTCGTGGACAGTAGCAGTGTGGCGTGCGATATTATGCAGTTCTACGGTATCGAAATCGTAGAGATGGAACACCCCCACCCCAGCCTTAGCCAACTCGACAGAGATGGTAGAGCCGAAGCTGCCCAAGCCAACGACAGCCACACTCTTGTCCTTAAGGATATCGACTTCAAGGATACCCTTACTGCGAGAGTACAAATCTTCACGAGACGGAATCTGAGGACGTTTCATGCGAATCCTTCTTTAGTCATTTGTGTAACAATGGTTCCTTCGACGGGTGCACCTTTTACTGAGGGCTCGAATTGCCCTGTTGTTTCGTTGTAAACGAGTTCTACTACAGAGTTACGTTCTTGCGAGCTCTGCACGGCATGTGCCAGATCTGAAAGTTTTTGATTGTTTGTCATAATTGTGTTATTTTAAGTTTATTGAGTTTGACAAGTTTGTCAAGTTTGTAGAGTTTGAAGAGTAAGTATTATGATTGATGTTTCAGGAAAGTGTCGATGTTATAGCCTGTTTTCAGATGCTCTTCATACATCTCAAACCAGAGTCGGCACTTGATGAATATCTTATAGAGTGAGACCTGCGGAGTCCAGGACGCAGCACTATAGTGGCAAATGAGTGTATGACCATGGAGCGAGCCAAGTACATGCATCTGACCACTTACCTCGTTTAGTTTTTTGCCTTTTTTATCCCTTATAGGATTTAGAACCTCCACTTGTGGAACATTCTCCGGAAAAGTTTCAAGATGAATCTTAAGAGTATATACTTTTCCAGAGTTGGTCATAGCGGCAATGAGCAAGTATGGAGAGAAAGAATTTAAGCCTTCAAACCGATACATATTAGGCGGCACTCGCTCTGCAAGTACTTCCTGCTCTTTTTTCAATCTTAACGGAGACATCATGGGGTGAGAGTGTTATAAGTTAGAATTATATGCCCTGAGAAGATATTGTGCATCAGCATCTTGAGGAAGAGTTATCTTGCTTATATGCATACCTTTCAGCCGAGGCTCAGAAGTGGCAGGATGCAACAAAAGGTCCCTCAAGCGAATGTTAACAACATCTCTGTACGGACTCGGCTCAGCCTTTATATTCCACCTGAGCGGATAGTATGCAGGGTCGTTTTGCAGAAAAGAGTACGCATTGACGCATGCAGAGATCCCATTGGTAGTAGCGATACAGAGGAGGAACTGATTCAGGCAGAGAGAATCGAGTGAATGGTGCATAGTTCGTGCATCGTGTCCACTTGGGTGGTCAAGTCCGAGCCGATGGTGAGAATGCCACTCTCCGATATGCTGCAATCCATATTCGCGCGTCAGGACATCACCAACAGTTTGCAGATAGTCGAGGTCCTGATTGAAGAAAGTGGTCTGATGATTGGCATGCTTACCTGGTCCAATAGTATAGCACACGACAGGAGTACCCTTGGATGTATAGAAGCCAAATAGTTGTCCGCCGGTCTCAATATTGGGATAGTCAAGAATACAACGAGAGAGATAGTCGAGTTCGCTCTGATAGACAATAACCTCTTTGAGTGCAGGAGATTCAGAACGAGACCCAGTGAGCGCAATGAGTCTGTCTTCAGTCTTCTTCGAACGGAGTATTCGCAAATACTCTCTTTTATGGAATCTATGTTTGTTTTTGTTACTCATGATGGGTTACCGTTGTGTAATAATAAAGACCTTTGTAGATTTATCTTGCGCAGCAGAACGGATTCGAGTAGCAATCTCATACTTGAAGAAGTCTTTAGGATGCTGTGTATCCAAGATCTTGATACAATCATCAAACTGCCCTATCTCGCGCAGGAATTCGGCTTTTACAAGAGGCTCTACCTCCCATATTGCTAATAATCGTTCCACTTGCTCACAGAATAACGAGTGTTCTTCCTCTGTAGGCATCGGCTGATTGTCCTTGCCCATCAACTGATAAGTAGTGTTGTATGCTTGAATATATAACAAGAGTAGATTGATCTCGTCCTTTTGGTCAATGGGCTGCGATGTGAGTTGTTGCAAGGCTTCGGCGGCTTCCCTGTATGAAAGTTCTCCCTTATCACCTGATCTGAATGAGGCCTCTTTAGTCTCTACTGCAGTTATAAAATAATATTTTCCACAGTGAGGACACCGTTGTACATAGGAAGGTCGTGGAAGCATGGGGTAATCAACCTTAAGGTCACTTCGTTGTGTAGCACCACACGTATTGCCAGACACTAATTGAATAATAGGTTTTTCTCCCTTACAGAAAGGACAGATGAGTAGTTTTGCATTTGCAGGTATCATAATAGTAAAGTTTAAGATGTTTATTTAGTGGTTATTTTGAGGACACGTTGTTCGTTGTCGATTTCTATTTTACCGAGACGCTGGAGTACAGACTGCCCAAGGAGGAGAGGAGCATTCTGGCTCTTGACGACAGAGGCGCGGACATTCTGCAACTCGAGTCCGCCAAAGTTGATTTGCCTGAGATTGATAGTAGTTCCGACGGAGATATTGCCATCAGCAGTCCGATAACTTTGTTTCCCAATTATATCTTTGTCAGTCAGATATCCGTTCTTGAACATGAAGTTCGCCTCGACTTGTGAGATAGTGACATCGGAAGCGCCTGTATCGAATACGAAGTTGAGAGGCAGATTATTGATAGTGCAGTCCACCTTAGTAACCCCATTGGCAGCAGAGAAAGGCACTTCGACGATGCGCTGCTCGGCAGAGGCAGTTGCTTGGTCAGGATTTGCTTTCAGGATTTTTTCTTTCACTTGGTTTTCATACTTAAGAATCATAGCCTCGAATTCGTCTCCATGAAGAGAGACCAGGTCAGGGTCATGACGGAGATGCATAAAACGAATCCATCCGTCTTTGAGTTCATCTTCAAGCAGGGTCATTGCACGCTCAGCGTTACCGGAAAGCGCATACACACAAGCCACATTATATCGATGTTCGTAGTCGATGGTATCAGCACTCAGCAGACTATCAGCTATATGGATGGCTTCATCGGTTTTACCAAGCGAGGCCTTGACGAACATGAGAATCTGCTTGTTTTTAGCATTTTCTTCTACCCGCTGATAATCTTTAAGAGCCTTATCTTTCTCACCGATAGCTTCATAAATGCGTCCACGTTTGTATCGGCACTGTTGAGTCTCATTATCAAGAGCGAGTCCGATGGTATAGTCTTCGATTGCTTTTTCAAAATCAGACATATAAAAATAATAATGATCAGCACGAGTGAAATAGTACGCTGCCTCATCAGGATTCTGTTGGATAAGATAATTAATATCAGCGAGAGCCTTGTCGAGGCTATCCAACTCAACATAGATGTCAGCCCGCAGCTCATAATAGTCAGTTTGAGCAGAATCAGCATCGATAGCGGCATTGATATATTGGAGTGCATGCCGGAAATCACCATAATCCAAGTACAACTTAGAGAGATAGTGATCAAAGTATGGATTGGATTCTATAGTTCGAATCTTCATGCAAGCAGCGATAGCTTGCTCATACTGTTTCTGCACATGATAGAGTATGACTTGATAGAGGTGCCAGTCAATGCTATTCGGGTTCTTCAAGAGTTGGACCTTTATCTGTGTCATGACCAGACTACGGAATTCATCATCCTTACAAGTAAGAAATAAATCCAATGCCGTCTCTTCACCGGACTCAAGTTTAAGAGCTTCGATTACATGATTGGCAGCATCCTCATACTTGCCGAGTTTTGCTTCAACTTCTGCCATCGCGCTATAAGTAAAGGAACGTTCCGCAAGTTTGTGAGCATATTGATATTGACTGAGCGCCTCTTCGTATTTTTCCTGAAGGAAAAGATTTCTACCAAGAAAGAAGTTGCCACGAATAAGTCCGGGAGTAAGTTTGATATATTGACGGAAGTCTGCATCTGACTTATCCCACTGTTTGAGTTCACGATAGAGCATACCACGATGCTCATACCAATCCTCATTGTCAGGCTCTGTTTTGATTGCCTGCGTGAAGCACGCAAGAGCCTGCGCAGTGTCGGCCATTTCAAGATAGACACTACCTTTCAGCCCGTGCGTCCACGCAATATAATACTTGTCAGATTTAGGAAGGTTCTTGAGTGCCTTTTCAGCGAGATGGAGTGCACTACCCTTTTCGTGTTTCTGCTTATAAGCAGAAGCCATCCATGCGTAGGCGTAGCCATTCTTAGGGTTCTGACTGATTTCTTTTTTAAGGAACTTAATACCCTCGTCCAATTGATCGTCCTCTATCAGTTCTGTACCTCTCTGATAGTTATAGGACTCGGGGCGTTTGGGCTCCTTAGAGAAGCCCGCTTGATAGAATGAAAGTGCTACCAGAAGCAGTAAAACTATACGTTTCATAATAATGATTTTGTTTGTAAGTTGGTAAGTTTATAAGTTTGTAGGTATATGTTCTAACAGGATATAAAAGTAACCGGATGTCATAATTTTTCCACAAAGATATGAGGTTGTTTTAGAATAGACAATACAGATGTACGAAGTTTCGGGTCGGGTGTACGAAAACAAGAACGAAGTCAGATTTCGTACAACAAAATTTGCTGCAATCACCTATAGTGCTCTGCAACCGAATGAACGCATCCCGTCAGCCGACGAATGCAACATTACTAAATTAGTAGAAGTATGTAATGAAATTGAAGAAACATGATAGTCAAGGTTTTAAATGTTTAATGATTGTTGATGCAAGAGTGCACCGATTTCGACTACAAAGGTATGACAAAGTTTTTGAGTACGCAATAGATATTAACATTTTTTTGAATTATTTTTTAACTTTGATACATTACACGAATGAGAATAGCGGAATAAATCATTGTATAGAAACTTATTGCATGAATAACTATTTTTAGCAATTAAAACAGATTCCTGCTGCAACCTGCCGATACTTAATATACCATAAGCAAAATCTGAGATAGGCAAGATGAAGTATATATAAGTTGGTGATATTCTTCGGTAGTTTATATTGATTGATATATAACAGTTTTACACCATTACGATATCGTTCATCGACAGTTATCACAATCCGGGATGCGGAACACATGGCTTGGGCTGAGAGATTTCCGACACTTCAAACGAAGTCCATTCAACGTCTTCAGCGCAAGTACGCATATATTGCAGATATTGTTTCTTCCAAGGATAGAAGAGCAGTTGCTCTACCCCATCTGAATAAGGCGCATACAGCGGAGAAGGTTTAGGCCGAATGGCAACAAATCGCTGTGAAATCAGAACCGCATAGTTCCACGCCTCATCAGACAGAGTAAAACCAGGTATATTACAAAGGCACCACTCAATATATCCTGAGTGTGAATCAAGCACTTGCTTGAGTGTAAGGTGCTTATACTTACCAAAACCAAGTTTGTCAAACAGTTCGTATGTCGTAGTTTTCTTCATTCGATTACAAAAATTATATTATTCCTATAGTTTTCATCCAATTAAGAGTGGCATCCATGCTTTTAGAATAATAACAGTTTCTTAGCATCTTATTAACCATGTTTTCAGCATACGACATATCAAATTCATATCCAGTTTGTAGAGCGGCATCTTCCATAAGTTTCAACAGATTTGTTTTCAAAAGACTTACTACATAACTACGGCTATATTTAGTATTACGAGGGATAGGAATGTCAAGTAGCAACTCATTTGTTTCTTTATTCACGACTTTGATACCTGAGAGTAAAGTGCATCCACATCCTTCCACGATTTCCTCAATAATCATCAGTCCTTCCATTTGCCGCATACCGAGTTGATAAATCCAACCAGATTTTGCTTGAAAAGCCTGAAATATGGGTGTTCCTGTAGATGATGATACTGCGATTGGTGTTTGATTGTAGAGAGAAAGTGTTGTTTCCATATCATTCATTGTTATTAATAGTTTAGAGATTTGATTTGTCGATTGAGTTCTTGTGTTTGGTCTGCATAAACAGCATTATTCACGATTTGGTAGATTACTCTGTCAACATGGGAAGCCTCAATATAAAAATTTTCTCTTTGTGCAGTTTTTTCTACAAGCTCTTTTAATATTCTACGAGCCACGGTTGCCACAACACTTCTACTATAGATTGCACCTTCATACATTGGATAGATATATTCACAGAGAAGAGTTTTAGTTTTCAGATCATATATATGCACACCATTGAGGAAAGTGCGATTATAGATACCCCCTTGCCCAATATCCTCTTTAATTAGAATACCTTCACTTAATCGCATTGCAGAAAAGTAGCAATTACCACTCATAGTTTGAAATGCAGCAGTAATGAAAGCATTGAGTTCCGGCGAATAAGTAACAGAACTAGGCGTTGCGAGACCAAAGTTACGAAAAAGTGCGATTTCCTGTTTCATGTTTATTTTGAAATATGAGGTTAAACTTCTACTAATAATGCAGCTTTATTGCAAAGGTAATCTTTCGTGATAGTTTTTATTTTTCACGCTGCAAAGGTATATAGTTAGTGTGCAATTTTTTTGCACAAAAAAAAAGCACACATTCTTTCTTTCGAAAAGATGTGTGCAGAGTACATCATTCAAATCATTTAAGGCAGAATGGTTGTCTTCTTATTCTCCCACTGATGACAGATTTTCACTGATTTATATATATTCTTCTGTATATTGGTCCACGAATCCATGCACCTATTTTCAAGATATAGTGAGTAACTTAATCCTTATTTGAGTGGAAGATGATATTAGAGTGTTTGACTTTTCAAAATTGGAGGACTGAGTATGAGTCTTAATCCTTATTTGAGTGGAAGATGATATTAGAGTGTTTGACTTTTCAAAATTGGAGGACTGAGTATG